>NZ_JBBCBV010000004.1:0-397879 GCF_037204045.1 Variovorax sp. CCNWLW225 | reverse complement strand
AACGGTTGCTCATCGAGAACCCCGCGCTGCCCGGCGACGATCCGTACCTGGCTTGTGCTGTCGGGGACGAGGCTGGCCTGCGTCGCGCGACATTGCAGGATCCCGCATGGGTCCACCGCGAGGGTGGGCCGCTGCGGCTGCCTCCGCTGGTGGCAGTCACCCATTCAGGACTGGCGAGCCGGCCCGGCTTTCGAGAGCGGTTGCGCAGTTGCGCGAGTTTCCTGCTGGCCGCCGGCGCGTCGCCCGGCCAGTCCGTCGGCAACCGTTGGCCTCCGGCTTCGCTCGAGGCGCCTTCGGCCACCGAGCGGCTGTCGGCGCTCTACGGCGCCGCGGGCAAGGCTTTCGATCCGGAGCTGACCCGGCTTCTGCTCGAGGCTGGTGCCGATCCGAACGACGGCGAGTCTCTCTATCACTCACTCGAAGCGCCCGCGTGCACCAAGCTGCTGCTCGATGCCGGCGCGCGGATTACCGGTTCGAACGCGATGTATCGCGCGCTCGATCTCGACGACGCCAGCGTATTGCAACTGCTGCTCGATCACGGTGGCGATCCCAACGAGCCACCGCTGGGTCCGCCGACATCCGATTGGGGATCGCCGCTGCTGTGGGCGATCCGCCGCCGCCGCTCGCCTGCTCATGTCCAGGCCCTGCTTGCGGCCGGCGCGAAGGCGGACGCGTGCACACCGGATGGCGTTCCGGCCCGCACACTGGCGCTTCGCTTCGGGCAAGCCGAGGTTGCCGCGCTCCTGGAGCGTGCAGGCGCGGACCGTGAGCCGCTTGCAATGGCTGAAGCCTTTGTGGCTGCCTGCGCGAGCGGCGACACGGAAACAGCTCGCGCAATTCAGGAGGCCCATCCGGGCGTGATCGACGCCCTTGACGATGCCCGGCTGCGCATGCTCCCCGAACTCGCTGCGCAGGGGTGCGTTGCCGCGGTCAAGGCGATGGTGACGTGCGGTTGGCCGATCGAGGTCCGCGGTGGCGACATCGACGCCTCAGCGCTCAACCACGCTGTTTTTCGTGGCGATGCGGCGCTCACGCACTTTCTGCTGGAGCATGGCGCCGATTGGCGGACGCTGCACGGCTTCGGCGACAACGTTTGCGGCAGCCTGTCCTGGGCATCGCTCAACGAACCGGTCGAAGGCGGCGACTGGGCCGGCTGCGCAAGAGCCTTGTGCGCACATGGCCTGCCGCCTGCGCGGCCGGACCCGACCGGCTCGGACATCGTGCTGATCGGGGAGAAGCGCTATCGGTTCGCGGACGACGTCACGGATGCGCTGCTCGGCGCCGCTGCTTAGCGCTCTTGGCGATTGCCGCAGAAGCAAGTAGCCGTTCTCACCGCAGAGGTGCACAGCAATCAGCGCCTTCGTCCCAAGCTCTCATTCCCCGCCTCGATCGTCCTCCGGCGCATCGGCGCGAGGAGGAGCTTGGCTGCAATGCCGGCGCCGATCGACACGACGGCAGCCACCAGGAATACGCGGTCCCAGTTGCCGCCCGCGGCGAGTACAGAGCCCAGCGGCACGAACAGCGACGCGGTGCCCTTGGCCGTGTACATGGTGCCGGCGTTGCTAGCGGCATTCTTGCCGCCGAAGGTGTCGGCCACCAATGCCGGAAAGATCGAGTAGATCTCGCCCCAGAACAGGAACACGAGCGCCGCAAAGGTCATGAAGGCCGCAGGTTCATGGCCGTACAGCTTCAAGCCGAGCAGCGCCAACCCTTCGCCGACGAAGACCAGCAGCATCGTGTTCTCGCGGCCGATCCTGTCCGAGACGAAGCCGCACAACGGCCGGGTGAAGCCGTTCGCCAGGTTGTCGATGGCAAGCGTCATGGTCAGCAGCGGCATCGACATGCCGAGAAAGTGCATGGGCAACTTGTCGATGTGAAAGTCTTTCGCAATGGGGCCGATCTCTGCCGTCGCCATCAGTCCACCGGCGGCCACCAGCACGAACAGCAGATAGGTGAGCCAGAAGACGGGCGTCTTCATCATCTGCGCGGGCGTGTAGTCGACCTTGGTCATGACCAGGCGGGTTTGCGCGGCCACGCCTTTGGGCGCGAAGGGCTTCGCCATGAACATCGCGAGCACGAAGATGCAGCCTCCCTGGAGGATGCCGAAGTACACGAAGGTGTGTTCGTAGCCCGTGCTCTGGATCATGTTCGCAATCGGGATCACGGTGAGCGCCGCGCCGGCACCGAACCCGGCCGCCGTGAGCCCCGCGGCCAGGCCGCGCTTGTCAGGAAACCACTTCAGCGCGTTGCCGACGCAGGTGCCGTAGACGCAACCGGCGCCAATGCCGGAGATCACGGCGGCCGTGTAGAGCATGGCCAGCCCGTCGGCATAGGCATTGAGAATCCAGCCCAGTGCGGCGAGCACGGCGCCCGCGGCTACAACAGGGCGCGGGCCGAAGCGATCGACAAGCCAGCCTTCGACGGGCACCAGCCAGGTCTCCACCACGACGAAGATCGAGAAGGCAATCTGGATCGCGCCCAGGCCCCAGTGATGCTTGGCTTCCATCGGGGCGACGAACAGGGTCCAGCCATACTGGACGTTGGCGATCATCGCCATGCAGACGATGCCCAGTGCGAGCTGCACCCAGCGCAACGAACTGCTCGGGGCGGTAGTGGTGGTGGTGGGAGTAGTGGCCGTGGCGGCCGCGTGGGGGGTGGTTGCGATGGCTGCGCGCGAAGGCGTGCCATCCCTGGTCTGAGGGATCATGACAAGAACCTTTCCTTTGTCTCTTTTGTGGAGTCTGTAGTTGTGGAAAGCCATCGAATCGCCGCACTTGCGTGCAATCGATCCGAAGGGGCAATGTCCGGGCGATCGCAGGAAAAACTCTTGACCTGCGTCAAGATTGCCGTCGCCTGTCACAAAACAATGTGCCCGCGCGTCTAAGAGGTGATTCCCCCAACCCTCAAGCTACAAGGAGCTCACAATGTCCTCAGCCCGACTCGACTATCACGCGCTCGCGCCCGCCGCAGCACGCGCCGGTGCCCAGTTTTCGCACGCCGCCGGCAGCACGCTGGACAAGCGCCTGCGTGAATTGGTGAACTTGCGCATCAGCCAGATCAACGGCTGCGCTTTTTGCATCGACATGCACTGGGCCGACCTGATCAAGCAGGGCATGGACCCACGCCATGTCAACGCTGTCGCCGGTTGGCGCGAGGCGGCGCGCTTTTTCAGCGAAGCCGAGCGCGCCGCGTTCAACTGGGCGGAGGCCGTCAATGCGGTGCCGCAGCGCACACCCAGCGACGCGGACTTCGAGGCCGTGAAGCGGCACTTCAGCGATGCGCAGATCGCGGACCTCACGTTCGCGGTCTGCGCCATTCGCTCGTGGAACATGCTCAATGCCAGCTTCCACATGCAGGTGCCCGAGATGCCGTACACAGCCGGTTGAATTCGCCCGGGCGGCGGCGACGGCCGACGCCTCCACCGCGCGGCAGAGGTGGCTTTCGCGGTAAATTGCGTTCAAACCACAGGAGACAACGCATGCCCGCCAATCCGCAGTTCAACCGGTTCGCCATGCGGGCCGCCTTGTACTCCTGCCTCGCGATGCTCGCGTTGACGAGCAGCGCCGCCGACTACCCGCCGCCCAAGGAGGGCAGCTGGATCGCGAAGGACTTTCGCTTTCACACCGGCCAGGTCATGCCGGAACTGCGCCTGAACTACGTCACCATTGGCGCGCCCAGCGGCGAGCCGGTGCTGATCCTGCATGGAACCACCGGCTCGGCAGCAAGCATGCTGACACCCGCATTTGCCGGCGAGCTGTTCGGCGTGGGCCAGCCGCTGGACGCCACCCGCTACTACATCATCATTCCCGACGGTCTGGGAACCGGCAAGTCGGCCCGGCCCTCCGATGGCCTGCGTGCCAAATTTCCCCACTACAACTACGACGACATGGTGGACGCGCAGTACCGGCTCGTGACCGAGCACCTCGGCGTCAAGCACCTCCGGGCGATCGTCGGCAATTCAATGGGGGGCATGCACGCGTGGATGTGGGGCGTGAAGTACCCGAACGCCATGGACGCGCTGGTGCCGATGGCGTGCCAGCCCACCGAGATGTCCAGCCGCAACTGGATGATGCGACGGCTGCTGACGGAGTCCATCCGCAGGGATCCGGAGTGGAATAACGGCAACTACACCGTCCAGCCTCGCAGCGCGCAGTTTGCCTCCGTGTTCTTCGCCACGGCCACCAACGGCGGCAACCTGGCGATGTACAAGGCCGTGCCGACGCGCGCCCAGGCCGACAAGCTGCTGGAGACGCGCCTGAGTGCACCTTTTGCCGCGGACGCAAACGACATCCTCTACCAATGGGAAGCGTCCGCCGACTACAACCCGTCACCCGGGCTGGAGCGCATTCAGGCTGCCGTGCTTGCCATCAATGCAGCCGATGATGAACGCAACCCGCCCGAGACCGGCATCATGGAACGTGAGATGAAGCGCGTGAAAAATGGCAGCTACTACTTGATCCCCGCCAGTGACCGGACGACCGGGCACGGAACCACAGGGCAGGCAACGTGGTGGAAGGCACAGCTTTCGGAACTGCTGCAAAAAGCGCCGAGACGAGGGCTGTAGTCAGTCTTGCTCCATGAGAAGCGCGCGGGACGCCTATCCGGCACGAACGCACTGGCGCAGTTTTTCGCGCGCGTCATGCCCGCCGTTCCATCCAATGTTGGAAACAGTCCTGCCGTCGATCAGCAGTTCGAAATGCTCGACATCGAGCATCGTATCGATGGCCTTGTCGATGTCGGGCACTGTGAGCGCGATGGCTCCGAAACGAAGTCCCGGCATTGAGTAGTTGACCGCTTTCACTGTTTGTGCCGGATAGCGCGACTGTTTCATCGTGACCGTGATCGTCTGGATATCCGCCGGCTGCGGAATATCCGCGCCCCAGAAGGTCAGCATTCCGCCGTCATGTTGGGGGCCTGGCCCCGAGATGCTCACCAGCTGCCCCTGTTTCTTCCAGGCGGCGGTGCAGGTCTTGCCGGGCCTTGCCTTCGGATCGACCCGGAAGACCTCCCACCCGCCCAAGTACATTCGCTTGAACGCCGGATCGCGCGCCATCTTCTCCTCGATCGCGGCCATTCGCGCCTTTTCAGTAACGACCGCGTTGTGCTGCGCCTTGATGCTGCGGACCATCCGCTCCATCTCCGCGTCATAGAAGGACGTGGTGTCGACCGATGCGGCATAGGCGTCGCGTGGAGCGCTCGGCGCGGGCGCGGGGCCCGCAACGCAGAGCGGGAACGGGCCGACGCCGTGAGAGCCGCCTGCCATGCCCACACGCCGCTCGCCTGGCGAGCCGTTGCACGGATAGGCCGCCGCCGCCAAGCCGGGCAGCAGGAGGATTGCCGCGGCCGCACCGGCCGAGGAGAGGAAGCGAAGGACAGCGTTCATCTTGAATTCTTATAACGTGTGGCGAAGCGCGAACGGGCAATGGCGGTTGCTGCCTTCACGGCGTCTCAAACGCAGCCCGGCGCCTGACGCGCCGCATTCTTGCATCAAAGCATGGCGCTACGATCACCCATCTACCGACAAACCCAAGAGAGACAACTCCTATGCCATTGAACCTCGACACCTCCTCGAGCCTCCCGCAAGACGCCGCGCGTGCCACGCTGGTCGGCCGCCTCTGGCAACCCGGCGTCGGGCCGGTGCTGGTGGCCGTCCATGAGGGCGGGCTGCACGACCTTTCCAAGCTCGCGCCCACGATGAGCGACCTGCTCGAAGCCAAGGAGCCGCCGTCCGATGCGGTGCGGCGCGCGCTGCAGGGCGGCCAGGCGCCGCGCATCGCCTCGCTTGACGACGCCATCGCCAACAGCGATGCAACGGCGCGCGACGAATCCAAGCCCTGGCTGCTCGCACCTTGCGACCTGCAGGCGATCAAGGCCAGCGGCGTGACCTTTGTCGAAAGCCTGCTCGAGCGCGTGATCGAAGAACAGGCGCGCGGCGACGCATCGCGGGCCGAGGCCACGCGCGCCGCGCTGGGCGGTGTGCTAGGCGACAACCTCGCGGGCATCGTGCCGGGCTCTGCCGAGGCCGCAAAGGTGAAAGAGGTGCTGCTGGCGCAGGGCGCATGGTCGCAGTACCTCGAAGTGGGCATCGGCCCCGACGCGGAGATCTTCACCAAGGCTCCGGTGCTCTCTTCGGTGGGCACCGGTGCCGACATCGGCATTCACTCGGCGTCGGTGTGGAACAACCCCGAGCCTGAAGTCGTGCTGGCCGTGAACAGCCGTGGCCAAACGCTGGGCGCGGCGCTCGGCAACGACGTCAACCTGCGCGACTTCGAAGGCCGCAGCGCACTGCTGCTCGGCAAGGCGAAGGACAACAACGCTTCCTGCGCCATCGGCCCGTTCATCCGCTTGTTCGATGCGCACTTCGGCATCGACGACGTGCGCCGCATCACGGTTGCGCTCGAAGTCACGGGCCCTGAAGGCTTCAAGCTCGAAGGCTCGAGCTCGCTGTCGAAGATCAGTCGCGATCCGCTCGACCTGGTGTCGCAAGCCATTGGCGTGCACCATGACTACCCCGACGGCCTCATGTTGTTTCTCGGCACGATGTTCGCGCCGACACAAGACCGTCATGGTCCTGGGCAAGGATTCACCCATGTCGTCGGCGATCGCGTCCGCATCGCCGCGCCGGAACTCGGCGCACTCGTGAATCGCGTGGTTCATTCGGACCAGGCGCCGCGGTGGACTTTTGGGTTAAGCGCGTTGATGCGCAATCTTGGTGGGCGCGGATTGCTGTAATCGTTCTTTCTACGCTTTAAAAGGAGTTGTACTCCTTTGTAATTCATAGGCAGCACGTAGCAATGTGTTGCTGTTGACCGCGCTTCGCGTTCCCCTCAAGATAACCATTGTTGATGGTTGTTAATAAAAGGGAGATGGCGTTGCCGCCAAGCGAGATCGAACTACTGCAGTCGCCTGTTGAAGGCCCGCTTCCGTGCGGCGAAGACCTCGAATACGACCCCGATTTCATGGCGTTGCAGCAGGCAACGACCGGAAAGCGGGAGCAGCAGTTCGGCTCGACCATCATTCCGGCCGAGCCGCCCGACTGGGCTCGCGTCGAGCGCATCGCAAAGCAACTGTGCCAACGCACGCTCGACCTGCGCGTACTGGTTCCGCTCACGCTGGCGTGGACCGAGAGCCGCGGGCTGCCCGGCTATGTCGACGGCTTGCAAGTGGTCGACGGCGTGCTGCAAAAATTTTGGGACGACGTGCATCCGCGCGTGGTCGATGATGGTTTCGAAGACCCGCTGCCGCGCATGAACGCGTTGGCCGCACTGGCCGAAGCCGAGGGATTGGGGCGCAGCGTGCGCGATGCGCGCCTGCTCGAAGACGCCGGCGTGTCGATGAGCCTGCGGCAGGTCGAGGCGCTGCTCGATTCGAGCAAGGCCGACCAGATCGACTACCCGGGCGGCATCGGCCGGCTGCGCGAAGTGGCGCGCCGTGCGCAGGAAAAGTCGGCCCCGCCGGTGCTGGCATTGCATGCGGCGCTGGAACTGTTGCAACGAATTCGCGAGACCTCGGAGCGGGCCCTGGGGCAAAGCTGGGCGCCCGATTTTTCCAGGCTCGAACGTTCTCTTCGCACCGTGGTGCAGCTGCTGCCTGAGCAGGCCCAGCAGGCACTGGCCGAAGCATCGGAAGTTCCGCAAGGCAGCGAGGCCGCGCCATCGGCCTCGCCGGGGCAAGGCTCTGCCAGTGCTGCCAATGGTGCGAGCGGCCAGCGCGTAGCGGGCATTAAAGATATTGAAATATCGAATCGTGATGATGTGCAGCTGTTGCTGGAAAAGGCGTGCCAATACATGGAACGCACCGAACCCAGCCACCCGGCACCCATGCTCATCCGAAGAGCGCAAAGACTGCTGGACCTCAACTTCTTCCAGATCATCGAAGAACTCGTACCCGAGGGCTTGCAGAAGATTGAAAGCCTGGCGGGGCGCTCGCTGAGTACCGGCACCGAATAGAAGTGCCGACAAAAAAAGTGGCAGGGCGACAAGCAGCGCGAGAACGCAAGGTCAGATTGGTCAGAGGCAACTCCGACCCACACGCATAGAGATTCAAGAGGAAGCTTATGGCAGACAACCGTGTCAGAAACAGTGGTCAGAAGTTCATTGCGCGCAACCGCGCGCCGCGCGTGCAGATCGAGTACGACGTCGAGATCTACGGCAGCGAACGCAAGATCCAGTTGCCCTTCGTGATGGGCGTCATCGCCGATCTCGCGGGCAAGCAGGTCGATCCGATGCCCGACCTGGCGGAGCGCGACTTCATGGCTGTGGACATCGACAACTTCGATGACCGCATGAAGGCCATCAAGCCGCGCGTGGCCTTCCAGGTGCCGAACACGCTCACGGGCGAAGGGCAGATGAACGTCGACATCACCTTCGACAGCATGGACGACTTCTCGCCCGCGCGCATTGCACGCCAGGTGGGCGCGCTGCAGCACCTGCTCGAGGCGCGCACCGAGCTTTCCAACCTGCTGTCCTACATGGACGGCAAGAACGGCGCCGAGCAACTGATTGCCCAGGCGCTGCAGAACCCGGAGCTGCTCAAGTCGCTCGCGTCCGCACCCAATCCCGCCGTTGCCAAGGCGGTGGAAGCGGCAAACGAGAAGTCCGGCGGCCCCGGCACCTCTCCCGAATAAGCAGCGCAAGCCGACAGGACGTCCATCATGAGCACCGCACCCAAACAGACAGCGCGCGCACAAGCCGCCACCATCGAAGCGCTCGAACCCAACGAGTTCTCCGACCTGCTGCAGCGAGAGTTCAAGCCCAAGACCGACCAGGCCCGCGACGCGGTGCAAAGCGCCGTCAAGACGCTGGCGGTACAGGCGCTCGAAAGCACCGTCACCATCTCGAACGACGCCTACCGCACCGTGCAGGCGATCATCACCGAGATCGACCGCAAGCTCTCCGAGCAGATCAACCAGATCCTTCACCACGAAGACTTCCAGCAGCTCGAAGGCGCATGGCGCGGCCTGCACTACCTGGTCAACAACACCGAGACCGACGAGCAGCTCAAGATCCGCGTGATGTGCGCATCCAAGCGCGAAGTGGCGCGCTCGCTCAAGCGCCACAAGGGCATCGGCTGGGACCAGAGCCCGCTGTTCAAGAAGATCTACGAGGCGGAGTACGGCCAGTTCGGCGGCGAGCCATTCGGCGCGCTCATCGGCGACTTTCACTTCGACCACAGCCCGCCCGACGTGGAAATGCTCGGCGAAATGGCCAAGATTGCCGCGGCCGCGCACTGCCCCTTCATTGCCGGCGCATCGCCCACGGTGATGCAGATGGATTCGTGGCAAGAGCTTTCGAACCCGCGCGACCTGACCAAGATCTTCCAGAACACCGAGCACACCGCATGGCGGTCGCTGCGCGAATCGGAAGACGCGCGCTACATCGGCCTGGCCATGCCGCGCTTTCTTGCGCGCCTGCCGTACGGTGCGCGCACCAATCCGGTCGACGAGTTCGAGTTTGAAGAAGAAACCGATTCGGCCCTGCACAACCGCTACACATGGGCCAACTCGGCCTATGCCATGGGCGTGAACATCAACCGCTCGTTCAAGCAGTTCGGCTGGTGCACGTCGATTCGCGGCGTGGAATCGGGCGGCGCGGTCGAGAACCTGCCCACCCACACCTTCCCGACGGACGACGGCGGCGTGGACATGAAGTGCCCGACCGAGATCGCCATCAGCGACCGGCGCGAGGCCGAGCTGGCCAAGAACGGCTTCATGCCGCTGGTGCACCGCAAGAACTCCGACTTTGCGGCCTTCATCGGCGCGCAGTCGCTGCAGCAGCCGGCCGAGTACTACGACGCCGACGCCACGGCCAACGCCAACCTGGCGGCGCGCCTGCCGTACCTGTTTGCATGCTGCCGCTTCGCGCACTACCTGAAGTGCATCGTGCGCGACAAGATCGGTTCGTTCCGCGAGCGCGAGGACATGGAGCGCTGGCTCAACGACTGGATCATGAATTACGTGGACGGCAGCCCAGGCACGTCGTCCCAGGATACGAAGGCAATGAAGCCGCTGGCGGCGGCTGAAGTCCAGGTGGAAGCCATCGAGGACAACCCGGGCTACTACGCCGCCAAGTTTTTTCTCCGGCCGCACTATCAGCTCGAAGGGCTGACGGTGTCGTTGCGGCTGGTTTCGAAGCTGCCATCCAACAAGAAGGACAGCAGCTAGTTCAACGGTGTCCCGAAATCGGGCATATATAACTTTGGGGGTTAATCATGGCAGTAGACATGTTCATGCGCGTCGAGGGCGCAAACGGCGAATCCAAGGACTCGAACCATAAGGACTGGACGGATATCAAGTCGTTTGCATGGGGAGCGACGCAGCCTGGAAACATGGTCAGCGGCGGTGGCGGCGGTGTGGGCAAGGCAAGCTTCAACGACCTGCAGGTTCTTGCGCGCATCGACAAGGCGGCCCCGTCCGTCATGAAGAACTGCGCCAGCGGCAAGCACCTGAGCAAGGTCGAAGTGTCGGTGTGCAAGGCCGGCGGCTCGCAGATCGAATACACCCGCGTCACGCTCGAAGAAGTGCTGGTCACCTCGGTGCAATACACGGCCGAGCAGGGCAGCGATGCGGTGCTGGTGCAGTTCGCCTTCCAGGCCGCCAAGGTGAAGCAGCAGTACTGGGAGCAGACGGACAAGGGCGGCAAGGGCGCCGAAACCGTTCTGGCCTGGAACATCAAGGAAAACCGGGAAGCCTGATTTCCGTTTTTGCCTGACCGAACCCGCGCGCGCCGCATGGCGGCGTGCCGCGGGGCTCCGGTCACCCGCAGATATTCACCGGCGGCCCACGGCCGCATGCGAGTCAATGAGGAAGTTTCATGGGCGATGGGTTTGCAGTGCTGGGCGAGCGCTCCGTGGCCGAGCACACCGAATGGGTACAGCGGCAGATTCGCGCGCAGCCCCAGAACGCCAGCCTACGGCTTGCTCTTGGCCACTTTCTTGCGTTGCGCGGCGAATGGCAGCGGGCTGAAGACCAGCTCAAGCTCGCCGCCAAGATCGATCCTTCTTTCGCTCCTGCCAGCGCCACTTGTGCGATGGCCCTGGCAGCCGAGCGCCACCGAACCGAATTCTGGAACGGCGGCCGTGCGCCGGCCGTCATTGCCGGCGATGCCGATTGGGTCGCGGGGCTGATTGCCGCCGCGGCGCTGCCGCCCGATCAGGCCGCGCAAGCGGCCGACCTGCGCGAAGCCGCGCGCCAGGCGGCGCCCGCCTTGCAGGGCACCTTGAGCGCTGTCGACCGGTCCGATTCGCGCGCTGCGCAGGCCATCGACGGCGAGCCGGTGCAAAGCATCGAGTTCGCATGGCTTTGCGACGGCGACGTGCGCATTGGCGCCGTGCTCGAACTGCTCACGCCTTCGGGCTACGCGTGGCTGCCGCTGCCGGCGGTGCGGCGCCTCAAGTTTTCGCGTCCGCAGCACCTGGTCGACCTGCTGTGGGCGCCAGCCGAAATCGTGCTGCACGACGGCCGCGGGCTCAACGGCCTGGTGCCGGTGCGCTACCCCGGCGCGCTCGAGGCGCTGGAAGACGAAGCGGCACTGGGCCGCCGTACCGACTGGCTGCAACTCGCCGGTGAAGAGCAGTACGCCGGCGTGGGCCAGCGCACGCTGATCAGCGAAGCCGGCGACCATTCGCTGCTCGACATTCGCCTGGTCGAGTTTGCCGCCGCGGAGAGTGTTGCCCAGTGAGTTCACTCCTGCCAGCCAGCCGCTTGCCCATGGAGGCCGAGGGCGATCACCAGCAAGAAAGCGTTGCACGCGACCGCCTGCAGCCGGTGCTGCTCGACCGCCTGACCGACAAGCAGCCGCAGACCCGCCAGGAGCGCGCGGGCGCGTTCCTGATGAGCGGCAAGCTGCTGCGCGATTCGGTGCTGCGCGACTTGCAGTGGCTGCTCAACACCACCAACTTCGGCGCTGACCACAACATCAACGCCATGCCGCGCGCGCGCCGCTCGGTCGTGAACTACGGCGTGCGCGGCTGGGCCGGCGGGCGCATGTCGGAGGTCGACTTTGCCGACGTCGAGGCCGCCATTCGCGCGGCCATCATCGACTTTGAGCCGCGCATCATGAAAGACAGCATCGACGTGCGCTGCGTCACCGACTCCACCGATCTGGAGCACCACAACCTGCTCGCGCTCGAGATCCGCGGCACGCTGTGGTCGGTGCCTTACCCCATCGAATTCATCCTGCGCTCAGAGCTCGACCTCGAAAGCGGCCACATGGTCCTTCGCCCGACGGGAGGGCTCTGATGGACGCGCGGCTGCTCGACTACTACAACCGCGAACTCACCTACATGCACGAGCTCGGTGCCGAGTTCGCGCAGCGCTATCCCAAGATTGCCGGCCGGCTGGGCATGCGCGGCATCGAGGTGAGCGATCCGTACGTGGAGCGCCTGCTCGAGGGCTTCAGCTTTCTTACGGCACGCATCCAGCTGAAGATGGATGCGGAGTTTCCGCGCTTCTCGCAGCGGCTGCTCGAAGTGGTGTACCCGAACTTTCTTGCGCCGCTGCCGGCCATGGGCGTGGTGCAGATCGACGGCAACCTGAACGAAGGTTCGCTGAAGGCCGGCTACGAGCTGCCGCGCCACACCATCCTGCGCGGCCGCATGATCAAGGGCGAGCAGACGGCCTGCGAATTTCGCACCGGCCATGCCGTCACGCTGTGGCCCATCAAGATCGCAGAGGCGAGCATTGGGCCCGTGCCGGCAGAGATTGCGCACGCGATGCCCGTGGTTGCGCGCCAGGCCAAGAGCGCCATCACCATCAAGCTCGAAGCGGTGGGCGGCGCCCGGTTTGCCGAAATGCCGCTCGACCGGCTCGAGTTCTTTCTTTCGGGCGCCGAGCTGCATGCGCTGCGCGTGCTCGAGCTGGCGGTTCACCACAGCGTGGGCACCGTGTGCCGCAGCGGCCCAGGCAGCACCGCGCGCATCGTGCCGCTGGGCGACGAGGCCATTCGCCACGAAGGCTTCGACCCCGACCAGTCGCTGTTGCCGTATGACGCGCGCTCGTTCCAGGGCTACCGGCTGCTGCACGAGTACTTCGCGTTTCCCGATCGCTACCTGTTCTTCAGCGTGAAGAACCTGCGCGCGGCGGCCGCCGCCATGAGCGGCAGCACGATGGAAATCGTCATCATGCTCGATCGTGCCGACAGCGACCTGGAACGTGTGGTCGATGCGCGGCACTTCTCGCTCTTCTGCACGCCCATCATCAACCTGGTGCCGCGCCGCAGCGACCGCATTCCGGTCGGGCCGGGGCAGCATGAGCACCATGCGGTGATCGACCGCACGCGTCCGCGCGACTTCGAGATCTTTACCGTCGAGCGCGTCACGGGCCACATGAGCAACGGCTCCGAGGAGCGGGAGTTCAGGCCGTTCCTAGGCTCCTTCGCCGCCGACGACGGCGACTTCGGTTCTTATTTTTCGCTGCGCCGCGAGCCGCGCCTGGTGTCCGACCGCGCCCGCGCGCAAGGCACGCGCACCAGCTACACAGGCAGCGAGGTGTATGTGTCGCTGGTCGACCAGCACGATGCGCCGTTTCCGCACAGCCTGCGGCACATCACCATCGATGCGCTGTGCACCAACCGCGACCTGCCGCTGTTGCTGCCCACCGGGCTCGAATCCGATTTCACCCTGCGCGTCTCGGCGCCGGTGCGCGCGGTGCGCATACTGCGCGGCCCGTCGCGGCCGTATCCCGCATTGGCGGAAGGCGCGCTCACCTGGCGCCTCATCAGCCACCTGGGCCTCAACTACCTGAGCCTGACCGACGTCGATGCCAACCAGGGCGCGGCCGCGCTGCGCGAGATGCTCGACCTGTACGGCAACCTGGCCGACCCCGCGGTGCGCCGGCAGATCCAGGGCGTGCGCTCGATGGCGCTGGCGCCCGTGTTTCGCCGGTTGCCCGAGCCGGGACCGATCGTCTTCGGCCGCGGCGTGGAGGTGGCGCTGAAGATCGACGAGGTCGCCTTCTCGGGTTCGAGTCCTTATCTTTTTGGTGCCGTGCTGGAGCAGTTCTTCAGCCGGCATGTGTCGCTCAACGCGTTCACCGAGTTCGCGCTCTCCAGCCTGCAGCGCGGAGAAATCGCGCGATGGGCGCCACGCATCGGACGCCGCCCCGCCGTATGAGTGCGCTGCACGTTACCGACGATTCATCGGCACCATCGGTCGTCCCCGATGAGCCGGCTGAGGTGGCCCCGCCCGCGCGGCGCGGTGCGCCGGAGGCCGATCCGGTGTTGTGGGCCGGCCTCGTCGACCAGCCTTTCGAGCATGACCTCTTCATGCTGCTGCGCCGGCTCGATGCGCAAGGCGGCCACCCTTTGCTGGGCCGCGCGCCGCGCCCGCTCGATGAGCCGCTGCGCCTGGGGCAGGAGCCCTCGATGGCGTTCGCGCCGTCGAACGTCTCGGGCGTGGATGTGGACGGCGATGGCCCGCCGCGCATCTCGATCTACGGCTTTGGCCTGTTCGGCCCCAACGGGCCGCTGCCGCTGCACCTGACCGAGTACGCACGCGAGCGCAAGCGCCATCACAGCGACAACACGCTCAGTGCGTTTGCCGACCTGTTCCATCACCGGCTGATCCTGCTGTTCTACCGCGCCTGGGCCGATGCGCAGTCGGTCAACAGCCTCGACCGTCCCGACGGCCACCGCTTTGTCGACTACGTGGCCAGCCTCATGAACATGGGGCAGCCGGGCCTCAAGGAGCGCGACCGCATTGCCGACCATGCGCGTACCTTCATGGCCGGGCACCTTGTGCGCCAGACGCGCAACCCCGAAGGGCTGATCCAGATCCTGAAGCTGTACTTCGGCGTGCCTGTGCGCGTCGACGAATTCGTGAGCGGCTGGGTGATGATCGACGACCGGCAGGTGAGCCGGCTCGGCCTCTTCGGGCGCAACCACCAGCTGGGCGGCGGCGCGACCATCGGCCTGGCGGTGCGCGATGCGCAAAGCAAATTTCGCCTGGAGCTGGGCCCGCTCTCGCAAGACGAGTTCCGCCAGTTCTTGCCAGGCAGCAAGCGGCTGCAGCAGGTGGTCGACTGGGTGCGCCAGTACGTCGGCATCGAGTTTGCGTGGGAGCTGCGGCTCGTGCTCAAGAAAGAAGAAGCCCGCGGCATGCAGCTGAGCGGCGGGCAGCGCCTGGGCTGGGGCAGCTGGCTCGGCACGCGCCTTTCAGACACCGATGCAGGCGACATGGTGTTCCAGCCCGAAGCATTGTTTTCCCGTCCCGCATCGGCAGCTTCCGTGGCGGCTGAAGTTTCTTCCATGGCCTTATGACCGATATTCGCCGCGTCTCTCTTTTTTCCAAACTGAACCCGATGCTCTACAAGGCATTGGAGACCGCCACCGCGTTTGCCAAGCTGCGCGGCAATGCCTATGTGGAGCTGGTGCATTGGCTGCACCAGATACTGCAGCTGCAGGACAGCGACCTGCTGCGCATCGTCAAGCGCGCGGGCCTCAACATCGATGCGGTCGAGCAAGACCTGGTGCGGGCGCTCGACCGCCTGCCGCACGGCGCCACGTCGATCAGCGACATTTCCGAGCACGTCGACAACGCGGTGGAGCGTGCCTGGGTGTATGCCAGCCTGCGCTTCGAGGCCACGTCGATCCGCGGTGCCTACCTGCTTGCGGGCATCGTGAAGACGCCGGGGCTGCGGCAAGTGCTTTCTGGCATTTCGCGCGAGTTCGACAAGATCGTGCCCGACGTTCTCATCGCCCAACTCCCCGCGTGGACCGAAGGTTCGCCCGAAGATGATTTCGACGCCGCACCGCAAGGGCAGGGCGCCGGCCATGGGGCCCCTGCGGCGGCTCACCAGGGCGACGGTGCGGCGGCCGGCGGCTCCGCGCTGGCCAAGTACGCAAGCGACCTGACGGCCAAGGCGCGCGCAGGCGAACTCGATCCCGTCTATGGGCGCGACGACGAGATCCGCCAGATCATCGACATCCTCATGCGCCGGCGCCAGAACAACCCGCTGCTCACCGGCGAGGCCGGCGTGGGCAAGACGGCCGTCGTCGAAGGGCTGGCGTCGCGCCTTGCCGCCGGCGATGTGCCGCCGTCGCTCAAGGACGTGTCGCTGTGGGTGCTCGACCCCACGCTGCTGCAGGCGGGTGCGGGCGTGAAGGGCGAGTTCGAACAACGCCTGAGGCAAGTGATCGACGAAGTCGAGAAGAGCCCCAAGCCCATCGTGCTGTTCGTCGACGAAGTGCACACGCTGGTCGGCGCGGGCGGCACCGCCGGCACCGGCGACGCGGCCAACCTGCTGAAGCCGGCGCTCGCGCGCGGGCGGCTGCGCACCATCGGCGCCACCACGTGGTCGGAGTACAAGAAGTACATCGAGAAAGACCCGGCGCTCACGCGGCGCTTCCAGACCATCCAGGTGCACGAGCCCACCGAGCCCAAGGCCGTGGTCATGCTGCGCGGCATTTCGGCCGAGCTCGAGAAGCACCACGGCGTGCTCATTCTCGATGCCGCGCTCGAAGCGGCCGTGAGCCTGTCGCACCGCTACATTCCCGCGCGGCAGCTGCCCGACAAGGCGGTGAGCCTGCTCGACACGGCGTGCGCGCGCGTGGCGCTGAGCCAGCATGCGCTGCCCGCCGCCATCGAAGACCTGCAGCGCCGCATCGAAGTGCTGGGCATCGAGCGGGGCATTGCGCAACGCGAAGCCGCCATTGGTGTCGGCGAGGCGAAGCGCGTGGACGACATCGCGGCCGAGGTGGCTGCCGCGCAGGCGGAACTCGACCTGCTGGAAAAGCGCCGCGTGGAAGAAGCGACGCTGGTCGAGCGCATCGTCGCGCTGCGCAAGCAGCTGTCGCCCGCTGCCGTGCCCGTGCAGGCAGAAGAGGCTGCGGCGGAAGACGTGGAGGGCGACGATGTCGAGGCAGCGGCACACGTCGAAGCCGCACTGGCCGAGCCCGAGCGGGCGCCCGAAGAGATTCGCGCCGAACTCAACCAGGCGCAGGACAAGCTCGCGCAGCTGCAGGGCGAGTCGCCGCTCATCCTGGCCGCGGTCGATGCGCAGGCCATTGCCACCGTGGTGGCCGACTGGACGGGCATCCCCATCGGCCGCATGGTGCGCGACGACGCGCAGTCGGTGCTGCGCCTGGGCGAGATTCTTTCGGCGCGCGTGGTCGCGCAGCCCGATGCGCTAGAAACCATTTCGCGCCGCATCCGCACCGCGCGTGCGCGGCTCGACAACCCGAACAAGCCGGTGGGCGTGTTCCTGCTCTGCGGCCCCTCTGGCGTGGGCAAGACCGAGACCGCGTTGGCACTTTCAGAGGCGCTCTACGGCGGCGAGCAGAACCTCGTCACCATCAACATGAGCGAGTTCCAGGAGTCGCACACCGTCTCCACGCTCAAGGGTGCGCCGCCCGGCTACGTGGGCTACGGCGAAGGCGGCGTGCTGACCGAAGCCGTGCGCCGCAGGCCCTACAGCGTGGTGCTGCTCGACGAGATCGAGAAGGCGCACACCGACGTGCACGAGATCTTCTTCCAGGTGTTCGACAAGGGCTGGATGGAAGACGGCGAGGGCCGGCACATCGACTTTCGCAACACCGTGATCATCATGACCTCGAACGTCGGTACCGACCTGGTCATGCAGCTGTGCGAAGACCCGACCCTGCGCCCCGACCCCGAGCCGCTGGCGGCCGCATTGCGCGAACCGCTGCTCAAGGTGTTTGCGCCGGCGCTGCTCGGGCGGCTGGTGGTGGTGCCTTATTACCCGCTGCATGCCGATGCGCTGCATCGCATCATCCGCCTGCAGCTAGACCGCATTGCCGCGCGGCTCGATGCGAACCACGGCATTGCCCTGCACTACGACGACAGCGCCGTCGAACTGGTGGCGCGCCGCTGCACCGCCATCGAGTCGGGCGGACGGATGATCGACGCCATCCTGACGCACACCATTCTTCCGCGCTTGAGCGAAGAAGTCATTGGTGCAACGGTCAGCGCGCGCAAGCTCGCAGAGGTGCGGCTGAGCGCGGCGAACGACGACTTTCACTACGAATTTTCTGAACGCTGAGCGAAGAAAGGGAGTAAGCCATGGCCACCCGAATCGTCAAAGCCCACACGCCGCTGGCGGAAGACCAGCTGATATTCCGCTCGATGCACGGCGCCGAGGGGTTGTCGCAGCTGTTCGAGTTCGAGGTGGATCTGTTGAGCCCGAGCGTGTCGCTCGACATGAAGTCGGTGTTGGGCAAGCCGCTTTCGCTCGAAATACAGACGGTCGGCGAACCGCGTTTTCTCAACGGCCAGATCGTGCGGTTCACCATGGTGGGCAGGGAGAGCAGCACGTCGCGCTACGTGGTGTACCGCGCCACCGTGCGGCCCTGGCTCTGGTACCTGACGCGCACCAGCGACTGCAAGATCTTCCAGAACAAGTCGGTCGTCGACATCCTCGAGGAAGTGTTTGCGGACTACAACTTCGCGTTCGAAAAGAAGCTCAGCGGAAGCTACCGGCAGTGGGAGTACTGCGTGCAGTACCAGGAGACCGACTTCGCCTTCGTGAGCCGGCTCATGGAGCACGAGGGCATCTACTACTACTTCAAGCACGAGAAGAACCAGCACACGCTGGTGCTCGCGGACGACATCGGCGCGCACGAAACCCTGCCGGGCTATCCCAAGATCAGCTATCTGGCGGCGGACCGCGACCCGGACCCTTTCCAGGAAGTGATCGACCAGTGGCAGGTGACAGAGGAAATCCGCCCCGGCACCTACGTGGTGGACGACTACGACTTCAAGAAGTCGAAAGCCGACCTGATGGGCATGCGAAGCCAACCGCGCGGCAATCCCCACGACACCTATGAGATCTATGAATGGCTCGGCGGTTTCAGCGAGGCCGAGCAGGGCGAGCATTACTCCCGCATCAGGCTCGAAGAGGCGCAGTCGCAGGCCGAGCGGGACATTGGCCACAGCAGCGTGCGCGGCATGGCGCCGGGTTATCGCTTCACGATGCAGAACTGCCCGCGGCAGGACGACAACCGCGAATACCTGATCGTGTCGGTGTCCTATGCACTGCGCGAAGGCGGCTACGAGAGCGGCGCCGCCGACAGCCACTACAGCTTCAGCTTTGCGGTGCAGCCGACCTCGTACCCGTTCCGTCCGCCGCGCGTAACGCCGATGACCCGCACCAATGGGCCGCAAACCGCCACCGTGGTGGGCAAGGCCGGTCAGGAGTATTGGGTCGATCAATACGGCCGCGTGAAAGTGCAGTTTCGCTGGGACCGCTATGGCAAGAGCGACGAGAACAGCTCCTGCTGGGTGCGCGTTTCCAGTGCCTGGGCCGGCTCGAACTACGGCGCCGTGAACCATCCGCGCAAGGGGCAGGAGGTGATCGTCGATTTCATCGGCGGCCACCCTGACCGTCCGATCATCATCGGCCGCGTCTACAACTCGGACCAGATGCCGCCGCTCGAGCTGCCCGCGAAGGTCACGGTGAGCGGCTTCGTGAGCCGCAGCCAGGACGGCACGCCGGCGAATGCCAACGAGTTCATCCTGGACGATGCGCCGGGCTGCGAGCTGGTGCGGATTCACGCCGAGAAGGATTTCGAGCTCGACGTAGAGGCGGACGAGCGCGACACCATCGCCGGCGACCGCACGACCACGGTCTCCGGGAACGACACGCTCACCGTCGGCAAGGCGCGCACAACCACGGTGAAGGCGGGGCTCGACCACGCGAAGTACCAGACCGGATCGAAGCTCGAGGTCTCGGGTGGCCTGACTGAGCATTTCTTCAACAACAGAATAGAGATCACGACCAAGGGAGGCGCGAAGGAAACCGTTGAAACCGGCACCTCCGAAGTCATCGTGACGGCCGGGCAGCGGCACGAGACTTTCAAGAGCGGATTCCTCGTCGAAGTCGGAGGCGGAATGGAGGAGAAGGTCAAGGGCGAGTCCAAGCTCACAGCCGTGGATTCGCTGCGCACCGAGCGCTACAACGCCAACTGGGATCGCAAGGTTACCGGCACGGCGGTCGACCACATCACGTCGACGCTCACCGAAACCATCGACGGCACGCACACCACCACTGTGACGGGCGGCGACTACGTCGGCAAGGCGAAGAGCGTGTACATCGAGTCGACTGCCGGCAACGTCGAGATCAAGGCGAAGGGCGATGTGATCATCGAGGGCGAGCACGTCAAGCGTATCAATCGGGCAAGCATCTGGGACTCGGCGCCGACGCGGTTCACCAGCTCGGGGCTGAACGTCGGGTTCAACGGCCTTCTCACCAGCAGCTCGGGGCTCGCCAACTTCAACAACGGCATCCAGATATCGACCAACGGTGCCAAGGGTGAACTGTTCGGCATCTCCTATGCCTTCGGCCTGTACACAACCACGCAGTCGATCGCCCATACCGGAAATGCCGGCTATGACGTCAACATGGGCGGCGTGCTGCTGTACTTCAAGATGCTGACGGGCATTGCCTGATGGGCCATGGCATCGAGCAACTTCTGGTTTCTCCTCATCCCTCTGGCCGCGCTGGTCGTGGTGGTAGCCGGCGGGCTTGGCATCCTCAAGCTGCAAAAGGCAGCGAATGCCAAGGCAGCAGGCACCGATCGGGCGGCCCATGTGTTGCGGGTCGGACTGCCGACCACCGGCAAGGTGCTGGACAGCACCGATACCAGGACACGCATCGATCGCATCTACATACTCACGCGCCTGCGCCTGCATGTCGATGCAGTGGGAGAGGTGCCGGATTTCGAGACGGAGCTCACTGTGCCCCTGTCGCCCGTGAAGATGCCGCAGTTCGCACCAGGCCGCATGGTGCGGATCAAGGTGGATCCGGCCACGCGCGACATCGCCATCGACGAGCCGAGGCAATGAAGAACCCGCGGTTCCTGCTTGCCGCCGAGGCATTGCCAAAGGGCCGCAGCACGCCATGAAAACGGTCAAGCCCTTTCGGCTCAGCGCTTTGACGCGTCCCTACCGTTGGCAGGGCCGAGATACGCTGGGCGTTTCAGTGCTTGGGCTTGTCAGTCTGGAAGCACAACCGATGCTGCTGCCCGAGCAGGAGCTCTGGCAGTTGGCGGCCGAGGAGATCGGGCCCGGCAACGTATTGGATCTCGGGGTTCCAAAGCTGGTGCCTGAAATGCTCGTGAGCGGCCACGCGTACACCGCTCACCAGCAGGAAAAGACAATCTGCGCCGTCAAGGTCCGGTTGGCCGAAAGGGAGAAGGCGCTGACTGTGTCCGGCGACCGTTTCTGGCTCGACGGCCGCGCCACTGCGCCGCAGCCGTTCGACAGCATGCGGCTCGACTGGGCGCATGCGTACGGCGGCCCCGATGTTCCAGAGAACCCATACGGCATGGGCCGGGTCGACGAAATCGTCAATGACGTGCCGGTGCGCCGCATGCCCAATGTGGAGGCGCCGGATGCACGCGTGGCCTCTCGCGGCCAGCACGTCCGCCCCGCCAGCATGGGCGCGATACCGCCCGATTGGCCGCAGCGCATGCGGCTGCTGGGCACAGCCTACGGAACGCAGTGGCTGCAGGAGCAATACCCCGGTTTCGCCGATGACATGGACTGGCGATTCTTCAACGCTGCGCCGCCCGACCAGCGTTGGCCCGATGCGAGCGAACTGCCGGCGGGCGCCGGCTATGAAATCTGGAATATGCACCCCACCGAGCCGGTGCTGCGTGGCGCCTTGCCGCGCTGGCGGGCGCGGTGTTTCGCGAGCTGGCGGAAAGACGGCGGCGACTTGCAGGAAGCGCCGCTGCGGCTGACCACCGCATGGTTCTTCCCCCATGTGCGGCGCGCAATCCTGATCTGGCACGGGAGCTTCGCGATTGCCGAGGACGATGCCGCGGATGTGAAGCACCTGATGCCCGCGCTCGAACTGGAGTCGGACCCGAGGCCCGTTGCACACTACGAAGAGGTGCTGCGGCTGCGCCTGAATCCCGAGACGGCGATTCACGCGGTGCGCGACAGCGACCTCGTACCCAAGGCGATCATGGGGGCATGGGCGGCGGACCAGATGCCCGATGTGTCGAATCGCCCAATGGTGCGCAATCAGCGCGCCGGCCAGCTTCGCGACTACGAGAGACAGCGCGCAAAGCTAGAAAGCGAAGGGCTCGACCCCTCGAAGTTCCTGCCGCCGCCGGTACAGATCGAAGGCACGCTGCAGCTGGAGGATCTGCCGGAATACAGTGCCCGGGTCGAGCAGGAGATTTCACAGGCGCGCGATGAGCTCAAGGCTCGCAGCGAAAAGGCGATGGCGGAATCGGGCATGGAAGGCTCGGATCTCACCGATGCGACGGGCCGCCGCCGATTTGATCCTGACCAGATGATCGAAGAGTTGGCCCGGCTCGAGGAATTCGGGCGTCAGGGCCGACCTGAAAGCGCGCTGGAGGCTGACCAGGCAGCGCTGGCGCGCGAGCGCATGGCATCGCAGATTCGCCAGGGACATCTCTATACGGCGCATCTGCTCGATCCGGCCCCGGCAATGACCACCTTCCGCGCTGCCAAGCTGCGCCGGCGCCTGGGCGCGGCCGAACCGGGGCAGCGGCGGTTTGCAGGCGCGAACCTCACAGGCGCCGATCTGTCGGACATGGATTTGAGCGGCTCCGACTTCTCGGGCGCAAATCTCGAGGATGCCAATCTTGCCGGTGCGCGCCTGGATGGATGCGACTTCACGCGGGCCGTGCTCGCACGCGCCAGGCTGGAACGCGCAACGCTCACCAACGCGCGGCTCGACTACGCAAACCTGGGTGGCGCGCAATGCGACGGCGCCAACTTCAGCGGTGCGAGCTTGCGCCATGCGAACTGCCACAAGACTGCTTTTCGCGCCTGCGTGCTGGCCGACGTGGACTTCGAGACGACGAATACCCATGAAAGCGCCTGGCAGCAATGCGACTTGCGGCGTTCCCGCTGGCAGCAGGTCGCAATGATGAAGATGATGCTGGAAGATGTCTCGTTCGACGACGCGCAGTTTCGACAGATGGGCTGGATCGAATGCACGCTGAAGGGCGTGTCCTTTGCACGGGCTGCCATGAACAGCTGCGGCTTTGTCGCAATCAGCGGGTCGGAGGGCCTGGACTTCACGGCCGCCACGCTCGCTGCCTGCAGCTTTTCGAGCGACAGCACGCTGGCCGGCGCGGTATTGCGCGATGCGACTTTCAAGCACTGCGGTCTGCGTGGTGTCACGCTGGCGGGCGCGGATCTGAGCGGCGCGCGACTCGAGGGATGCGATTTGTCGAACTGCGATCTGCGCCACGCGCGTCTCGATCGGTTGGAAGCCGGTGAAAGCCTCTTCGTGCGTGCAGACTTCTCGGGAGCCTCGCTGGCCGGCGCAAACCTCATCGATGCCAATCTGTCCAAGGCGGATCTGCGCATGGCGGATTTCCACAACGCGAATCTCTTTCGCGCGGACGTGTCGCAAGCCATGATCGATGGTTCGACTCTGCTCGGCAATGCCTATACCCAGAATGCCAAGGTGTGGCCCGCCCGGCGCACCGAGACGACTCGATGACGCGTGACGAACTGATGGACAACATTCGCCATGGTGTGGCTGTGACCGATCTGGACTGCAGAGGCTGGGACCTGCGCGGGCTCGATCTTTCGGGGGCGGTGTTGGAGCGCGTGGATTTCACCGACGCACAGCTCGCAGGCTGCAGCCTGGAAGACGGCATGCTGTCCAACTGCGCTTTCGTGCGCAGCGATCTGAGCCATGCGCGGCTCAAGGATGCGCGGTTTTTCCGAAGCCGCCTCGAGGCCGCGCGTTTCGATCACGCGCTGGTGCAGGACGCCTCTTTCATGGAGTCGGCCCTTGACGAGGCCATATTTGCAGACGCACGCCTGGAGCGGGTCGCGTTCTTCAAATGCCGCATGTTGCAGATGAACCTGCAAACACAGCTGTGCGACCGCGTCACGGTGGGCGAATCCCAGGTGGACCGGATGGACTGCTCGGGCGCCTCTCTCACATTTGCGACCTTCTTCCGGATTGATCTTCGCCAGGTGGCGTTGAGCAGCGCGCGATGCGATAGCACGACGTTCATGGAGTGCGAGCTGACGGACCAGCGCTTCGCGGGGCAGGAGTTCGTGCTCTGCCAGTTCACCGACAGCCGCATGGACGGCGTGGATTTCAGCGGTGCAGTGCTTACCCAGAGCAATTTCAAGGGCGCGTTGCTTCGCAAGGCAAACTTCTCCGGCGCCGATGCGTGCAACACCCTTTTTCCCGAAGCCGACATGAGCGGCGCGAACTGCAGCGGCGGGCGCTTCGACCAATCCATCTGGATCGACGCCAGAGTCGAAGGCGTCGACTTCGGTGCAGCCCGGTTGCCTTTGAGCGTCTTTCATCGTGCACGGTGTACCGATGCGAATTTCCGGGAGGCCGAGCTGCAGGATGCCGACTTTTCCTACGCGGAGCTTTTGAATGCCGACATGCGCGGCGCGCACTTTCTTCGCACGCGCTTTCACCGCGCGTTGCAGCAGGGAACTCGTTTCTCGGGGCGCGGCGGCATCATCGAGAACGATCCGGACCTGTTCAAAGCCCAGGCATGGAGCGATGCCCATTGAAGCGCAGCTCCGTATGCAACCCACATCGAAAAGGAAATAGATCATGAATGTCGTTTCACTGCGTGCAGCCATGAATGACTCGACTCCGGTCCATTTCATGGGGCGGCTCTCCGCGCTGATGCCAGACGGGCGGATCGCCGTCGAAGACGAGCAGGGCGCGGTCCGGCTTTGCCGTCGCGCTGCGAGCTGCCTGCTCAGGCCCGGTGTCGGAGACCTTGTGCTGGTGTCCGGGCCGGACAGCACCAGGGCCTACGTGATCGCGGTGATCGAACAGGCCGACGGGACGGTGAGCCACATCGACTCAGCCGGGGAGCTGAAGCTGGGCGGCGGAGCTGGCGTATCCATCGAGAGTGCCGGTGACGTCCGCATCCGCAGCGGTGCCACGCTGGACATGAAGGGCCTTCACTGGGGATTGCGAGCGGACAAGGCGCGCTGCCATGTGGACGAGATGCGCTATACGAGCCAGGAGGTCGATGCGACGGTGGGGCGTTTCCGCCTGGTCGGGAAGGTGTTCGAAGTAGTGGCCGATCGAATCGTTCAGATGGCGCGCAATGCGCTGCGGCTGGTCGACGAGGTCGACCAGGTTCGCGTCGGCCATCTGGACTGCAAGGCAACCGAGACGGTACGGATTCATGGAACCCACACCGTGGTAACAGGCAAGGACCTCGTCAAGGTCGATGCCGCGCAAATCCACATGGGCTGACAAGGGGGATCAAGCGATGTTTGCAAATTGCCAGCTGATGGGAATGGACCTGGCCTTTCCCGACGTGTGCAGGACACCGGTTCCCATTCCGTTTCCGAACATGGCCCTGGGGCCCATGGCCATACCCAATGCCTGGAACATCCTCTTCATGGCGATGCCGGCCCACAACATGGCAACCACCACGCCTATTACCTTGGGCGACCAACCTGGGGTGCTGGGAGGCGTGGTGTCGCAGACCTTCATGCAGCAGTCTCGCCATGTCACCGGCGCATTCACCGTGCTCCTCAAGGGAACGCCCGCCACGCGTGTGACCAGTCTCACGCTGCAAAACCGGTGCAACATGGTCGGCATGCGAATCGTGCCGAGCCAGTTCAAGGTGCTGATCCTCGCGCCCTGACTGGTCACCCTAGGCGGCAGCGCGCACCGTCGCCGTCCCAGCCAGCGTCACCTGCTGCGGAAACCCCACCCACACGGCCAGCGCCGAGTAGTTGTCGCGCGATTCGTCGGCCTTGGCTTCGGCCGCGCGCCGCAGCAGTGCGAGCCACTCTTCGGCGCTGTCGGCGAGCTGCAGCGAGCGTTCCATCACTTGCTGCGAAATAAGCTGCCACAACCCGTCCGTGCACAGCAGGAATGCATCGCCGTCGGCGAGCCGCTGCGGCGTCGACACAGTGGTTTCCGCCGTCGCCCTTGCGCCGAGCGCGCGGTACAGCAAATTGGTTTTCACCAGCCGCTCGCCGCCATTGGCTCCGTTGCCCAGCGCAGCCTCGCCGGAGCGCTCCGACAGGCTGTGGTCTTCGGTGCGCTGCATCAGCGCGCCGCGGCGAAACCAGTAGAGGCGGCTGTCGCCCACGTGGGCCCAGCAGGCCTGGCCGCTGGTGCGGTCGACGAAGAGCGAGACGATGGTCGCGCTCATCTTGCTCTGGTCGGCAAGCTCCCGCTGCTTGGCAAGGATGGCGTCGTTGGCGGCTTTTACCGCGTGCTGGATGTCTTCTTTTTCGACCGACGGGTTGTCGACGAAGGTGTTGAGCGCGGTGTCGACCGCAATGCGCGCGGCCAGCTCGCCGCCCGCGTTGCCGCCCACGCCGTCGCTCACGACGAAGCAGGCGTTGTATTCGTCGAGGTGATAGCCGATGGCGTCCTGGTTGCCGCTGCGTTCGCCCACGCAGGAGAACTGCGAGGTGGAAATTGGAACCGCGAAAGCACGGGTGGTTTCAAGCACGGCGTGCCTCCTTCAGTCGTTCCATTTCCTTGTCGTAGGCCTGCTGGAAGGCGCGGCCGAAGACGGCCTGGAAATCATCCTCGACCGCCGCCGTGGTTTCCGCATGCAGCTTTTGAAGCTGGCGCCACAGGCGCGCCTCGCGGCCACCGGGCAGCAGCTTTTCGCCAAGGCCGCCGTCGTGCGGCGTGGCGTCGTTCAGTGCGGTGGGGTCGAAGCGCTTGAGCACGGTGAGCAGCGCGGCGCGCATGCCAGCCACCATGCCGAGCTGGTGCGACTGCAGGTCGCCGAGCGCGTCGTGCACGGCGGCTTCGGGCGACAGGAAGCCGGGCATGCGGGCGCCGAACATCTGCATGAGCACGGCGCGGCCGTTGGGAAGAATCTTGAACGGGTTGTTTTCCTCGTCGACGATCATCGTGATCTCGGCACGCACTTCGCGCTTGAGCATGGCGCGCGACGAGAGCAGCTCGATGGTGCCGTCGGTGAACGCGCGCATGAGCCGGCCGAGTCGCCGCATGGCTTCGGCGTCCAGCGGCTGCTGGCCGGCGACGTCCGGGACGCCGGCGCCTTCGAGAAAGGCCCTGAAGAGATCGTCCGACGAGGATGACGGCGATGTGGGCGCTGCCAGCGGCGCAGCTGCGGTGGCCACCGGCGAGGGGACAGCCAGCGGGGGAGCGACAGGCTGGGGCGGCGGCATCGTCGCTGGCTCAGGCGGTGCGGCAGGTTTCGATGCCGATACTGCTGGTGCTGGTGGCGGTGGCGGTGGCGGTGGCGGCGTCTCCACCGGCACTGCAGCCACCTCCGCTTTCTTCGGCTTCGCGGCAGGCGGCGGATCGAAGGCCACCGGGTTCGGCGGCCTGAACTGCGCGGACACTTCGCGCGCATGGTTCGAATGGCTGTGTCCTTGCGGCGCGGCGACCGGCCTGGCCAGCAGGTCGAGTGCGGGATGCACCTCGCGCAGCGGGTCTTCTTGGGTCAGCGCGGTCGGGCGCGGATCGGAAAGCGGCGAGGGCGCGTTGCTGTCGGCGGCAAAGAAAGAGAGCGGGTCCACGCCGCGCTTCAGCGCCACGTCGGACATGTCGGTGGCCGCGTGGGGATTCAGTTCGGAGAGTGGATCGACCGGGTTCCGGCGCGCCTGCGAAGGCAGCTCGAAAGGTTCGTGCGCCATGGGGTCGGGCATGGGCTCGGGCGCAGTCTTTTCGCGGCGCGGCGCATTGGCGAGGATGGCGTCCCAGTCAGCCGCGGAGGGAATCTGCGAGGCGCTCGTGCGAGCACTCACCGGCGATGGCGATGGCGGCGGCACCGGTGCAAGCGGTGAAGCAAACGCAGGTGCGGCAGCAGGCATCGCCGGCAACGGCGCGGCCACAGGAGCCTCAGCGCGCGGCGGTGGCGGCGGTGGTGATGTGGGCGGCGGCATTGCCACAGTGACAGGTTGTGCATCGCCGATGGGCAGTGCGCCCGCGCCGAACAGGTCGGAGAACACGTCGGAAACCGGCGCCGCCGGCAGCAGCGAATCCATGGGCGCCTGCGCCATTGCACTGGGCGCGGGGACATCGCGCATCGGCGCGGCGGGTGGAGATGGCATGGGCACCGCGGCCGCGACAGGTGCGACTGCGGCCGTGCGATGGCCGCTTGCCGCTTCGAGCACGTAGCTCCCGATGGTCACGCGGTCGCCATCGGCCACTGGCGATTCTTCCTCGTGCTGCAGCGTGCGTCCGTTCACGCTGATGGGCAGCACCGCGCTCATGTTGCGAAGCACCTCGACGCCCTGTTCGTCGAAGCGCACGGTGGCCTGCAGGCGCGAGATCTGCCGCTGCTCGTCGGGCAGCACCAGGTGGTTGTCGGGGCTGCGCCCGATGGTTCCGCCCGGCGCAGCGAGCAAGGCCGAAGGCCCTGATGTCACCGGCTTGCCGGCATGTTCGATCACCGTCCAACGCATGGCATCTCCGTGTTCATGTCGAGCTGCGGTGTGCTGCCGCTCAAAGCGCTCCAGGCGCTCAACGCTTCATCCGCTTGGCAGCCTCGAACGCGGGGCCCCACACCGGGTGCTTGCGTTCGGCAACGCTCAGGTCGAAGTTGGGAAAAGCATCAAGCAACTTGCGGAACTGCGTGCGGCATTCAGGCACCTGGTTGGCCACGCAGTAGCTGAACGCCTCGAGCTTCATCGCGTCGAGCCGCGTGCCGGGCTCCGCCGCGTCGAACACCGAGACGCCGCCGCTCTTCAGCGTGGTCACGGCCTTGGCATAGTCGCCTTCGTCATACGCCTGCTGCGCGCGTTCGAGCGTGGTGCGCGCCACTTGCTGGCTCAGGCGTTCGGGTTGCGGCGGTTCGGGCGGAGGCGTGGTGGTGCAACCGGCAGCGACAAATAAGGTGAGCGCCAAAGCAGGCAGACATGACTTCAATCTTCTCTCCAACCTTGCGAAAGGCAATGAAAGGCAATGCTTGATAAGACTCGCGATGTTGCACGAGATATGCGACTCCGTTCGTGCGCACGACTTCGATAATATAGGCCGCGAACCATTGAGGGAGATCCCATGCATCGACGAACCTTGCTTCAAGGCGCACTTGCAACCGCACCGTTGTTTGGTGGCCTCAGTGGATGCGCCTCGACTGCGAAGTCATTGCCCACACCCTATGCAGTCACCATTCGCATCGACGATGGCGTCAACCCCGACGGACGCGGCCAGCCGGCGCCGATTCTCGTCAAAGTCTTCGAACTGAAATCTTCCGGTAACTTTGAGACGGCAGACTACTTTGCACTACAGGACCGTGACCGCGAAACGCTTCTGACAGAGCTCGTGAACGCCGACCAGGCCATCATGCGCAGCGGCGAAGAGCGTGTCTTCAAGCGCGAAGCGGGGCTCGACTCGCGTGCCATCGGCATCATTGCCGGCTACCGCAAGCTGGAGGCTTCGCGCTGGCGAATCGTCTTGCCGCTCAAGGAGCCGAAGCAAACCAATCTCTACAAGGTGTGGCAGTTTTCGCCGAGCGAGCAAAGCGTGCGCGTCGCCATTCGCAAGACGGGCATCGAGTTACTACCAAGTCGTTAATTTCTCTGCTTTGTAGCTAAAAAGTGCGAGCAATTCGCACGAGAAATTCGGTGCAAAACGTAAGAAGCGCCGTGTAGCATCAGAGAAAAATAATGATCAATCGGGAGGACGTCAGCAAGCGCCTCCCGCTTCAGTGTGGGCACTCCCCAGGAGGTTCTTTGGTGACAGTTCGCAATCCGGGCGCTGGCAGGCAGGGCGCCCACCCGCAGGCGTTGGCGAATCGTGTGGTGTGGTCCGAAGGCATGTACCTGCGGCCCCAGCACTTCCAGCAGCTGGAGCGCTATGTCGAGCAGTACGTCACTCGC
Source organism: Variovorax sp. CCNWLW225 (assembly GCF_037204045.1). Taxonomy (NCBI): domain Bacteria; kingdom Pseudomonadati; phylum Pseudomonadota; class Betaproteobacteria; order Burkholderiales; family Comamonadaceae; genus Variovorax; species Variovorax sp. CCNWLW225. The sequence goes on along the minus strand of NZ_JBBCBV010000004.1, from coordinate 368,119 downwards.
CGCACGGCGGGCCTGCAAGGCGCCTATTGGGGATGGCTTCACCTGGACATCGACCGCGACGCCTATGCGCTCGGCCGCGTGTCATTGCTTGGCGGTGCCGGCGTGCTGCCCGATGGCACGCCGTTCTCGTTCGGCGCCGAAGATGCGCCGCTGCCTTATGAAGTGCCGAGCGACCTGACCGATGAACTCATCGTGCTCGCATTGCCGCTGCGGCGCACCGGCAGTGAAGAAGTCATCTTTTCCGAAGACGAAGGTTCTGCCGCGCGCTTCGGCGTGATCGAGCGCGAGGTGGCCGACGGCAACGCCGTGGCGCTCGGCCCCGCGGTGCTGCAGCTCGCAAAGCCGCGCCTTCGCCTGGCGCGCGCATCGTCGTTGTCGGCGGAGTGGCAGGCCATTGGCGCGGTGCGCGTGATAGAGCGCCGCACCGACCACAAGCTGGTGGTCGATGCCAACTACATTCCGCCGGTGCTCGATGCCTCGGCCCACGCCATGCTGCGCAGCATGATCGCCGAGCTGCATGGCCTGCTCACGCAGCGCTCCGAAGCCTTGGCATCGCGCCTTTCGCAGCCCGGCCGCGGCGGCGTGAGCGAGGTGTCCGACTTTCTTTTGCTCGAGCTGGTCAACCGCTATCTCGCGACCACATGGCATGCACAGCAGGCGGTGCAGGTGCACCCCGAGCAGCTGTTCACCGATTGGCTCAAGCTGGCGTGCCACCTGGCCACGCACACATCGCCCACGCGGCGCCCCGTGGTGTGGCCGGTGTACGACCACGACAACCTCAACGAAAGCATCCGGCCGCTGATGGAAGAGCTGCGGCGCTCGCTCTCGGCGGTGCTCGAGCAGAGCGCCATCGCCATCGAGCTCGAAGAGCGCAGCCACGGCGTGCGCGTGGGCCGCATGCCCGACCCGGTGCTGGTGCGCAACGCGGGCTTCGTGCTCGCGGTGCATGCGGACCTGCCCGCCGATGCCATCCAGCAGCGCTTTCCCACGCAGGTCAAGATCGGTTCGGTCGAGCGCATTCGCGACTTGGTGCAGCTGCAGCTGCCCGGCGTCACGGTGCGGCCGCTGCCGGTGGCGCCGCGGCAGATTCCATACAACGCGGGCTACCACTACTTCGAGCTCGACAAGACCGGCGACATGTGGCGCCAGCTCGAAAAATCGGGCGGCGTTGCAATGCACCTGGCCGGCGACTTTCCAGGCTTGGCCATGGAGTTCTGGGCCATTCGTCCGTGAGGGACCCTATGAACGGTGTCAACGACATGGCTGTCGGTCCGGGTGGCTTCGTGCCTCCGAACCCGGGCGGCGGCAACAACGGCAATAGCGGCCACGGTGGCGGCATTGGCAATGGGGACGCAGCGGGCATGTCCCCGGCATCGCGCGGCCTCGGCCAGCAGCCCCAGTCATTCACCGCATGGCACGACGCGCGGCGTCCGCATGCGGGCGACACGGCGCTCGCGGGCAACAACCCGCTCGTCGCGGCGGCCAACCCGCTGCTCGACCTGATTCCACAGATTCGCGCCACGGGCCACCACGACGCGCCCGCGCAACTGCGCGAGCACTTGGTCGACGAAGTCAGGCGCTTCGAAACACGCGCGCAGCAAAGCGGCATTGCGCCCGAGGTGATCATCGGTGCGCGCTACTGCCTGTGCACCGCGGTCGACGAGGCGGCCGCGCTCACGCCGTGGGGCGGCAGCATCTGGTCGTCGCAAAGCCTGCTCGTGATGTTCCACAACGAGACCTGGGGCGGCGAAAAGTTCTTCCAGTTGCTGTCGCGCCTGGTGCAGAACCCCCAGCAGCATCTGCAGCTCATCGAGCTCATCTACTTCTGCCTGGCCATGGGCTTCGAAGGGCGTTTCCGCGTCATCGACAACGGGCGCACGCAGCTTGAAACGCTCAAACAGCGCCTGCTGCAGATCATTCGGCAGACGCGCGGAGAAATTGCCGTGCCGCTGTCTCCGCACTGGCAGGACGCAAGCGCGCCGGTGCGCCGCACGCGCAACTGGCTGCCGCTGTGGGCCGTGGGCGCCGTGGCGGCAGTGCTGCTGGTGCTGGTGTTCGGTGTGCTCACCTTCAGCCTGGCCGGCCGCTCCGACGGTGCGTTCTCGGCCGTGAACGCGGTGCGCCTGCCGCAGACCGCGCGTGCTGTCGCCTTGCCGGCGCCGCAGCCGCGCCTGCAGCGTTTTCTCGAACCCGAGATCCGCGACGGTTTGCTGACCGTGCGCGACGAGGCCGACCGCAGCGTGGTGGTGCTGCGCGGCGACGGCCTGTTCGCATCGGGCTCCGACCGCGTGCTCGACCGTTATGCGCCCGTGCTCGCACGCGTGGCCGATGCGCTCAATTCGGTGGAAGGCAATGTGCTGATCAGCGGCTTCAGCGATGACCAGCCGATTCGCAGCGTTCGCTTTCCGTCCAACTGGCAGCTCTCGCAGGCGCGTGCCGATGCCGTCAAGAAGATGATTGCCACGCGTGTCACGCGGCCCGAGCGCCTGCGCGCCGAAGGCCGGGGCGATGCCGACCCGCTGGTACCCAACGACTCACCCGCCAACCGTGCGCGCAACCGGCGTGTGGAAGTGACGCTGCTCGTGGCGCCCGTGGCAGGCGGTGCCAACGCCACAGCGCCGCAGGGAGGAGCCCGCTGATGCTGCGCGCGATTTTCCGTTTTCTCGTGAGCCGCGACCTGTGGGTCTTTTTCGGTCTGCTGGCTGTCGCGTTCCTGATCTGGGTCATCGGCCCCGTCATTGCGGTGGGCCGCTACCGGCCGTTCGAAAGCGAGTTCGTCCGCATCGTGGTCATCGCGCTGATGTTCACGATCTGGATTGCGCGGGTGCTCTACCGCAAGTGGCGCGAGCGGCGGCTCAACGCGCAACTGCTCAACCAGCTGCGCACCCCCACCGCGAAAGAAAAGGCTGCCAAGCCCGAAGACGCACCCGAGATCAAGGAGCTGCAAAGCGGCTTCACCGATGCCACGGCCATACTGAAGAACATGCGCTTCGGCTCGGGTGCCGAAGGCAAGGCCGCGGGCCGCTTTGCCGTGTTCGACCGGCAGTACCTGTACCAGCTGCCCTGGTACATCTTCATCGGTGCGCCGGGCTCGGGCAAGACCACCGCGCTGGTCAACTCCGACCTCGACTTTCCGCTGGCCGACCAGCTCGGCAAGGCCGCGGTGCGCGGCATTGGCGGCACGCGCAACTGCGACTGGTGGTTCACCAACGAGGCGGTGCTCATCGACACCGCCGGGCGCTACACCACGCACGAGAGCAACCGCGAAACCGACGAGAGCGAGTGGAAGGGCTTTCTCGACCTGCTGAAGAAGTTCAGGCCGCGCCAGCCGATCAACGGCGCGATTCTCACCATCAGCATTGCCGACCTGCCCCTGGCCGACGACGCACAGCGCGCGCGCCACGCCATGGCGCTGCGCAAGCGGCTGCTCGAACTGCGCAACGACCTGGGCATCAACTTTCCGGTGTACGTGCTGGTTACCAAGACCGACTTGCTGGCTGGCTTCAACGAGTACTTCGGCTCGCTGGGCCGGGCCGAGCGCTCGCAGGTGTGGGGCTTTACCTTCCCCATCGATGCCAACCCGGCGGACCCGGCCAAAGCCGACCTGCGCGAACGCTTCCACCAGGAATACAAGCTGCTCCACCAGCGCCTGGACGAGCGCCTGCCCGAGTTGCTGGCGGCCGAGCCCGACCAGATGCGCCGCGCGCAGGCCTATCTGCTGCCGCAGCAGTTCGCAAGCTTCGAGGACATCCTGGGCACCTTCCTGGCCGACGTGTTCAACCCGTCCAAGTTCGAAGTGGCGCCGATGCTGCGGGGCGTGTACTTCACCAGCGGCACGCAGGAGGGCACGGCCTTCGACCGCGTGATGGGCGCCATCAAGCGCTACCTGCAGGTCAACGCGCCGCCGGCGCCGCCGCCGGGGCCGGGCAAGAGCTACTTTTTGAAGGAGCTGCTGCAGCAGGTGATCTTCCGCGACGCGGGCGTGGCCGGCACCAACCTGAGCTGGTATCGGCGCAAGCGGGCCATCGACCTGGCCGGCTACAGCCTCATCGGCGTGCTGCTGGTGGTGTTGCTGGGCGCCTGCGTGAACAGCTGGCGCAACAACAGCGACTACGTGGCCGAGGTCGACAACAACGCGAAGGCCTTCAACAAGGCCGCGGCCCGCGGCGAGCTGCCGACGGTGGTCGATTCGAACAGCGACATCGCCAGCTCGCTGCTGGTGCTCGACCGGTTGCGCGACCTGCCCAAGTCGAGCCGGTTCGACATCGGCGATCCGCCGGTGAGCTACCGCTTCGGCCTTTACCAGGGCGACAAGCTGCAGGCCGCAACCGATGGCGTCTACCAGCGCGCGCTCGAAAGCGTGCTGCTGCCGCAGGCGGCCCAGCGCGTGGAGCAGGCGCTGCGCGAAGCCTCGAAGACCGATGCCGAATACAGCTACGAGGCGCTCAAGGCCTACCTCATGCTGTATGACGCCGAGCGCTATGACGCCGATTTTCTGCAGGCCTGGCTGCTCACCGACGTCGACCGCAAGATCGGCGCTGCCCTCACGCGCGAGCAGCGCGCCAATCTCGAGACGCATCTGCAGGCGCTGTTCGCGGGGCGCGTGGTGACATCGCCCTTTGCCAAGGACGACCGGCTCGTGATCGAGACGCGCGACCGCCTGGCCGGCGTGCCGCTGGCGCAGCGATCCTATGCGCGGCTGCGGCGCATCCTGCTGCAGACCAGCCCGCCCAACGCGTTCAGCATTGCGGAGGCGGCGGGGGCCGAGTCGGCGCTGGTCATCAAGCGCGCAAGCGGCAAGCCGCTGACCGACGGCATCCCGACGCTGTTCACCTACCGCGGCTACTGGGACATCTTCGACAAGCGCATGGCGGAAACCACGCTTGCGCTCGAGCAGGAAGACCGCTGGGTGCTGCAGATCCGCGCACCGGGCATGACCGACATCACGTCGCGCGAGCTGCTGCTGCGCGAGGTGCGCCGGCTGTATCTCACCGACTACATCCGCATCTGGGACGAGTACCTGGCCGACGTCCGCCTGGCCGACAGCCGCTCGCTGCTGCAGAGCATCCAGATGACGCGCGTGCTCTCGACCTCGGAGTCGCCGATGTCGCGCCTCATTCGCGGCGCAGCGCGCGAGACCGACCTGCTGCGCAACCACGACGAAGCTGCGCGCAGCCTGCTCGACCAGGCGCAGAACCGCGTGGCCAGCACGCGCGAGCGCATCGAGCAGCTCATTGGCCAGCCCGACGGCAGCCAGCGCCGCAACACCGCGCCGGACCGGCCCGAGTCGCTGGTGGACAACCACTTTGCGCCGCTGCGCCGCATGGTGACCGCGCCCAAGGCCGGCGGGCAGGCGCCCATCGACGCCACCGCGGCGCTCATCAACGAGCTCTACACCTTCCTTACCGCCACCGACACCGCCTTGCGCAGCGGCAACATTCCGCCCTCGGGCGACGCGGTCACCAAGGTGCAGGCGGAGGCGGGCCGCCTGCCGGTGCCGTTCCAGGGCATGCTGAACGATCTCTCGGCCACCGCGTCGTCCAAGGCCGCGGCCGTGACGCGGCAGAACATCGGTCAGAGCGCGGCGGCCACCATCGGCCAGTTCTGCAACCAGGCCATTGCGGGGCGCTATCCGTTTTCGCGCGGCTCCAACCGCGATGTGGCGGCCGGCGACTTCGCGCAGCTGTTTTCGCCGGGCGGCATGATGGACGACTTCTTCCAGAAGAACCTCGCCTCGCAGGTCGATACGTCTGTCAACCCATGGGCCTTCAAGAAGGGCGTGGACGGCAGCTCGCCGGGGCGCTCGTCGTATCTCGACTCGTTCCAGAAGGCGCAGGCGATCCGCGATGTGTTCTTTACCGGCATGGCCGGCGGCCGCACGCCGTCGTTCACCATCGACATCCGGCCCGAGGACATGGACGCCGCGCTCACCCAGTTCACGCTCGACATCGACGGGCAGACGGTGCGCTATGCACATGGCCCGCAGGCGCCCAGCACTGTGAAGTGGCCCGGCCCGCGCAACAGCAACCAGGTGCGGCTGCAGGTGACCACCGCCAACGGCACGCCGGCCGGCGGCATCGTGACCGAAGGGCCGTGGGCGCTGCACCGGCTTTTCGACAAGGCCTCGGTTTCGGCCGGCCGGTCGCCCGAGTCGTTCAATGCGACCTTCGACATGCAGGGCAAGAAGGTGGTGCTGGCGGTGACCGCGAACAGCGTCTACAACCCGCTGCGGCTGAGCCAGATGAGCGGCTTCTCATGCCCGGGAAAGTCGTGAGATGAACAGCGGCTTTCCTTCGCCGCACGCGTGGGTGCCGGCCGACGAGCAGATCGGCTGGTACGGCAAGCTGCCCGCGGCGGGCGACTTTCTTTATCGGCGCATGCCGCGCGAGCTGCAGGCCTGGTGGGACCGCTGGATGCAGAACGGCCTTGGTTCCTTCAAGCGCTGGCCCGACGCCATGACGCGGCACTACGTTGTCGCGCCAGTGTGGAACTTTGCGATTCCGGCCACCCAGGGCGTGGACGCGGTGCAGTTCGGCTGCATTGCGCCAAGCTGCGACCGGGTGGGGCGCTACTACCCCGTGTGCGTGACGGTGCAGGTGGCGGCGTCGAGCTATCGGCCTTCCATGCTCGAAGGCTCGGCCGCCTGGTACTGGCAGTGCGGCACTGCCTTGCTGCAGGCCATTCGCCACAGCGTGGCGCCCGACCAGTTCGACCAGCAGGTGCTGGCTGCCGCACATGGCGGGTTCCAGACCGCGAGCGGCGGCTCGGACGACATCCTGTCGATCCTCGGGCCCGCGGCCGGCGGCGCCGGCGCGGCGGCGCAGCAGCGGCTGGGCTGGCCCGAGCTTCCGCTGTGCTTCGATGCCTTCGGAAGCACCAGCTACTGGTGGACCAACCAGGCGGATGGCTCGCCGCTGCGCACCGCCGCGCATGGCGGGGGCCTGAACACGCCATTGTTTTCGAAGTTGTTTTCACAGGGGCATGTGCCATGGGCATGAGTAATGAGACCCCCGCCGCGGGAGGAGATGCATGACGACCAACGCCAGCAGCAGCGCGCCGGCCGATCCACAGGAGCGGCCGCATCCGCTGGGCACGGGCCACAGGCTGGACGAGTTCGAGCTGCTCGAAGTGATCGGCGAAGGCGGCTTCGGCATCGTCTACCGCGCCTACGACCACTCGCTGCAGCGCGAGGTGGCCATCAAGGAATACATGCCTTCGATGCTCGCGCGCCGCGTGGGCGACGACAGCGTGCATGTGCGTTCCGACCGGCTCACCGCCACCTTCCAGGCGGGACTGCGCAGCTTTATCAACGAGGCGCGTACCCTCGCGCAGTTCAGCCATCCGGCGCTGGTGCGGGTGCATCGCTTCTGGGAGGCGAACAGCACCGCCTACATGGCCATCCAGTTGTATCGCGGCCGCACGCTGCGCCGCCTGGCCGAGGAAGAGCCGTCGAAGATCACCGAGGCCTGGCTGCTCGGCATGCTGGGGCCGCTGCTCGGCGCGCTCGAAACGCTGCATCGCAGCCAGTGCTTTCACCGCGACATCGCGCCCGACAACATCTTCATCCAGCAGGACGACCTGCCGGTGCTGCTCGACTTCGGCGCGGCGCGCAAGTCGATTGCCGACCTGGTCGACGAAGTGGCGGTGATGGTGAAGTCGGGCTATTCGCCCATCGAGCAGTACGCCGACGACAACACGTTGCTGCAGGGCGCGTGGACCGATCTTTATGCGCTGGGCGCCGTGCTGTACCGCGCGGTCACGGGGAATCCGCCGCCTTCGGCCGTGGTGCGCAGCGTGCAGGACGCGTATGTGCCGCTGTCTTCGCTCGGCCGCAGCGACCTGAGCCCGGCGTTCTGCGCCGCGGTCGATCACACGCTGGCGGTGCACAGCAAGGACCGCACGCAAACAGTGGCGGCGTTCGCGGCCGAGCTGGGCCTGGCCAAGCTCGGCGACACCTATGTGAGCGGGCTGGCGGCGCCAACAGTCATTGTTCCTCCACCTGCCAAGGCCGCGCCTGCGGTGGTGCCGCAGCCGCAAAGGGCCGCGCCCGCACCGGCACCCGCCGTTGTGAAGGAGACCGCTGCATTGGCCGGCACGGTACGCGCCGAAGCCGCCTCGCCGGAACCGGTCAAGCCCAAGCCACCGCAGCCCGAGGCCAGCCCGGAGCGGGCTCCCGTGCCCCCACCCAAGGCCGCCGCACCGCGCGAAACCGCCCCCGCGCGCGGGGCAACGGCCGCTGCCAAGCCGCCGTCTTCGCCCGCCAGGAAATCGTCGCAGCCGCCATGGAAGCTGGTCGGCGTGCTGGTGATCGCACTGGTGGCCGTGGGCGGCTGGATCGGCCTGCACCTGAGTTCCGGCCGGCAGGAAACATCGACCGCCATGGTGCCGGTGCCGCCGCCTTCGGGGCCGATGTCTGCCGACGCACCCCCTCCGGCCGTGCCGACAGGCGAAAGCGCGCCGGGTGGCAACGTGGCGACCGCACCTGGTGGCGCCGCGCCGCCCGCGCCGGCGGCCAGTGCGCCGGCCGGTTCGCTGACGCCGCTGGACAACGTGCCGGTGATTGCGCCCGTGCCTGCGGCGCCTCCCACGGCGGCCGTGCCGCCCACGGCCACCACACCGGCTACACCGACCACGCCGCCGGAGCCCGCTCTTGCCACCTCCGAAGTCGAAGACTGGAACCTGGCCCAGGCCGAGAACACGCGCGAAGGCTACGAGGCTTACCTGCGCCGGTACCGCCGCGGCCTACATGCACGGGAGGCGCGCAACGCCATCGCCGAGCTGAACCGGCTCTCGCCCACCATCCCCGCAGCCCCCGGCACCACGCCGACCAACGCGGTTCCCACCGTGGTGGCCGGTGGCGCCACGCCGCCTGCCCCGCCGGCCGCTCCGCCCGGCAACGGGCGCGTGGTGCTCAACATTCGTCCGTGGGGCCAGGTGTTCGTCGACGGTGCCGACCGCGGCGTGAGCCCGCCGCTCAAGTCACTGTCGCTGCGGCCAGGCATCTACAACATCGAAGTGCGCAACGGCGACCTCGATGTGTACCGGCAGCGCGTGACGGTGCAGGACAGCCGCTCGGCGCCTGTGGTCAGCCACGAGTTCAAGTAGCAGGCGTGCCCGGCACGCGGCGCCAGCGCTGCGCGCCGACCAGTGCCAGCACCGCGATGACGCTGGCCGCCAGCAGCACCCAGAGGCCCAGCGTGTAGCCGGTGCCCGGCTGCCACAGCACGCCGAGCATCAGCGGCGCCAGGGCGCGGGCGATGGCGCTCGGCAGCCCCAATGCACCGTTGAGCGTGGCGACGTGATCGCGGTTCACGTATTGCGCAATCGCGGTGCCCTTCACGATGGTGAGCATGCCGTTGCCCATGCCGTAGAAAAACACGAACAGCAGCGCCGCGCCCGGATGGCCCGCGCCCGCAAGCAATGCGAGCAGGCCGAGCGGAATCAGGCAGGGAATCAGCCGGTTCGCCAGATGCAGGTCGAAGTGGTGCTCGAAGAAATAAAGTAACGCGCGCCCCAGCACCTGCACCAGCCCGATGCTCGCGGGCACGGCAATGGCCCACGATTCGCTAAGCCCCGCGCCGCGCAGCAGGCTCACCATGTGCGGCGGCAACGCGGCCGTGACCGCCATCAGCAACACGGTGAAAACGCCCACCAGCAGGAACGGGGCGGTGCGCATGTAGTGGCTGGCGGGCGCAACGGCCGCGGCTTCGCCTGCGCGGGGCCGCCCGGCTTTCGAACCCGCCGCGGGAGCGGGCGCATGCCGCAGCACCCGCGCATGCAGCGGCGCGCAAATGAAAAGGTGAATGGCCGCGAGCACCCACAAGGCATGGCGCCAGCCGAGCTCCGCTATGAGCCAGGCCACGAGCGGAATGAACACAGTGCTCGCCAGCCCGCCGAGAAAAGTCAGCGTGATGATCGCGCGGCGAAAGTCATGCGGAAAGCGCCGCGTGACGATGGAGAACGCAGGGCTGTAGAGCGTGGCCGCCAGCCCCGCGCCGAGCAGCGTCCAGGCCGCGTAGAAGCCCAGGGCGCTGTGCACCATGCTCTGGAGCAGTAGGCCGGCCACGATGACCAGCGAGCCGCCCGTCATCACCGCCCGCTCATGGCCGCGGTCGATCCAGCGGCCCACCGGCCATGCCAGTGCGCCTTCGGCCAGCAGCGCAAGGCTGAACGCCAGCGACGACTGCGCCCGGCTCAATCCCAGCTCGCGCTCGACCGGCTCCATCAGCAGCGCGAAGCCATAGAAGACGCTGCCCCAGGTGATGAGCTGGCCGAGCGAAAGCCAGCCCACCATGCGGCGGTTGTAGAGCGTGGGGGCGGGTGGGTTCACTGCCTGTCAATTTCGCAAACCCCGACGGTACTGCACCGCCTCCGCCACGTGGGGGAGGATCACGGATTCGGAGCCGGGCACCTTGTCATGCACGGGCCGTAACCAGCCTGAAGTCTGGCCAATGCGGATCGCGAGAAACAGCTGGACCAGATGAGGGGCCTCAGGTTCGCAATTGCCGAACGTCAGGATCCGCGTGTCGCATTACGGCGCTCTTGTGCGCCCGCATCCGGGGCGCGTCCTATCGAGGAGATAGCTTGTGCGCCGCTTTCCGGAATCAAAGATCCTGTCGTCGCTTGCACGCTTTGCGACCAATCCACGCATCTCTGAATGCAGGCTCGAGCGGTAAAAGCGTTGATGAGCCTGCGGTTATTTCCGAAACCGTCAGCGCACACTGCATGCCTAGAACTCGCCCATTCAGCACGTATTGCGCACCTGCCGTCGTCGCATGAAATGAAGCAGACACATTGCACGTCATCACCCCGGAATCACGGGCGTAGCCGATGAGGATGTCCTTGTTTATCGGGATCTTGTACCTGACCTCACTGCGCTCTTGAGTGGCTGGCTCGGGTTTGACGAAGTTGCCGCAGCCTTGTTCGTTCGCGATTGCGAAATTCAATGTCGTGGAGCCGACGCTTCCTGGCCGCCAACTCGTGATTCTTGAAGGGACAACCAGTGTCGCGAATGGTTGTCCATCTTCGACAGGTACGTATGGTGCGAACGACGCGCAGCCACCCACCAAAGCGGCCATCACGGTGGTCAAGACTTGTTTCAAGCGATCTCCGCTAAGCAGTTGCATTCCATTTACACAATCGATTGTGGCGAATCATTATTGGGATCAGTTTTTCAACCCCCGACGGTACTGCACAGCCTCCGCCACATGCACAGCCTGCACCGATTCGGCGCCGGCCAGTCGGCGACCGTGCGCGCCACCTTGAGCGCGCGGTGCGTGCTGCGCGCCGACCAGCCGAGCTTGGCTGCGGCGTTGACCATGAACTTGCGCGCGGCCTCGTCCAGCGCGGCGTGCTGGTCGATGGCGCCGGCCTGCAGTGCCTGGTTCGGGCTGCCTTGGCGCTGCACCGCAAAGTTGCGCGCGGCGACCACGCGGGCGCGGATGCTGCCGGTCGCCTCGCCGGCCGGCGCACCGAGCAGTTGGTGCGCCGACACCGCGGGCACTTCGATGTGCAGGTCGATGCGATCGAGCAGCGGGCCGCTGAGCTTGCTCTGGTAGCGCGAAACCTGGTCTGGCGTGCAGCGGCAGGCTTTCAGTGCCGAACCCTGGTAGCCGCAAGGGCAGGGGTTCATGGCCGCAATGAGCTGGAAGCGCGCGGGAAACTCGGCGCGCCGGGCGGCCCGCGCAATGGTGATGGTGCCGGTTTCGAGCGGCTCGCGCAGCGCCTCGAGGGCGGACCTTGCGAACTCCGGAAACTCGTCGAGAAAGAGAACGCCGTGGTGCGCCTGCGAGATTTCGCCCGGTGGGCACCGTCACAAATAGCCGAAATTCTCGTCACAGTTAGCCGCAATTTTTGACTTTACCGGATGCGCCGACCGGTAGGTAGTCGGCCGGCCGCGCGCTTGATTCATCTCTCCGTAGAGCAGCTCATTTTCTGTTGATTGCCGCCGAAAATTGACCCGGCTAACGCACTAATTTCCGTCTAAGACTGACCCACGTAAAACTCTACCCTGCTCATTTTTAAGGCAGGGGATCCTAGGAGTGATAGACGTGGCGACATTGAGTGTCATCAGACGCTGGGCCCTGCGCGAGCAGATGTCCATCCGCGAGATTGCAAGGCGTACAGGCCTGTCTCGCAACACCGTAAAGAAGTACCTGCGAGCGGGCGACGAAGCGCCGCGCTACGCCAAGCGGGCGAGCTCGAGCAAGTTCGACCCCTATGCCGACAAGCTCGCGACCTGGCTCGCGATCGAGGCCACCAAATCGCGGAAACAGCGGCGCAATCTGCGGCAGATCCACACAATGCCACATTCTGGAGACCGGAAACGACAGCTTCCGGTTCAAAACCAGTTCCGCAAAGCCTCAATCTAAAAAGGAGAACATCAAGCACTTATCCACATCGTGAGGCCTTCGGGCTCACAAAGCGGGTGGGTCAGTATTCGATGGAAATCTCGGGTCAGAGTTCGGTGGAATCAAACAGGGAGGCTAAGCTATTGATTTAGTTCGTTTTGGCCTGCGTTTATTTATGACGCTGCCCACCCGGTCGCGGAGGGGAGCCGCCGCCCACCAGCGCCACCGCGCTTGACGTGTGGTGCGGCGCAGAAGTCGGCCGGCTCATCCAACGCTCGGTCGAGAAGCTGCCGCCCAGGCTGGCCACGGCGGCGGTCTCCAGCGCCTCGTCGATGCTCATCGGCGGCAGCAGCCCGGCAAAGCGCTGCGCCAGCATCGACTTGCCCGAGCCCGGCTCGCCGACCATGAGCAGGCTGTGCCCGCCGGCGGCGGCAATTTCGAGCGCGCGCTTGGCGCTCGCATGGCCTTTTACGTCGGACAGGTCGGCATACAGGGGCGCGGCCCCGGCCGCAGCGGCGTGGATGCGGGCCCAGCCGTCCGCGCCGGGCGGCCCGGCTGGCTCGGCCTGCTGTGCGGCGGCGTCTGCCGGCATGAAGCGCTGCACCACATCCAGCAGGTGCCTGGCGCCGTACACCTCGCCGCCGGGCACCAGGGCCGCTTCTTTTGCGCTTTCGGTAGGCAGCACCAGCCGTGTCGCGATGCCACGGGTGTGCAGTGCAAGCGCCATGGCCAGCGCGCCGCGCACGGGCCGAAGCTCGCCTGAAAGGGAAAGCTCGCCGGCAAATTCATGCCCCGCGAGGCCGGCGGCCTGGATCTGCCCGCTGGCGGCCAGGATGCCGAGCGCAATGGGCAGGTCGAACCGGCCGGAGTCCTTGGGCAGGTCTGCCGGCGCCAGGTTGACTGTGATCCGTTTGTTATTCGGAAACTCGAGGCCGGCGTTCTGGATGGCCGAGCGCACGCGTTCGCGCGCTTCCTTGACTTCGGTTTCGGCCAGCCCGACCAGCGTAAAACTGGGCAGGCCGTTCGCCAGATGCACCTCGACCGTGACACTGGCCGCTTCCAGCCCAAGCAAAGCGCGGCTTTGCACCAAAGACAAGCTCATTCTTATTACTCTCCCCATTATGGTGCGCCCGTTTTTGGTCGGGCTTGTGCACCGCGGCGCCCGGAAGGGCGTCGCACCTGAACACTCTTGTAACTTTTCAAGCAGATTGCGGATGACGGGGCCGCCGCCTCTCGGCTGGAAGAACGAGCACTTTGGCACGCTCCCTGCTATGAGACGGTGTCCCCCAACTATCCAACCAACTCCGAGGAGTCTCGATGATGCACCGTAAATTCGCCCAGGCAGTGGCCGTGGCCGGCCTTGCAGTCCTGCCGATGCTGGCGAGCGCCCAGCTCTCGGGGAATGTGGCCCTGACCAGCAACTACAAGTTCCGCGGCCAGGACCAGGACATGATCGGGAACAACGACTACGCCAAGACCAAGGGCTTCAAGCCCGCCATCCAGGGCGGCTTCGACTACGCCTTCGGCGAAAGCGGCTTCTATGTGGGCAACTGGAACTCCAGCGTCAACTGGCTCCAGGGCAACAGCATCGAGAGCGACCTCTACGGCGGCTATAAGTTCAAGGCCGGCCCGTTCGACCTGGACGTGGGCGCGCTGACCTACATCTACCCGGGCAACTCCATCGGCAACACCACCGAGCTGTACGGCGCGGGCACCTGGGCCGACGAAGCCATCGGCTCGTTCACCCTGAAGTACTCGCACACGGTCTCCAAGGACTACTTCGGCTACGCCGGCTACAAGTCGGGCTCGGGCCTGAAGGGCCGCAACACCGGCTACCTGAACCTGGCCTACAGCAAGGAAATCGTGCCCAAGCTCACGCTGAAGGCGGCCGTGGGCTACACGCACATGTCTAGCGACATCCGCAGCCTGGGCTACAAGAGCTACGTGGACTACAACGTGGGCGTGTCGTATGACTTCGGCAACGGCCTGGCACTGGCCGGCTCGGTGCAGGGCGCCAACAAGAAGAGCTCTTACCTCGCGCTGAGCAACCCGGGCGTGGACTTCGGCTTCGGCCCGATCGGCGAGCAGTACTACTCGCCCAACAAGGCGCGCTTCATCGTTACGCTCAGCAAGACCCTGTAAGCAGGCACAAGAACAAGGTGCGGCCCAAGCTGCCGCACCATTCATTCCATCCAAGAAGGAGAAAGTCATCATGAAGCTGGTCACAGCCATCATCAAACCGTTCAAGCTCGACGAAGTGCGCGAAGCGCTGTCGGCCATCGGCGTGCAAGGCATCACGGTCACGGAGGTCAAGGGATTCGGTCGCCAGAAGGGCCACACCGAGCTGTACCGCGGCGCCGAGTACGTGGTCGACTTCCTGCCCAAGGTCAAGATCGAAGCGGCGGTGTCCGACGACCTCGTCGACCGCGTGATCGAAGCCGTCGAAGGCGCTGCCCGCACCGGCAAGATCGGCGACGGCAAGATTTTTGTCTACAACCTCGAGCAGGTCGTTCGCATCCGCACCGGTGAAACCGGCCGCGAAGCCCTCTGATCAGCCCGGAAAAAAACAACCATGAAAAAACTGCTTGTTTCTCTTGCGCTCGGCTTGAGCGTGCTCGCTGCCGGCACCGCCTCGTTCGCACAGGCGCCGGCGGCTGAAGCGCCGGCTGCCACGGCACCGGCTGCAACCGCCCCGGCTCCCGCTGCAGCCCCCGCGGCCGCGGCACCTGCCGCCGCCCCCGCTGCTGCTGCCGAAGCAGCACCCGCCGCGGCTCCCGCTCCTTCGTTCAACAAGGGTGACACCAGCTGGATGATGCTGTCCACGCTGCTCGTCATCATGATGACCATTCCCGGCCTGGCGCTGTTCTACGGCGGCCTGGTCCGCAGCAAGAACATGCTGTCGGTGCTCATGCAGGTGATGGTCACCTTCTCGCTGATCGTCGTGCTGTGGCTCATCTATGGCTACAGCCTGGCGTTCACCGAGGGGAATGCCTTCATCGGCGGCTTCGACCGGCTCTTCATGAAGGGCGTGTTCGATCCGGCCACCGGCGTGTTCGCGCCCGGCGCCACCTTCAGCAAGGGTGTGTACATCCCCGAGCTGCTGTTCGCCGCCTTCCAGGCCACGTTCGCCGGCATCACCTGCTGCCTGATCGTGGGTGCCTTTGCAGAGCGCGCCAAGTTCTCGGCCGTGCTGCTGTTCATGGTGATCTGGTTCACCTTCAGCTATGCGCCGCTGGCCCACATGGTCTGGTTCTGGCTTGGCCCTGACGCCTACACCGCCGCCAACGTGGTGGATGCGAACAACGCCAAGGCCGGCCTGATCTGGCAATGGGGCGCGCTCGACTTCGCGGGCGGTACCGTGGTGCACATCAATGCAGCCGTTGCAGGCCTGGTCGGCGCGTACGTCATCGGCAAGCGCGTCGGCTACGGCAAGGAAGCCTTCACGCCTCACTCGCTCACGCTCACCATGGTCGGCGCCTCGCTGCTGTGGGTCGGCTGGTTCGGTTTCAACGCAGGTTCGGCCCTCGAAGCCGGCACCAGCGCCGTGCTCGCCTTCATGAACACCTTTACCGCCACCGCAGCCGCCGTGCTTGCATGGTGCATCGGTGAAGCGCTGATGCGCGGCAAGGCCTCGATGCTGGGTGCCGCTTCGGGCGCCGTTGCAGGCCTCGTGGCCATCACCCCGGCCGCCGGAAACGTCGGCCTGATGGGCGCCATCATCATCGGCTTCATCGCCGGCTTCGCCTGCCTCTGGGGCGTCAACGGCCTCAAGAAGCTGCTCGGCGCGGACGACTCGCTCGACGTGTTCGGCGTGCACGGTGTCGGCGGTATCGTCGGCGCGCTGCTCACCGGCGTGTTCAACACCCAGGCTCTCGGCGGCCCCGGCCTCGTGGGCGACTGGGTCACGGCCAGCATCGTCTCCAACGGCATCGGTGCGCAGGTCTGGATTCAGCTCAAAGGCGTGCTGCTGACCATCGTCTGGTCTGGCGTGGTGGCGTTCATCGCCTTCAAGATCGCCGACCTCACCATCGGCCTGCGTGTGTCGGAAGAAGAAGAGCGCGAAGGCCTCGACATCTCCTCGCACGGCGAGACCGCATATAACCGTTAACCCCCCAGTCTTCGCGCACTTCGTGTCGCTTCGCCAACCCCCCTGCTGGGGGCAACACCAGAGGCCCGGCAAAGCCGGTTCCTCGGTGTTCCACGAAGGGGGCATACGACGCGAAGACTGCTTATAAGAACTACACGGACAAATTTTTTCGGCAAGGTCTCCTTTGGATGTTCAGCCCGCGAGCGCTTCGGCGTCAGCGGGCTTTTTTTTGGCCTTCGGGGGAGCGGATGCACAATGCCGGGATCATGTGGACCACCCTCGAAGACAGCCTTTGCGAGCTCGGCGAATCGCCGTTCTGGCACCCGCACGAACGCTCGCTTTACTGGCTCGACATTCCGGGGCGCGCGGTGCTGCGCACGCGCGGGGAAATCGGCACGCCCGGTGCCAAGGTGGAGCGCTGGGCCCTGGCCACCGAGGCCGGCTGCATGGCTCCGGCGCGGAGCGGCGGGCTGGTGATTGCGTTGCGCGACGGCATCTACCGGGCCCGCGAATGGGGCGGTGAACTGGTTGCGGTGGCGCGTGTGGAGCACGACGCGCGCACCATGCGCTTCAACGACGGAAAATGCGATGCGCTGGGCCGTTTCTGGGCCGGCTCGCTCAACGAGGCCAAGGACAAGGCCAACGCCGCGCTCTATTGCTTCGATGCCCGCACCGACACCGGTGTGTCGCCCACGTTGACGCAAATGGCCAACGAGTCCACCACCGGCAACGGGCTCGCGTTCTCGCCCGACGCACGCACGCTCTACTGGGCCGACACCGCCGCGCATGTGGTGTGCGCCTGGGACTGGGACACCGAGGCCAATTCGCTTTCGCGTGCCCGCGTGTTTCATCAATTCGAGCACAAGCCCCAAGGCTGGACCCCCGACTCGCCCGTGCGCTACCAAGGCCGTCCCGATGGCGCGACGGTCGACGCCGAGGGCCACTACTGGGTTGCGATGTTCGAAGGTGCACAGCTGCTGCGCTTCGCGCCGTCCGGTGAAATCGTGGCTTCTGTTCCCGTTCCTGTTCAGTGCCCGACCATGCCGTGTTTTGGTGGGGACGACTTGAAGACGCTCTTCGTCACCAGCGGGCGCAAGGGCCGGCCTGCTGCAGAGATCGAGCGGTTGCCTGCATCGGGTACGGTGATTTCCATGCGCGTCGATGTGCCTGGATTGCCGGTCAGCTTCTTTGAGGACTGAGATGGGTCATTCAGGGGGCGCACCCGCCGACGGGATACCTTTCTCCGCGAATGTCCCCCGGCCTGCGGCCTCCTCCTTTATTTCGCTGCGCAAGGCACCCCATCGACGTGTGCGTCTTAAGCGGCGGTCGTTGATCGGCGTTGCACGAGCAGCGTGCCCAAGTGCACAGGGCATCGGGTGCTCCGCGCAGCGAAATAAAGGAGGAGCCGAAGGCGGGGGACATTCGCGGAGGGGAGTACCCGGTGGCCTGTGCACGCGCCCCGAACAGCAGCGCCAACAAAACCTCCAAGGAGGTTAGGCAAAAGTGGCCCTCCAGCACATCCCACCCATCCAGTGCCTCCTGACCTTCGAAGCCGTGGCCAGGCTGCGAAATGCCGGACGAGCTGCAGACGAACTGTGCGTCACGCCCAGCGCCGTGAGCCACCGCATCCGGCAACTCGAATCGCACGTCGGCTTCAAGCTCTTCGGGCGCAGCGACTTCAGCCTCACGGCCGATGGCGCCGCCTACCTTGCCAACGTGCGCACCGGCCTTGCGGCGCTGCAAGCCATGCCCACCGGCAATGCGGCGCAGCAGCGCGCCACACGCCTACGCATTGCCGTCACGCCCACCTTCAGCCGCCAGTTCCTTATGCCGCGGCTCGAACTGTTCCGCAACATCTACCCGGACATCGAACTCGTGCTGCAGGTGTCCATCCCGTTGCTCGACGTGACCGCCGAGCAGGCCGATCTCGAAGTGCGCTATGGCACCGGTGCGTACGCCGATTGCGAACACCGCCTGCTGCTCGAAGAAGAAGTGGTGCCCGCCTGCAGTCCGAGCTTCCTCAACGAGTTCGGGCCTTTCGACGGGTTTGGCACCGCGGCCGAAATTGCGAGCGCGCGCCTCATTCGCAGCCCGCTCGAGCCCTGGAGCACCTGGTTCGCAAGCTGCGGCATCGACCAGCCCGAACCGCACGTCGGCTCCCAGTTCAACGACCTGGGCCTGGTCTACGACGCAGCCGCCAGCGGATTCGGCGTGGCGCTCGTGCGGCTGAAAATGGGCGCCGCATGGTTCGAGTCGGGCCGGCTGGTGCCGCTTTCGGACCGGCCCGTGCCCTCGCCGCACCGCCACACCATCTGCTGGCAGCCCGGCACGCTCGATCGCTGGGAATGCGCTGCCTTTGCCGACTGGCTGGCGCAAAGCCTGCGCTGAAGAAAAATAAAAAGAAAAGGCGCCGAGCGGCAAAGTTCTCTCAAGCGCCGCGCAAAAAAGCTTCAACCCGGCGCCGCCGCATTTGCGTAGAGTGCGCTACACCACGAGACACTTTGCCCGACTAAAGAGGCTTGCCGCATGAACGCGCCGCTTACCCCTGCCCAGCACGATTCGCTGCAGAAATCCGAACGCCAGTCGCAGGTCGTGCGCGCCCTGCAGGCCCACCTGCCGGCGCATGCGCTCATCTGGCACGCCGAGGACACCACGCCCTACGAATGCGACGGCCTCACCGCCTACCGCCAGCGCCCGCTGGTGGTGGCACTGCCCGAAACCGAGGCCCAGGCGGCGGCCGTGCTCAAAACCTGCCACCAGCTCGGCGTGCCCGTGGTGGCACGCGGTGCCGGCACCGGACTCTCGGGCGGCGCCATGCCGCATGCGCTCGGGGTCACGCTCTCGCTCGCCAAGTTCAACCGCATCCTGAAGATCGACCCGGTGAGCCGAACGGCCGTGGTGCAGTGCGGCGTGCGCAATCTCGCCATCAGCGAGGCCGCCGCGCCTTTCAATCTCTATTACGCGCCCGATCCGTCGAGCCAGATCGCCTGCACCATCGGCGGCAACGTGGCCGAAAATTCGGGCGGCGTGCACTGCCTGAAATACGGCCTCACGCTGCACAACGTGCTGCGCGTGCGCGGCTTCACTGCCGAGGGTGAAGCCATCGAATTCGGCGGCGAGGCGCTCGATGCACCGGGGCTCGACCTGCTGGCATTGGTCATCGGCAGCGAAGGCATGCTGGCCGTGACCACCGAGGTCACCGTCAAGCTTGTGCCCAAGCCGCAGCTCGCGCGCTGCATCATGGCCAGCTTCGACGATGTTCGCAAAGCCGGCGACGCGGTGGCGGCGGTCATTGCTGCCGGCATCATTCCCGCGGGGCTCGAGATGATGGACAAGCCGATGACCGCCGCGGTCGAAGACTTCGTGCGCGCGGGCTACGACCTGGATGCGGCGGCCATTCTGCTGTGCGAATCCGACGGTACGCCCGAAGAGGTGGAAGAAGAAATCGGCCGCATGACCGCCGTGCTGCGCGGTTGCGGCGCCACCGCCATTGCGGTGAGCAACAGCGAAGAAGAGCGCATGAAGTTCTGGAGCGGGCGCAAGAACGCCTTTCCGGCGTCGGGCCGCATCAGCCCAGACTACATGTGCCTCGACTCGACGATTCCGCGCAAGCGGCTCGCGGACATCCTGCTCGCCATTCAGCAGATGGAGCAGAAGTACAACCTGCGCTGCTGCAACGTGTTCCACGCGGGCGATGGCAACCTGCACCCGCTGGTGCTGTTCGATGCCAACGACCCCGATGAGCTGCACCGCTGCGAGCTTTTCGGCGCCGACATTCTCGAGACCAGCGTGGCCATGGGCGGCACCGTGTCGGGCGAGCACGGCGTGGGCGTCGAAAAGCTCAACAGCATGTGCGTGCAGTTCACAGCGGCCGAGAACGAGCAGATGTTCGGCGTCAAGCGCGCCTTCGATCCGGCCGGCCTGCTGAACCCCGGCAAGGTGATTCCCACCCTGCAGCGCTGCGCCGAATACGGCAAGCAGGTGGTGCGCGGCGGGCAACTGCCGCACCCCGATCTGCCGCGTTTCTGAAAAAAACAAAAGAGACACATGGATCAAGCCCTCAGCCAGATCGTCGAGCGCGTCCACGCCGCCGCCTCTGACGCCACGCCGCTGCGCATTCGCGGCGGCGGCTCCAAGGACTTTTACGGTGAGTTGCTGCAAGGAGAAATCCTCGGCACCAGCGCCCTCGCAGGCATCACCAGCTACGAACCCAGCGAGCTGGTGGTTACCGTGCGCGCCGGCACGCCGCTCGCCGAACTCGAAGCCGCATTGGCCGAAAAAGGGCAGTGTCTTCCTTTCGAGCCGCCGCACTTCGAGAGCGGCGGCACGGTGGGCGGCATGGTCGCCGCCGGGCTCAGCGGCCCGGCGCGCGCGAGCGTGGGCGCGGTGCGCGACTACGTGCTCGGCGCCAAGCTCGTCAATGGCCGCGCCGAGCTGCTCACCTTCGGCGGGCAGGTCATGAAAAACGTGGCCGGCTACGACGTTTCGCGCGTGCTCGCGGGTTCGCTCGGCACGCTGGGCGTGATCGCGGAGGTCAGCCTCAAGGTGCTGCCCGTCGCACCCGCCGAAGCGACGCTCGCATTTGCCTGCAGCCAGGCGGATGCGCTGCGCCTGCTCAACGAGTGGGGCGGCCGTCCGCTGCCGCTGAATGCGAGCTGCTGGGTCGAGCAAGCCGGTGCGGGCACCTTGTACCTGCGCCTGCGCGGCGCGGTTGCGGCAGTGGAAGCCGCTTCCGCGCATCTGGGCGGCGAGCGACAAGACAATGCAAGTGCCGCCTGGTGGCAATCGCTGCGCGACCAGCAGCACCCTTGGTTTGCGGGTGATGAGGGCTCCACGGCGCTCTGGCGCCTGTCGGTGCCGCAGACCGCGCCGGTGCTCGCCATCGACGGCAACACGCCGCTCGTCGAATGGCACGGCGGACAGCGCTGGTACAAGGCGCCAGCCGAACAAGCCGCATACATCCGCGACATCGCGCATGCAGCCGGCGGACACGCCACGCTGTTCAGGATGCCCGCTTCCCGTGCAGCGGGTGGAGACGTTCCGCGCTTCGATGCATTGAGCGCCCCCGTGGCCCGCATCCACTGCGCGCTGATGCATGAGTTCGATCCGCACCGCATCTTCAACCGCGGCCGGCTCTTCGCAGCCGAATAAAACAAACGACACCCCACCCGCGATGCAAACCGAACTCGCCCCCGAATTCCGCGGCACCGACGAAGGCCGCGAGGCCGAAGCCATTCTGCGCAAGTGCGTGCACTGCGGCTTCTGCACCGCCACCTGCCCCACCTATCAGCTGCTGGGCGACGAGCTCGATGGTCCGCGCGGACGCATCTACCTGATCAAGCAGGTGCTCGAAGGCAAGGAACCCACGCGCAGCACGCAGCTGCACCTGGACCGTTGCCTGACCTGCCGCAACTGCGAAAGCACCTGCCCGAGCGGCGTGCAGTACGGCCACCTGGTCGACATCGGCCGCAAGATCGTCGACGAAAAAGTGCCGCGACCGGCGATGGAGTCGGCCACGCGCTGGCTGCTGAAAGAAGGGCTGCCGTCGCCGCTTTTCTCGCCCGCGATGAAGCTCGGCCAGGCGGTGCGCGGGCTCTTGCCCGATGCGCTCAAGGCCAAGGTTCCGGCCAGGCAGGAAGCGGGCGCCTGGCCCACCGCCACGCACGCACGCAAGGTGCTCATGCTTGCGGGCTGCGTGCAACCGTCGATGATGCCCAACATCAACACCGCGACCGCGCGCGTGCTCGATGCGGCGGGCATCCAGGCCGTGGTCGTGAAAGAGGCGGGCTGCTGCGGCGCCGTGAAGTTCCACCTCAACGACCAGGAAGGCGGCAAGGCGCAGATGCGCGCCAACATCGACGCCTGGTGGCCGCAGGTTGAACGCAACGAGATCGAAGCCATCGTGATGAATGCTTCGGGCTGCGGCGTCACCGTGCGCGAGTACGGCCACATCCTGCAGCACGACCCGGCCTATGCGGCCAAGGCGGCACGCATCAGCCAGCTGACGCGCGACCTGAGCGAACTGCTGCCCGACCTGGTCCCGGCGCTGAAGGCGCGCGTGCGTGCCCCCGAGGGCGTGGTGGCCTACCACCCGCCCTGCACGCTGCAGCATGGGCAGAAGCTGCGCGGCGGTGTCGAGACGCATCTGCGCGCGCTGGGCTTCGACGTGCGCGTGGCCATGAACGAATCGCACCTGTGCTGCGGCTCGGCGGGCACGTATTCGGTGCTGCAGCCTGAACTGGCGTATCCGCTGCGCGACCGCAAGCTCGGCCATCTGCGGCAACTGCAGCCGAGCGTCATTGCCTCGGCCAACATCGGCTGCATCACGCACCTGCAAAGCGGCAGCCAGGAAACGCCGGTGCGCCACTGGGTGGAACTGCTGGACGCCGCACTGGCGGCGGCCTGAGATCGCACACCGAAGAGCGCTCTGGTCCGACTCGCCCGCAAGTCACTTGCGCCGCATCATGGCGGCACCGATTCTTTCAAGGAGCAAGCCCCATGTCTTCCGTTCAAGCTTTCATCGTCCAGGCGGACTTGCGGCGTGCCATGCTGGCCCTTGCCTGCGCAGTGGTTGCCGTTGGCGCGCAGGCCCAGTCGGCCATGCCGCAGTGGAAGGGGGAGGGCGCGGTGCGCTACGTGTGCGGTGGCATCGGCTCGGACGAATCGAACGCCATGCGCGCGGCCATGAAGGAGCATCCGCTGGCCCTGCTTTTTGCGCGTTCCGACGGCGCTTATCTCGCGGATGTGCAAGTCGACATCAAGGGCACCGGCGGCGCGCCTTCGCTGGCATTGCGCGCCAGCGGACCGGTGTGCCTGGTCGATTTGCCCGCGGGCCGCTACACGGTGGATGCCGTCACGGCAGGCGGTAGCGCCCAGAGCCAGTCGGTGACGGTGGGCGGCAGCCCCAAGACCGCCAGCTTCCGGTTCTGACCGGGGTTCTTGCTGTGGGGGTCAGCCCGCCGCCAGCGCCGCCTCTATGTCCGGCGCGAGCGAAGCGGGCGTGTCCAGCGGCGCATAGCGCTTTTGCACCTTGCCGTCGCGCCCCACCAAAAACTTGGTGAAGTTCCACTTGATGGCGGTGCTGCCCAGGAGGCCCGGCTTCTCCTTGGTGAGCCACTGGTAGAGCGGCGCGGCGTTGCTGCCGTTGACGTCGATCTTCTCCATCATCGGAAAACTCACGCCGTAGTTGGTGGTGCAGAAGGCGCCGATTTCCTCGTTGCTTCCCGGGTCTTGCGAGCCGAACTGGTTCGACGGAAAACCAAGCACCACCAGCCCCTGGGCCGCATACTTTTCGTGCAGCGCCTCGAGGCCCGCGAACTGAGGCGTGAAGCCGCACTTGCTGGCCGTGTTCACGATCAACAGCACCTTGCCCCGGAAGTCGGAGAGCTTCACGCTCTTGCCGTCGATCTGCCTGGCTTCGAAGTCGTAGATGCCGGTCATGCGCGTACCTCAGGTGGTGGAAGACGAAAGGCGATCATCGCCCTGTGCCGGCGTTCGCGCAAACGCCGACCACACGGCCGCCAGCACGATCAGCGCGCCGCCGGCCAGGATGCGCGGGCTCATGTCGGCGGCGCCTAGCGCCACCGACGAAACGCTGGCGAACAGCACCTCCGACAGCATGATCACCGCGGTGGCGCTGGCCGCCAGCCGGGCCGCGCCGTACTGCAGGCAGAAGTTGGCCGCCACGAAGCCCACGCCCAGCAATGCGGCCCAGCCGATCCAGCCCGGCTGCACGGCGAGGGGAGACGCAAACGCACCAAGCAGGGTGCCCGCGGCCGCGGCAATGCCGGACACCAGCGCGCAGCCGCAGAACATGGCCAGTGCGCGCGATTCACCGGGCGCGCCGTGCAGGTGGCGCAGCAGGATGTTGGTCACTGCAAAGCTGAAGCCGGCCGCCACGCCCAGCCAGTCCGGCAGGCTGGAAGGCACGGGCCAGTCGACGCCCGGCGCCTTGAGCACCACCACCACGCCGATGAGGGCCAGCGCCACGCGCGCAAGCGCGCCGGCCGTGGGCCGCTCGCCCAGCACGGCCCAGCCCAGCAGCACGCTCCACAGCGGCATCAGGTAGAAAAGCAGCACCACCCGCACCACGTCGCCCTGCGTGACGGCCCAGTTGAAGCCCAGGTTGGTAAAGCCGGCCGCTAGGCCCAGCGCCACCAGCATGGGAAACGCCGCAAAGCCGCGCCAGGCGTGGCGGCGAAAGAGGGCCATCGCGAGCGAGATCGCCACGTAGATGAGGCAGGTGGTCCACACCGGGTGCAGCCCATGGCTTTCGATGTGCCGGAACGGAAACCACGAAACGCCCCATACAAAGGCGTTGAAGATGAGTGCAAGCGCTGGCATAGGGCGGAGTTATTCGTGGAACACCGTGGAACCGGCTTCGCCGGGCCACCGGTGTTGCCCCCGGTGAGGGGGTGGGCGAAGCGACACGAAGTGCGCGCAGCCTGGGGGAGGTCAATGATGCTTGTCGCTACGGGCGATGGCGAGCAGGTGCTCGACTTCTTCTGGGTATTTGCGCAGGTTGTGATGATGCCAGCGCTGGATGATCCACATGCAGCCCGCGACCACTCCGCCGAAAGCGCCGATGGCCGCATACGCCGACAGGCCCAGCCCGGTGCAGGCGCTGTAGAAGCCGCCGAGCAGCAGGATGCAGGCCTGTTCGTTGAAGTTCTGCACCGCAATGGAACGGCCCGCGCCCATGAGGTTGTGACCGCGGTGCTGCAGCAGCGCGTTCATCGGCACCACCAGAAAGCCGCCCAGCCCACCCAGCAGAATGAGGAACGGCACGGCGATCCACACGTTGCCGATCAGGTTCATGCTGATCACCAGCAGGCCCATGGCAATGCCCATCGGGATCACGCGGGTGGCCATGTCCAGGCGCATGCGCATCGACGCGACGATGGCGCCCACCGCCATGCCGATGGTCACCACGCCGGTGAGCGCGGTAGCCTGCGTGGTGTTGTAGTTGAGCGCGAGCGAGGCCCAGGCCAGCACGATGTACTTGAGGTTGGCCCCGGCGCCCCAGAAGAGCGTGGTGGTGGCCAGCGAAATCTGCCCCAGCTTGTCGCGCCACAGGCGTGCGTTGCAGTGCCAGAAATCAGGCAGCAGCGCCAGCATGTTGCGCGCGAGGCCGTGCTCCGGAATGGCGCGCAGCGGCCGCATTTCGACGCCGGTGTGCGGAATGCGGGTGTTGAACCAGGCCGCCAGCGCGTAGACGAAGATCAGCACCGCAATGGCCGCCTCGGCCGGCGAATCGATGCCGGTGTCGATGAGCGGCATGTCGAAGGACAGCAGCTGGGTGGACACTGCGTGCCCCACCAGCGAGCCGCCGAGCACGATGCCCAGCAGGATCGAGGCGATCGTGAGGCCTTCGATCCAACCGTTGGCTTTTACCAACTGCGAAGCCGGCAGCAGTTCGGTCAGGATGCCGTACTTGGCCGGCGAATACGCTGCGGCGCCAAGCCCCACGATCGAATAGGAGAGCAGCGGGTGCGAGCCGAACAGCATCATCAGGCAGCCGACCACCTTGATCGCGTTGCTGATGAACATCACCCGCCCTTTGGGCAAAGCGTCGGCAAAGGCGCCCACCAGCGGCGCCAGCACCACGTAGAAGACGGCGAAGATCGGCACCAGCGCCGCTCTCTGCCATTCGGCCGCTCCCGAGCTGCGCATGAGCTCGACCGCCACGACAAAGATCGCGTTGTCGGCCAGCGACGAAAAGAACTGGGCCGACATGATCGTGTAGAAACCGCGCTTCATCGATGGGCTGGCTGGCCAGTGGGGTGCTGGCAGTAGTGAGAAAGTGTCGCGTCTTTTTGGCGAATGGGCGGTTATAGCATGGGGGTACGACCGGGAAATCAGCGTTGCCACCCTGGACGTTTCTTCCCGGGAAGATGCTAAAACCCATCTATTACCAATCGACGTCCCCCATGCCGCGTCCCATCCTTGCTACCGTCCACACCGCCGCACTTCGCCACAACCTCGACCGCGTGCGCCGCGCCGCCGTCGATGCCCGCGTCTGGGCTGTGGTCAAAGCCAATGCCTATGGCCACGGCATCGAGCGGGTGTATGAAGGCCTTCGCGGCGCCGACGGCTTTGCGCTGCTCGACCTGGCCGAAGCCGAACGGGTGCGCGCACTCGGCTGGCGCGGCCCCGTGCTGCTGCTCGAAGGCGTGTTCGACGCGCGCGACCTGGAGCTGTGCTCGCGCCTCGACCTCTGGCACACGGTGCATTGCGACGAGCAGATCGACATGCTCGCGGCCCACAAGACGCTCAAGCCGCAGCGCGTGTTCCTCAAGATGAATTCCGGCATGAACCGCCTGGGCTTCGCGCCCGAGCGCTTCGGCTCGGCCTGGACGCGCCTCAACGCGCTGCCGCAGGTGGACGAGATTTCGCTGATGACGCATTTCAGCGACGCCGACGGTCCGCGCGGTATTGCGCACCAGCTCGAAGCTTTCGAGCGCGTCACGCGCGACCTGCCGGGCGAGCGCTCCATTGCGAACAGCGCCGCCACCTTGCGCCATGCCTCGCAGACCCGCGGCGACTGGGTGCGCCCCGGCATCGTGCTGTATGGCAGCGCTCCCGACTTTCCGCAGCACGACACCGAGCATTGGCAGCTGCAGCCCACCATGACGCTCGCGACCAAGCTAATCGGCGTGCAGCAGCTGAAGGCGGGCGACACCATCGGCTACGGCTCCAACTTCACGGCCGACGGGCCGCTCACCATCGGCGTGGCAGCGGTTGGTTACGCCGACGGCTATCCGCGCCACTGCAACACCGGCACGCCGGTGCTGGTGAACGGCGTGCGCACGCGCATGGTGGGCCGCGTGAGCATGGACATGATCACCGTCGACCTCACGCCCGTGCCCGACGCGAAGTTTGGCGCCGAGGTCACGCTGTGGGGCCGTTCGGCCGCAACCGGCGCCGTGCTGCCCATCGATGAGGTCGCTCAGGCGGCCGGCACCGTCGGCTATGAACTCATGTGCGCGGTGGCGCCGCGCGTGCCGTTCGCTCCCGCCGACGAATGAAGGTTCTCTCCGACTGGCGCTCGGTGCGCCTGTGGGAAACGCAGCTCGAGCGCGACCTTCATCGCAACTACAGCCTGCGCACGCACGGCATCCTGATCGGCACCTTCACGCTGCTGCTGATGTGGGGCGTGTCGGCGGTGCAGATGCACGTGCTGGATGTGCAGTCTCTGGCCGTGCGCTATTTCCTCACGCTGGGCGTGGGATATCTCGGCTACCTGCTGGTGCTGCGCTGGTGGGCCAGGCGATTGGTCGAGGGACGCCGCGCCGACTTCGACGTCGATGCGCCCGACGTCGACCTTGGCGGCGGCTCCAACAATCATCCATCCGCAACCGGCACCGCCGAGGACGGCGGCGCGCTCTCCGATGCCGCCAGCGGCGCGCTCGAGGTCGCGGGCGGGGCCGACGAAGGCGCCATCATCGTGGTGCCCGTGGTCGCCATCTTCCTGATCTGCGTGGCCGTCGTGCTCGGCGCCGGCTCGCTCGTGCTGCTTTACTTCAGCTGGGACGCGCTGCTGGCCGTGGCGATCGAACTGGCGTTCTCGTTCGTATCGGCCCGCGCCGCGGTGCGTGTGGCGCGCGAAGGCTGGCTGATGGCCGCCGTGCGGCTGACCTGGAAGCCGCTGCTCGGTGCCATGCTGTGCGCCGTGGTCCTGGGCGCGGCGCTCGACCGCTTCATGCCCGAGGTCGATTCGCTGCCCGAAGCAGTACGGGCGCTGCTGAAGAAAAAGAACTGAAGCGGCGGCTCAGTACAGCCCGAGCTGCCGCATCCGGAGCCGCGCCAATCCCAGCAGCGCGTCGGTGAACGGCGTGGCCACCGCGGTCAGTTCGCCCAGTTCTCGCACCACGGTCACCAGCGCATCGAGTTCCACCGATCGCCCGGCCTCCACGTCCTGCAGCATCGAGGTCTTGAACGCGCCGAGCTTCATCGTCACCGCATGCCGGTCTTCGGGGCTCTGCGTGATCTCGATGCCGATGCGGCGCCCGATTTCTTTCGCTTCGAGCATCACGGCCGAGATGAAGCCGCGCACGTAGTCGTCGCCCATGATCAGGTCGGTGGTGGTGCCCGTCAGCGCGCTGATGGGGTTCACGGTCATGTTGCCCCAGAGCTTGAACCACACGTCCTTCTGGATTTGCGGCGACAGCGTGGCGTCGAAGCCGCCGTTCTTGAGCAGCTCGACCAGCTTCTTCACGCGCGGCGTGGCTTCACCCGAGGGCTCGCCCACGATCAGCCCGTTGCCGAAGTGATGTCGCACCACTCCCGGCGCATCGAGCGAGCAGCTCGCGTGCACCACGCAGCCGATCACGTTGCGCGCAGGAATGGCCTTGGCAATCGCTCCGTCCGGATCGACCGCCCCCAGGCGGTGGCCGGTGATGGCGCCACCGAAGCCGCCTTCGAGAAACCACCAGGGCACGCCGTTCATCGCGACCAGCACGATGGTGTCGGGCCCGATCAGCGGGCCGATGCGCTCGGCCACGCCGGCCAGCGCGGGCGCCTTCACGGCAATGACCACCAGGTCTTGCGTGCCGAGCGATTCCGGGTCGGCCACCGCGTTGACGGGCATGCGCGTGCGCACGTCGCCGCGCATCAATGAGAGGCCGCCCTGCTGCAGCGCATCGAGCGTGGCGCCGCGCGCCACCACATTGAGCCGCTCGCCGGCCTGCGCGAGGCCGGCGCCGATCCATCCGCCGATTGCGCCGGCGCCGTAGATGCAAATCTTCATGAAAAAGGCCGCCTCAGTTCTTGTAGCTCGGGTCGATGCGGTCGACCTGGCGCACCAGCGCATCGAACACGTCTTGCCCCGCGCCATGCTCGGGACTGAACTGCAGCGCATCGCGCGTGCAGCGCTCGGCGATTTCCTCGCTCACGGGAATGGCTGCGCCCATCGAGAAGGTGGCCATCTGGACTTCGCAGGCGCGCTGCAGGGTCCACAGGATGGCGAAGGTCTGGGGCAGCGTTTGTCCCCAGGCCAGCAGGCCGTGGTTGCGCAGGATCACCGCGTTGCGGTTGCCGATGCTCTTCAGCAGGCGCGGACCTTCGTCGGCATGGATGGTGATGCCCTCGAAGTCGTGGTACGCCACCATGCCGTGCAACTGGGCGGTATAGAAATTGGTCTGCTGCAGGCCGCCCTGCAGGCAGGCCACGGCCACCCCGGCCGTGGTGTGGGTGTGCATCACGCAGTGCGCGCCGGGCAGGCCGTCGTGAATGGCGGCATGCACCGTGAAGCCGGCCGGGTTCACCGGGTAGGTCGAACCGTCGAGCACCTTGCCCTGCAGATCGATCTTCACCAGGTTGCTGGCTGTGACTTCGCTGTAGTGCAGCCCGAAGGGGTTGATGAGGAACTGCTTCTCCCCGCCCGTCACACTGTCAGGCAGCCGCAGCGTGATGTGGTTGTAGATCATCTCGGTCCAGCCCAGCATCGCGAAGACGCGGTAGCAGGCCGCAAGCTCTTCGCGCGCGGCGCGCTCGTCCGGATGGATCGAGGGATGGACCAGCGCCGAGGGCGCCACGGGGGTGGAGAGTGTGTTCATTGCAGTTCCTTCATATGGGTTTATCCCTCCGCGGTGAAGCCGACTTCCTTGACGATCGGCGCCCACTTGGCGGTGTCTTTCTTGAGCAGGTCGGTCAGCTCGCCCGGCGTGGAAGACATCGCCTCCAATCCGAAGTTGCCGAGGCCTTCGATCACGTCCTTGTGCGCCAGCGCGGTCTTCATGGATGCGTTCAGCCGCGCGACCACGTCCGGCGAGGCCTTGGCAGGCAGGAAGAAGGCGAACCATTCGCTGTGCGCCATGTCCTGGATGCCCTGTTCGCCGAAGGTGGGTACGTCGGGCGCGAAGCGGCTGCGCTTGGAACCCGAAACGCCCAGGATGCGCACCTTGCCCGAGGCCAGGTGCTGCGTGATGTCGCCGATGGGGCCCGACACGGCCGAGATGTTGCCGCCCAGCAGGTCGAGCATGGCCGGCTGCGTGCCGCGGTAGGCGGCATGCTTGAGCTCGACGCCGCCCTTCTTGCCCAGCAGCGCGCCGATGAAGTGCGGCGTGGAGCCCGCGGCGGGTGAACCGAAGTTGGCGCCGGTCGGGTTGGCCTTGGCCCAGGCGAGGAACTCGGGCACCGTCTTCACGCTGGCCGGCACCGAGGGGCCGACTGCAAAGCCGAAGTCGAAGATGCACGCGATGCTGACCGGCGTGAGGTCGACCATCGGGTCGTAGGGCAGCTTCTTGTAGATGTGCGGGTAGATCGTGAGGATGGAGGTCGGCGTCTGCAGGATGGTGGCGCCGTCGGCCGGGCGGCCCTTCACGTAGCTCACCGCGATCTGGCCGCCAGCGCCGGTGCGGTTTTCGACCACGGCCGACTTGGCGTAGTCGGGGCTGAGCTTCTGCGCGATGCGCCGGCAGGTGGTGTCCGAGGTGCCGCCGGCCGCAAAGCCGGTGACAATGGTGGCGGTTTCGAGCGACGCTTGCGCGAAGGCGTGCTGGCCCAGGCTCGCGAGCAGCGCCGAGGCGCCGGTGGTCTGCAGCATGTGGCGGCGGGTGAATGTCATGGTGTGTCTCCGGGTGTTGGTAATTGGTTGCGGTTCACGACTCGTCGCGCAGCCAGGTGACTGCGCCCGAATGGGTCACTGCGCCCTGATGGGCAGGACGCACCGTGAGCGCGTATTTTTCCAGCAAGCCGCGGTGCGCCACCCCCGCGTTTACCTCACGTTTGGAGAGCCGGAGCGCAATTTCTTCCGCCGTGAGTTCCACCGAAATGCTGCGCGCATCGGCGCGCGCGTCGATGGCCACCACATCGCCATCGCGCAGCACCGCGATCGGACCGCCGTCGGCTGCTTCCGGGCCCGCATAGCCGATGCACAGACCCCGCGTGGCGCCCGAAAAGCGGCCGTCGGTCAATAGCGCCACCTTGTCGCCCATGCCCTGGCCATAGAGCAGGGCGGTAATGCCCAGCATCTCGCGCATGCCGGGGCTGCCCTTGGGGCCTTCGTTGCGGATCACGATCACGTCGCCGGGCTCGTAGCGGCGGTTTTGCACGGCCGCCTGGGCTTCTTCCTCGGAGTTGAAGACGCGCGCCGGGCCGCGGTGCACCAGCGTCTGCAGGCCCGCGGTCTTGAGCAGCGCGCCGTCGGGGCAGAGGTTGCCCTTGAGCACCGCCAGCCCGCCATCGCGGGTGATCGGGTTGCCGGCTGCGCGCACCACGCGGCCGTCGGGCGCGGCGGCATCGGCCAGCTCCTCGGCCATGGTGCGGCCGGTGAAGGTGAGTGCGTCGCCGTGCAAGAAGCCTTGCTCCATCAGCGTGCGAAGAATGACGCCCGCGCCGCCGATGTAGAACACGTCTCGCGCCAGGTATTGGCCGCCCGGGCGCAGGTCGGCGATGAGCGGCGTGCGCGCGAAGATCTCGGCCACGTCGTCCAGGTGGAACTTGATGCCGGCCTCATGCGCAATGGCCGGCAGGTGCAGCGCGGCATTGGTCGAACCGCCCGTGGCCGAAACCACCGCGCAGGCGTTTTCGAGCGCCTTGCGCGTGACGATGTCGCGCGGCAGGGGGCTGTCGCCCATCACCGCCTTCATGAGGTTCTTCGCGGCGCGGCGCATCAGCGGCGCCCGCTCGCTGAACACCGCCGGCACCATGCTCGAGCCGATGGGCGCAAGCCCCAGCGCCTCGGACACCATGCCCATGGTGTTGGCCGTGAACTGGCCTGCGCAGGCGCCGGCCGTGGGCAGGCAGGCGCGGCTCATGGCGTCGAGTTCGCCGTGGGTGGCGGTGCCGGCCAGCACCTTGCCGATGGTTTCGTACGTATCGACCACGTTGAGGTCGCGGCCATCCGGTCCCGGCATCTGCCCCGGCAGCGCCGAGCCGCCATGCACGAATACGCTCGGCACGTTGCAGCGCACCATGCCCATCATCAGCCCCGGCAGGTTCTTGTCGCAGGCGCCAATAGCGAAGATGCCGTCCCACTGGTGGCCGCGCGTGGAAGCTTCGACGCTGTCGGCAATCAGCTCGCGCGAGATCAGCGAGAAGCGCATGCCCGAATGCGCCATGGTGAGCCCGTCGCTCACCGACACCACCGGGCATTCGTGCGGCGTGCCGCCGCCGGCGTAGATGCCGGTCTTGGCGTGCTGCGCCTGCTCGCGCAGGTTGAGGTTGCACGGGCTCATCTCGCCGCCGGTGTGGAACACGCCGATGTGCGGACGTTCGATGTCCTCGTCGTCCTGGCCCAGCGCATGCAGAAAGCTGCGCGTGGTCGCGCGGATCGTGCCTTCGCGGATGGTGGCGGAGCGGAAGCGCGGCGGGGAATCTTTGGGCGTGGTCATTCGGCTGGCGTGGGCTGGCTCGTGGATGAAGGATGAGGCGTCAGAACATGCCGTTCTTGTTGGCGGCGGTCTCGGGAACGGGCTGCACCACATCCCAGTGCTCGACGATCTTTCCGTTCTCCAGCTTGAAGATGTCGACGATGGCGCTGCCGCGCGTACCCGGCTCGCGAACCGCGTTCACGTGCAGGATCACGTAGTCGCCGTCGACAAAGCTGCGCTTGATGTCGCTGCGCGAATTCGGAAACTTCTCGCGCAGGAAGGCGATGAACTTGCGAAAGCCCTCGGGCCCGTCGGCCGCCGTGGGGTTGTGCTGCACGTAGCGGCTGCCCACGTACTGCAGGGCTGCGTCGGCGTCCTTCTGGTTCAGCCCCTTCTCATAGAAGGCGAGCACGGTCTGGCGGTTGGCTTCCTGCTGGGCGGGGATGGTGCCTTGCTTGCCGGCGCCCATAGGTGTGCAGGCGGGGAGTAAAAAGACGGCTGTGGCGGTGATAGCCAAGAGTGGGTAGCGTGGCATCGATGAGTTCAGGTACATAAATCAATCTGTCTTGAGGGTCATGACTAAGACGCGCTCCTCTCTTGGTAAAGCCAAGAGATACTTTTCATCGCCTGTTTTGCTCCAATCAGAAGCTGCTTGCATCACACGTTGAAAGACTTTGGCGAATTTAGCGGTCATTGTCCCGCTGCTTGTTAGGTCGGAAAGTGCATTGAATATCTGCTCGCCTGAGCGGATTGCTCCTTCGACACTCGTCGCGTCTGAAGCCGCGCGAAGTAGCGCGAGAGCTGCGTGTGCGGGAAATTTCACCAATTCCTTCGCGAGCGCAGCTGCTGCAAAGTTGCCTTTGGCCTCGTTGAGAAGAGTCAGTCCGAATGTGGCCTTCAAAAGCTGCAGGTAGATCGAGAAGGCATTCGATTTGGAAAGCCAGCGACCATCCTCTTCGATGGACTCGGCCAGCGCCTCTGAATATGCATCGAGCTCAACTTGGATTTTCGGCTCTAAGCTGGGCGCGAAGCTGAGAGTTCCTAGGAGGATCACTGCACGGAGCCTTTTGGACAAGCGATTGGATGGCTCGATCAATGCAATCTCACTCAGTATCCGCTCGAATTCACTCCTGTTTCCCGTATCCATACTTTCGACGAGGGCCTTGAATTGGGTCTCGAAGATGACGTCGATACGGTTGTCTTGCTTAAGCAAAACGAGTGCACGTTCGACGTAGCGTGCTTCGAGACTTCCTGTGCCAGCTGCTCTGTCGAGCCACTCCCGCAACTCTGCTTCGGTGTACCAGATGCGCAAAATTTCTACAAACAAGCCAATGGGCTCACCCCGCTGTTGCTTCACTTCCATGCAAAGACGCATCAACGGCTCAGTGAGCTCGTAGTAGCTTTCGCGTCCCTGCTCGATGGACCGAACGTAGCGCTTATCGCGCAGCTGTTTGAGTTGCCCCGAGCAGGTTTGATGCGTGATGAAGCAGGCTTTCGCGATCTGTTTGACCGGCGCCGCACCGCGATAGTTGACTAAGTACTCCACGATCTTTCGCTGTTGCCCCGACAGCTCTTTCATTCGCGCCTGGTAGTAGGGCGTCAGCTCGTCAAGCGTGTGCATCACAGCTTGTACCAACTCATCGAGCGCCTCGCGACTCAGGAACTGCGCAAAAATTACGTAGATACGTGGGTTGCCTTCCGCGAGGTGATGCACCGCTCGGATACGTGCATGCCCTTCAGGTGTTTCGATGAATTCCGCTAATGCACTGTCACCGCGTTCCATTGCGATTTTTGTTAATAGCTCGACGACGTCTTCAAGGCTGAATTCATGCAGCGCCTGAATATCGAAGAAACCATAAAACGGCGATTTCTGGAGGCTTACGCCAGCGAACAACGCAGGCGTGGTGGTGATCAAAACCACTTGCGGGTGATTCTGGATGAATGCTCTGAACTGCCGCTGCCCGGCATCGCCCAACTGATCGAACAGGTCGTCCAGGTTTTCAAGCAGTACGACCAGCGTCTTATTGCCCAGAATTTCCAGCAGTAGCGACGTGCCTTGTGCCTCTGCTTGCTTGAGCGTCAATTCATATAGTGGTGTTGTCTGGGCTGCAATGTCGAGTTCCGGGTTTTTCTGGTCCAGCGTGCGAAGAATGCGTAGCACCAGTTCGAAGAAGCTGGTCACGCCCCATTCTTCTTCGCGCATCCAAGCGATCAAGCCATGCGCACGAATGTCTTTCGACAGCGAAAGCCGGTGATGCAGCAGAGAGATCAAATGGGTCTTGCCGATGCCACGCGGCCCGACGAAGAGATAGTGGTGCTTGGCACTGGTTTTCACGCTGTGCACGATGTCGTCATAGCAAGCATCGATCAGAGGCTGTCGCTGCACTAGCATCTGCTGCAGCGTTTCGGGCGGCATCATGCTGGGCGTGAAATGCGAGAGGTACAGCGCTTTCTGCGCCATTGGCGTGGGCGCGGCGGATGGAGTCTTCTTCATGCGGTACCGCCTTTGTTCACCGAAATGCCGCGGTGCCAGCGCCACCAGCGTGCCACGATACTGAACTTGTAGCGAAGCTCGCCGCTCTCGGGGTCGCGCACGACGTAGTAGTCGCGTTCGAGCAGGTGCGTGAGTTCCAGCCAGCTTTCACTGTCCACCGTAGGGACGACGCTTTTGGCCCGGTTGATCGCGGACTGCATTGGCATCGAATCTACCGAGGACGCCACAGCATCGAGCAGCGCGTGGCATGCCGCGCGATCGCCAGCGTAGTACTCGCGCGTTCGCTCTTCGTAGTGCTTCAGGTTCCAGGTGTCGAGCGCGGACCGGATGGCATCGGCGACCTCCTTGTGTACGTCGTCGGCCGTTACGCGGTGCGTCGATCCTGCATGCTTCGACCTGAGCTTGCTCAGTACGTGGTGGATGTAGTAAGGGATGTTGTCGACCTCAGCCGCTACTACACCGGCTACGGCGTTTTCAGCCAGGGCAATGCGGTTGTCCTGGAACAGCCGCAGTGCGAGCGACACGGCGTCGGCATGCGCGAGGGGCGGCACTTCCATCGTGACCATGTCGTTGACCGGTGCATTGACATAGCCTTGCTGCTTCAGATGGCGCACGACGTGATGCAGCCCGATCGAGCCAGTGAAGACCATGCGTACCTTGGCATTTTCTTGGCGAATGCTGCGCAACACATCCAGCAGTTCCATGGCGTCTTGCGGCGACGTTTTGGACAGGTTTTGCAGCATCATGGGCAGCTCGTCCCATAAGAAGACAACACGTTCTGTCTGCGGTGAGTCCCCTAGATGCGCAAGGGTATCGACCAATCCCTGCTTCCAAGTCTTGGCCGTGAAGTTCGGCAGTGTGACCGGACCGATCTTCAGGCCTGCGGCTTCCGAGCCGATGCTCGCGAGCCAATCCCTGAACTTCTTGACCTTGCCGAGCACAGGATGCAGGTCGGCCATCACGTACTGAACGAATTCGTTCGCACTACGCACGCCTTCGAGGTCGCGCTTGACCATGATCCAACCGTCGCGCTGTTGTGCTTCGAGCTTGCTGAGCACATGGGTCTTGCCCATGCGTCGCTCAGCGACGAGTTGGAGACTCTGGATTTCGAGAGCGTCCATGATCTCGCCCACTAAGGAGTCTCTGCCCACGATGTCTTCGAGCGCCAGCGCTCCACCTGGATTGATTTTCATTATAGTACGATGTATTTAACGTACATCAAATCTATCATGTATTTCTATTGGGGCGGATCTGTATGCAGCTCAGTAGCCCGACGAGCCCGGGTTCTCTGCGCGGTTTTTGTACTTCGCACACAGCTGCTTCGCCGCCGCCGTGAGCAAGATGGTGTCCACACCCACGGCCACGAACTGCGCGCCGGCCGCCAGCCACTTGCGCGCCTGCTCCTCGGTGGTCGAGAGAATGCCCGGCGCCTTGCCGGCCTTGCGGATGCGCGCAATGGCGTCGGCGATCACGGCCTGCACCTCGGGGTGGTTCGGCTGGCCGACGAAGCCCATCGATGCCGACAGATCGGCCGGCCCGATGAACACGCCGTCCACGCCGGGCGTGGCGGCAATGGCGTCGAGGTTCTTCATGGCTTCCACCGTCTCGGCCTGCACCAGCAGGCAGGTCTGCGCGTTGGCTTCGTGCAGGTAGTTGGGATAGGCCTGCCAGCGCGAGGCGCGCGCCAGGGCGCTGCCCATGCCGCGAATGCCCTCAGGCGGGTAGCGCATGCCCCGCACCATGCGTGCGGCCTGTTCGGCGGTGTCGACCATGGGCACCAGGATGGTTTGCGCGCCGATGTCCAGGTATTGCTTGAGCAGCGTGGTGTCGCCCACCGGAACGCGCACCACGGGGTGCGAGCGCTCCGACTCGGGCTGCGCCGACCACGTACTGGAGATGCCCTGCAGCTGCGCGAGCACCGAACGCACGTCGTTGGGCGCATGCTCGCCGTCGACCAGCAGCCAGTCGAAGCCGGTGCCGGCCAGGATCTCGGCCACGTAGCCATCGGCCAGGCCGACCCAGAGGCCGATTTTCTGTTCGCCGGCCTGCATGGCCTGCTTGAAGGTGTTGAGCGGTGTTTGCATGGAAGTCTTTCAAGCGAAACGAAAGGCGATGTTGCCGAGCGGGCCGTAGTCGGCGTGGAAGGTGTCACCCGGCAGGGCGGTGGTCGGCCGGGTGAACGAGCCGCCGAGCACCACTTCGCCGGCTTCGAGGTATTCGTCCCACGGCGCGAGCTTGTTGGCCAGCCAGGCCACGCCCGTGGCCGGATGGTTGAGCACGGCCGCGGCCACGCCCGATTCCTCGATCACGCCGTTCTTGTAGAGCAGCGCGCTCACCCAGCGCAGATCGACCGCATCGGGCTTGACCGGACGTCCACCGAGCACGATGCCCGCATTGGCCGCGTTGTCGGCGATGGTGTCGAACACCTTGCGCGGCGCCTTGGTGTGGCGGTCCAACTGCTCGATGCGCGCGTCGATGATCTCGATGGCGGGCACCACGTAGTCGGTGGCAGCCAGCACATCGAAGATGGTCACGTTCGGACCCTGCAGCTTCTTGCCGAGAATGAAGGCCAGCTCCACCTCGATGCGCGGCGCGATGAAGCGCTTGAAGGGAATGTCGCCGCCCTGCTCGAAAAACATGTCGTCGAGCAGCGTGCCGTAGTCGGGCTCGTCGATCTGGCTGGACAGCTGCATGGCGCGCGAGGTAAGGCCGATCTTGTGGCCCTTGACGGTGCGGCCTTCTGCAATCTTGGCCTTGACCCATTCGCGCGAGATGGCATAGCCGTCTTCCACCGTCATTTCGGGAAAGCGCTTGGAGAAGTGCTCGACCTGCACGCGCGACTTCTCGCTCTCGTGCAACTCGGCCGCGAGCCTGGCGATGGTGTCGGAAGTGAGCATGACGTTATTTGTTGAAGAGGGGATGCAGGTTGCTGTGCTTGCCGTCGTACACCTGGCCCGGGCTTTCGTCGATCTGCAGCGTGATGCCGATGTGGCGCTTGTCGAAAATCGGTTCGAAATGCGCGCGCACGTCGGCCAGCAGTTCGTCGCCGGCCTTTTTCTTCACGGCTTCGGAGCGCCCGCCCGCCATGCGGATGTTGAGGTACACGAAGGCGTAGTCGGCCTTGCCGTCTGCCACCGCATAGTGCGCGGCCGGGTAGGCCAGCACGCGCGTGCCGCCGATGGGAAACACCGGCTTGCCGGCCTCGTCCTGCTGCTTCAGCATGGTGTCGGCCAGCGTGCGGCAAAGCGCCGACATGTCGGTTTCGGCTTCGATGTTGGGTGTGTACAGAATGACGAGGTGCGGCATGCCGGTGTTCCCTCAACTTATTCAATGGACATCGTCGCGGCGGTGCATGTCACCGCGAAGATGGGTATGGCCTTCATGTGCAGGATCTTGCCCTTGCCGCGCGCGGCGGCTGCCACGCTCAGGAAGGTGCGGATCTCGAAGCCGCCCTGGCCTGCTTCGCGGTAGGTGGCTTCGTCGTTGTAGTCGGCCTGCGAGAGCAAGGCTTCGCGGTCATTGGCGCACCAGCGGCGCATGAACTCGGCGTCCCACTCGGCATTCACCTTGCCCGAATCGGGCGTGGCGGGCCAGTGCGAAATGCCGCCGGTGCCCACCAGCGCAATGCGTTCGGGCGCCTTGTCGCAGGCACGGCGCAGTGCCTCGCCAAAGGCCCAGGCGCGGTGCAGCGGCGTGAGCGGCGGGCCCTGGCAGTTGATATTCACGGGGATGACCTTGGTGTCGAACTTCGGCGTGAGAAAGTGCAGCGGCACCATGATGCCGTGGTCGAACTTCCATTCTTCCGCATAGGCCACATCCACCGTCTGCATCACTTCGCGGATCAGGCGCTGCGAAAGTGCGGCATCTCCCAGCACCTTCGTTTTCTCGATGCCGAGCCACTTCGGGTCTTCGATCGGCCCTTCGTAGCTGTCGGCCATGCCGATGGCGTAGGCGGGCATGTTGTTCATGAAAAAATTTGCGAAATGCTCGGCCGCGACAACGATCACGGCATTGGGCCTGGTCGCGCGCATGGCTTCGCCGAAGCGGTGAAACTGCGCGTGAAATTCGTCTTTCACGGCCGGATCGGCCAGGTGGGCGCGTCCGGTGATGCCGGGGGCGTGGCTGCAAACGCCTGCAAATACAAGACTCATACGCCTGCCACCTTTTCGTCTGTGCCCGTTGTCATCGCGTAGATGCCTGCGCGCACGGGACCGTATTTGCGTACGCCTTCGCGCATGGCTTCGAGGTAGTCGGCCCATGCAATGCCCAAGAGCGGCGCGAAGTGCATGAGCAGTTGTCCGTTGCAGCCGAGCACGTAGAGCTTTCCGATGTCGCCTTTGTCTATGGCTTCACGCTCTTCTTCGTTGAAATCATAGGCTGCCAGCAAGGCTTTGCGCGTTTCGCCGGCTTCTGCGTAGCGGCGCTGCACGTCGGTGTCGCGGTTGAGGGCGAACAGGAATTTCTGCATGGCGTAGAGGCTCATTGCGATTGCTCTGCGTTGTGGTTCAGGGCGTGTGCAAAGGCCACCGGGCACTCCCCTCCGCGAATGTCCCCCGGGGCTGCGCCCCTCCTCCTTTATTTCGCTGCGTGGAGCACCCGATGCCCTGTGCACCAGGGCACGCTCTGGGTGCGCCCCCAAGAAGGTATCCCGTGTTCATCTCACATCCCCCAATGCGGAATATGGTGCGACCCCATCGACACCGCAACATTCTTCGGCTCGCAGAACACTTCGTAGCTCCATGTGCCGCCTTCGCGCCCGGTACCAGAGGCCTTGGTGCCACCGAAAGGCTGTCGCAGGTCTCTTACGTTCTGGCTGTTGACGAAGCACATGCCGGCCTCAACTGCAGCCGCCACCCGGTGCGCACGGCCGATGTTCTCGGTCCATACGTAGCTCGAGAGGCCGTACTCGATGTCGTTGGCCAGGCGGATCGCATCGGCCTCGTCCTTGAACGGAATCAGGCAGGCGACCGGGCCGAAGATTTCTTCTTGCGCAATCCGCATGCGGTTGTCGACGTCGGCGAAGACCGTGGGCATCACATAGTTGCCCTTCTTCACGCGGTCGGGCAGGTTGCTTGGGACCTCGAGTCCGCCGCACAAGAGCGTCGCGCCTTCCTTCGGGCCGAGCTCGATGTAGCTGCGCACCTTTGCCAGGTGCCCTTGCGAAATCATCGGGCCGACGATGGTCTTCTCGTCGAGCGGGTCGCCCACGGTGATGCGCTTCGCGCGTTCGGCAAACTTCGCTGCAAAGTCCGCATAGATCGACTGCTGCACCAGGATGCGCGAGCCGGCGGTGCAGCGCTCGCCGTTGTTGCTGAAGATCATGAACACCGCCGCGTCGAGCGCGCGGTCCAGATCCGCGTCATCGAAGATCACGAACGGACTCTTGCCGCCCAGCTCCATGCTGAATTTCTTCAGGCCCGCGCTCTTCACGATGCGGTTGCCCGTGGCAGTGGAGCCGGTGAACGAGATTGCGCGCACATCGGGGTGCGCCACCAGCGGCTCGCCCGCTTCCTTGCCGTAGCCGTGCACCAGGTTCAGCACGCCCGCCGGAATGCCCGCTTCGAGCGCGAGCTCGCCCAGCCGCGCAGCCGTGAGCGGCGAGAGCTCGCTCATCTTCAGCACCGCGGTATTGCCGAAGGCGAGGCAGGGCGCGACTTTCCATGTGGCCGTCATGAAGGGCACGTTCCACGGGCTGATGAGCGCGCACACGCCCACGGGATGGAACAGCGTGTAGTTCAGGTGCGTGGGCGTGGGGTAGGTGTGGCCGTCGACGCGCGTGCACATCTCGGCAAAGTAGTAGAAGTTGTCGGCCGCACGCGGAATGAGCTGCTTGCCGGTTTGCGAGATGACCTGGCCGCAGTCGTTGGTCTCGGTCTGTGCG
Organism: Variovorax sp. CCNWLW225; assembly: GCF_037204045.1. Classification (NCBI taxonomy): domain Bacteria; kingdom Pseudomonadati; phylum Pseudomonadota; class Betaproteobacteria; order Burkholderiales; family Comamonadaceae; genus Variovorax; species Variovorax sp. CCNWLW225. Next base: position 326,994 of record NZ_JBBCBV010000004.1, on the reverse strand, counting down.
ATCTCGGGCACGTGCCTGGCAATCAAATCGCCGAGCTTGCGCACCAGCTTCGCGCGCTCGGTCGCGGGCAGCCCGGCCCACCTGGGTAACGCTTCCTTGGCCGCGGCCACGGCCGCATTCACTTCGGCTTCGCCGCCCGACGCAACCTCGGCCAGCACCTCTTGCGTGGCGGGATTGACGGTTTCGAAGTAGTCGGTGCCGGCAACGCTCTTGCCGCCGATGAGGTGATGGATCTGTTGCATGGGTTCCCTGCGAGGGTCGGTCAGTCGAGTTTGATATCGCGCGCCTTGATCAAGGCGTGCCATTTCTTGCGCTCGGCGTCGACGAAGCGCGCCATCTCGGCGCCGTCGACGGGGCGTGCTTCCCAGCCGGCATCGAAGAGCTTCTGGCGCACGCCGGCGTCGGCCATGGTCTTTTGCAGGTCGGCGCCGAGGCGGGCTTGCGCGTCCTTCGGCGTGGCGGCGGGCACCACGAGGCCCTGCCAGGTGTAGGCCTCGACGCCGGCGTAGCCCAGCTCTTTGGCGGTCGGCACATTGGGCAGCTGCGGAATGCGTTCGGCACCCATCGTGATGAGCGGCACCACCTTGCCGGCCTTGACCGCGCTCACGCCGCTGGGCAGGTCGAGCATCATCAGCGGCACCTGACCGCCCATCAGGTCTTGCAGGGCGGGTGCGCCGCCCTTGTAGGGCACGTGCAGCATCGAAACGCCGGCTTCGCGCTGAAAGAGTTCCAGCGCCAGATGGTGGGGGCTGCCGGTGCCCGGCGTGGCAATGCTGTATTTGCCCGGCGATGCCTTCAGTGCGGCGATCAGCGCCTTGGCATCGGCCAGGCCGGCATTGGGCGCGGCCGTGATGACCAGCGTCGAGCGGCCCATCATGCCCACCATTGCGAAGTCTTTCTCCGCGTCGTAGGGCAGCTTCTTGTAGAGCGCGGGGTTGTACACCAGCACGCCGTTGTCGGCCGAAAACACGGTGTAGCCGTCGGCCGGCGAGCGCGCCACGTTCTCCGACGCGATGATGGCGCCCGCGCCAGGGCGGTTGTCCACCAGCACCGGCTGCCCCAGCTGCTGCGAGAGTTGCGCGCCGGCGGTGCGCGCGAGAAAGTCGGTGCCGCCGCCCGCGGGGTAGCCCACCACCCAGCGCACGGGCTTGGCGGGGAAGGGCTGCGCCTGCGCATGAGGTGCGATGGTGGCGGCGGCGAAAGCCACCAGGGCTGCTGCGAGCCCGAGCTTGTTCCTGATCGTCATGTGGTTTGTCTCTTCTGTAGTTGGTATTTGGGGCGAAGCAGGCGGCGCGGCGGGTGCGGCGTTAGGTGGCTAGGTCACTAGGTATCGCCGGAAATGGTGTTGACCAGCGCGCCAATGCGCTCGATTTCGGTCACCACCACGTCGCCCGGCTTGCAGTCGACCACCCCGTCCGGCGTGCCGGTGAGGATCAGGTCACCTGGCGAGAGCGTCATGAACCGGCTGAAATATTCGATGAGGAACGGCGCATCAAAGATCATGTCGCGCGTGCTGCCCTGCTGCGCGACCGTGCCGTTGACCGTCGTCTTGAGGGCAAGCGACATCGGGTCGGGCACATCGGTCGCATCGACGAACCAGGGGCCGAGCGGCGTGCAGGTGTCGCGGTTCTTCACGCGCAGGTTGGGGCGGTACCAGTTCTCGAGGTAGTCGCGAATCGCATAGTCGTTGGCCACGGTGTAGCCGCCGATGAAGTCGTAGGCGTCATCGCGCCTCACGTTCTTCGCGGTCTTGCCGACCACGATGGCGAACTCGCATTCGTAGTGCATGAACTGCACGCCGCTCGGGCGGTGCGTGTGCTGCCGGTGGCCGATGAGCGTGCTCTGGCCCTTGACGAACACCAGCGGTTCTTCGGGTGCCTTGAACTCGAGTTCCTTGGCATGGTCGGCGTAATTGAGGCCGAGCGCGAGGATGGTGCGCGGGCGCGCCGTGGGTGCGAGCGGCGACAGCCAGGTGAGCTGCTCTTGCGGCACGATGCGGCCGTCGTCCAGACACACGGCCGCGTCGGGCTGGCCGCCGAATTCGTGGGCGACACCGGTGTGCTCGCGGCCTTCGAAGATGACGCGTGCGTGCTTCATGCGGTGGTCTCCTGCACCAGCGTGTTGATCAATGTCTCGAAGCCGGGCGAGGAAATCTCGATGCGGTCGCCCGCCCGCGCCAGCGGCCGGCCGGCGTCGCAACCCAGCAGCAGCACATCGCCGTGCGCGAGCGTCATGAATTCGCCCACATCGGCAAGCAGTTGCTGCGCCGGCCGCACGAGCTGCGAGAAATCGATCGATTGCTTGAGCATGCCGTTGATGCGCACCTCGACGCGAAAGTTTGCCGGGTCGGCCACTTCCTGCGCATCGCGCAGCGCCGGGCCGATGCCCAGGAAGCCGTCGATGCACTTGAACTTCACCGGTGGGCGAAAGAAGCTCGCATGCGGGATCGACAGATCGTTCATCAGCACAAAGCCTTCGATGTCGCTCTCGGCGCCGATCACCATGCCGATGCTCGCGCCGATCTCCACTTCGGGCACGGATGCAGGCACGGTGATCGCGCTGCCATGCGGACTCCAGGTGTTGGCGGTCTTCACATAGAGCACCGGCGCTTTCGGCGGTGCCTTGTAGGGCGGCTGCGTCATCTGCGGCGCAAGCGCTTCCACTTCCGCGCGAAAGTTCAGCAGCGTGCCGTACACCGTGCCGGTGGGCAGGAAAGGAGAAGGGGTCATTCGGGCTGCTCCAGCGCGATCAGTTCGTCGAGCAGCCCATACAGCTGCGTCAGCTTGGTCTTGCCCAGCGACTGCTCCAGCCACTGGTAGTGCGCCTCGATGCTCGAGGACAGCTTTTTCACCAGCTTCATTCCATGCGCAGTGGCTTCGACGACGGTGCGGCGCTGGTCTTCGGGATCGCGGCTTCGGGCGATCAGGTTGTCGCGCTCCATGCGCGCGAGCACACCGGTGAGGCTGGGCCCAAGAATGAACGCCTCGCGCGCCACGCGGCCGGTTTCCACCGCCCCGTGCTCGCCCAGCACGCGCAGCACGCGCCACTGCTGGTCGGACAGCGCGTGCTCGCGCAGGCTGGGCCGCGTGTGAGCCATGACGGCTTCACGGGCCTGCAGCAGCAGGCGCGGGAGGTTGCGGTGGGTGAAGGTGCTGGCCAAAAGCTCGTGCCTCTTTGAAATTAGTTAACATGTTAAATGAATGGCAAGAAAGCACGTCTGCGGGATAACCCTTGCGGGTCGTCGTCGGGTGCTCAGTCGATCGTTGTGCGCGAGGCGTGTATCGCCCCGCCGATTGTTCCGGCACGGTGGGCTCGAGGCCCTCGCTTTTCAGGTTTTGGGCGAAGCGCGGGCTGCGCCAGGATCGGGTGGCTGCCATGCCCGGCAGAGGGCACGGCTCCACGGGTCGGATACGCTGTCTAGCTACCAGCCGGAGGGCTCCCCGTCTTCGTCATCAATCGACAGCGGGGTTCTGCTTCTGAGCCAGGAAAACAGGAGCTTCAGATCGTGTTCGATGCTGGGAGGGTGCGCCGAAATTTCCAGGAATGCCGGTGATTTCTCTTTGATGAATATGCGCACATCGAATTGCCAACGGCCCTCCGAGACCCCGTCTTCCAGACCCCGCAGCCAGTATTCATCTTCATTGTTTTGCACATAGGTCGGGAGGGCTTTGATTTTTTCGATCAACGCCTCCTTTTGCTGGGCCACCCATGATGAATCCTTGAAATTTATATAGAACTCTGCAGCCATGATTCCTGATCAATCTCCATGGTTTCGCCCGGAAACAGCAGGGAAGTCCTGGGGATTTCTGATTCCGATGTGAGCTGGCCCCGAATGCGTGGATACCTGTGTCTTTCCATCGTCGGCCAGTTCGACAGTTCCCGCGTTGCCATGGCGGCCCAGCGATTTGTGGACATGCGCATTGTTGCCTGCCTTGTAGGGGCCCGTTGTGTTGTTCCCATAGGCGTGAATCTGCACTTCAGATCCATCGGGGTGCTTCCATCTTTGGTTCTTCGGGTTCGCCGGATTGGTTCGCGTATAGCCTTGGCTCGTCAGAGTTCGCACAACCTGCGCAACGGTTTTTCCCTTGAATCGGGGAAGTCCCGCCACATTGGGTGCACGAGCAAACCGCCCCCGTGCATCAATCCACTGGCCAGCGGAGTTCTGTCTCGTTGCGGGACCACAGCTCCAGCCCAGTGGGTCGATCCAGCCGTTCGGATTGGACCCATACTGATAGAGATTGGTGCCGCCCTCCAGGCCGATCGGGTCCTGACTTGCAAAGCATCCTAAGTCGGGGTCGTAGTAGCGGAAGGTGTTGTAATGCAGTCCCGTCTCCGGGTCCAGGTACTGTCCCTGGTACCGGATGGGGTTCTCGGTCTGCAGGTGTTTCAGCGCATCGACGGCTCCCCAAGCTGCATAGCTCGCGGACCAGACGGTCTGGTTGTTGCGGTCCGTCAAGCGCGTGGGGCATCCGTTGGGATCGACGTGGTAGTTCAGGACTTGTACCGACTTTTCGTCTGGCACCAGAAGCGCAAGTGGGACGAAGGTGCCAGGGTAATGAACATACTCCCTTGCTTTTTGATGCAAGGCCCTGGGTTGAAGGGTGCGCCTGCTTGCGGCATTGAAGCGCACCACGTTGCCTGTTGCCGGCGCCTCGTCGGTTGTATGCGTCTCTTGCACTTCACTCGCCAACGTAGTCCCATCCCAGAAGAACCAGTGAGTGTGTGTGGCGCTGCGTTTGAAGACGCGCCTTCCTAGTGGGTCGTAGCCGTAGGTCGTGGCGTGTCCGTTCCTGCTGCTCCGCGCCAGCCGATGATTGGCGTCCCAGGTCAGTTCCATTTCGGCGGGTTGCGGATCGTGGGGGGCGCTTTTGCGGATCAGATCTCCCGCCCGGTCGAAAATATAGTGCACACCGTCATGGACGCCCTCGCGCGTCCATGACACGACTTCAGCGGCATCTTGCCCGCCGACTGCACGCTTCATCTGCACTTGTTTGACGCGTGTTTGAAGCCGATCGCCTGCGGGGTCGCTGAGAAAGCGCTCGACGCGACCCTTCGGATTGGTGTGCTCCAACAGCCGGCCCAGCACGTCATAGCGGTAGTCGTCGATGCCTTGCTGGCTGTCGCTGCGCCGCGTGAGGTTGCCGGCGCGGTCGTAGTCATAGCGGGTATCAAACACGGGCCGGGCATCCGCGAACACTGCCTGGGCGGTGAGCAGGTCGCGCGCGTCGTAGTCGAACTGGCGTCGCATCCGCGGGTTGAGCTGCTCGTCTGTCGTCCGGCCCAATGCATCACGGGTGAAGACGATGGGCGTCTCGTCGTTGATGGTGATGCGCAGTACCTGATCGCGCAGATCAAAGGAGCAGGCCACGCGATTGCCGGCACTGGTCTCGCGCAAGATGCGATTGCCTGTTTCGTCGTAGTGGCTGACTACCTTGAATCCGTTGTGCACCTCCTCACGCAATCGCCCAATGGCATCGAAACGGCGCTTGATGTGGGCCGCGTTGTTGCGCATCTCTACCAACTGACCGAGGCGGTCGTATGCGAAGTGCTCCTGTACCTGCCGACCCGGTTGCAGCGCATCAGCAAGGGTCCTGCGCGTGATACGGCCCAGCTTGTCCGTATCGAAGGCAATGCGTTGGCCCAGTGGGTCGATGGTGGCGGCAAGACGTCCGGCCGCATCGTATTGATAGATGTTCGACTGCCCCCAGTAGTCGACCTCCTCGACGATGCGGCCCAGCGCGTCACGGCGTAGTTCGTAGCGTTCACCGCGCTGATTGGTCAGGCCTATGAGTTGCTCCTCTGTATCGTAGTGGTACTGCACCAGATGCCCGTCGGCCTGGATCCGTCTTTCGATGTGGCCGGTGCCCATGTACTGCATGCGCGTTGCGGTGCCGGCCTCGTCTACGTAGTGAACGAGCCGGTCTTCACCGTCGTAGGCGCAGCCAATGCAAGAGCCGTCGGGCTGCTCGACCCTCAGCAGCCGCCCCTTGGCGTCGTAGTGATAGCGGGTCTTCCGTCCCAGCGCGTCGACCTGCACGGCCAGTCGCCCGAGTGCGTCATGTTCGAAGCGGCTGACTTGGCCCAGCGGATCGGTCACTTCGTTCCACTGGCCATGTCTGTCGTAGCGCAGTTGAGTGATCGCGCCGCGCGCATTGGTGCGGCGAACCAGCTGGCCATGGTGGTCGTGCTCGAAACGGGTCACTGCGCCCAGTGGATCGGTTTCGCTAAGCGCCAGACCGCGCGCGTCATAGTCGTATTTCCAGCGATGGCCCAGCGGGTCAATCACGGCGCGCGGCTCGTCTGCATCGTCATACTCGCTGACTACGGTGCTCCCGTCCGGCCGCTGCACCCCCAGCAGATTGCCTCGCACGTCATACGTGAACTCCGTGCGCAAACCTCCGGGTGCGGTCACGGCCACGGTGCGTCCCACGTCGTCGTATTCAAAGGTGGTCACCCCGTCGAGCGGGTCGATCTCGGCCAGCGGCAGCCCGGCCTCGTCGAACTTGACCACCGTAAGGTGCCCCAGCGAGTTGGTGACTTCGGTCTGGCGCAGCACGGCGTTGTAGGCGAACCGGTAGTCGTGCAGCCCGCCGTCGCCCCAGGCGTGCACCACCCGCCATTGTTCGTCGTACGCGTAGTGAAACGACAGGCCCGTGCGATCCGTGTGGCGCGCCATGCGGTGCTGCAGGTAGGCAAACTCGCGCGCCGCGCCCAGCGCATCGATGGCCGCCAGCAAGTCTCCATCGAGGTGGCGGTAGCGCACCAGCGGATGGTCCTGTCCAGTGGCGGGGTCGCGCAGCGCCATGGACTCGATGTACCCCCCGCGCGATCGCACCTCGATGCTGCGGCCCGGGAGGCCGTCAACGCCGCTCTCGGCGATACGCACCAGATCGCCGCCCTGGCGCGCGAAGCGCCAGTGGTTGCCGCAGGCATCCTCGATGCGCGTGATCGGCAGGGTCGCGGCGAGAAGCTCTCCCTTGGTCGACAGCGCATCCTCGAAGTGATAGCGCAGGCCGCTCTTGAATCGCACCACCAGTTCGCTGCCCTGGCGCATCAGTCGCGCGCCGTCGACCACGTCGAGCACCTGCTGTCCCTCCGACTGCGGCAACGCAGGGAACAGCGCGAATTCCTCCGGCCCCTGCAGGCTGATCATTCCGTCGGCTTCGATCGCCAGGCGCACATCCGCCGGGGTTTGCCAGCCGTGGCCGCAATGGCCGGGAAGGGCGTGGTCGCGCGACGCGTAGACGCGTGTCCAGCTCAGCGGCAGCCGCCCCGGAACGTGAAAGTCCTCGTGCGTCACCGAGACGCTGCCGTCGCGGATGTCCACCGGTTCGGCGCGCAGCACCTGGCACTTGAGAAAACCCGGCGGCATGTTCTTGAACACGCGCCGCGCAATGCGCGTGTAGGCGCGGCCCAGGGCCTTGAAGAGCCCGCGCTGGATCATTGCGCCCCACGAAATGGTGGGCGGCCCGCCCACGAAAACCTGCGGCGGAATGGCGATGTTGAAGGTGGTCGGCAGCATCAGGCTCAGCCGCAGGGGCTTGACCGCCTTTTTCTTGCGAAACGGCGGCACCATGCCCACGATGTTGCAGGCCAGCACCGGCATGCTGATGCGCGAAAAAGGCTCGCCGTCAGTCAGCACGGTGCGGCTACCCATGAAGAGCTCGTCGTCGAACTGCGGGCCACCGGGCGCCTTGATTACCGGCATGGGCGCACCGATGAGGATGTGAAAGTCCACGCCACCCGTGCCGGCGTTGGCGCGGCGCACGCCCGCCACCTCGACGGTGGCGCCGAGCGGCAAAGGAATGCTCGCGGGCATCTCGCCGCCGCCGGCCGGTGCGCCCGGAGGCGGCGGGACCGCGGGGGCCGCAGTGCCCTGGTCGATGGCGTCCAGACCGGCCTGCATGGCGCCGTCCACGGCGGCCATGCCTTTCACGATCGGGTTGTCCGGCGAAACCTGGATGGTCGGCAGGTAATCGAACGGGTCCATCACGATGCCGATGTGCAGCGTGGGCCACACGCCGGGCGGTGCCAGGTAGGTGTGGGCGTCGATACCCAGCTGGGGGTCGAAGTGCTTGGCCGCGAAGAACAAGGTGCTTCTCTCTCTGTCTGGCGTGTGGCGTGTGGCGTATGGCGTGTGGCGTGTGGCGGGCCGGCGCGGCTCAGGCTGCCTGGACGAAGGGCTGCGGATCTGGCAAGCGGGCGAACTCGGGCGGCTCCCGCCATTCGTCGATTCCCTGGTCCAGCGGATGGCTCACGTGCGGCAGTCCGCTCCAGGCAGGGTCCAGCCATTGGCGTCCCAGGGCGATGACCGTGCGGAACACGTCCTCGCTGCTCCGCACCCACTTTTCGCGCTCGCGCAGTTGGGTCTGGAACGCCTGCTCGTAGCGCTGCGCGAGCCGCGCCTCGATGGCGTCGATCGCAGGCCGCGGCGGCCGGTCGCCCAGCCGATGTCCCGCCAGGTCCGCTTCGACCAGGGCCGCGCGCGCATCGCGCTCGTAGCCGGTGGCGCAGCGCGCGATGTGCTCGCAGCGCTTGGGGTCCTGCATGACGAGCATGTCGTGCAGCAGCTGCGGCACGGTGCTTTGGGGGCGGTCGGCATCGGCCATGGTGCGCGCCTCGCGGACGCCGGCCAGTGCCGCAGCCCATGCCTTGTCGCGCTCGCCGGCGCTGCGCCAGGCCTGGGCAGCGGCGCGATGCCCTTCGACGGCGAACATGCTGTGCGGCACGCGGCGGGCCGCTTCGGCGGCTTCCTCGAAGGCAAGGGCGGCCTGCTTCATGTCGCCCGCCGCCGCACAGGCGCCGCCTTCGGCCATCCAGCCCTGCATGAACAGCGTGGCACCCATCGGGTTGCCGGCTTGCGCTGCCTCTGCCGCCGCATCGCGGGCCCGTCGGTAGCGCGTGATCGAGGCGCCGAAGTCGCGCGCCTGCAGCCGGGCGCCGCCCACCATCATGTCGACCACCGCACGCTGGTCGGCCCAGCCGTTGCGGGTGGCCAGCCGCAGGGCGCGCTCGCCTGCGGCTTCCACCCCGGCCGCGTCGCCCTGGCGCAGCAGCGACAGCATGTCGGCATAGAGCTGCCGAAAAAGAGCCACGCCGCTGCCCCCGCCGCCGCTCTGGGCGGCGATCTCGCGCGCGGCGTCGAGGATGTCCAGCGGCGCATCGACCACTCGCATTGCGCCGGCATGCCGCTCCACCAGCGGCTGCCATGCGCGCGTGTCGCTGTCGTCCACCAGCACCAGCCGCAGCAGGCCGGCCTCCTGCTGCGGCATGGGCGTCTGCATCGCCGCATCGAACCAGCGCTCGAAGCATTCGGCGCTGCTCACGCTGCCGGGCTGCAGCACGACCGACATGCGCTGGCAGCGCAGATGCCGTGCGAGCGAACGGCCGGCTTCCATGAAGCCGGCGGCGCTGTCCCCGCCGGGCCTGGATTCTTCGTCCCAGGTTGCTGCGACGCCCTGTTTCACGAGTTGCGGGCGGTTGTGCCGGTAGGTGTCGACCAGCTGCTGCCGCAGCTCGCGGCTGTAGCGAAAGCCGGTCTCGAAGGCCGTGTCCAGCCGCAAAAACAGATCGGGCGTGCTGTATTCGCTGTCGAGCATCTGGAGCGTGAAGAAGGCCTCCAGCATGCGTTGCGAGTCGGGCGGCACGCGCAGCACGATGGCGCGCAGGGCGGGGTCATCGGTGCACTCCCACCACAGGTCATGCAGCTGGGCCATTCGCTTCTCGACGGGGTTGCGTGTCGACACGGCGGCCTCAGCAGTTCAGGAAGATCTTGGTGCCGTTGACCGTGACGCCGGCGTCGTCGAGCATGAGGGTCGCGCTGCCGGCGCGCAGCACAATGCGACCCGGCGTGACCTCCACCGTGGTGCCTTCGACGTTGAGCACCACGCTGGTCGGGCTCGCATGCGTCATGGCGCCGGAGGAGAAAGTGTCCAGCGTGCCGCCCTCGGCGCTTACTCCGACGTTGTCCGACGCCACGGCGGAAAAGTCCCCGGCCTGCGCGAACAGCCCCACGTTCAGCGCGGCCGTTCCATAAATGTTGGCAGCCGAGCTGGTCACGGAAAAGTCGCCTTGCGAGGTGGCCGAGGCCGGCCCCGCCGGCACGTTCAGCGTCATCGCGTCGTTGTACGTTCCGCTGTGCGACTTGGCGGAAACCGTGTAGGCCTGCCCGATGGTGGTGGTCTGCCCGAGCGTTACGCTCCATGTGTCGGTGTCTTGCGCCGTGACGGTGCGGGCCTTCGTCACCGTCAGCGAATCGGTGCCCATGACCGACGTGCTCTGGTTGCCCGTGACGCTGGCGGTGCGGTTGGCCTTGGCGGTGTGGGTCTGGTCGCCCGTGACCGTGAGGGCCTCGGTGCCGATGATCGAGTGGCTGCGGTCCGACTTGACGGTGACCGTCTCGTTGCCGTCCACCGTCTCCGTGCGCTTGCCGTGAACCGTGATCGTCTCGTCGCGGTCGACCGTTTCCGTGCGGTTGTTCTTGATGTGGTTGGTTTCGTCGTGGTCGACGGTCTTTGTGCGGTCGCGGCCCACCGTGTGCACTTCGTCGTTCTCGACTTCGATCAGCTGGTCTTTTTCCGCATGCAGCCAAAGCTGCTCTTCGCCTTTCTTGTCCTCGAAGCGAAGGGCGTTCGCGTTCTCGCTGGTGCCGCCTTCGGAACTGCGGGACAGCAGGCCGCTTTGCGTGGCATTGCCCGGCAATTCCCACGGAGGCATGTTGTCCGCGTTGTACACGCGGCCGGTAATGATCGGCCGGTCCGGGTCGCCGTATTCGAAGTCGACCACCACTTCCTGGCCGATGCGCGGAATCTGCATGCCGCCGAAGTTGGTGCCCGCCCATGGCGAGGACACCCGGACCCAGCACGAACTGTTTTCGTCCTTGGTGCAGTAGCGGTTCCAGTGGAAGCTGAGCTTTACGCGCCCGTACTGGTCGGTCCATATCTCACGGCCCGCGGGGCCTGTGACCACCGCCGTCTGCGGCCCGGCCGTCCGGGGTTTGGCCGAGTCGGGGTTCGGGCGGAAGATGTTGCTCGCGGGGATGACTTCGAACTCGACGTTGCACTGGAACTCCTCCTGCCCCGTCGTGTCGCCCGCCTCCTGCAGGAACAGGCGCGCCGCCGTGACGAGGTAGTCGGCGTTCGCGCTGTCCTGCGGATGATCGACCAGCGTGAAGCGATGGCCGGTCGCAACGCCCCGCAGGTTGCCCGCGCCGCTGGCCACCTGCCCAGGCGCGCCGGCTTCTTCCATTCGTGCACGCGCGAGCTGCTCGCCTTCGGATTCCACGACATAGTTGCCGGGCCACGCGAACACCTCCCGCGTGCTGTGCTGCGTGCGCCGCGGCATGGCGCGGGTCTGCATGAGGTTCGCCTTCGGCCGTGTGAAGTCGAAGTCGCCCGTGACCCACCTGCCGCTTTGCAGGCCTTCGGCCAGCCGGAAGCGGTGGCAGTGCTCCTCGTTGGACGATGCCTCCATGGCACTGAAGGGAATCCGCTGGTAGCCGCCCGCGGGAAAAGGCCGGTGCGACTGCATGTCATCGACGATCACCATCGTGTGGCTGCCCTGGCCGTGCTCGAAGTAGTAGTACAGCCCCCACTCGTGCAGCAGGCGGCTGACGAAGTCGTAGTCGGTCTCGCCGTACTGGACCACGAATTCGCGCGCGGGATAGCTGCCCGTGGTCCGCACCGAAAGCGGAAAGCCGTACGCGCCGAGCACTTCGTTGACGGTGTCGAGCACGCTGTTGTTCTGGAAGATCTTGAAGTCCCGCGTTCGCTGCGCCAAGCCCAGCCAGGGCTCGATGACGACTTCGTAGAGGGCGCGCTTGCCCTCCAGGCGCAGAAATCGGGCGCGTGTCACCAGGCCGGAGATGTGGCGCTCCTGGCCAGCCCCGCCGACGCGGCCGTCGAGCAGGATGTGAACGCTGAACTCCTCGCCGATCAGTGGCTTGAGCTTGACGTTCGCTGCCGAGCGGGCATCGATGTCCGCGGACTCCGGCGTGATCAGCGTGATGGTGTAGCTGTAGGGGCGGCTGAGGGCTTCTTCTCCCTCCACCCGCATCGGCTCGAGTGCATCCATGCCTGCAAACGTGGGCATGGCATTGGACGTCGCGGCGAGCTTGCGCCCGCGATTGAAGACGGACATGACGTTGAGACTCCCTGAATGGGCCCGGGCGGATGCGCCAAGGACCGAAGCCCCGCTCTTGTTCCGAGCGCATTTCGAAAGTCCCGGCAACGCGAAGCGGACCGGCGTTATCGAGCATTGCGCCGAAGGGGCGGGTGCTCGCAGATGCTATCGCGGCCTCTCCCGGTTTCGCAAGGCAGTCATTTTTATGACATTTCCCCTGGCTGGCGGACATTGCGCATGCCGTGCCTCCCTACACTTCGGCATGGCCAAGGAAAAATCTCTCTTCGTCTGCAGTGAATGCGGCGGCACCAGCCCCAAGTGGCTCGGCAAATGCCCGAGCTGCGGCGCCTGGAACACACTCATCGAGCAAGTGGCGGGCAGCAACAGCGGCCCGGCCAACAACCGCTTCGGCACGCAATACGCCGCGCTCGCGGGCGTGTCCGAACTCGCAACCCTCTCTGAAATAGAAGCAACCGACGTTGCGCGCACGCCCACGGGGCTCGACGAGCTTGACCGCGTGCTGGGCGGCGGCATCGTCTCGGGCGGTGTCACGCTCATCGGCGGTGACCCGGGCATCGGCAAATCGACGCTGCTGCTGCAGGCCGTCGATGCGCTGCAGCGCGCCGGGCAGAACGCGCTCTACGTTACCGGCGAGGAAAGCGGCGCGCAGGTGGCGCTGCGCTCCAAGCGGCTCGGGCTCGATCATTCGCAGGTGCAGGTGCTGGCCGAGATCCAGCTCGAAAAGATCATTGCCACGCTCGACGCCACGCGACCCGCCATTGCGGTGATCGACTCGATCCAGACGGTGTACTCCGACCAGCTCACCTCCGCCCCTGGCTCGGTGGCGCAGGTGCGCGAATGCGCGGCCCACCTCACGCGCTTCGCCAAGACCAGCGGCACGGCGGTGGTGCTGGTGGGCCACGTCACGAAGGAGGGCGCGCTCGCAGGTCCGCGCGTGCTCGAGCACATGGTGGACACGGTGCTGTATTTCGAAGGCGACACGCATTCGAGCTTTCGCCTTGTGCGGGCCATCAAGAACCGCTTTGGCGCGGTGAACGAAATCGGCGTGTTCGCCATGACCGAGCGCGGCCTGAAGGGCGTGGCCAACCCGAGCGCGATTTTCCTGAGCCAGCATGCCGAGCCGGTGCCCGGCAGCGTGGTGCTGGTCACGCTCGAAGGCACACGGCCGATGCTGGTGGAAATCCAGGCGCTGGTCGATAACGGCGGGCCAAGCCCGCGCCGCCTTTCGGTAGGCCTGGACCGCGACCGGCTCGCGATGCTGCTGGCCGTGCTGCATCGCCATGCGGGCGTGGCCTGCATGGACCAGGACGTGTTCGTCAACGCGGTGGGTGGCGTGCGCATCAGCGAACCCGCGGCCGACCTGGCCGTGATGCTAGCCATTACATCTAGCCTGCGCGGCAAGCCGCTGCCCAAGGGCTTCATCGCGTTCGGCGAAGTGGGGCTGGCGGGCGAAGTGCGCCCCGCCCCGCGGGGGCAGGAGCGCCTGCGCGAAGCGGCCAAGCTGGGCTTCAGCGTGGCCGTGGTGCCCAAGGCCAATGCGCCGCGCAAGGGCACGAAGGAGATCGAGGGCCTGACCATCCACGCCGTCGAACGCATCGAAGAGGCGATGGACGTGGTCCGCCGCCTCGACTGATCACCGGAGGAAAAAAATGCCCGGCGCACCACAGGCGCGCCGGGCCACCCTCCCTACCCCCCGATGTGCATCGTGAACGCCGGTCCGCCGTTGAGCACGCATTGGCCGCTGCCCAACGTGGCCGAGTTCATCGTGTACTGGCAACTCAGGTTGCCGCCGCGATTGCCGCTGGCATTCGCCAGGCCGGCACCTCGCGAGCCCGCAACCCGGGTCGCCTCTCCCTGAAACTGCTCATTGCCGATCACCGTATTGAAGCGTCCGCGTCCGTTCATGTCGTTGGTCACCGTGCCCGCAATGGTTCCGTAGCGCGCCGCTTCGGCGTTCGACGGATACAACCGCGCACTGAAGCTTTGCGCCACCGGGCCCGGTGCGACGGCATAGGCCTGCGAAGGCGGCGCCGCGGGAGCGGGTTGTCCGAGCGGCACCACGTAGCAACCGCTGAGGGCGGTGGCCGTGAGTGCGGCGCAAAGGCTGAGACGAACGAATGTGACGGATCGGGGAATGCTCATACGCTTTTCAGTGGCCCGGGCTGATGCCCGTGAGATGAAATGTGCCGCCCGGAGCCCCCGCGCCATGTGCTTTTCAGGGCGAGTACCGCGCCGCGCGCCCGGCGGTAGCCACGGCCGCTACTGCCGCCGGCCTTGCCAGTGCGGCGAAAAATCGCCCCCGATTCATATGCGTACTTTCGAATGACGCCCGCGGGGCTCAGGCCGCCGCGCGGCGACAATGCGCGCCATGAATTTCCAGAAATTGCTGGTGCCCGTGGGCGCCATCGTCCTTCTAGGGCTGGCTTGGCGCAGCGGCGGATGGGGCGGCGTCGCCCTGGCGGGCGGCGTGATCGTGATGTTCCTGCTGATGCACTTCACCCGCGCCATGCAGGTGCTCAAGCGCGCGGCCGATCGCCCGGTAGGCTATGTCGCAAGCTCGGTGATGCTCAACGCCAAGCTCAAGAAGGGCGTGACGCTGATGCACGTGATTGCGATGACGCGCGCGCTTGGCGAACTGCGCTCGCCGCAGGACGAGCAGCCCGAGCTTTATCGGTGGACCGATACCGGCGGCTCGTACGTCGACGCCGTGTTCAACGGCGGCAAGCTGCAAAGCTGGACGCTGACACGCCCTGAAGCGGAGCCCGACGCGGCCCCGCCTTCCGAAGAAAACACGGCGGGCTGAGCCGCCGCGCGGCGCCATCGGGTCAGAAGGGCGCGTCTTCCTCAACCTCGGCGTCCGCCGGGGTGGTGGTCGTGGGCGCCTCCGCAGCAGCCTTGGGGGCTGCATCGGTCGGCGCGCCGCTGAAGGCCGCTTCGCCGCCCAGAGCGTCGAGCAGCGCCGGCACCAGCTGGCCGAGCTCGCCGGTCGCAATGGCCACGTCGGCATCGAAGTTGTCTTCCTTCTTGCCGCCCGAGGCACCGTCGCCTGTGCCTTCGAGGAACACGATCTTGCGGATCAGCATGCCGTGCGTCAGCTCGAAGGACACGCGGTCGTCCCAGGTGAGCGCCAGGCGCGTGGGGCGCTTGCCGTCGGTGATGTGCTTTTGCACTTCCTCGATGTCGAGCGGATGCTTGGCGTAGCGCACCACGGCCTTGGAATCGTCCGAAGCCTTGAGCTCGCACTCGCGGTCGATGGTGAAGCCGGCCGGCGGCTCCTGCGTGAGCAGCCAGTTGGCCATGGCGGCGGCGGGCTCGATCTGCGTGTTGATAAGGGCCACGGCAAAGCCGTCGAGCGACTTCACGAGGCTGGTCACCACTTCGTCGGCGCGGGCGGCATTGGCGCTGTTGATCACGAGGCGGCGCTCGGCCTGGTCGATCCACACGGCCACGCGGGCGCTGCGGGTGAAGGCCATGGGCAGCAGCTCGAGGGTGATGTCTTCCTTGAGCTCTTTCTTTTCCTTCTTGCCGGGCTTGCGGCCGGTGGTGGCCTCGATCTGCGCGCAGCGCTCGTCGAGCTTGCGGCGCACCACGGAGCCGGGCACCTGCTTGCTCTCGATCATGTACTCGACCAGCCACTGGCCGCCGATGGATTCGACCAGCGGGCCGTTGGCCTCGCCGCGGGGCTCCACCCAGCCGGCGGATTTTTCCTGCGAAGGGCCGCAGGGTTCGAAGCGCTGCTTGCCGAGGCCTTCTTCGATCTCGGTCAGTGTTTGGGACCAGGCAGGTTCGATGCGATAGACGATGACGTTCTTGAATACGGACACGGAAACCCTTTTTCCACTGGTTTGGACAACCCGCCATTGTCGGGCACCCCGTTCCGCCGGGCGCCGTAAAATCGAAAGCTTTTGCGACTCCCGGGTCGCTCCCCACACAGCTGCCCCCCAAAGGAATCAGGAAATGAGCTCGATCCCCCCCTCGCTGGACGACCGTGACGGCAAGATCTGGATGGACGGCGAACTCGTGGACTGGCGCGACGCCAAGATCCACGTGCTGAGCCACACGCTGCACTACGGCTGCGGCGCCTTCGAGGGCGTGCGCGCCTACAAGACGGCCGAAGGCACCGCCATCTTCCGCCTGGCCGAGCACACTGAGCGCCTGTTCAACAGCGCCAAGATCCTGCGCATGAAGATCCCCTTCTCGCAAGAGCAGCTCAATGAGGCCCAGAAGCAGGTCGTGCGCGAGAACAAGCTCGAAAGCTGCTACCTGCGCCCGCTGATCTGGATCGGCTCCGAAAAGCTCGGCGTCAGCCCCAAGGGCAACAAGGTGCACGCCATGGTCGCGGCCTGGTCCTGGGGCGCCTACCTGGGCGAAGAGGGCATGAAGCGCGGCATTCGCGTGAAGACCTCGAGCTACACCCGCCACCACGTCAACATCACGATGACGCAGGCCAAGACGGTGAGCAACTACACCAACTCCATCCTCGCCAACATGGAAGCGCTGGACGACGGCTACGACGAGGCGCTGCTGCTCGACGCGAGCGGCTTTGTCTCCGAAGGCGCGGGCGAGAACATCTTCGTGGTGAAGGGCGGCGTGGTCTATACGCCCGATCTCTCGGCCGGTGCGCTGAACGGCATCACCCGCAACACCATCCTGCACGTGTGCAAGGACCTGGGGCTCGAACTGGTGCAAAAGCGCATCACGCGCGACGAGGTCTACATTGCCGACGAAGCCTTCTTCACCGGCACCGCGGCCGAAGTGACGCCCATCCGCGAACTCGACCGCGTGGAAATCGGCAACCGCGGCGACGGCGGCTCGCGCGGCCCGATCACCGAAAAAATCCAGGCTGCCTTCTTCGACATCGTGAACGGCAAGAACCCCAAGTACGCCCACTGGCTCACGAAGGTCTGAGAAACATGTCTACCAACGCAGTCGTCGAACTCCTGGCCAAGGAGCTCAACCACCAGGGCGGCGTGTTCTGCCCCAGCCCCAAGGCCGACATGAAGCTCTGGAACACCCATCCCAAGGTGTACCTCGACGTGGCGCGCACCGGCGAGGCCAAGTGCCCGTACTGCGGCACCGTCTACCGCCTGAAGGCGGGCGAGACGGTGTCGTCGCGGCACTGAGCGGGGCCGGCCGCTACCGGGTAGCTATCCGATAGCGAACTAGCTGGAAGCGGGAGCCTCGGGCACCGCTGCCATGCGGCTTCCCGGCAACAAGTCGTTCCAGGGCTGGACGCTTCGGGGTTCCTGCGCAAGCCGCAGGTACACCATTGCAATCCACAGCAGCGCCAGGCCGATCTGCGCGTCGCGCACGGCGGAGTTCACGCTGGACGCGATCAGCGCAATCAGCGTGGCCGCCAACGCGTAGCGGCCCGCAATGTCGGGCCGTTTCCATGCCTGCCAGACAGCGCCGACCATGATCACCAGCAGGCTCAGCAAGGCCGGCAGGCCGCCCTGCGCGCCGACCCACAGGAAGTCGTTGTGCGGCATGTTCGAATCCGCAAACATCGCCGGTCCGCGCTTGTGCCACTGGCTGGTCCAGCCGCCGATGCCCCATCCGGTGAGCGGCCGGTCGGCAATCATGAGGCCGGTGTCGCGGTACATGTAGTAGCGGATGACCCAGCTGCCCTTGAAGACCGCGCCGGCCTGCGCCTTTTCGATTTCCTCGATGCCGGTCTCGACCTTGTGCTGCAGCTGCGGCAACTGGTAGAGCGCGGCGGCCAGCACCACGGCGCCCAGCACCAGCGAACTCACCAGCATCTTCAGGTGGCTGCGCCATTGATGGATGCACACCACCGGAACCACCAGCATCAGCGCGAGCACCGAGGTGCGCGAGGTGAGCGGCAGCGCCACCACCAGGCCCAGGCCGAGCACCAGCACAAAGGCGGGAACGGCACGCAGCGGCCTGTGCGCGGCAATCTGCGCAATGCCCCACACCGCAGCGGTGGAGGCCACCACGCTGAAAAGCAGCGCGTTGCTGATCGACTTGTTGCCCACCTCCATGACCACCGCGCGCAGCGGCGACCAGATAGGAAAGCCTGTGGCGTAGAACGCGACGATCAGCACGATGTTCAGCGCCGCGATCAGCAGGAAGCCGCGCAGCGCCCAGATCGCTTCTTCGCGCGTGAGCGCCATCGCCATCAATATCGTGATACCGATGCGCAGGCCGTGGAACAGGTTGGAGCCGGTCTCGGGGTAGTGCGGCCCGATGGCCAGCACGATGAAAGTCCACCCCAGGTACGCCACCAGCGGCCACCACAGCGGGTTGGCGCGCAGCCGCTCATAGCGCTCGCGGTAGCTGCCGGCCACCAGCATGGTGGCGAGCAGCAGCAAGGCCGAAAGGTAGGTGACGCCGACGGGCAGGAACACCACCAGCCCCCAGAACGCGGCCGCGGGCCTGACGATGTGCGATCTCTGCATAGGGGCGGGATTTTAGGTGGGGCCGGGTGGCCCCGACCTGACTGGCCCCGGCCCGCCGCCGGGAGGCGGATTCAATGCGCGGGTGCGCCCGCCGGCAGGCGGATCACGAAGCTCGCGCCGCCTTCGGGACCCTCTTCGCAGCGCACGCTGCCGCCATGCCGCTCGGCAATCGACTTCACCAGCGCCAGCCCCAGGCCGACGCCGCCGTTGCGCTCGCTGGCGCCGGGCAGCCGGTAAAAGGGCTCGAAGATGCGTTCGCGCAGGGCTGGCGGCACGCCGGGGCCGCGGTCGGTAACGCGCACCGTCGCAAAGCCGTTGGCGCTGCCGAGCTCCACCCTGATGTCGCCGTTGCCATAGCGGCGCGCGTTCTCGAGCAGGTTGCGGATCGCGCGGCGCAGCAGGCGCGACACGCCGGGCACGGTGAGCCTGGCGTTGTCGGTGCCTTCGACCAGGTCGAGTTCGGCATTCACCTGCGAGCACTCCTCGGCCGCGAGCCCGGTCAGGTCGACCGCCTCGATGGTGCCCATGTCGGCCTCGCTCGCATCGAGCCGGCTGGCCAGCAGGATCTCGTCGATGAGCTGGTCGAGCTCGCCGATGTTGCGCGAGATTTCGTCGCGCGCCGCGGGGCTCGGGCGGTCGCCCATCAGTTCCAGCCCCATGCGGATGCGGGTGAGCGGCGAGCGCAGCTCGTGCGATGCATTGGCCAGCAGCGATTTGTGCGAGCGCACCAGTTTTTCAATGCGTTCGGCCGATGCGTTGAAACGTTTGGAGAGATCAGCCACTTCGTCCTGCCCTTCTTCGATCACGCGCACCGAAAGGTCGCCTTCGCCCCAGCGCTGCACACCGCGCTGCAGCGTCTCCAGCCGCTGGGTAAGGCGCCGCACGATGGGGTACACGCCCAGCGCCACGGCAATGCCCACGAGCGCAATCATCCAGCCCAGCCCGAAAGGCGTGCGCCAGGGCGCGAACCCGCCGGTGCCGGTGGGCCGGTCGCGCGGCGCCACGCGCAGCGTGATGGCCTTGCCGTCGCTCAGCGTCACATCGAACTCCAGCCCCTGGCCCGGCACGCGCAGCGCCTTGCCGCTGCCGATGGTGCGGTCTTGCGCATCGAGCACCACCACGTTGCGCGGCACCGGGGCGAGGCGCTCGCGCTCGGCCTCCGCGGCTTCGCGCACGATCCAGTTGGCCATCAGCGTGAGGATGACGACGCCGCCCACCACCGCGAGCCAGATGCGGACGTAGAGGTGCCGGGAGTACAGGCTGCGCAGCATCGGCCGGTCAGTCCTGCTGCTTGGCGAACACGTAGCCCACGCCGCGCACGGTAAGAATGCGCTTCGGGTTCTTGGCGTCGACCTCGATGGCCGCGCGGATGCGGCCCATGTGCACGTCGATCGAGCGATCGAAGGCCTCGAGCTCTCGGCCGCGCACGGCTTCCATGATCTGGTCGCGCGTGAGCACGCGGCCCGCGCGCTCGGCCATGGCCACCAGCAGGTCGAACTGGTAGGAGGTGAGGTCGGCCACCGCGCCGCCCACGGACACGGTGCGCGCATTGCGATCGATCTCGAGCGTGCCGAAGCGCATCACCGTGCTGGCTTCGGTGTCGGCGTTGTTCTCGCTGCGGCGGCGCAGCACCGCGCGGATGCGCGCCAGCAGCTCGCGTGGCTCGAAAGGCTTGGGCAGGTAGTCGTCGGCGCCGATCTCCAAGCCGATGATGCGGTCCATGGGGTCGCCCTTGGCGGTGAGCATGAGCACCGACACCTTCGAAGCCGGAGCGGGCAGCGAGCGGATGCGGCGGCAGATTTCAAGGCCGTCGGTGTCGGGCAGCATCAGGTCGAGGATCACCAGGTCGGGCGCGTGCTGCTGCAGCTGCTCGAGGCCGCTGGCGCCATCGCCGGCATGGGTGAAGAGAAAACCCGACTGCGTCAGGTATTCGCCCACCATCTGCGCCAGGCGGGCGTCGTCTTCGATCATCAGGAGTTGGGGGGTGCTCATGCGCTTCATGGTCGTGCACGGGGGGCAACGGGGCTTGAACGCTCCGTAAAGTTGGGTAAACGCGGCTCCCGATGGTCAACCGGAAGCGCTGCGAAAAGCATAGCGCCGCTTTCCGCGCGTGCGGGCGGCGACGACATGTTTTCTTCGAGTAGAGAGGGCAGGGGGCAATCGCCCAGGTCCGTATTGTCGGCCCGCGCCCGCTCGAGAATTTCGCGTGCGAGCTGCCGCAGCTGCGCCGTGGAGGCCCGGATGCGCGCCTTGAACCCGGCATCGTCCAGCCGCGGGTCCTTCAGGCTCCGGTTGAGTTCGGCGAACCACGGCATTGCGGCCTGGTCGAGCAGCACCGGGGCGTTGCGCCTGGCGCTTGCCGCGGACCATGCGCGCAGCAGCTGCTGGACCGCCAGGTTCAGGCGCTGGCAGTGCTGCAGTTCTTCCTTCAGGCTGCCGAGCAGCATCAGGTCGGTGAGCCGCTGCTGGAAGAAGATCTGCGACAGCACGCCCCAGTAGTAGGCGTAGTCCCAGATCACCTTCACCGGCAGCACCTCGGGGTCGCCGAACAGCGGGTACTGGTCCTGGTAGAGCGCCAGCGTGCTCTCGTAGAACGAGTGGTAGATCTGGTCGTACAGCTGCGCGCGCGCCTCCACCGAACGGCCCGCGCGGTCGTGCGCCACCAGGTCGGTGATGTAGGTGTTGCTCATCGCGATGAAGTCGCTGCCCGGCGAATAGAACGGATCGAGAAACAGCCCCGCCTCACCCGTCAGCGCCCACCGCTGGCCCGAGAACACCTGCTTGCAGCCGTGCGAGAAGTGCTTGAGAAAGGCAAAGTCCTGCAGCAGGTGCCGCTTGCCGTCGAGCGCTTCATACAGCCGCGGCTGGTAGGCGGCAAACCACTGCATCGCCTTCTCGAAGGTGTCGATGGTGTCCAGCGGATGCAGCTTGGGGTCCGCCACGATGCCCACCGAATGCGAACCCGAAGCCAGCGGAATCAGCCAGGCCCAGTACCCGGCGCCGCACAGGTGATTGGTCGAAAGCCAGCGCGCGCGGGGATCGCAGCGCGCCTGCCAGTCGGCGTTGTCGCTCCAGTCGTCGATGGCAATGCGCTCTCCGATGCGAAACCACACCGCGTTGACGTCATGCGCGTTGGGCTCGGCCAACCCCAGCTTGCGCTTGAGCAGCCCGGCCCGCCCGCAGGCATCGATGATCCAGCGCGCCTCGGCGCTGCGCGTCTGGTCGCCGCGCGTCCATTCGATGCGATGCGGCGCCTTGGCGTCCGAAGCCAGCTCGACGCGGCGCACCAGCGAGGCATCGTCGAAGCGCACGCCGCGCCGAACGGCCTCCTGGGCGAGATAGTTCTCGAAGATGCCGCGGTCGATCTGGTAGCTGGGCACCGCCAGGTAGCGGCTCGCGCCGATCTCGGTGACCTGGTCGATGTCGCGCCGGCCCTCGCTGAAGAAAAAGCGAAAGCCGAACTTGCGCAGTTGCGCGCTGTCCATGTGCGGCTTGAGGCCGAGCACCGTGTCGAAGTAGTGCGCGCCGATTTCCACCGACGACTCGCCCACCTTGTGGGCCGCGTGCGGCACCGGGTGCTTGCGCCGCTCCAGCACCAGCACGTCGATGTCGTCAAAGCGCTGCTTGAGCTGCAGCGCCAGAGTGAGGCCCGCGAGCCCGCCGCCCATGATCACTGCGTCACATGTATGCGCAGTGCCGGTCATGGAACTTCAGTCCCGGACCCGCTGCAGTTGCAACCGCAGCGCCAGGGTGGAAGAAAGCGGCAGGTCCAGCGGCCCGGGCGGGTCGTCGTCCGCCACGCGCGCCAGCGATTCGAACAGGCCGAGCGCATGCGCCATCGGGTTGATGTGCGCCAGCGTCTTTGCGGCGTCGGAAATAGGCGCCGGCGCGCTGCCGTCGCCGCTCTGCGTCGACCAGTCGAAAGATGCCACGGTGCGCTCGGTGCGCTCGGGCGCAATCACCAGCGCCACGGCCAGCAGGCCCTGGCTGTCGGTCACCGACGTCAGCGCGCCCACGGTGGGCGTGTCGTAGCCCACCAGCAGCACCGGCGAGTGGTCGGCCGCGCACTGCACCGCCGCTTCGAGCAGGCCGGCGGCAAAGCTGTTCTCGTAGGCCGACACCGAGTTGCTGGCCGCCATGCAGCCGGTGCCGATGGTCCAGTAGCCCACGGCCGCGTTGTGCACCGAGTTGTGAAAGCGCGTGGGCGACAGCACCGTGGGGTCGGTCGCGAGCGTGCTGCACATGTAGTCGTTGATCGAAAGATCGCCGTGCGCCGAGACGAACACGCAGGGCACGTCGGCCGCATTGCGGCCCGCGCCCGCCATCGATGCGGCGGCCACCTCGAGCGCGAGGGCGACGGTGTCCGGCGCGCGGCGGCGCTCGGCGGGCGCCAGCACCTGCGGCGAGGGGCGCTTGGCGGGCGGGTCGGTGAGCGTGCCTTCGCCGCGGAAGGCAGCGCGGGCGGCCTCCCAGCCTGGCAGCGTGGGCGTCCAGAAGGCGGGGCCTTCGATGTAGAGGGTGGGCGGCTTCGGAGCCTGGTTCGCGGCTGTCATTGAACAGCCTTGCCGAACACCAGCGAGCAATTGTTGCCGCCGAAACCGAAGGAGTTGGTCAGCGCGTAGCGAACCTCGCCGTGCGCGGGCTCCAGCTTGATCTGCGGCCCGAAGCCGGTATCGAGTTCGTTCGTGTTCACGGTGCCGGGCATCAGCCCGCGTTCGATGGCCAGCAGGCTGATCACTGATTCGACGATGCCCGCCGCGCCCAGCGTGTGGCCCATGAAGCCCTTGGTCGAACTGGCATGCGTGGTGGCCGGAAAGCGGCGCGCCACCAGCGCGCCTTCGACTTCGTCGTTCTTCTGGCTCGCCGTGCCGTGCATGTTGATGTAGTCGATGGCGTCGGGTGCCAGGCCCGCGCGCGCCAGCGCCTCGTCAAGCGCGCGTTCGGCGCCCAGGCCTTCCGGGTGCGGCGTCGACATGTGGTGCGCATCGCTGGCTTCGCCGTAGCCGAGCAGGCGCAGCGGCGCGCCTGCGTCGTCCTGCACGCGTTCCACCAGCGCAAAGCCGGCTGCCTCGCCCAGGCTGATGCCCTTGCGGCCGGCGTCGAAAGGCCGGCACGGTTCGCTCGACACCAGTTCGAGCGAATTGAAGCCGAACAGCACGCTGCCGCACAGCGTGTCGACCCCGCCCACCACGGCGGCGTCGGCCAGCCCGAGGCGGATCAGCCGCTCGGCCGAGGCAAACACCTTCGCGCTGGACGAGCAGGCGGTGGAAATCGTCTCGCTGGGGCCGGTGAGCCCGAGCACCTGCTGCACGAACATGGCCAGCGAATGCGGCGTGTGCACCGCAGGGCGGCGCTGGTTCTGGGGAAAGAGCCCGTCGGCGTCGAGCTGGGTGTAGGCCAGTTCGGTTTCGCCGATGCTGGACGTCGAGGTGCCCAGGATCAGCGCAATGCGCGAGGGCCCGTACTTGGCCCGCGCGGCCGCCACGGCTTCGGGGAACCCGTCAGCGTGCAGGCCGAGCCAGGCGAGCCGGTTGTTGCGGCAGTCCCAGGGGGCGAGGTCTTCGGGCAGGCGAATGTCTTCGAGCCCGTCGACCCGGCCGATCCAGGTGGGCAGCGGCGCATCGCCGAAATCGTTGGCGCGCAAGCCGCTGCGCGAATGCGCGAGCGCCTCGGCGAGCGGCTCCTTGCCGACACCGACGGCCGAAGTGGCCGTGAAGGCGCTGATCTGAAGGGGAGAAATGCGGGGCGGCACGTTGCTTGAGGGTTCGGGCGAAAGTAAACGCTTTGAAAGCGATGCGAAAGGTAACCGGAAAGTCGCAGCCTACCAGTTGTACGGGGGCTCCAGCGTCAGCTGTTTTCCTATAAGGCCCGTGCTCTATTGACGCTCGGCGGGGGCTGTGGTCGTGGTGATGCGGGCGGCCAGCGCCACCAGCAGCAGCACCGGCACCCCCAGCAGGGCGGTGGCGGTAAAGAACGGGGCGTAGCCGTAGGCATCCACAAAAACGCCCGAGTAGCCGGCAATGAACTTCGGCAGCAGCAGCATCAGCGAGCTGAACAGGGCGTATTGGGTGGCGGAGTAGCTGATGTTCGTCAGGCTCGAGAGATAGGCGATGAAGGCCGCCGAGGCGATGCCGCCCGCCAGGTTGTCGGCCGACACCACCGCAATCAGCGCCGTGAGGTCGTGCCCGCGCGAGGCCAGCCAGGCAAAGAGCAGGTTGCTCGCGGCGCTGAGCACCGCACCCAACATCAGCACGCGCATCACGCCCAGTCGCATCGACAGCACGCCGCCGACAAAGGCACCGGCCAGCGTCATGACCACGCCGTAGATCTTGCTGACCGTGGCTACTTCGTCCTTGGTAAAGCCCATGTCCACGTAGAACGGGTTGGCCATGATGCCCATCACCACGTCGCTGATGCGGTAGATGGCAATCAGCGCGAGGATCAGCGCGGCTTGCCACTTGTAGCGGCGGATGAAGTCGGCGAAGGGCTCGATGAGCACGCCCTGCAGCCACTCGGCCGCGTTCTTGGCCTTGGGCAGCACGCGCCGCGCGGGCTCGGGCGAGAGCAGCACCGTGAGCACGCCCACCGCCATCGACGCGGCCATGACCAGGTAGGCGGTTTTCCAGGCGCCGTTCTGGTACGCCGCCGCACCCGTGACGCCGGCCACCGGTGCGACTTCGGCCCAGGCCGCGACCCACAGCACGCCGGCGCCGGCCCAGATCATTGCAAGGCGGTAGCCCGTTTGATAGGCGGCCGCGAGCGCGGCCTGCTTGCGGGTTTCGGCCGATTCGATGCGGAAGGCGTCGAGCGAGATGTCTTGCGTGGCCGAGCCGAAGGCCACCAGCAGCGCACACCAGATCAGCGGCTGGAGCCCCTGGCGCGGGTCGTTCAGTGCCATGCCGACCAGCCCCGCGATCACCAGCCCCTGCGCCAGCAGCAGCCAGCCGCGCCGGCGGCCGAGCAGCGTGGTCAGGGGCGGTAGCGGCAGCCGGTCGACCAGCGGCGCCCAGACCCATTTGAAGCCGTAGGCCAGGCCCACCCAGCTCAGGTAGCCGATGGTGGTGCGGTCGATGCCGGCCTCGCGCAGCCGGAAGCTCAGCGTGCCCAGCACCAGCAGCAGCGGCAGGCCGGCCGAAAAGCCGAGCGCCAGCATGCGCAGGGTGGCAGGCTCGAGATAGACCTTCAGCGCGTCGCGCCAGGGCAGGGAAGAGGCGGTGGAGGTTTCGGCGGGCTGGGCAGACATGAACCCCGGATTGTCCATGAGGGCGCGACATGCGCCGAGCCGTCTTTTTGTCGGCAATTGTTCCTATGATCCGCGCATGTGCACACGATGCGAGCTCCTTCTTCCTTCCGCGGCTTCTTCAGTCTCCCGTTCTTCGGCCTGGCAGCCGCGGCGGGCCTTCCTGCTTGCCGCGGCGGGTGCGGCGTTTGGCGGGCCGGCGCTGGCGCAGGTCAACGTGGGCAATGCATCGGTGGCGCGCAACCTGGTGCCGGCCGACCGGATCGAGGCCGCCGGCGTTCAGCAGTACGGGCAACTGCTCGCGCAGGCGCGCGCCAAGGGTGCGCTGGCGAGCGACGGCAACGCCCAGCTGCAAAGGCTGCGCACCATTGCCAACCGCCTGATTCCCTTTGCCACGCCCTGGAACACGCGAGCGCGCGATTGGAAGTGGGAGGTCAACCTCATCGGCAGCAAGCAGATCAATGCCTTCTGCATGCCCGGCGGCAAGATCGCCTTCTTCACCGGCATCCTCGAGCAGCTCAAGCTCAATGACGACGAGGTTGCAATGGTGATGGGCCACGAAATGGCCCATGCGCTGCGCGAGCATGCGCGCGCGCGCATGGCCAAGAGCGCCGGCACCGGCGCTGCGCTCTCCATCGGCGCGCAGCTGCTGGGCCTGGGCCAGATGGGCGACCTGGCGGCCCGCGCCGGCACGCAGCTGATCACCCTCAAGTTCAGCCGCAGCGATGAGACCGAGGCCGATCTCGTGGGCCTGGAACTGGCAGCGCGTGCCGGCTACGACCCGCAGGCCTCGGTGTCGCTCTGGAAGAAGATGGCCACGGCGTCGAAAAACCAGGGTGGGCTGAGTTTTCTTTCCACCCACCCGAGCGGGCCGGACCGGATCCAGAAGCTCGAAGCCAACCTGCCGAAGGTGGAAAAGCTTTACAGGGAAGCCAAGCGCAGCTGAGGTATCGCCCTGTCCCTGGCAAAGGGCGGGGCTGGCGTGTATTACTCCCTCTCCCTCTGGGAGAGGGCGGGGGTGAGGGCAGCTGCCTTCATATAAGAGCCGCGCTTCATCGGCCGCACAGAGCCCTCACCCCAACCCTCTCCCAGAGGGAGAGGGAGCAAAACCCCCAATAAAACACTTCTCTGAATGGCCACCTCCGATCGCCTGGCACGCCGCTTGCATCTCATCTTGTACACAAGTTTGGATGCTTTGAAATGGTGCATGAAGAAAACGGATCGGCCGCAGCGGCGTGGATCGCGCGCTTCCCTCGGCCCGTACCCGGCGCGGCCCCCGGTAACAGCCCGCTCGCCGGCCTGCGCTTCGCAGTCAAGGACAACATCGACGTGGCCGGCGTGCCCACCACGGCCGCCTGTCCGGCCTTCGACCGCAAGCCCACCGCGCACGCGGCCGTGGTGCAGAAACTGCTCGATGCCGGTGCATCGCTGCTCGGCAAGACCAATCTCGACCAGTTCGCCTGCGGCCTGAACGGCACGCGCTCTCCTTATGGCGAAGTGCCCAATGCCTTCGACGCGCGTTATGTCTCGGGCGGCTCCAGCTCGGGCTCGGCCTATGTGGTGGCCGCGGGCGAGGTCGATTTCGCGCTCGGCACCGACACCGCCGGCTCAGGCCGCGTGCCTGCCGGGCTCAACAACATCGTCGGCATCAAGCCCTCGCGCGGGCTGCTGAGTGCCTTCGGCGTGGTGCCCGCTGCGCAGAGCGCGGACTGCGTGTCGATCTTCGCGCGCACAGTTGGCCTGGCTGTCGACGTGCTTCTTGCGGCCGCGGGCCCGGATGCGCGCGATCCCTATTCGCGCGAACTTGCCTTGCGGAGCGACCCCTTTCCGTCGGCATTCCGCTTCGGCGTGCCCGATACGCTGAGCTTCTTCGGTGACGTGGAGGCCGAAGCGGCCTTCCGCGACGCACAGGCGCGGCTCGTGGCGCTCGGCGGCACACCCGTGACGATTTCCTTCGCCCCTCTGGCCGAGGCCGCCGCGCTGCTCTATGAAAGCGCACTGGTGGCCGAGCGCTATGCCGCGGTGCGCGGGTTCTTCGATGCGCACGGCTCCCAGGTCATCGAACCGGTGCGTGGCATTCTCGAGAGCGGCCGCGGCTACAGCGCCGCCGACGTGTTCGAGGCGCAGACAAGACTGCGCGCGCTCGCACAACAGGTCGAGCCGATGTGGCGCGGCATCGACGTGCTGCTGGTGCCGACCGCGCCCACGCACTACACGCGCGACCAGATGCGCGCCGACCCGGTCGTGCTGAACCGCAACCTTGGCGCGTACACCAACTTCGTCAACCTGCTGGACTACGCCGCCATCTCGGTGCCGAGTTCCTTGCGCGCCGATGGCCTGCCATTCGGCATCACGCTGATCGCGCCGTGCGGCAGCGACCTTGCGCTGGCCGATCTGGGTCAGCGCTATCACCACGCCACAGGGCTGCCGCAGGGCGCGACCGGCTTGCCGCTGCCCGAGCCGCGCGCCATTCCGGGCCTGGGCGTTTCGCAAGCGCAGACCATGCCCATCGCCGTCGTCGGCGCGCACCTTTCGGGCATGCCGCTCAACAGCCAACTCACCGAGCGCGGCGCCACGCTGCTGCGGGCCACGACCACTGCGCCGCGCTACCGGCTTCATGCATTGCCCGGCACCGTGCCGCCCAAGCCGGGGCTGCAGCGCAGCGCAGGCGGCGGTGCCGCCATCGCACTCGAGGTGTGGTCGGTTCCGGTTGCGCAGGTCGGCAGCTTCCTGGCACTGATTCCGCCTCCGCTGGGGCTCGGCAGCGTGGAGCTTGCCGACGGCAGCTGGGTGCACGGCTTCATCTGCGAAGGCCATGCGCTGGCCGACGCCGAAGACGTGAGCCACCACGGCGGCTGGCGTGCCTACATCGCGAGCCGCACCGTTTCTTCTTCCCAAGCCATTTCAACCTGACCGATCGAGGAGTCTTCATGAGCATCCCTGAAAAATTGACCGCCGCCGCGTCGCGCCGCCACGTGCTGCAGGCCGGGGCAGCGGGCTTGGCCGTGCTGGCAGCGCCGGCCATCGTGCGCGCGCAAGCGGCCCCGAAGATCCGCATCGGCTTCTGGCCGGTGGCTGCGGGCCTGCCCTTCTTTGCCGCGGTGGACCGCGGCTACTTCAAGGAAGCGGGCCTGGACGTGGAGCCGCTCAAGTTCGCGGGCGCGCAGCAGGTCATGGAAGGCATGCTGGCGGGCCGCTGCGACGGCAGCTCCAACGGCACGGGCTCGGCCAACCTCGCCATCGGCGAGATCGCGCAGCCGGGGCTTTTCAAGATCTTCTGCACCAACCCGAGCAACGCCAAGTTCGTGCTCGACGAATTCATCGTCGCCAAGGACAGCCCGATCAAGACCATGGCCGAACTGGCCGGCAAGAAGATCGCTTCGGGCCCCGGCATCCAGAACGTGACCCTGTGCAAGACCATGCTCGAACGCGCCGGCGCCAAGGGCGCCACGGTGAGCGAGCTGCCCATCGGCCAGCACGTGGCCGCGCTCGTCGCGGGGCAGGTCGACGCCTGCTACACGCTGGAGCCCACCGGCACCGTGGGCCGCATGAACGGCACCACGCGCGTCATCGAGGCCGGCGTGGTCGCCAAGTACATCCTGGGCGATCCGATGGCGCCGTGGCACGGCGGCGCGGCCAGCCTTACCAGCGAGTTCATCAAAAAGAACCCGGATGTGGCCAAGAAGTACATCACCGCCTATGCGCGCGGCGTGGAGCTGGTGCGCACCAAGCCCGACGACGCCCGCCAGCACATGAAGGGCTACACCGCCATCGAAGGCAAGCTCACGGCCGAAGTGCCTCTCGCGTCGTACATGCTCTACAACGAGTTCAAGCCGAGCGACGTGGCGTACTTCCAGAAGTTCTACGACCTGTTCACCGAAAAGGGCATCTTCGAGAAGAAGGTGCTGGTGGACGGCCTGCTCTACAAGGCCTGACCATGGCCGACGCAAGCACGACCACGGCCGCGCCGTGGACGCCGCCGGCCGCCGGTGCAACGGCGGCGGCAATGCCCAAGCCCCCGCTGCGCGACCGGCTGCTGCCCTTCATCGGACCCGTGGTGCTGTTCATCGTGTGGGACCTGGCGGTGCGGCTCGGCTTCATCAAGCCGATCCTGCTGCCCACGCCCGCCGACACCGTTGCGGCACTGATCACCGGGCTTGCGGGCGGGCCCCTGCTCACCGACTTTGCGATGACCGTGTGGCGCACGCTGCAGGCCTTTCTGATTGCAGCGGTGGTCGGCGTGCCGCTGGGCGTGCTGCTCGGCAGCAATGAGAAGGCCTACCGCAGCGTTGAATTTCTGATCGACTTCTTCCGCTCCACGCCGTCGTCCGCGCTCATTCCGCTGTTCCTGCTGATCTTCGGTGTATCCGACGTCAACAAGGTGGCCATCGCGGCGTTCGGCGCGCTGCTGATCGTGGTGTTCAACAGTGCCTACGGCGTCATCAATGCGCGCAAGCAGCGCGTGATGGCGGCACGCGTCATGGGCGCCTCGCGCTGGCAGATCTTCAAGGACGTGCTGGTGTGGGAAAGCCTGCAGCCCAGCTTCGTCGGCCTGCGCTCGGCGGTGTCGATGGCCCTGGTGATCGTCATCGTGGCCGAGATGTTCATCGGCTCCGACACCGGCCTTGGCCACCGCATCATCGATGCGCAGCAGGTGCTCAACGTGAAGAGCATGTACGCAGCCATTCTTGCCGCCGGTGCGCTCGGCTATGCGCTCAACATTCTTTTTCTTGTGGCCGAGCGCCGCATCGTGCACTGGAGCGGCCGATGAAAGCCACGCAAGACATCGTCGTGAACGGCCCGGTGTATGCCGACGTGCCCAAGCCCGTGTTCAAGCCCGGCCCGGCCGGCACGCACATCACCATTCGCGGCCTGACCAAGTACTTTGCGGGCTGGCCGCTGTACGAGAACTTCGACCTCGACATACCCAAGCACAAGATTGTCTCGGTGTTCGGCCCGAACGGCTGCGGCAAGTCCACGCTCATCAACATGATCGCGGGGCTCATTCCCATCGATGCGGGCGAAATCCTGTTCGACGGCAAGCAGCGCAAGGACACCAAGATCGGCTACGTGTTCCAGAACTACCGCGAGGCGATGTTCCCGTGGATGCGCACCATCGACAACATCGCCTACCCGCTGAAGCTCGAGGGGCGCAGCAAGGCCGAGGTCGACCGGCGCATGGAAGAGCTGGTGGCGTCGTTCGACGTCAAGTTCGACCTGAAGCGCTTTCCGTACGAACTCTCCGGCGGGCAGCAGCAGACCGCGTCGATCATGCGGGCGCTTGCGCCCAACCCCGAGGTGCTGTTTCTCGACGAGCCGTTTTCCGCGCTCGACTTCGAGATGACGCTCTTCATCCGCGAGAAGCTGCAAGAGGTGTTCATGCAGACCGGCACCACCATGCTGCTGGTGTCGCACGACCTCGAAGAAGCTGTGTACCTGGCCGACGAGGTGCTGCTCCTGACCAAGCGGCCCACCAAGGTGGCCGAGATCCTGCGGTACGGCGATGCACGTCCGCGCACGGTCGAGACGCTGAGCACCGAGAGCTTTGTCGCGATGAAGAAGCTCAGCCTCGACATCTTTCAACGCGAGGTTCGCCGATGACCCTGGAAATCAATATCCCCGAAGTGCTTGCCGAAGTGACCGAAGTGTTCGCGCGGTATGAAGAAGCACTGCTCACCAACCGCCGTGATGTGCTCGACGAGCTGTTCTGGAACAGCCCGCACACGCTGCGCTACGGCTACGCCGAGAACCACTACGGCCATGCGGCCATCAGCGCCTTTCGCGCATCGCTGCCGGTGCAGAGCCCGCCGCGCGAGCTGCTGCGCACCGTCATCACCACCTACGGCCGCGACCTTGCGACCGCCAATGCCGAGTTCCGCCGCGAAGGCAGCGGCCAGACCGGCCGCCAGAGCCAGACCTGGCTGCGCACCGCCGATGGCTGGCGCGTGGCCGCCGCGCACGTGAGCCTCATCGGCTGAACACGCAGGCACATTTTTTGCACCCTACCTTGTATCCAAGACCGGAGAACGCCATGACCAGCCCCTTGAATCGCCGCGAGTCCCTCAAATCCCTGGCCGCGCTCGGCGCCGCCGGCACCCTTGGAAGCTGGAGCGCCCTTGCCGGCGCACAGGCCAAGCCGCTGACCGTCGGCGTGATCTACGTCGGCGCGCGCGACGACTACGGCTACAACCAGGCGCACGCCATGGCCGCGGCCGAGATCAAGAAGCTGCCTGGAGTGAAGGTGGTCGAAGAAGAGAACGTGCCCGAGACCGCCGCCGTGCAGAAGACCATGGCCGGCATGATCTCGCAAGACGGCGCCAAGCTGCTGTTTCCCACGTCGTTCGGCTACTTCGATCCGCACATCCTCGCCGTGGCGCCCAAGAACCCCGACGTGCGCTTCTCGCACTGCGGTGGCCTCTGGACAGAGGGCAAGCACCCGAAGAACGCGGGCAGCTTCTTCGGCTACATCGACGAGTGCCAGTTCCTGAACGGCGTGATCGCCGCGCACATGACCAAGAGCAACAAGATCGCCTTCGTTGCCGCCAAGCCCATTCCGCAGGTGCTGCGCAACATCAACGCCTTTACGCTCGGCGCGCGCTCGGTCAAGCCCGGCATCACCTGCAGTGTGATCTTCACCGGCGACTGGTCGATGGCGGTGAAGGAAGCTGAGGCCACCAATAGCCTGGCCGACCAGGGCTGCGATGTGTTCACCATGCACGTCGACGGCCCCAAGGTGGTGGTCGAGACGGCCGCCAAGCGCGGCAAGATGGTTTGCGGCTACCACGCGAGCCAGGCCAAGCTCGCGCCCAATGCGTACCTCACCGGTGCCGAGTGGAACTGGCTCACGGCCTACAAGGCGGCCATCGAGGCCGCGCAAGCCGGCAAGCCGCATCCCAACTTTTTGCGCGGCGGCCTGAAGGAAGGCTACGTGAAGATGTCCGCCTACGGCCCCATGGTGCCCGACGCCGCGAAGAAGCAGGCCGACGACATCAAGGCGAAGATGATTGCCGGCACCTTCGACATCTTCAAGGACGGCATCAAGGACAACAAGGGCGCCGTCGTGGTGCCGGCGGGCAAGGTGCTGAAGCAGACCGACCTGGAGCTCGAGAAGATGAACTACTTGGTCGAAGGCGTGATCGGCTCGGCCTGATACCGGCTTCATCCTCACCATGCGCCACGCGCTCAAGGAATTCGCCCTGCCGATGTTCGCCATCGCGGCGGCGCTGCTGTTGTTCGGCGTGCTGGTGGCCTTTGCCGGGGTCGATCCGGTGGAGGTCTGGGCGACGCTGTTCAAGGGCGCGTTCGGCGACTGGTTCTCGTGGCAGAACACCTTGCAGCGCGCCGCGCCGCTGATGCTCACGGCCCTGTGCGTGGCACTGCCTGCTCGCGCGGGGCTGATCGTCATCGGCGGCGAAGGCGCGCTGGTGCTGGGCGGCCTGGCCTCTGCGGCGCTCGCGCATGCGCTGCCTCTGCCGGGCAACATCGCGGGCACGGCGGCAGTGTGCATTGCGGGCGCGCTTGCCGGTGCGCTGTGGATCGCCCTTGCAGGCTGGCTGCGCCAGTACCGCGGCATCAATGAAACCATCAGCAGCCTGCTGCTGGCCTACATCGCGATCGGCATCTTCAAGCATCTGGTCGAAGGGCCGCTGCGCGATCCGGCGAGCCTCAACAAGCCGTCGACCTATGCGCTCGACACCGGCTTGCTGATCGGCGGGATCGGCGGCTCCGACGTGCACTGGGGCCTTGCCATCGGCGTGGTGGCTTGCCTGGGCCTCGGGTGGTGGCTGCGTGCCACGGCCTCGGGCTTCTCGGTGCGCGTGGTGGGTGGCAATCCGCGCACCGCGCAGCTCGTCGGACTGCCGGCCACGCGGCTCATCCTCGGCGCCTGCGCGCTCGGCGGTGCCTGTGCGGGGCTCGCGGGCGCGGTCGAGGTGGCGGCGGTGCACACCAACGCCAATGCCTCACTGATCGCGGGCTACGGTTATGCGGGCATCCTCGTGTCCTTCATCGCACGGCATAACCCGGTGGCCATCGTGCCGGTTGCCATTCTCTTCGGCGGCTTTGGCGCGGCGGGCAGCCTGCTGCAGCGCCGTCTCGGGCTGCCCGACGCCTCGGTGCTGGTGCTGCAGGGTATCGCCTTCGTGCTCATTCTTGCGAGCGAGGGGCTGCGCATGGTCGACTGGAAGGCGTTGATGAGCCGCAGGGCCGCTCCCAAGGCGGATGCCGCAGTGCGCGGCGCGGAGGCCGCCCCATGACCGCGGACCAGTGGATCGCCCTCGTGGCCGGCATCGTCGGCGGCGCCTTGCGCGTCGGCGCGCCATTCCTGTTCGTGAGCCTGGGCGAATGCCTCACAGAGAAATCGGGACGCATCAACCTCGGGCTCGAAGGCGTGCTGGTGCTCTCGGCCATGGCGGCTTTCGGCGGCGCGTATCTCACCGATTCGGCATGGCTCGGCGTGCTCATCGGCGCGGTGGCAGGCGCATTGCTTGCGCTGCTGCACGGCCTGCTGTGTTCGCTCGACCGCGTCAATGACGTGGCGACCGGCATCGCACTCATGCTGCTCGGTACCGGCCTGGCGTTCTACCTGGGCAAGCCGCTCATCCAGCCGCAGGCGCCGCAGATTCCCGCGATACCTCTCGGCTTCTGGAGCGACAACCCGGTGGTGAGCTCCGCCTTGCAGCTGAACGCGCTGGTGCCCTTGGGCGTGGTGCTGGCCGTGCTGCTCTGGTGGGGCTTTGCGCGCACACGCGCTGGCCTCCTGGTGCGCATGGCTGGCGATTCGGCGCAGGCCACGCGCGCGCTCGGCTATTCGGTGTCGGGCCTGCGCATTGCGGCGACGACGGCGGGTGGCTTCATCGCCGGGCTCGGCGGCGCATCGCTCACGCTGTTCTATCCGGGCAGTTGGAACGAAGGCATCTCGAGCGGCCAGGGCCTCATTGCGGTGGCGCTGGTGATCTTCGCGCGCTGGAGCCCGCTGCGCTGCGTGGGTGCGGCGTTTCTCTTCGGCGGCGCGGGTGCCATCGGGCCCGCGCTGCAGTCCATCGGCGTCGGCTGGGGCTACCACCTGTTCAACACCGTGCCCTACCTGCTCACGCTGGTTATTCTGGTGCTGACCTGCAAGCCGGGCACGGCAGCAGCCGGCAGCCCCGGCGAACTTTCATCGACAAGGAACTGAACGCCATGACAACGACACCTGGCCGCCACGTAGAGGCCGAGCCCTATGCCTGGCCCTACAACGGCGCGCTGCGGCCCGACAACACCGCGCTGATCGTGATCGACATGCAGACCGACTTCTGCGGCAAGGGCGGCTACGTCGACGTGATGGGTTACGACCTCTCGCTGGTGCAGGCGCCGATCCGTCCGATCGCGCGCACGCTCGCGGCGCTGCGGCCGCTGGGCTTTCACATCATTCACACGCGCGAAGGCCACCGGCCCGACCTGGCGGACCTGCCCGCCAACAAGCGCTGGCGCTCGCGGCAGATTGGCGCTGGCGGCGTGGGCATTGGCGACGACGGGCCGTGCGGACGCATCCTGGTGCGCGGCGAGCCGGGCTGGGAGATCATTCCCGAACTGGCGCCGCTGCCGGACGAGGTGGTGATCGACAAGCCCGGCAAGGGCTCGTTCTACGCCACCGACCTGGAGCTGATCCTGCGCACACGCGGCATCGAGAACCTCATCCTCGCGGGCATCACCACCGACGTGTGCGTGCACACCACCATGCGCGACGCCAACGACCGCGGCTTCGAATGCCTGCTGCTGTCCGATTGCACCGCCGCCACCGACCATGGCAACCACCTTTCGGCGCTGAAGATGATCACGATGCAGGGCGGCGTGTTCGGTGCGCACGCCACGTCGCAGGCGCTGCTGGCCGCGCTGGACTGACGAACGCATGGCCGACACGTCCCATGCCATCGGCGCACTGCCTGCGGGCAGCGGCGCCCTCGCGCTCGACACCTACGAACTGACCAAGCGCTTCGGCGCCTTCACCGCGATGGACCGCGTGACGATGCGCGTCGAGCCTGGGACGGTGCATGCGCTGCTCGGCGAGAACGGCGCGGGCAAGAGCACGCTGGTGAAATGCGTCGCGGGATTCCAGCGCGCGGAAGAAGGCAGCATCCTGATCGACGGCCGTGAGCAGGACATTGCCAACCCCATCGTGGCGCGTGCGCTCGGCATCGGCATGGTGTACCAGCATTTCACACTGGCGCCGGGCATGACGGTGGCCGAGAACCTGTTGCTCGCGGGCGGCAAGACGCCGGCATTGATCGACTGGAAGGCGAAGCGGGCCGAACTCAAGGCCTTTCTGGCGACCACGCCCTTCAGCCTCGACCTCGATGTGCGGCCATCGGAGCTTGCGGCGGGCGAAAAGCAGAAGCTCGAACTGCTGAAGCAGCTCTACCTGAAGCCGCGCCTGCTGATCCTCGACGAACCGACCTCGGTGCTCACGCCGCAGGAGTCCGACGAGGTGCTCGGCCACGTGCGCGAATTCGCGCGAAGCGGCTTGTGCACCGTGCTCATCATCACGCACAAGTTTCGCGAAGTGATGGCCTATGCCGACAGTGTGACGGTGCTGCGCCGCGGCAAGGCGGTGCACCACTGCCGCGTGGCGGACACGAGCCCTGCGCAATTGGCACAGGCCATGATGGGCGGCCAGGCTGCGATGTCGTCCGCGCCGGCTGCATTGCCTGCTGCCAGAAAGACCGTGCCCGAGGCGGCGCCCGTTGCGTTGAGGGTCGAAGGCCTCAAGGCGCAGGGTGACCGCGGCACGCTGGCACTGCACGATCTGAGCCTTTCCGTGCGCGCGGGCGAAATCCTCGGCGTGGCGGGCGTCTCGGGCAACGGGCAGCGCGAGCTGGTCGAGGCCCTGGTCGGGCAGCGCCCGCGGCTGGCCGGCCGCGTGACGGTCATGGGCCAGCCCTACAGCGCACGTCGGAGCGAGAACCGCAGCCTCAAGGTGCGCAGCCTGCCCGAGGAGCCGCTGCGCAACGCCTGCGTGGGCGACCTCAGCGTGGCGGAGAACATGGCACTGCGCGATTTCGACCGGCCGCCTTTGTCGCGCGGCGGCGTGTTGAACTTTCCCTTCTGGCGCAATCGGGCGCGCGATTGGATTGCCGAATACGGCGTCAAAACGCAAGGCGAGGGTGCGCCGATTCGCAGCCTCTCCGGCGGCAACGTGCAGCGCGCGGTGCTGGCGCGCGAACTCGCGGGCGACATCAATGTGCTGATCGCGGCCAATCCCGTGTTCGGCCTCGACTTCGCTGCGGTTGCCGAGATCCACGAACGCATCGTGCAGGTTCGCGAGAAGGGCGGGGCGGTACTGCTGATCAGCGAAGACCTCGACGAACTGCTGGAGTTGGCCGACCGCATCGTCGTGATGAGCGAGGGTCAGATCGTGTTCGAGACTTCAGCGGCGGGCGCCGAACGGCATGTGATCGGGGCACACATGGGTGGCGGGCACCATGAACCTTTGAAGGCTGTGGCATGAGTGCCCTGCTTTCCGTGGGGAGGCCGCCCGGTGTGCGGTGCGGCACGGTCGACCCCACTATGCCGGCCGCTTCGCGGCTTCCCTGCGGTGCTCGCGTTTCGCGGGGTCTCGCAGAACTCGCTTCGCTCAAACAGCTGCGAGCCCTGATCCGCGAAACGCTGCGCTCCTCGGCGGCACAGAGGGGCCGCCCGCCCCGCACCGCAAACCGGGCTTCGAGGTGGGGTGTTTGCCCCTGGTGCACCCGAGCCCTCTGAACAAGCGAGCAACAACATGCGCATAGAAGAAGCCATTCCCTTCCCCTACGAGTTCGAGATAAAAAACACTGCGCTGGTACTCATCGACATGCAGCGCGACTTCATCGAACCCGGCGGCTTCGGCGAAACGCTGGGCAACGATGTTTCGTTGTTGGAAGCGATCGTTCCTGCCACGAAGGTAGCGCTGCGGGCCTGGAGAGAAGCTGGCGGCCTCGTGGTGCACACGCGGGAGGCGCACAAGCCCGATCTTTCCGATTGCCCGCCTGCCAAACGCAACCGCGGCAACCCGGCATTGCGCATCGGCGACGAAGGCCCGATGGGCCGCATCCTTGTGGCGGGCGAACCGGGCAACCAGATCATCGACGCGCTGGCTCCGATCGAAGGCGAAATCGTCATCGACAAGCCCGGCAAGGGCGCGTTCTACGCTACCGGCCTGCATGAATTGCTGCAAGCGCGCGGCATCACGCACCTGCTGTTCGGCGGGGTGACCACCGAAGTGTGCGTGCAGACCAGCATGCGCGAAGCCAACGACCGAGGCTACGACTGCCTTCTGCTCGAAGATTGCACCGAGAGCTACTTTCCGGCCTTCAAGGCGGCCACGCTCGACATGGTTCGCGCCCAGGGCGGCATCGTCGGCTGGACGGCATCGAGCGCGGCGCTGCTGGCTGCGCTTCGCGGCGGGCAATGACAGCGACTAATATTCCCCACGTGTCTACTGTTCGTTCCCGCCCCGCCTCGCCCGTATCCGCCGTCCCCGCCGCCGGCGAAGCCGTTTTTCGCACCCGCGCGGACGAGGTGTACGCGCAGCTCAAGCGCGACGTGGCCGATTTCATCCTCGTGCCGGGGGACCGCTTCACCGAGAACGAGATCAGCGAGCGGCTCGGCGTGTCGCGCACGCCGGTGCGGCAGGCGCTTTTTCGTCTTCAGCAAGAGGGCTTTGTCGAGGTGCTGTTCCGCAGCGGCTGGCGCGTGCTGCCTTTCGACTTCGACCAGTTCGAGCAGCTCTACGATCTGCGCATGGTGCTCGAGACCACGGCCGTGCATCGCCTTTGCGAAGCCGACCGCCGCGTGGACCGCAGCCTGCTCGATACGCTGGCCGACATCTGGCTCGTGCCCGCGGCCCAGCGCAGCAGCGACACCGCCCAGGTGGCGCAATGGGACGAAGCCTTTCATTGCTCGCTGGTGGCTGCCGCGGGCAACGCCGAGATGGCGCGTGTTCACGGCGACGTGACCGACCGCATCCGCATCATCCGCCGCCTCGACTTCACGCAGCAGCCGCGCATCGACGCCACGTATGACGAGCACGCCAAGATCCTGAAAGCCGTTCGCGCCAACCGCGGCGACCAGGCCGCGATGCTGCTGCGCGCGCACATCGAGACCAGCCAGGCCGAGGTGCGCAAGATCACGCTGCACCAGGTGCACCTGGCGCGGCACGCGGGCAAGACAGCGCCGCGCTGAAGCGGGCAGGCGGGCAGGCGGGCAGGCGGGCTACAGCGTGAAGTCGTAGTCCACCGTGATCGGCGCGTGGTCGCTGAACTTGATGGTCTTGTAGATCTGCTCGTTGCGCGCCAGCGCGCCGAGCGCCGGCGTGGCCAGGTGGTAGTCGAGCCGCCATCCCACGTTGTTGGCATAGGCCTGGCCGCGGTTGCTCCACCAGGTGTAGGCCTCGGCCGTGGTCTCGGGCTTGAGCATGCGGTACACGTCCACCAGGCCCGCGCCGTCGGTGCCGGCGTCGAGCAGGCGGGTCATCCAGGCGCGCTCTTCGGGCAGGAAGCCGCTGTTCTTCTGGTTGCCGCGCCAGTTCTTGAGGTCGATTTCCTTGTGCGCGATGTTGATGTCGCCGCAGAGGATGAACTCGCGCTCTTTCTTGAGCGCAACCAGGTGCGGGAAGAAGCCCTTCAGGAAGCGGAACTTGGCTTCCTGCCGTTCCTCGCCCGAGCTGCCGCTCGGGAAGTAGCAGCTGATGATCGAGAGCTTGCGCTTGGGAGTGTCGAAGCGCAGTTCGAGATACCGGCCTTCGGCGTCGAATTCGGTGTCGCCCCAGCCTACGACCACGGCGCTTGGCGCATGCTTCGTGTAGATGGCGGTGCCGGCGTAGCCTTTTTTCTCGGCAAAGTGGAAATGGCCCTTCAGGCCGGCCATTTCTTCGAACCGCCCTTCGATGTCGCTGGCCTGCACCCGGATCTCCTGCATGCAAATACAATCCGGCGCAAGTTCGGCCACCCAGTCCGCCACCCCCTTCGTGGCGGCCGAACGCAGGCCATTGAGATTGAGGCTGGTCAGTTTGAACACAAGGAAATTCCGATGGCTGTAGATGGTGTGGAAAGCAGTGCGGTGGCGCAGGACTTCGTCCAGTTCGCACTCGACTCTGGCGTGCTGCGCTTCGGCGAGTTCAAGACCAAGGCCGGCCGCCTGAGCCCCTACTTCTTCAATTCGGGCCTCTTCGACGACGGCGCCAAGATCGCGCGTCTCGCCGGATTCTATGCAGACCGGCTGATCGAAAGCGGTGTCGAGTTCGACATGATCTTCGGCCCCGCCTACAAGGGCATTCCGCTGGGCGCCACGGTGGCGGCCGAACTGGCCCGGCGCGGGCGCAACTACCCCTTTGCCTACAACCGCAAGGAAGCCAAGGCCCACGGCGAGGGCGGCAACCTGGTGGGGGCGCCGCTCAAGGGCCGCGTGCTCATCGTCGACGACGTGATGTCGGCCGGCACCGCGGTACGTGAATCGATTGCGGCCATCGAAGCCGCCGGCGCCACCCCGCACGCGGTGTCCATTGCGCTCGACCGGCAGGAGAAAGCCACCGAAAACGGCGTGGACGTGGACCACAGCGCCGTGCAGTACGTGCGCAACCAGCTGGGCCTGCAGGTGGTGGCCATCGCCACGCTCGACGACCTGCTGAACTACCTGTCGGGCAACGCCGCCGCCGACCTGGGTGCGCATCGCGAGCGCGTTCTCGCCTACCGCGCCCGCTACGGCGCCATTTGAGGCCACTCCCATGCCCGTGCGCAAGCTCGACCAGCCGGCCCGTCCTTTCGCCACACCGGTGCTGCCGCTGCTGCTGCCGCTGATGGCGGCGCTGTTGCCCATGGCGGTGCCGGCGCAGCCCGCGCCGGCACCGGCCGCCATCTATTCGTGCACCGACGCCCGCGGCCGCACGCTCACAGCCGACCGGCCGATTGCCGAATGCATCGACCGCGAGCAGCGCGAACTGAGCCCGAGCGGCACCACGCGCCGCAAGATCGAGCCGACCTACACCGCGCGCGAACTGGCCGAACGCGAAGACCGGGCCCGCGAGGCCGCGCTGCAGGCCGCGCGCCTGATCGACGAACGCCGGCGCGAGCGTGCATTGCTGGTGCGCTACCCCAACGTGACCGTGCACGAGCGGGAGCGCAAGGAAGCCCTGGTGCAGATCGACGCGGTGATCCAGGCCGCGCAGAAGCGCCTGGCCGAACTCGCAGAAGACCGCAAGAAGATCGATGAGGAGCTTGAGTTCTACAAGCACGACATCAGCAAGGCGCCGGGCGCGGTGCGCCGCAAGCTCGAAGACAACGCGCAGAGCGTGGCGGTGCAGAACCGCTTCATCGGCGAGCAGGAAGACGAGAAGAAGCGCGTGAACGCGCGCTTCGACGAAGAGCGCGCGCGCCTCAAGCAGATCTGGTCCCCCCAGAACGGCGGCGGCAAGTAGCTCGCCGCCGGAGGGTGCCGGTCAGGCCAGCTTGGCCTTGAGCAGGTCGGTGACCTGAGCGGGGTTCGCCTTGCCGCCGCTCGCCTTCATCACCTGGCCCACGAGGCCGTTCAGGGCCTTTTCCTTGCCGGCGCGGTACTCGTCGACGTTCTTCTGGTTCTTGGCAATGACCGCGTCCAGGATCTTGTCGAGCGCGCCGGTGTCGTTCATCGGCTTCAGGTCCTTGGCCTCGATGATGGCGTCGACATCGTTGCCGTCGCCCGTCCAGAGCGCATCGAACACCTGGCGGGCCGCGTTGTTGGGCAGCGTGCCGTCGGCAACGCGTTGCACCAGTTGGGCGAGCTGCTGCGCCGAAACCGGTGCGGCCTCGATGCCGATTTCCTGCGCGTTCAGGCGGCGCGCCATCTCGCCGGTGATCCAGTTGCTTGCGAGCTTGGGGGTTGCGCCGGCCTTCACCGCGTCGTCGAAGTAGCGGGCGAGCGCCGGGCTCTGCGTGAGCTGCGCCGCGTCGTATTCGGACATGCCGTGGTCGCGCACATAGCGCTCGGCCATGGCGCGCGGTAGCTCGGGCATGGTGGCACGCACCCGCTCGATCCAGTCGGCCGCGATGACCAGCGGCGGCAGGTCCGGATCGGGGAAGTAGCGGTAGTCGGCCGAGTCTTCCTTGGCACGCATGGCACGCGTCTCGCCGGTGTCGGGGTTGAACAGCACGGTGGCCTGTTCGATCTTGCGGCCGTCTTCGATCTCCTCGATCTGCCAGCGGATCTCGTAGTCGATGGCCTGCTGCATGAACTTGAAGCTGTTCAGGTTCTTGATCTCGCGCCGCGTGCCGAGCTTTTCGCCGGGCCTGCGCACCGACACGTTGGCGTCGCAGCGGAAGCTGCCTTCCTGCATGTTGCCGTCGCAAATGCCGATCCACGTGACGATCTTGTGCAGCTCGCGCGCATAGGCCACGGCCTCGGCGGTGGAGCGCATGTCGGGCTCGGTCACGATTTCGAGCAGCGGCGTGCCGGCGCGGTTCAGGTCGATGCCGCTCTGGCCGATGAAGTCTTCGTGCAGCGACTTGCCCGCGTCTTCCTCGAGGTGGGCGCGCACCAGGCGCACCGTCTTCTTTTCTTCGCCCAGGAAGAACGACACCGAACCGCCTTGCACCACCGGAATCTCGAACTGGCTGATCTGGTAGCCCTTGGGCAGGTCGGGGTAGAAGTAGTTCTTGCGCGCGAACACGCTGCGCGGCGCAATGTGCGAGCCGAGCGCCAGGCCCAGCTTGATGGCGCGTTCGACCGCGCCCTTGTTCATCACGGGCAGCGTGCCGGGCAGCGCCAGGTCCACTGCGCAGGCCTGCGTGTTGGGCTCGGCGCCAAAGGCGGTGGAGGCGCGGCTGAAGATCTTGCTGTTCGTCGACAGCTGCGCATGCGTCTCGAAGCCGATGATGACTTCATAGCCGCGCACCAGCGGACCGGTCGGGCGGCCTTGTTGTTGTGCTTCGAAGGTGTTCACTGTCTCGCTCATTTCAGAAGCCCTCCGGCGTGCGCGTGTGCCAGTCGGTGGCCTGCTGGAAGCGGTGGGCTGCGTTCAGCAGCTTCGCTTCGCCGAAGTAGTTGCCGATCAGCTGCAGGCCCACGGGCATCGGCTTGCCGATGCCCTGCTTCGAGCCTTGCATGCCGCTGTCATCGAAGCCCGCGGGCACGCTCATGCCGGGCAGGCCGGCCAGCGACGCAGGCAGCGTGAA
The DNA here is from genome assembly GCF_037204045.1 of Variovorax sp. CCNWLW225. Lineage (NCBI taxonomy): Bacteria > Pseudomonadati > Pseudomonadota > Betaproteobacteria > Burkholderiales > Comamonadaceae > Variovorax > Variovorax sp. CCNWLW225. The sequence continues at coordinate 284,035 of NZ_JBBCBV010000004.1, read as the reverse complement.
GATGTCGGCCAGGTAGTCGGCCACCGGATCGTCGCCATGCTCGCCGATCTTCCAGGCGGTGGTCGGCGCGGCAGGGCCGGCGATCACATCACACTGCTTGAAGGCCTGCTGGAAGTCGTCGGCGATCATGCGGCGCACCTTTTGCGCCTGCAGGTAGTAGGCGTCGTAGTAGCCGTGCGAGAGCACGTAGGTGCCAATCATGATGCGGCGCTTCACCTCGTCGCCGAAGCCTTCGGCGCGCGTGCGCTCGTACATGTCGCCCAGGTCCTTGTACTGCTTGGCGCGGTGGCCGAACTTCACGCCGTCGAAGCGGCTCAGGTTGCTCGACGCCTCGGCCGCGGCCAGGATGTAGTACACCGGGATCGACAGTTCGGTGCGCGGCAGGCTCACTTCGACGCGCTTTGCGCCGAGCTTCTCGTACTGCGCCAGCGCCGCATCGACGGCGGCGCGAACGCCGGGCGCCACGCCTTCGCCGAAGAACTCCTTCGGCACGCCGATGCGCAGGCCCTCGAGCGAGTCGTTCAGCGAACGGCTGAAGTCTTCGGCGGGCCTGTCGAGCGAGGTGGAGTCGCGGTCCAGGTCGGGGCCGCAGAAGGCCGACAGCAGCAGCGCGCAGTCTTCGGCCGAGCGGGCCATGGGGCCGGCCTGGTCGAGGCTCGATGCGAACGCCACCATGCCGTAGCGCGAGGCGCGGCCGTACGTGGGCTTGATGCCGGTTATGCCGCAGAACGAGGCCGGCTGGCGGATCGAGCCGCCGGTGTCGGTGCCGGTGGCCGCGGGGGCCAGGCGTGCCGCCACGGCCGCCGCGCTGGCGCCGGACGAGCCGCCCGGAATGCGCTCGCGGTTCCAGGGGTTTTGCACCGGCACGGCCTTGTCGTGGCCCACGGCGGGCACGGCCACGTTCTCGTTGGCCGAGCCCATGGCGAATTCGTCGCAGCTCAGCTTGCCGAGCGTGACCGCGCCGGCTTCGGCCAGGCGGCGCACCACGGTCGCATCGAAGGGCGAGCGGTAGCCCGCGAGCATCTTCGAGCCGGCGGTGGTGGCGAAATCGGTGGTGACGAAGATGTCCTTGTGCGCAATCGGCACGCCGGCCAGTGCCGGGGCATTGCCGGCGGCAAGCTGCGCGTCGGCCGCGCGGGCCTGCGCCAGCGTGACTTCCTCGTTCACATCCACGAAGGTGCCGAGCGATTCGTGGGCCTTCATGCGGCCCAGGAAAACCTGGGAGGCCTCGACGGCGGACACCTTGCGGTCGGCCAGGGCCTTGGCCAGGGCGACCACGCCCATCCGATGCAGTTCGCCGCTCATTCGATCACCTTGGGCACGAGGAACAGGCCGGCTTCGACGGCCGGGGCGCTCTTCTGGTTGGCTTCGCGGTTGTTGGGCTCGCTCACCACGTCGTCGCGTAAACGCAGCGTGATGTCCTCGATGGCGGCCACCGGGTGGGCCAGCGGCTCGACGCCGGTGGTGTCGACCGAACGCATACGTTCGACTAAATCAAAAAAGCCGTTAATCTGGCTGAGCATGCGCTCGCTTTCGTCGGAAGCAAGCTGCAGCCGTGCCAGCGAGGCAATGCGTGCAATATCTGAAGCGGAAAGTGACATGGGTCGAACCGGTTGGAAAAACCGGAAGTAATCGCACGCCGGAGGGGGTGCTAACACGGGATTCAGAGGGGGATTCAGGTATTATCCCGCCTTTGCCGCAACCCCCGCGAACGCGCCGGCTTTTGCGCCAAAAACGATCAATTCACCCCGTCAAACGACCAAAAACAGAGCGACGACCTGCCGACGCGCAGGCGTGCTCCAGAGGATTCCGCACATGTTTGGAGCTTTCCGTCGGTACTTTTCCACCGACCTCGCGATCGACCTCGGCACCGCCAACACACTGATCTTTGCCCGCAACAAGGGCATCGTGCTGGACGAACCGTCCGTCGTCGCCATCCGCCACGAAGGCGGCCCCCACGGCAAGAAGGTGATCCAGGCCGTCGGCCGGGAAGCCAAGGCCATGCTGGGCAAGGTGCCCGGCAACATCGAGGCGATCCGCCCGATGAAGGACGGCGTGATTGCCGACTTCGTGATCACCGAGCAGATGATCAAGCAGTTCATCAAGATGGTGCACCCGCGCACGCTGCTCACGCCGAGCCCGCGCATCATCATCTGCGTGCCCTGCGGCTCCACCCAGGTCGAGCGCCGCGCCATCAAGGACGCGGCCGAAGCGGCGGGCGCCACTTCCGTCTATCTCATCGAAGAACCCATGGCCGCGGCCATCGGCGCGGGCCTGCCGGTCAGCGAGGCTTCGGGCTCGATGGTGGTCGACATCGGCGGCGGCACCACCGAAGTGGGCGTCATCAGCCTGGGCGGCATGGTCTACAAGGGCTCCGTGCGCGTGGGCGGCGACCGCTTCGACGAAGCCATCATCAACTACATCCGCCGCAACTACGGCATGCTGATCGGCGAGCCGACGGCCGAGGTCATCAAGAAGAACATCGGTTCCGCCTTCCCCGGCTCCGAAGTGAAGGAAATGGAAGTCAAGGGCCGCAACCTTTCCGAAGGCGTGCCGCGCAGTTTCACCATTAGCAGCAACGAAGTGCTGGAAGCCCTGACCGACCCCCTGAACAACATCGTCTCGGCCGTGAAGAACGCGCTGGAGCAAACGCCGCCCGAGCTGGGCGCCGACATCGCAGAGCGCGGCATGATGCTGACCGGCGGCGGCGCACTGCTGCGCGACCTGGACCGCCTGCTGGCCGAGGAAACCGGCCTGCCGGTGCTGGTGGCCGAAGACCCGCTGACCTGCGTGGTGCGTGGCTGCGGCATTGCTCTCGAGCGCATGGACCGCTTGGGAAGCATCTTCACGAGCGAGTGAATGCGCCACTGCCATCATCGGCCGGCCCTGCTTGTGCAGGCCGGCCTTTTTGCCATCTGACGTTGCACACCCAGGCCTGAACCATGCCCTTGGGCACGCTCGATCGCACAGCCCCGCCCCTGTTCAACCAGGGGCAGTCGGCCCTGAGCAAGTTGATTTTCTTCGGTGCGCTCTCGCTCTTCCTGATGGTGGCCGACGCGCGCTTTCATCTGGTTCAGCCGATCCGCGCGGCCGTCGGCGCGGTGCTCTATCCGGTGCAGTGGCTGGCGCTCAAGCCGGTGCAGTTCGTGGTGGGCGGCAGCCGCTACTTCGAAGACCTGCAAACCGCCCAGCGCAACGAAGAAGAAGCCCGCAAGGCGCTCATGCAGCAGGCCGAGCGTGCGAGCCAGGCCGACACGCTCGCGCAGGACAATGCTCGCCTTCGCGCCTTGCTCGAACTGCGCCAGACCACCCAGGCGCCGGGCCGCGCCGCCGAGGTGCTCTACGACGCCGCCGACCCGTACACGCGCAAGATCGTCATCGACCAGGGGCTCACGCACGGCGTGGCGGCCGGTTCGCCGGTGATCGACGCGGACGGCGTGCTCGGCCAGGTGACGCAGGTGCTGCCCTTCACGAGCGAGGTCACGCTGGTGATCGACCGCGATCTTTCCATTCCCGTGCAGAACACCCGAACCGGCGTGCGCAGCGTGGCCTTCGGTGACGCGTCGGCGCACGGCGCGGGGCTGGAGCTGCGCTTCATGGCCGCCAATGCCGACCTTCAGGAGGGCGACCTGCTCTCCACCAGCGGCGTCGACGGCGTCTATCCGCCCGGCCTGCCGGTCGCGAAGATCGAGCGCATCGAGCGCCGTGCCGATTCGGCCTTTGCGCGCATCTACTGCGTTCCGCTGGCGCGCGTGACGGCCGCGCGCTACGTGCTGGTGCTGGCGCCCACGGGCGCGCCCGCGGCACCACCCGCGCCGCCCGCTCCCGCGCGCGGCAAGAAGCCCGAGCCCAAGCCGGCCGCCAAGGCGGACAAGGCCGACAAGAAAGCCGCGGAGCGCGCCCGATGATCAAACGCCCCGGCCAACAGCAGCTGCTGCTGCCCGTCAGCCCGCTCTTCATGTGGTCGAGCCTGGTGGTGGCGCTGCTCATCAACATGATTCCGATCGGCCGCGCCGCGTGGATGCCCGACCTGCTCGCGCTGGCCATCGTGTTCTGGGGCGTGCACCAGCCGATGCGCGTGGGCATTGGCGCAGCCTTCGTCTTCGGGCTGTGCATGGACGTGCACCAGGCGTCCATGCTGGGCCAGCATGCGCTGTCGTACACCACGCTGGGCTTCTTTGCGATCACCATCCACCGGCGCCTGCTCTGGTACCCCGTGGCTTCGCAGGCGCTGCAGGTGCTGCCGCTCTTTGCGCTCTCGCAGTTCATCGAGGTGGTGACGCGGATGATCGGCGGCGGCATATTTCCGGGCTGGTGGGTGCTGGCCTCCCCGGTGGTCGAGGCCGCGCTGTGGCCGCTGGCAACGGCGCTGCTGCTGGCGCCCCAGCGCCGCACGCCGGAACCCGACGAGAACCGTCCGCTCTAAGCCCTCACGCAATCTGCATCGCCCTGCGTATTTGCCAACGCACTTGCACGCGCCTAAGCTCACCCCGCCATGACCGAAATCCGCAACGTTGCCGCCGACCTCGCGCGCTTCAAGCGCCGCGTGATCGTGATCGGCATGGTGGTGCTGTTTGCCTTCGGGCTGCTGGGCGCGCGGCTGTTCTACCTGCAGGTGGTGCGGCACGACGACCTGGCCGAGCAGGCCGAAAGCAACCGCACGGCCATCGTGCCGGTGGTGCCCAACCGCGGGCTCATCCTCGACCGCAACGGCATCGTGCTGGCCTCGAACTACTCGGCCTATACGCTGGAGATCACGCCTTCCAAGGTGGGCGATGTCGAAGAGACCATCGACGCCCTGACCCAGGTGCTCGAGGTTTCGCCGCGGGACCGCCGCCGCTTCAAGCGCCTGCGGGAGGATTCGCGCAGCTTCGACTCCATTCCGATCCGCACCCGCCTGAGCGACGAGGAAGTGGCCCGCTTCGCGGCGCAGCGCTACCGCTTTCCGGGCGTGGAAATCAAGGCGCGGCTGTTCCGCAACTATCCGCATGGCGAGGTCGCCTCGCACGTGCTCGGCTACATCGGCCGCATCAACCAGCGCGAGAAGACCGCGATGGAAGACTGGGCCGAGGAAGACCAGGCCAACTACAAGGGCACCGACTACATCGGCAAGCTCGGCATCGAGCAGAGCTACGAAAAAACGCTGCACGGCCAGACCGGCGTCGAGCAGATGGAAACCTCGGCCGGCGGCCGCGCGGTGCGCCGGCTTGCCAGCCATCCGGCCACCCCGGGCAACACCGTGATGCTGTCGCTCGACATCAAGCTGCAGAAGCTGGTCGAAGACATGTTCGGCGACCGCCGCGGCGCGCTGGTGGCCATCGACCCCAAGACCGGCGAGGTGCTGGCCTTCGTGAGCAAGCCGACCTTCGACCCCAACCTTTTCGTCGAAGGCATCGACACCGAAAGCTGGAAAGAGCTCAGCGAATCGCTCGACAAGCCGCTGCTCAACCGGGCCCTGCGCGGCACCTACCCGCCCGGCTCGACCTACAAGCCCTTCATGGCACTGGCCGCACTGCAAACGGGCAAGCGCGGCGCCAGCGTGGTGGTGAACGACCCGGGGTACTTCAACTTCGGCGGCCACCGCTTCGGCAGCCCCGAAGGCAACTTGGGCGGCGTCGACATGCGGCGTTCCATTCAGGTGTCGAGCAACATTTATTACTACTCGCTGGCCAACGAGATGGGCGTGGACCTGATCCACGACTTCATGAAGCCGCTGGGCTTCGGGCAGCTCACAGGCATCGACCTGGGCGGCGAGGTGCGCGGCGTGCTGCCCAGCACCGAGTGGAAGCGCAACGCCTACAAGCGGCCCGAGCAGAAGAAGTGGTACGCGGGCGAAACCATCTCGCTGGGCATCGGCCAGGGCTACAACACCTTCACCATGCTGCAGCTCGCGCAGGCCACGGCCATCGTGGCCGATGGCGGCCTGAAGCGCAAACCGCATCTGGTGCTGGCCACGCGAAACACGGTCAGCGGCGAGGTGGCCCCGCTGCCGCAGCCGCCGGCCGAGAACCTGGGCTACACCGCCGCCAACGTCGCGGTGATTCGCGAAGGCCTGACCAGCGTGGTGACCAGCGGCACCGCGCGCAGCGTGTTTGCCGGCGCGGGCTACCAGGCGGCCGGCAAGACGGGCACGGCGCAGGCGGTGACGCAGGCGCAGAACACCAAGTACAACGCCCGCGCGCTCGAAGAGCACCAGCGCGATCACGCACTGTTCATGGCGTTTGCGCCCGTCAACAACCCGAAGATCGCCCTGGCGGTGATCGTCGAGAACGCCGGCTGGGGCGCCGGCGCCGCGGCGCCCATTGCGCGCCGCGTGTTCGACTATGTGTTGATGGACCAGTACCCGAGCGAGGCCGACCTGGCCGCCGTCAGGATCGGCAAGGCCGGTGCGCCGATCGGCAAGCCGCGTGTGGCGAGTGAAGTGGCTTGGCCGGTGGCCGGCACCGCTGCGGCCGCGCCCTGATGGTTTTTCTCCCTCTCCCTCTGGGAGAGGGGACAACACGCAGACCTCAGGCGATCACGGTTCCGGCAACTTCACCCAAGCCGATGCGCACCGCGCCCTCCCGCTCGCAGTAGCCGCGGATGACCAGCGTGTCGCCGTCTTCAAGGAACGTGCGCTTCTCTCCATTGGGCAGCGTGATCGGCTGCTTGCCGCCCTGCGTGAGTTCTATCAGCGAGCCGGCTTCGTCGGGCCTGGGGCCCGAGAGCGTGCCGGAGCCCAGCAGGTCGCCCGGCTGCAGGTTGCAGCCGTTCACCGTGTGGTGCGCGACGAGCTGCGCGGCCGTCCAGTAGGCGGCTTCGGTGGTGTTGCCGCGCGTGAGCCGCGTGGGCGCTTCGCCCGCGGCGCGCATCTTCGCGGTCTGCAGCAGCACTTCGAGCGTGATGTCCAGCGCGCCGCTTTCTCGGTTCGAGGGCGCATCGAGGTAAGCCAGCGGTTGCGGGTCTCCCGCGGGCCGCTCGAACCTGGCGCGGAACGGCGCCAGCGCCTCCATCGTCACGATCCATGGCGACAGCGTGCTCGCGAAGTTCTTCGAGAGAAACGGGCCGAGCGGCTGGTATTCCCAGGCCTGCAGGTCGCGCGCCGACCAGTCGTTGAGCAGCGCCACGCCGAACAGATGCTCTTCGGCCTTGCCGATGGCAACCGGCTCGCCGAGCGCATTGCCGCGGCCAATGAAGAAGCCCAGCTCCAGCTCGTAGTCGAGCCGCTTCGAAGGGCCGAAACTCGGCTCGGCCGCATCCGGTGCCTTGGTCTGCCCTTGCGGACGCTTGAAGACCTGGCCGCTCACGCCGATCGACGACGCACGGCCGTGATAGCCGATGGGCACCCACTTGTAGTTGGGCATCAGCGGCTGGTCGGGGCGGAACAGCTTGCCGATGGTGGTGGCGTGGTGAATGCCGGTGTAGAAGTCGGTGTAGTCGCCGATGCGGCAGGGCACGGTGAGCTCGGCCCTGGCCTGCGGCAGCAGCGCCTTCGACCATGCGGCCTCTTTGCCGCTGCCTTCCGCAAGGCCCGCCGAGATGGCCGCGCGAAGTGCCTGGCGGTCTTTCACGCTGGCGTTCATCAGCGCGTTCATGTCGTCGGTATCGACCAGGCCTGCCGCCTTCAGGTCGAGCACCTGGTCGCCGATGGCCACCCCGATGCGAAAAGCCTCGCTGCTGCCCGCCGCGCGAAAGCGGCCGAAGGGCAGGTTCTGGATCGGGAAGTCGCAGCCGGCTTCATTGGCCGAGGCAACCCAGCTGCGCAGCTTCGGGTCATGGGTGGCGTTAAGTGCGGTCATGGAATGTCTTTCTTTGGATGTGGCGTCTGCTCGTCGGCCGTCAGGGCTTGAAGTGGTCCTTGAGCCCGGCCCAGCAATCGGCGTAGTCGGTGTCGAGCGCGGGGCTCTGCAGCGCGAAGTTCGTCGGAATGAAGCGGTAGCGGCTCTCGAACATGAAGGCCAGCGTGTTGTCGAGCTTGTGCGGCTTCAGGTCGGTGTGCGTGGCCTTGTCGAAGGCTTCCTCGTCGGGCCCGTGCGGCACCATGCAGTTGTGCAGGCTTGCGCCGCCGGGCTTGAAGCCGCCCGGCTTGGCGTCGTATTCGCCGAGCACCAGGCCCATGAACTCGCTCATGAGGTTGCGGTGGAACCATGGCGGACGGAAGGTGTTTTCCATCACCATCCAGCGCGGCGGGAAGATCACGAAGTCGCAGTTCGCGGTGCCCGGCGTGTCGCTGGGCGAGGTCAGCACGGTGAAGATCGACGGATCGGGATGGTCGAAGCTGATGGAGCCGATCACCATGAAGTTGGCCGTGTCGTACTTCACCGGCGCCAGGTTGCCGTGCCATGCGACCACGTTGAACGGCGACTGCTTGGTGGGCGCCTTCCAGAAGCGGCCGCCGAATTTCTTTACCAGCTCGTAGGCGCCGCCGTCTTCCTCGAAGGCCGCCACGGGCGCCTGGAAATCACGCGCATTGGCCAGGCCGTTCGAGCCGATAGGGCCCAGTTCGGGCAGGCGGAAATGCGCACCGTAGTTCTCGCAGACATAGCCGCGCGAGATTCCATCGGGCAATGCCACCTTGAACACCATGCCGCGCGGCAGCACCGCAATCTCGCCAGGCTTCACGTCGAGCACGCCCAGCTCGGTCGTGATCACGAGGCGGCCCTGCTGCGGCACGATGAGCATCTCGCCGTCTGCATTGACGAAGGCGCGCTTCTCCATCGAGCGGCCCGCAAGGTACATGAGCGAGCCGATGCCGACTTGCGATTCCGCATCGCCGTTGGCCGCAATGGTGTGCATGCCGTCGATGAAGTCCACGTCGGCCGCGCCGTCGAGCGGCATTGGATGCCAGCGCAGCGGCTCGGGCGGCAATGCGATCTCGCGGTCGGCGCCGGTGCTCCAGTGCGGCTGGGCATACGGCTGGTAGCGGCCGGACACCACCGAAGGCTGGCGGCGGTACAGCCAGGTGCGGCGGTTTTCATGGCGCGGTGCGGTGAAGGCGGTGCCTGAAAGCAGCTCGGTGTAAAGGTCGAAGGGCGCGCGCTGCGGGTTGTTGCGGCCCTGGGGCAGCGCACCGGCCACGGCTTCGGAGGCGTACTCGTTGCCAAAGCCGCTCTGGTAGCGCCGCTCGGCATCGGGTTGGGTGTCAGTGGATGGATTCGTCATGGTTCTCTCTTCCGGAAATCGCGATGAAGTTGACGCGCGTGTTCAGCTGCTGCTGCGCGCGGCCTCGAAAGCCTCGCGCAACACGGCCAGCGAGCCGACGTGGTTGGCCAGCACCAGCACGAGCCGTGCGTTGAAGGCATGGCTCTCTTCGGTGGAAAGCCCCTGGTGGGCCTCGATCAGCGCCTCGTAGAAATCGTCGGGCGCTTCGAGGTTCGGCGTGGTGATCAGATGTGGTTGCATGGTGCTGCTCATCCCTTTGCCAATGCACGGTCGATCGCCGCGCGGATGTTCGCCGCCGTGGGTTGCCGCCAGCGCGCGCACACATGCTGGTCGGGCCGCAGCAGGTAGACGGTGCCGGGTAGCGCGTCGTAGCGTTGCGTCGCGAGTTCGCCTTCGCTTGTAGCGGCTTTCACGCGCACCACGTGCAGCGGAAAGTCGAATGCCATCAGCGCCTGCAGGCTGCGCTCGGCCGCTTCGCCCTGGCCGAAAACCAGCGCCGTGAACTGCGCCACATGGCATTCGCGCAGCAGCCAGCCGCTGCTGCCGTCGGCGCGCACCACGGGGGCGTCGGCCGCTGCGGCGCCTGGGACCATCGCGCCTTCAAAGGAGTCAGTGTCGGGAGTGTTGAGCGGCGAGTCACGCAGCACCGCCGGCACCGAGAGCCGACCGCTGTTGACCAGCGTGCGCGCAAAGGCGTGGCGCTTGGTGAGCTCCAGCACCGCGTCGCGGAACAGGCGGCTCACTTCGCTCTTGGGCGTGATGAAGTCGGTCGCGCGCGTGGAGTTGCGGATGTTCTCGTCGGCCGCGAATTCGCGTTCGCTCGCGTAGCTGTCGAGCAGCGCATCGGGTGCCTCGCTCCGGAGCACTGCCGCGAGCTTCCAGGCGAGGTTGTCCGCGTCCTGCACGCCCGAGTTGGCGCCGCGCGCGCCGAAGGGCGACACGCCGTGCGCCGAGTCGCCCACGAACAGCACGCGGCCATGGCGAAAGCGCTCCATGCGCTGGCACGCGAAGGTGTAGACGCTCGCCCAGCCGATGGTGAACTGCACGCCCTCGAATCCGATGCTGTCGAGCAGTGCGCGCACGCGCGGCGTGATGTTCTCGGGCTTGCGCTCCTCCACCGGATCGGCGTCCCAGCCGAGCTGGAAGTCGACACGCCACATGCCGTCGGCCTGCTTGTGCAGCAGCACGCTCTGGCCGGGATGGAACGGCGGGTCGAACCAGAAGCGCCGCTCCGTCGGCAGTTGCGCATCCATCGTGATGTCCGCAATCAGGAAGCGGTCGCGAAAGGTGCGGCCCTTGGCTTCGAGGCCCAGCATCTGGCGCAGGTTGGAGCGCGAGCCGTCACAGGCGGCAACGTAGCCGGCTTGCAGCTTGTAGTCGCCTTCGGGCGTTTCCACGGTGAGAACGGCGCCGCCGTCGTTCTGCTCGATGCCTGTGACCTTGTTGTTCCAGCGCAGGTCGATCAGCGGCAGAGCCGCAGCTCGCTCGACGAGGTAGCCCTCGACGTAGTACTGCTGCAGGTTGATGAAGGCCGGGCGCTCGTGGCCGGGTTCGGGCAGCAGGTCGAAGCTGTAGACCTGCTCGTCGTGGAAGAACACCCGGCCCACGTGCCACGACACGCCCTTGCCGACCATGCGGTCGCCGCAGCCGAGGCGGTCGAACACCTCGAGCGTGCGCTTGGCAAAGCAGATCGCGCGCGAGCCGCTGGAAAGGGTGTTGTCGTTGTCGAGCAGCACCACGGGAATCTCGCGCAGCGCCAGGTCGATGGCCAGCGTGAGGCCGACCGGGCCGGCGCCGACGACGACCACCGGGTGGCGGGCGGGCGTGGCCGCGTCCTGGTCGGTGTGGCGCTTGTAGTCGAAGCGCAGGCTTTGATAGTCGATCACGTTTGTCTCCGTGTCTTTTGTCTTGCTCCTTCCCCCGCTGGGGGAAAGCTGGGATGGGGGCTCGGCAGCGCTCGAAACTGGCGCTCTGCCTGCCCCCACCCCACCCCTCCCCCGGCGGGGGAGGGAGCAATACGGGTCAGCCTTCGAGCGCCTTCCACATCTCGATGTCCCGCTCCGCCGTCCACACGCGCGGATCGGCATGGCCCGAGGCTTCGTCGTACGCGCGGCTCACGTCGAACGGCATGCAGTGGTCGAAGATCACCCACTGGCTGTACTTGGGCTTGAGCTTGGCGTAGGTGTCCTTGTAGACCGTGTTCAGGTCGCGTCCCGCCTTCACGCCCTCTTGCACGCTCGCATACACGTCGGAGATGAAGTTGCGCGTGCCGGTCAGGCCTTCGGCCACTTCGGCGGGCGTGGTGAGCGCGGCACCGCGGCCCGGCACCAGCGCCGCGGGCTTGAGCGCGGCAATGTTGTCGAGCGTTTGCGGCCAGTCCTGGAAGTAGGCGTCGCCCGCGTACGGCGTGGCGCCAAACTCGACCAGGTCACCCGACAGCAGCGTGCGCTCCTCGGGCAGCCACACGACCGTGTCGCCCTTGGTGTGGCCGCGGCCCAGCTGGATCAGCTGCACTTCGAGCTTGCCGAGCCACAGCGTCATCTTGCCGGTGAAGGTCATGGTGGGCCAAGTCAGGCCCGGGGGCACCGTTTCCACGTTCTGGAACAGGCGCGGAAAGCGGCCGATTTCGCTGGCCTTGTCGGCCTCGCCGCGCTCCACGATCAGGTCGCGCGTGTCCTGGCTGGCCAGGATGTGCTCGGCACCGTAGCCAGCTGCGCCCAGCACGCGCACCGCGTGATAGTGCGTCAGCACCACGTACTTGATGGGCTTGTCCGTCACCTCGCGGATGCGGCGCACCACGTCGGCCGCCATGGCGGGCGTGGCCTGGGTGTCGGCCACCAGCACGCAGTCGTCGCCAATGACGATGCCGGTGTTGGGGTCGCCCTCGGCCGTATAGGCCCAGGCGTGTTCCGAGATCTGGCTGAAGGTGATCTTCTTTTCTTCCATATCGGCCTGGCTGGCGAACTTCTTGGCTTGGCTCATCGTGTGTCTCCGTCGGATGGATCGAAATTTGATTCGTCTAAAGCAAACGAATTTGCGGTTAACGAATTTCTGAAGTGTAAGCCCGAGATCAGTTAATGTCTAATCCCTTCTTCATGAACGAACAATCAGACGCCAAGGCGGCCATGGCAGCCAATGAGACCGACCGCGCCGCCCAGCGCGGCATCCAGAGCATCGAAGTGGGCGGCCAGCTGCTGCGCGCGCTGGTGCACCACGGCCGGCCGATGGCCCTGAAAGACCTGGCGCGGGAAGCCGACATGACGGCCGCCAAGGCCCACCCGTACATGGTGAGCTTCGGGCGGTTGGGCCTGATCGAGCAGGACCGCGCCAGCGGCCACTATCTGCTCGGCCCGCTGGCCTTGCAACTGGGGCTCATCAGCCTTCAGCAGGCCGACCCGGTGCACATTGCGACGCCGCTCATCGCCGGGCTGGCGCAGCGCATCGGCCACACGGTGGCGCTGGCGGTGTGGGGCGCACGCGGCGCAACCATCGTGCGCACCGCCGAATCGCCCTCGCCGGTGCATGTGAACATGCGCCACGGCACGGTGTTCTCGCTCACCAACACGGCTTCCGGCCGCGTGTTCGCCGCCTACCTGGAGGCCGAAACAGTCAAGCAACTGCTCGACGCCGAACGCCAGCGGCAAAAGCAGCGCAAGGCGGGCGAGCAGCCGCCGCCGGCGGGCATGCCGCCGCAGCCGCCCCTGCCGTCGTGGAGCGAGTTCGAGCGCCAGCTGCAGGAGGTGCGCGTGCACGGCATCAGCCGCTCGGAAGGCGAGGTGATCGAAGGCGTGAGCGCCATGGCGGCACCGGTGTTCGACCACACCGGCACCATCGTGCTGTCGGTCACGGCCATCGGCCCGGCCGCCATCTTCGACACCGCCTGGGACGGCGAAATCGCACGCGCGCTCAAGGCGTGCGCGGGCACGGTCTCCGAGCGGCTGGGCGCAACGTCGGCCGGAAGAAACGCTTCCGCACACCTGGATCCATGAGCCTGGACATCACCGCTTCGTCTTCCACTCCCCCGATCGAATCCGCCATTGCCCTGCTGAGCGCCGCCCGGTGCATCGTCGTGTTTTCGGGCGCCGGGCTTTCAAAGGCCTCCGGCATTCCGACCTACCGCGACAGCGACGGACTCTGGATGAACCAGAACGCGCTGCAGTACTCGCATGCCGAAGACCTGCAGCGCGACCCGGCGGGATTCACGCGCTTCTGGTCGCGGCGGCTGTCCGCGGTGGAGGACGCGCAGCCGAACCCCGGGCATACGGCGCTTGCGCTGCTGCAGCGGCTGCGGCCTGCCACGCGCCTCATCACGCAGAACGTCGACGGGCTGCTGACGCTGGCCGGCGGGCTGGACGTGCTCGAACTGCACGGCTCGCTGCGGCGCTGGCGCTGCGACCACTGCGGCAACCGCCAGGGCCCGTGGCCCTTTCACCGCTGCATGCGCTGCGCCTCGCGCGCCCGGCCGGACGTGGTCATGTTCGGCGAAATGCTGAACCAGGGCGTGCTGCTCGATGCGCAGGCGGCCGCGCAGGAGTCGGACGTGTTCATGGTGGTCGGCAGCACGGCCGTCGTGTATCCGGCCGCCGAGCTGCCGCAGATGGCGGCGTCGCACGGCAGCCGGCTGATCACGCTCAACATGGAGCCGTTGCCGCATCTGGACGATGCGGCGGCAGTGGTCTTGCGCGGGGAATCCGAGGTTTTGCTGCCGCAGTTGCTGGCGGGGCTCGGCGGCTCGCCGGCCTAGGGTCGATCAGCTCTTCTTGCCGCCGAGCAGCACCAGCGCGCCGCCCACAACAATCGCGGCGACGCTCGCCCAGGCCGGGAAGTTGACCTGCTGCTTCTCCTTCACCGAAAACTCCAGTGGGCCGAGCTTGGCCTGGTGCGTTTCCTTGGTAAAGCTGAAGCCGCCGAGCCCGAGGCCCGCGATACCCGCCACGATGAGCAGGATGCCGGCGATGCGTGTTGCGTTCATGGTGAGTTCTCCTCGGGTTATTGGTAGGGTGGCGTCGAGCCGAAGCAGAGCTTACTGCCGCGGCTGCTGGTCGACCCACTGCACGATGTCGGCCACCGCGGCATCGGTGGCCGCGGCCAGCGCCTTCACGCCGCCGGGCGCGTCGGCGCTCGGTGCCGGCCGGCGCACGGTGAAGGTGCGCTGGCCGAGCACGCGGTCGCCGCCCGTGGTGCCGCGGATCAGCGTGGCGCGCAGGCGGACCAGGCCCACGCTGCTGCCGGCCGATTCGAAATAGTGGCTGAACTCGTCGAGCGAAATGCGCAGCGTATCGGGCACGCGGCCCTCGGTGCGCGCGATGGTGGCACTTTCTTCAGGGCCGAGTACCGTGCGCCGTTCGGACAGCGCATCGCGCAGCCGCTGGCGCAGCAGCTGTGCCGGCGGCAGGCTCCAGCGCGACTGGCCGTAGGGGCGCAGCTCGTTGGCATCGGCATAGCCGAGCCGGTAAAGAATTTGCGTGCCGTCGAGCCGCGCGTTGCTCTCGATTTCGGCGAGCGCCAGCGTGGGCAGCGCGGCGGCGGGTGGATTGCCGGCCGTGGCCGATGCGGCAATGCCGGGGCCGAAGTCGTACAGCGTGGCGCGCGCTGGCTTGTCGGGCAGGGCGCCGCAGCCGGCAAGCAGCAGCGCAAGGCCAAGTGTCAGGCCGGGACCGAGGCCGGAACCCAAGCTGAAACCAAGGGATGGACGGGAGTGCATGGCGTTCTTGTTCATGGTCATCACTTCAGGGGCGTCCCAGCGAGTTGGTGGCGGGCGGCGCGGAGAAGCCCGGTTCGCCCGGGCCCGCGGCGGTGCCGCCGTTGCCGAACAACAGTGACTGCGGGTTGTCGTTGATGCCGTCGGCCGCGCGGCCGAGCCGGCGCACCGCGCGCGAAGTGTCGTCGGCCACCCGGTTCACGCGCGGCAGCGTGGCCGAGTTGAAGGAATCGACCGCCTGCGCCAGCGCCTTGGTGCCGTCGCCCAGGCGTTCGATCGGGCCTTCGGGCGCGTTGAGGCGGCTCACCGTGGTGTTGAAGTTGTTGGCCACGCGCGAGACATCGCCGGCCGCCGTCTTTACCGACGACAGCGTGCCGGGCAGCGCCGCGAGCGTCGGGTTCAGGCCCGTCTTCACCGTGTTGTCCAGCTGCTTCAGCAACGTGTTGGCGCTGGACGATGCCGCCGCAATGTTCTCCAGCGCATCGGCCACCCGCTTCTGGTTGCCGTCGCCGAGCAGTTGGTTGGCGCGCTTCGTCGCTTCGTCGATCTGGTTGATGATGGCTTCGCCGCGGTCCTGCAGCTGCGCAAGCATCGAGGGCTTGAGCGGAATGCGCGGCGGGTCGTCGTTGTTGGGCGCAAGCGCGACGCTCGACTCACCCTTGTCGTCCAGCGCGATGAAGGCCAGGCCGGTCACGCCCTGGTAGCTCAGCGTGGCAAAGCTCGACGTGGTGAGCGGCACGCGCTGGTCGACCGTGATGCGCACGCGCACGTTGCCCTTGGTCTTGGGGTCGAAGTCGATCGAGGTCACCTTGCCGACCGCGATGCCGCGGTAGCGCACCATGGCCTGCGGCTGCAGGCCGCTGACCGGGTCGCGCGTGGAGAGCTCGTAGATGTTGCGCACGGTGTTGTCGCGCGTGAACCAGACCACCAGCCCCACGAGCACGGCAATGAGGCCGAGCACGAAGGCGCCGGCGGCGAGGGCATGGGCTTTGTTTTCCATGTGTGGCTACCTTTCAGTGGGCCGCGCCGGCAGTTGGCGGCGCGGCGTTGGAGGGTTTGTCATGCAGGGCCTCCAAGGCGCGTTGGCCGCGCCCTCCCAGAAAATATTCATGAATGAACGGATGCGGATACGCGATGACTTCGCGCGCCGAGCCGCTGACGATGACCTTGTGGTCGGCAAGCACCGCAATGCGGGTACTCAGGTCGAACAGGGTGTCCAGGTCGTGCGTGACCATGACCACCGTCAGGCCCAGTTCGCGGTGCAGGCCGCGCAGCAGGTCGCAAAAGCTGTCTGACGCCTCGGGGTCGAGTCCGGCCGTGGGCTCGTCGAGCAGCAGCAGCGGCGGGTCCATGATGAGCGCGCGCGCCAGCGCCACGCGCTTGATCATGCCGCCCGACAAGTCGGCCGGGCTCATGTTGGCGTGCCGCGGCTGCAAGCCCACCATTTGCAGCTTGACCAGGGCCGCATTGCGAATCAACTCGTCGGGCAGCAGCTTGAGCTCTCGCAGCGGAAAGGCAATGTTCTCGAGCACGCTGAAGGCCGAGAACAGTGCGCCGTGCTGGAACAGCATGCCCACGTTGGCCGCGCCCTGGGCGCTGAGCTCGCCGGGCGCCTGGCCCAGCACCTCGACGGTGCCCTTCGACGGCTTTTCGAGCCCGAGGATCTGCCGCAGCAGCACCGTCTTGCCGGTGCCCGATCCGCCAACCAGCGACAGCACTTCGCCTCGCGCGATGTGCAGGTCGAGGTCGCGATGAACCACGTGCTCACCCTCGGCATTCTTGAATACCGTCCAGAGCTTGCTGATGTCGACGACGTTGCTTGAATCGCTCATGCCCTGAACCCGATTCCCTTGAACAGCACCGCGAACAGCGCGTCAACCAAAATCACCGCGGTGATCGAGGTCACCACCGACGAGGTCGTGCCGCGCCCCAGGCTCTCGGTGTTGGGTTTCACCTTCATGCCGAAGTAGCAGCCGATCAGCGCAATCAGGATGCCGAACACCGCCGACTTCGCCAGCGCGAGCCAGAGGTTGGCAATGGGCACCGCACGCGGCAGCGCCGAAAGAAAGTAGGCGGGCGAAATATCGAGCGCCGCATCGGCCGCGAGCATGCCGCCCGCAAGCGCCGCCATCGATGTCCACAGGCTGATCAGCGGCATCGCAATGGCCAGCGCCAGCACGCGCGGCATCACCAGCCTGAAGCCGTGGGGAATGCCCATCACGCGCATGGCGTCGAGTTCTTCGGTCACGCGCATCACGCCGATCTGCGCCGTGATGGCCGACCCGGAACGCCCCGCGATCAGCACGGCGGCAAGCACCGGCCCGAGTTCGCGGATCAGCGACAGCCCGAGGATGTTGACCACGAAAGCCTCCGCCCCGTACTGGCGCAGCTGCTGCGAGATCAGGTAGGCCAGCACCACACCGATCAAGAGGCCCACCAGCGCCGTGATGTGCAGCGCCGTAGCGCCGAACTGGTAGAGATGGCCCGAGAAATCGCGCCAGGGCGCGCGGTGCGGCGCGCGCAGGAGCGTGCCCACGTCGAGTGCGAGCTGGCCGACCAGCCCTACGAAATCGCGCATCACCTCCAGCGCGCGCGCGCCGGTGTGCGAGAAATGGCGCACCCGCTCGGCCAGCGTGGGCGGCGGCTCCTCGGGCGTTCCGACCGTGTACTGGGCCACCTGGTCGAGCACCGCCTTGTGCTGCGGCGACATCTCGAGCGTGGCCGGCCAGTCGTGGCGCCAGTGTTCCCACAGCAGCTGCGCGCCGATGTGGTCGAGCTGCTCGATGGGGCGCAGGTCCCAGGCGCGGTCGACCGCGGGCGGTGCGCCCGCGAGGTCCTTTTCAAGGGACTGCCACGCGGTGCGCGACGACATGGCCAGCGTGGTCCAGCGGCCGTGCGCCACGGTCCAGCTGCGGCCGTCCTGCTCGCGCTGCTCGACGCGCGGCAACACGCTGTCGGCGGCGGATGCGTCGTCGGCAGGCGAAGTTGCTATGGGCATGGTGCGGCGGGGCAGGGCGAAGTAAGAAAAAAGAAGCGGTCGGAAAGGGCGCATCGTAACCGGATGAATCGGCTTTTCCCGTACGCCGCGCCGGTGCTTTGCGTAGGGCGGAACGCCGTCCGAATAGCCACGCGTGCCCTTTTTCCGGTCAGTTCCAGGCCCGCGCCAACGCGTTCCACGCGCTCGCGATCACGGGCTCGTTGCGCCGGGCCGCCAGCGAGACGAAGCGCAGCGCGCAGTCGAGCTGCACGCGGTCGGCCATCACCAGGCCGTGCGACTGGCTCTCGCGGATGGCAATGGAGTCGCGCAAGAGGCTCAGCCCCACGCCCGACTTCAGCAGGTCGAGCATCGAGGCTTCCTGGTCCACCAGCGCCGCGCGTCGCGGCGAAAGCCCGAGCGGGCCGAACACTTTATTGAGCAGCCTGTGGTGCGCGGATTCCGGCGGCGTGGCGAGCCACGGCAACGCGGCCAGCGCCTTCCAGTCGCGGCCCAGCACCTGCGGACCCCAGCCCGCGGGTGCGACCACGCGGTAGGTAAAGCGCGTGAGCGTGCGCGCCGCCAGCGGAGCCGGCGCGGCGGCCTCGCCATCGTCATCCGTGTCGAGGTGAAAACCCACATCGAGCTCGCCGCGCAGCACCTGGGCCAGCACCGTGCCGCTCATGCCGTGACGCAACTCGGTCTCGATCTGCGGCGCGGATTCGACGAGCTCGCGCAGGAACACGCCAAGCCGGGTGAACTCCGGGTCGAGGATGGTGCCGATGCGCAGCGCCCCGCGCACCGTGCCCTGCAGGTTGCGCGCGGCCTGCTGCAGGTCGCCCACTGCCGCGAGCACGCGCTCGGCTTGCGGCAGCAATGCGGCCCCGTCGGCAGTGAGCGCGAGCCCGTGCGGCGTGCGCGTGAAGAGCTGGAGTCCGGTCTCTTCGGCCAGGCGCTTCAGTTGCAGGCTTACCGCGGGCTGTGTCAGGTGCAGCCGCTCGGCCGCGCGCGACACGCTGCCCTCGCGCGCCGCAAGCACAAAGGCACGCAAGATCTGGAGGTCCAAGGCGGCGGCAGTCATATAAGAGCGATTTATAAGCCAACAATGCCGAAATCATTGGCTTTTTGCCGGCAGCTTGGGCGAAACTTGCTCATCAGGCCGCACAGGGCCCATGAGCATCAAAAATATCGTTCCCCGGAGACAAGCAGGCGCCATGAGCGACAACACATTCGACTACATCGTCATCGGCGGCGGCACGGCCGGCGCGCTGATGTGCAACCGGCTGACCCGCAAATCGCAACAGCGCACGCTGCTGATCGAGGCCGGCCGCAAGGACGACTACCACTGGATCCACATTCCGGTGGGCTACCTGTACTGCATCGGCAATCCGCGCACCGACTGGCTCTACAGCACCGAGCCCGACGCGGGCCTCAACGGGCGCACGCTGCGCTACCCGCGCGGCAAGACGCTGGGCGGCTGCTCCAGCATCAACGGAATGATCTACATGCGCGGCCAATCGCGCGACTACGACCAGTGGGCGCAGCTCACGGGCGACGACGGCTGGAAGTGGCAGAACGTGCTCCCCGACTTCAAGAAGCACGAGGACTACTACCTCGGCGCCGACGAGCTGCACGGCGCCGGCGGCGAATGGCGCGTGGAAAAACAGCGCCTGCGCTGGGACATCCTCGACGCGTTCGCTGAAGCCGCCGTGCAGGCCGGCGTGCCGCACAGCACCGATTTCAACCGCGGCAGCAACGAAGGCGTCGGCTACTTCCAGGTCAACCAGAAGAACGGCTGGCGCTGGAACACGGCAAAGGCGTTCTTGCGGCCGGTCTGCTATGGCCGGCCCAACTTCGAGATGTGGGTCAATGCGCACGTCACCAAGCTGATCATCGAGACCCAGCCCGACGGCAGCCAGCGCTGCACCGGCGTGCAGGTGTGGGACGGGCACGAGATGATCACCGCGCACGCCACGCGCGAAGTGGTGCTGTGCGCGGGCAGCATCGGCTCGCCGCAGATCCTGCAACTCTCGGGCATCGGCCCGGCCGAGCTGCTGCGCCAGCACGGCATCGATGTGGTGGTCGATGCGCCGGGCGTCGGCGCCAACCTGCAAGACCACCTGCAGATTCGCGCGGTCTACAAGATCAACGGCGCACCTACGCTCAACGTGCTGGCGTCGTCGATGTACGGCAAGGCAAAAATCGGCCTCGAATACCTGATGAAGCGCAGCGGTCCGATGAGCATGGCACCGTCGCAGTTGGGCGCCTTCACGCGCAGTTCGCCCGAGCATGAGTGGCCCAATCTCGAATACCACGTGCAGCCGTTGTCGCTCGACGCATTCGGCGAGCCGCTGCACAGCTTTCCGGCCTTTACCGCGAGCGTGTGCAACCTCAACCCGACGAGCCGCGGCACCGTGCGCATCAAGAGCTCGCGCTTTCAGGACGCGCCGGCCATTGCGCCCAACTACCTGAGCACCGATGAAGACCGCAAGGTGGCTGCCGATTCACTGCGCGTGACGCGCCGCATCGCATCGCAGCCCGCGCTCGCCAAGTACAAGCCGGAGGAATGGAAGCCGGGCGTTCAGTACCAGAGCGACGAAGACCTGGCGCGCCTCGCCGGCGACATCGCAACCACTATCTTCCATCCGGTGGGCACAACCAAGATGGGCGCCGACGGCGACCCGATGGCGGTGCTTGACTCGAAGCTGCGGGTGCGTGGCGTGCAGGGGTTGCGTGTGGTCGACGCGGGTGCGATGCCGACCATCACCAGTGGCAACACGAACAGCCCGACGCTGATGATGGCCGAGAAGGCTGTGGGGTGGATTCTGGAAGCGAATCGCTGAGAACTTTTGCTCGGGGCTGTTGCTGGTTCGGGGCGCAGCTGTTCAGGGTGTGTGCAAAGGCCACCGGGTACTCCCCTCCGCGAATGTCCCCCGCCTTCGGCTCTTCCTTTATTTCGCTGCGTGGAGCACCCGATGCCCTGTGCACTGGGGCACGCTCGTGGTGTACCGCTGATCAACGACCGCTCTGAATCACGCTCACGTCGATGGGGTGCCTTGCGCAGCGAAATAAAGGAGGAGGCCGCAGGCCGGGGACATTCGCGGAGCAAGGTGCCCCGTCGGCGGGAGCTCCGCCCCGAATGCCTCCCGTTCAAAATCACTTCTCGATCGTCTTGTTCCACCGAGCATTCCACGCAGGACGGTTCGCATTGATGCTGTCCCAGTCAATGGTGACAGCAGTCTTCATCCACTGGTTGATGTCTGCCACCTGCTTTACGCCATCGCCCACGGCCGGAGCCTTGGGGTTGGTGGGAATCTGCGCACCGTACTGCAACACATTGGCCTGAGCCAGCGGGCTCAGCAAGAACTCGGCGAGCTTTTGCGACAGCTCGGGTTCGCTGTTGTTCGCAATCACGCACTGGCCCACCATCAGCACCACGGCGCCTTCCTTCGGCGGCGCGTATTCCACCGGAATGCCCTTGGTCTTGAGTGCTGCCACGGCCGTGGGCGTGAGCGGGAAGATCGCGGCCTCGCCGGTCTGCACCATTTCCGACAACTTGGCCGAACTGGGGATGTACTCGAGCACGTTGGGGCCGATGGTGGTGGGCCAGGCCTTGAAGCCGGGCTCCACGTTCTTGTCGTTGCCGCCCTGGATGCGGTTGAACATCAGGAAACCGTGCAGTCCAAAAGATGATGACGACATCGACTGGAACACCACCTTGCCCTTGTACTTGGGATCGGCCAAGTCCATCCACGAGGTGGGCGGCGCCCAGCCCTTGTCCTTGAACATCTTGGCGTTGTAGGCCAGGCCCGTCATGCCCAGGCTCACGCCGCTGGCCATGTCGTCCTTGAAGCGCGCGGCCGGATAGATTTCCGAGAGCGACGGATTGGGCCGTTGCTTCTGGCACAGGCCCATGCCGATGGCGCGCACCATGATGCCGTCGTCCAGGAACATCACGTGCATCTGCGGGCGGTCCTTGTTGGCCTGTGCCTTTGCAAGGATGTCGGATGAAGTGCCCGGCACCACCACCACCTTGGCGCCGTAGAGCTTTTCGAAGGCCGGGAACACGTACTGCGTGTAAGCCTTCTCCATGGTGCCGCCGTTCATGCCGATGTAGAGCGTCTTGGTCTGCGCGCCGGCGGTGCCGCCGGCCGCGAGCGCGGCCACCGCCGCCACACCGAGCAAGCTCCGGCGAGGGGAGAAAAAGAAGGGCTTCTTCTGAAAACGGGACATGGTGTTTTCCTTTCAGGGGGAGGTGGGGGTGGGGGTCTTGTCTGCTGCTGCGTCTTCTGCTGCTGCGGCCGCAGCAAAGAAGCGTTCGACCGAGAAGCTCTCGATCGGCGTGCTGCTGCGTCCGTCGCGCACGAGTTCGGCCAGCACTTCGCCGGCTGCGGGGCCTATCTGGAAACCCGCGCCCGAAAAGCCGAAGCCGTGGAACAGCCCGGGCGTGGTGCGGCTCGGCCCGAGCACCGGCTGGTGGTCGGGCAGGTTGCCTTCGGTGCCGCTCCAGGTGCGGATGAAATGCGCGTGCCGCAGCGTGGGCAGCAGTTCGACGGCTTGCGCCGCGAGCGTGGCAATGGCGTCGCGGTCGGCGCGGGCGCGGTCGGCATCGAGCGCAATGCCCCTGCCGCCGCCGAGCACCAGGTTGCCGCGCGCCACCTGCCGGCAATAGATGCCGCCGCCCTCCACGCCGAGGCTCCAGTCCATGAAGTGCGGCACCGGTTCAGTTACCGCCATCACCGGGTGGCTCGAGCGCAGGGGAACGGCTTCGCCGAAATACTCGGCAATGGGGCCGGACCATGCGCCTGCGCAATTGAGCAGCGCCGGCGCACGCACTTCGAGCGCATTGCCCGAACGCAGCAAGAAGCCCTTGCCGTCGTGCGCCACCTCGTCGACCTTGTGGCGCTCGAAGATCTGCGCGCCCGCGCGCTGCGCTGCGAGTGCGAAGGCCGGCGACACCAGCCGCGGGTTGGCCTGCCCGTCTTCGGCGCACAGCGAGCCGCCCACCGCGCGGGTGCCAAGCCAGGGGCAGCGCTCGCGCAGGCGGGCCGCCGAGATCAGTTCGAGCCCGAGATCGAAGTCGCGGCTTTTCGTGCGGTACTGCTCCAGCGATGCCATGTCGGCTTCGCTGCGCGCGATCTTGAAGTGGCCCGAGCGCAGGTACTCGCCGTCGGTGCCGATGGTTTCGCGCAGGTTGCCCCAGATGCGGTGTGCACGCTGCGCCAGCGGCAGCTGGCTCACCGGACGGCCTTGGCGCCGCACGCCGCCGTAGTTGACGCCGCTCGAACGCGAGCCGCACAGGTCGCGCTCCAGCAGCACCACGCCGATGCCCATCTTTCGCAAGGCCAGCGCGGCGGATGCGCCGACGATGCCACCGCCGACGATGGCGACGTCCGTGCGCAATGTCTTGCGATTGGTCATGCGCCGGCTCCTTCGGTCGAAGGCGCCGGGGTGGCCAGGTGAATCGGAATCGGCTTGATCGGCGCCTGCCCGCGCAGCCGGCCGACCTGCTGCACCGGCTGCGCCGTGGCGTGCGCAAGGACCTCTGCCGCCGCCACGCCGCACATACGGCCCTGGCAGCGGCCCATGCCCACGCGCGAGAGCGCCTTGAGCCGGTTAATTTCATCGGCGCCTTGCTCGGCAACGGTCTGGCGCAGCGTGCCCGCCGTGATGTTCTCGCAGCGGCAGACCACCAGTTCGTCGGGCGCATGCGCGGCCCAGTCGTGCGGCACCGGAAAGGCGCGCTCCAGCCCCTGGCGGAAGGCGCCGAGCTTGTGCAGCTTGCGTTCGAGCATTGCGGCGCGCGCGGTGTCGACGGCCACGCCGCCGTCGGCCAGCAGCGCAAGCGCGGCGCGTTCGCCGGCCCACTCGGCGGCATCGGCACCCATGATCCCGGCGCCATCGCCCGCGAGGAACACGCCCCGCACGCTGGAGCGGCCGGCCGCGTCGCGCACGGGCAGGTGCGCACGGTGCAGCGGCGCAAATTCGAAGCGGCAGCCCAGCAGGTCGGCCAACTGCGTTTCGGAGCGCAGCGCATAACCGAAGCCGACGGCATCGCAGGCGAGCGTGCGCTCTTCGCGTCCGTCGTGCCACGCCACGCCGGTCACGCGGCTCTCAGTTGCATCGCCGAGCACGCGCAACGGCCGCACGCCACCATGCAGCGCCACGCCATGCGCGCGCAGCCACGCAACGTAGTACACGCCCTTGGCGAACACCGCCGGTTGCCGCAGCATCGCAGGTGTGGCGGCAAGCTGGTCCGCGAACCGCGATGTGTCCAGAACCGCAGCAACCTTCGCTCCGGCCTTGGCGTATTGGTACGCGACGAGGTAGAGCAGCGGACCGGTGCCCATGAACACCACGCGCTGCCCGATGGCGCAGCCCTGGAACTTGAGCGCCACCTGCGCGCCGCCGAGTGTGTAGACGCCGGGCAACGTCCAGCCAGGGACCGGCAGCACGCGGTCGGTCGCGCCTGTGGCGACGATCAACTGACTGTAGGGCACGCTGGAGGTGCTGCGCGTGGGGCCGTGCAGCACGTCGAGCCGACCGCCTTGCGCGTTCCACACCAGGCTGTCGGGGCGGTAGTCGATGCGTTCGCGCAAGGTGTCGAAGGCGGTGTGCACCGCATCGGCGCGGCGGGCCTCGAAGCCGTAGAGCACGTTCGCGCTGCGCTCCGCCAGGTTCGCAGGTGGGCGCCGGTAGATCTGCCCGCCGGCGCGCGACGCTTCGTCGATCACCACGGGCCGGAGCCCATGCGCCACCAGTGCCTGTGCGGCGCGCACCCCCGCAGGCCCGGCGCCGACGATCACCGGCTGCAATGCGAACGAAGAAGAAGGAGTCGTCATGCGCCGCTCCTTCCCGTGACCAGCGCCATGCCCGGCGCAATGAAGGTGGAGCAGGCGCGCAGGCGCTCGCCTTGCTCGGTGGCAATCCAGCAGTCCTGGCAGGCGCCCATCATGCAGAAGCCGGCGCGCGGTTCGTCGCTGAACTCATTGCGGCGCAACTGGGCGGCTTGCGTGAGCACGGCGGTGAGCACGGTGTCGCCCGCGAGCGCGGAGGCGGGCTCGCCGTCGAGCGTGAAGGGCACCGCGGCGCGGCCGGTCTCGGCCACGCGATGCAGCAGCGGACGGATGGTCGGCAGGCTCATCTATCGGCGCCCCACCAGCACGCGGTCCAGCCCATAGACGCGGTCGAGCACCACCATGGCGACGGCCGTTACCGCCACCATCAGCGCCGAAACCGCCGCCATCAGCGGATCGATCGACTCGGTGGCATACATGTACATGCGCACCGGCAGCGTGACCGTGCTGGGCGAGGTGACAAAGATTGACATCGTCACTTCGTCGAAGCTGTTGATGAAGGACAGCAGCCATCCGCCCGTGACGCCCGGCAGGATCATCGGCAGCGTGATGCGCCGGAACACCGTGGCCTGGCTCGCGCCCAGCGATAGCGCAGCCTGTTCGGCGCTGCGGTCGAAGCCCACGAGCGCAGCCACCACCAGGCGCAGCGTGTAGGGCGTGACGATCAGTGCATGCGCCATCACCAGCCAGCCGAAGCTGCCCGTGCCGCCAACCAATGCGAACAGCCGCAGCAGCGCCACGCCCAGCACCAGGTGCGGAATGATCAGCGGCGAAAGAAAGAGGCCGTTGAGGAAGTCGCGCCCCGGAAACGCATACCGCGTGATCGCCATGCCCGCCGGTACCGCGAGCAGCGTGGCAATGGTGGCCGAAGCCAGCGCAAGCCACAGGCTGTTCCAGAACGACTGCATGAAGTCCGGGTGCGCAAACACCGCCTTGAACCAGCGCAGCGAGAAGTGCGTGGTCGGAATGGTCAAGGTGTTTTCGGGCGTGAACGCCACGATGCACACCACCACCAGCGGCGCCAGCATGAAGGTGATGACGAGCGCGTTGAACGCGAGGGCGAGAGGGCCGTTCTTGCTCATCGGGTCAGCCCAGCGCTTTCTTGTAGCGGCCTTCGACGAGCCGGTTGTAGCTCAGCATCACGATGAGGTTGGCCGCCAGCAGAGCCAGCGCAACGGCGGCGCCAAGCGGCCAGTTGAGCTCGTGCAGGTATTCGTCGTAGACGACGGTCGCGACCATCTTCAACCGGCGACCGCCGAGCAGGCCCGGTATGGCAAACGAGCTTGCGGCCAGGCCGAACACGATCAGGCTGCCCGAGAGAATGCCCGGCATCACCTGCGGCAGCACGATGCGCCGCAACGTGGTGAAGTGCGAGGCCCTGAGCGAAAGCGCGGCGTTCTCCACGCCCGCGTCGAGCTTCTGCAGCGAAGTCCACACCGGAATCACCATGAACGGCAGCATCACGTGGACCAGCGCCACGATCACCGCAATCTCGGTGTAGAGCATCTTCACCGGCCCGATGCCCGCCAGACCCAGCAACGCATTCACGGCGCCCTCAGGCCCCAGCAGCATGCTCCAGCCGAAAGCGCGCACCACCACCGAAACCAGCAGCGGCGCCAGCACCACCAGCAGCAGGATCGATCGCCACGGGTTGCGCATGCGGCTCAGCACATAGGCCTCGGGCGCGCCGACCAGCACGCAGATCAGCGTGACGAGCCCCGAGATCCAGAAGGTGCGCCAGAAGATGCCGTGGTAGTACGAGTCGGTGAACACGTGCGTGTAGTGCTCGAGCGTGAACTCGCCCGTCTTCGGCCCGGTGGCCGGGTCGTACACATTGAAGGACAGCACCGCCGTGAGCGCGAGCGGCACCACCAGCAAGGCCGCGAACAGCAACAGCGCGGGCGCCGAAAGCCACCAGGGCGTGGCCTTGTGCGTGGCACCGCTCATGCCGACACCGTCTCTTCGGCCGGCAACAGGCGCGTGCAATGCGCGGGCCAGTCGATGCCGGCCGGGCTGCCTTCGTCCAGTGCCTCGCGGCCGTCGTTAGGGCTCAGCACCATCAGGTCGCCGGCGGGCGTGCCCAGGCGGTAGAGCCATTGGCTGCCCAGGAAGAAGCGCTCCCGCACCGTACCGTCGAGGCGGCCACGGCCGGCCTCCACCAGCTGCAGCTTTTCGGGGCGCACGCTCATCAGCACCGGGTCGCCCGGCTTGTAGCCGGTGTCTTCGACCTCGACGGTGAGCGAGCCGATCTCGACACGGCAGCTGCGTGCGCCGCAGGCCGTGACGCGTGCGTCCAACAGGTTGGCCTTGCCCACGAAGGTGGAAATGAAGCGCGTGCTCGGATGCTCGTAGACGCGGTGCGGATGGTCGATCTGCGTGGCGCAGCCGCCTTCCATCACCACCACGCGGTCGCTGATGGACATGGCCTCGCTCTGGTCGTGCGTGACCATCACGGTGGTGGTGCCGACCTTGCGCTGGATCTGGCGCAGTTCGAACTGCATTTCTTCGCGCAGCTTGGCATCGAGGTTGGAGAGCGGTTCGTCGAGCAGCAGCACCGGCGGTTCGATGACGAGTGCGCGCGCCAATGCCACGCGCTGTCGCTGGCCGCCAGAGAGCTCGCGCGGGTAGCGGGTGGCATGCGCTTCCAGGTGAACCAGCGCAAGGGCCTGCTTCACCCGTTCAGCGCGCTCGGCCTTCGGCATCTTGCGCATCTCGAGGCCGAAGCTCACGTTGTCGGCCACGGTCATGTGCGGAAACAGCGCGTAGGTCTGGAACACGATGCCAAGGCCCCGCGTGTTGGCCTTGGCATGGGTGATGTCCTTGCCGGCAAGTTCGATGCGCCCGCTCGACACCGCCTCGAAGCCCGCAATCATCTGCAGCGTGGTGGTCTTGCCGCAGCCCGAAGGCCCGAGCAGCGAAACGAACTCTCCCTTTTCCACCGCAAGGTTCATGGCCGACACGGCGCGCGTGGCGCCGTAGAACTTGGTCACGTCGGTGAGCCGGAGGAATGACATGGAAGAGCCTTTCTGCGCGGTGTCGTGAACGGCGTGCCGCACCTTGGTGCGCGCCATGGACAAGAGAGAACTTTCAATTCACTCTATTGCAACGATTGCGCCAACTTGCCTCGGGTATTCCATTAATCAGAATTTTTCTTTCATTTATTCCGTTCATCGGAATATGATGCGAGCCATGGACCCAAAGAATTCCACAGGAGAAGCCGCGGAAAGCCCCACGGCCGCGAGCGGCGGCGTGCCGCGCGTGTTTTCAGTGCTTCGCGCGCTGGGTGCGGTGCAGGCCGAAGGCGGGCGCGTGACGCAAATTGCACGTTCGGTGGGCCTCACGCAGGCGACCACGCACCGCCTGCTGCAGTCGCTCATGGCCGAGGGCATGGTCGAGCAGGACGAGCGCAGCAAGCTCTACCGCCTGAGCATCGATTTCTTCGCGCTCGCGGCCAGTGCCGGCAACCCCGGTGACCTGCGTTCCATTTGCCGCCCGGTGCTGCTGCGGCTGTGCGCGAGCCTTGGCGACAGCATCTTCTTGCTGGCGCGCAGCGGCTTCGACGCGGTGTGCCTCGACCGCAGCGAAGGGCCGTTTCCCATTCGCTCGTTCACGGGCGACATCGGCGGGCGCATTGCATTGGGCGTGGGGCAGGGCGCGCTCGCCATCCTTGCCTTTCTGCCGGAGGCCGAGCGCGAGGAAGTGATTCGCTTCAACCTGTCGCGTGTGCGTGAGTACGGCGTGTACGACGAGGTCTATCTGCGCACCGAGATCGAGCGCGTGCGCCAGGCCGGTTATGCGGGGCGCAACACCGGCCTGCTCGAAGGCATGGCCGGCGTGGCGGTGCCCATTCTCGATCGCGAGGGTCGCGCGGTGGCCGCGCTGAGCGTGGGCACGATCGCGGACCGGCTCAACGCCGACCGCATGCCCACCGTGGTCGAGCTGCTCAAGCGCGAGGCGGCAGCCATCGGGCCGAAGATCAACCCCTTCGATGCAACGCTCAGAAGGCCCGCGCAGAGCCTGGCGGGGTCGCCGGCAGGGCAGAAGATTCCCTTGCCGGACGCGCCGGAGCCCCGATAGGCGCCGCGTTCATTTCAGCTTCTTGTCTTCGCTCTTGGCTTCTGCCATGGCCTCGGGCTCCAGTTCCTCGGCGTAGCGGTTCAGGCGGATGAAGATGCCCCAGCCCGCCATGAGCAGGCCGACCGAGCCCAGCATCGCGGCGGCATGCAGCATCAGCTCGGGCGCTTCACGCGCCTTGAAGGTCGCGACCAGCCCCTCGACCGCCACGGCAACCACGATGACGACCATGAACCTGGACAGGAAGCGGCGTACCCGCGTCGGCGCGCCGATGTGTGCGTCGCGCACCACTTCTTCTTCGAGCACGGTCTGCGAGATCTGCAGCGCCACCACGCCCGCCGCCAGCAGGCCCACCGCTTCGATGACCGCCTCGGCTGCTGGAACATCGAGCCCCTGCATGACCGCGCCCCACCCGGCCCGCGCCGCAATCACGACGAGGACGAGCGACGCGGCGGCAAATGCGAGGGCCATCAGGGCATGGATTGCGGCGTACAGGGTGAGGATCGACTTCATGGCGCTACCGGGGTTGAACGTGCGGCGAGGCGAGGCCCCGGGGCAGCGCACGGGACTGCGCCGGGGTGCGGAATCTTCGGCGCAGCCCGGTGGTTTGCGCGTAGGCGCGAAGCCCGTCCCGCACCGGGCGCATGCCGAGTTCATTCGGCAAACGCATCAAGTCCTTCCTTTTTTTCACTAGGCAAGTGCGCGGGATTGGAAGATATTGCGCCGGTCCCGTCTCGCCGTTTCCTTTTTCTCTCTCCACCCTCCTACCCGGAGCGCGCCCATGTCCCAAGCACAAGCCCTTGCCCCCCTTGCCGCCGAAATCGAACAGCTGCTGCAGCGCCTGGGCGTGCCCCGCAGCGCCTACACCGGCGGCGAATTGACGGTGCGCTCGCCGGTGACGGGCGAGGTGATTGCACAGGTGCCGCAAACCACCCCGGCCGAAGCGACAGCCGCCATCGGCCAGGCGCATGAAGCGTTCAAGGCCTGGCGCAGCGTTCCGGCACCGCGCCGCGGCGAGCTGGTGCGGCTGCTGGGCGAAGAGCTGCGCGCCGCCAAGGCCGACCTTGGTCGCCTGGTCACGCTCGAGGCCGGCAAGATCCCGACCGAAGGCGCGGGCGAGGTGCAGGAAATGATCGATATCTGCGACTTCGCGGTCGGCCTCTCGCGCCAGCTCTATGGCCTGACGCTGGC
Organism: Variovorax sp. CCNWLW225; assembly: GCF_037204045.1. Classification (NCBI taxonomy): domain Bacteria; kingdom Pseudomonadati; phylum Pseudomonadota; class Betaproteobacteria; order Burkholderiales; family Comamonadaceae; genus Variovorax; species Variovorax sp. CCNWLW225. The sequence continues at coordinate 254,097 of NZ_JBBCBV010000004.1, read as the reverse complement.
CACCGAACGCGCCGAGCACCGCATGATGGAAACCTGGCATCCGCTGGGCGTGTGCGGCGTGATCTCGGCTTTCAACTTTCCGGTGGCCGTGTGGTCGTGGAACGCGGCGCTGGCGTTGGTGTGCGGCGATCCGGTGGTGTGGAAGCCGTCGGAAAAAACGCCGCTCACCGCGCTGGCCACGCACGCCATCGCGCAGCGCGCCGTTGCGCGCTTTGGCGAAGACGCACCCGAGGGCCTGCTCGGCCTGCTGCTGGGCCAGCGGGACATCGGCGAAGTGCTCGTCGACGACCACCGCGTGCCGATTCTTTCGGCGACCGGTTCGACTGCGATGGGCAAACAGGTAGGACCCAAGCTGGCCGCGCGTTTTGCGCGCGCCATTCTTGAACTCGGCGGCAACAACGCCGCCATCGTCACGCCGTCGGCCGACCTGGACCTTACGCTGCGTGCCATTGCGTTCTCGGCCATGGGCACGGCCGGCCAGCGCTGCACCACGCTGCGCCGGCTCTTCGTGCACGACAGCGTGTACGACGCGCTGGTGCCCAAGCTGGCCAAGGTGTACGGCAATGTGCGTGTGGGCGATCCGCGCGAGGCGGGCACGCTCGTCGGGCCGCTGATCGACCGCGCCGCGTTCGACGGCATGCAGAAAGCGCTTAGCGAAAGCCGCGAAATCGGCGCCACGGTGCATGGGGGCCAGCGCGTTGAAGGCATAGGCACGCAAGACGCCTTCTACGTGCGCCCCGCATTGGTGGAACTGAAGTCGCACGACGGCGCGGTGCTGCGCGAAACCTTTGCGCCCATTCTTTATGTGGTGCGCTACAGCAAGCTCGACGATGCCATCGAGTGGCACAACGCGGTGGGCGCGGGCCTGTCGTCGTCGATCTTCACGCTCAACGTGCGCGAGGCCGAGCGCTTCTTGTCGAGCGCAGGCTCTGACTGCGGCATTGCCAACGTCAACATCGGGCCGAGCGGTGCCGAGATCGGCGGTGCGTTCGGTGGCGAGAAAGAAACCGGCGGCGGCCGCGAAGCCGGCTCCGACAGCTGGAAGGCGTACATGCGCCGAGCGACGAACACCATCAACTATTCGACGGCATTGCCCCTTGCACAAGGCGTGACCTTCGATATCGGCGATTGATCACCCCAGGCCCTTGCTCTTGCCGCGCAGCGTTCGGCTGCGCCGGCAAGGCAGCGGCTGCCCGAGCCCAAGAAAACCATAGGAGACAGAGAAAATGAAGATGCAATCGAAAACCCTCGCCACCGCCGCAGCGCTGCTTGCGCTCGCATTCGGCGCTTCGGCGCAGCAAGCCCCCGCCGGCGGCACGCTCGACAAGATCAAGAGCAGCGGCAAGGCCGTGCTCGGCGTGCGCGAGGCCTCGCCGCCCATGGCCTACATGCTGGGCGCGAACGACAAATACGTGGGCTATCACGTCGAGCTTTGCGAGCGCGTGCTGAAGGATATCGCGCCTTCCGCGAAGCTCGAATACATGGCCGTCACGGCGCAGAACACCATTCCGCTGGTGCAGAACGGCACGCTGGACATCGGCTGCGGCCCCACCACCAACAACACCGCGCGCCAGCAGCAGGTGGCCTTTGCGCTCACCACGTATGTGAGTGAAGTGCGCATGGCGAGCAAGGTCGATTCGGGCATCACGTCGCTCGACCAGCTGGCCGGCCGCACCGTGTCGGCCTCCACCGGCACCACTGCCGTGCAGTTGCTGCGCAAGCGTGAGCGCGCGCAGAACATCACCATCAACACGATGCTCGGGAAGGACCACCTCGAGAGCTTCCTGCTGATGGAGTCGGGCCGCGCCGATGCCTTCGTGCTCGACGACAACTTGCTCGCGGGCATCATCGCGAACTCGAAGAACCCCACGGCCTATCGCATCACCGGCGAAGCGCTGGGCTCGGAGCCGATTGCGCTGTTGTTCCGCAAGGACGATCCGGCCTTCAAGGCCGCGGTGGACGATTCGCTGCGCAAGCTCATGAAGAGCGGCGAGCTCGAGAAAATCTACACCAAGTGGTTCGTCGCGCCGATTCCGCCAAAGAACACCAGCCTGAACCTGCCGATGAGCACGGCGCTGAAGCAGCTGATTGCCGAGCCCAACGACAAGCCGCTCGAGGCCTACGCCAAGTGATGTCCGCCGTGCTCGATTCCGCGCTTTCTTCGGCTTGCACGTTCGAGCCCGCGCAGCGCGTGCGCGCCATCGGCGTGTCGGAAATCCTGCGCATCACCGACCATGCCAATGCGTTGAAGCGCGCCGGCCGGCCGGTGATCGTGCTGGGCGCGGGCGAGCCGGACTTCGACACGCCCGAGCACATTCGCGCCGCCGCGGCCCGCGCCATGGAGCGTGGCGACACGCGCTACACGGTGCTCGACGGCAGCCCCGCCATGAAGGCCGCGGTGCAATTCAAGTTCAAGCGCGACAACGGGCTGGACTTTGCGTTGAATGAAATCAGCGTGGGTGCGGGCGCCAAGCAGGTGATCTTCAACGCGTTGATGGCCAGCCTGAACCCGGGCGACGAGGTGATCTTGCCGGCGCCGTACTGGACGTCTTACGCCGACATCGTGCAGATCTGCGGCGGCGTGCCGGTGAGCGTGCCGTGCAGCGAGGCGCAGGGCTTTCGGCTGGATGCCGCGCAGCTCGAGGCGGCCATCACGCCGCGCACGCGCTGGCTCTTTTTGAACTCGCCATCGAACCCGAGTGGCGCGGCCTACAGTGCGGCGCAGCTCGCGCCGTTGTGCGAGGTGCTGCTGCGGCATCCGGCGGTGTGGGTGCTGGCGGACGACATCTACGAGCACATCCTCTATGACGGCCTGGCGTTTGCCACGCCGGCGGCCTTGGAGCCGCGGCTGCGTGAACGCACGCTCACCGTGAACGGCGTGTCGAAGGCTTATGCAATGACGGGCTGGCGCGTGGGCTACGGGGCAGGGCCGCGCGCGCTGATCGCGGCCATGGCGGTGGTGCAGAGCCAGTCGACCTCGTGCCCGTCGTCGGTGAGCCAGGCGGCCGCGATCGAGGCGCTCACGGGGCCGCAAGACATCGTGGCCGAGCGGTGCGATGACTTCCAGGCGCGGCGCGACTTCGTGGTGGCTGCATTGAACCGCGCCCCCGGCCTGCATTGCCGCGTGCCCGAAGGCGCTTTCTATACTTTTGCGAGCTGTGCCGGCGTGCTCGGCCGGCGCACGCGCAGCGGCATGCTGCTGCAGACTGACAGCGACTTCTGCAGCTACCTGCTGCAGGATTTTGAAGTGGCGGTGGTGCCGGGCAGCGTGTTCGGGCTGGCGCCGTATTTCCGCATTTCGTATGCGACGTCGATGGCGCAGCTCGAAGAGGCGTGTGCACGGATTGCCGCGGCATGCGAAGCTCTCACATGAATTTTTTCCTCCCCTTCCGGGGGAGGGCAGGGGTGGGGGCAAGCGGCGTATCAATCGCTGTCGACGTGACTGGCGCCGTCTGCCCCCATCCCAACCTTCCCCCGGGAGGGGAAGGAGCGAATACCAAGACCTTCATTGCATTGGACACAGCATGACTTCTCCCCGCACCGGCGGCCAGATCCTGGTCGATCAGCTCATCACCCACGGCGTCAAGCAACTCTTCTGCGTGCCCGGCGAAAGCTTTCTGGCCGTGCTCGACGCGCTGCACGATGCATCCATCGACGTGACCGTGTGCCGCCAGGAAGGCGGCGCCGCGATGATGGCCGAGGCGCAGGGCAAGCTCACCGGCCAACCCGGCGTGTGCTTTGTCACGCGCGGGCCCGGCGCCACCAACGCGGCGGCCGGTGTGCACATCGCGCACCAGGATTCGACGCCGATGCTGCTCTTCGTGGGCCAGGTTGCGCGCGAGGCATTGGGCCGCGAGGCCTTCCAGGAGCTGGACTACGGCGCGGTGTTCGGCACCATGGCCAAGTGGGTGGTGCAGATCGACGATCCGGCGCGTGTGCCCGAGCTGGTCTCCCGTGCCTTCCATGTCGCCACTTCCGGCCGGCCGGGGCCGGTGGTGATCGCGCTGCCGGAAGACATGCTGACCGAAGCCGCCACGGTGGCCGATGCGCAGCCTTATGCGGTGACCGAAACCTATCCGGGCCCGACGCAAATCGCGCAACTGCAGCAACGGCTCGCACAGGCACAGCGGCCCGTCGTCATCCTCGGCGGCAGCCGCTGGTCCGAAGCTGCGACGCAGCAGTTCGCGGGTTTTGCGGAGGCGTTTTCGCTGCCGGTGTACTGTTCGTTCCGCCGCCAGATGCTGCTGTCGGCCGAGCATCCCTCTTATGCGGGCGACCTGGGGCTGGGAGCGAATCCGCGCATGCTGGAGCGCATTCGCAATGCGGACCTGGTGCTGCTGGTCGGCGGCCGGCTGTCCGAGGTGCCGTCGCAGGGCTATGAGCTGCTCGCCATTCCGCAGCCCAGGCAGGCGCTGGTGCATGTGCATGCCGACGCCGACGAGCTCGGCAAGCTCTATCGTCCGGCGCTGGGCATCCACGCCACGCCGCAGGCTTTTGCCGAGGCGGTGGCTGCGCTCCGCCCAGCTTCGCCGCCCGTCTGGCAAGACGAAACGAAGACCGCGCGCGAAGACTTTTTGCGCTGGAGCGATCCGGCCCCCATCCGCATTCCGGGCCCGCTGCAGATGGGCGAGGTGATGCAGCACCTGCGCGAGGTGCTGCCGCCCGACACCATCTTTTGCAACGGCGCCGGCAACTTTGCCACCTGGGTGCATCGCTTCTGGCCGTTCCGCTCGTTCGCGAGCCAGCTGGCGCCCACCAGCGGATCGATGGGCTATGGCTTGCCGGCGGGCGTAGGCGCCAAGCGCCTGTGGCCGCAGCGCGAGGTGGTGGTGTTTGCGGGCGACGGCGACTTCATGATGCACGGCCAGGAGTTCGCAACCGCCGTGCAGTACGGCCTGCCGATCATTGTGGTGCTGCTGGACAACGCCATGTACGGCACCATCCGCATGCACCAGGAAAAGCACTACCCGGGCCGCGTGAGCGCCACGCAGCTGAAGAACCCCGACTTCCGCGGCTATGCCGAAGTGTTCGGCGGGCATGGCGAGCGCGTGACCCGCACGGAGGAGTTCGGCCCCGCGCTGGCGCGCGCCCGTGCGAGCGGCAAGCCCGCGGTGCTGCATTGCCTGCTCGATCCGGAAGCCATCACGCCCGCCAGCACGCTGCAAAGCATCCGCAAGGCGGCCCTGGCTGGCAGCTGAGCGCCTGGCGTATAAAAAGAATCAGCCCAGGCCGCCCGCAAACCGCGGCCGGGGCTTCGGCGGATTGCCGTCGGGCATGCGCGCGGCCAGCCGTGCGGCGCGAGCCAAGGGCTCCATGGCCTGCTCGAGGCGGGTGGCGAGCAGGTAGAGATCCTCGTCCTTGGTTTCGGCGGCATGGGCGCGCGTCATGCGCACGATCTCGGCGGCGTATTCGGCATTGGTGGCCATCCATTCGGTGTCGGTCACGCGCCCGTGCTTTCGCCGCAGTGCCACGTGCAGCCGTGCGGCAAGGGCGATGCGTTCGCTTTCGGACATGGACATGGTTCGAGGGGCTCCATGAATGGCTCGAACCCGCTGCGTGCACAAGTCGTGCCATGTCGGATCCGCGCTGTTAACGCTCCGAAACACTTTTGTTTGCCGAGAGCCCCTGGAACGTAAGGCAAAGCGGGTAATTCCCAATGCACTGGCCCGGTGCACCGCCTAAAGTCTGCCCACTCGCGAACGGGCCAAGCTCGTGCTGCCGAGGGTCCGAGGAGACAAAATTCGGTCTACAAGAAAAATTCTTCAAGGCTTCCGTTCGAGAAGCCGTGTTTGAACTTGAAAGGCGCCGCTGGTCGGCGCCTTTTTTATTGCCCGACGCAGCCCCTTCGCCTGTCGATTCCTGACTGGCGCAAGCGCGCTTGCAGGCCCGCCCTGCCTTTCATCGAAGCTCCTCTTTTGGTAGCGCCTCGGGTGCGACAATCCAGGTATGGAAATGCTGGTGGTCACGGGCGCTTCGCTGCTCGCGGGGTTTGTCGATTCGATCGTGGGCGGCGGCGGTTTGATCCTTGTGCCGGCGCTCTTCGCCGTGTTTCCGGGCGCACCGCCGGCCACGTTGCTGGGCACCAACAAAAGCGCTTCTATTTGGGGCACGGCTGCCGCGGCCGCCCAGTTCAGCCAGCGGGTGCAGATGCGCTGGGGTGCTTTGTGGCCGGCCGCCGTGCTCGGATTCGCGGGTTCGATGCTCGGCGCCTGGGGCGTGACCTTGTTTCCGGGCGACTTCCTGCGGCGGGCGCTGCCCATCGTGCTGCTTGGCGTGCTGCTCTACACGCTGGCGCGCAAGGACCTGGGCCGCCACCACGTACCGCGCTTCAGCGGCCGCGCCGAAACGCTGGCCGCCTGTGCCATCGGCCTGTCGATCGGCTTTTACGACGGCTTCTTCGGACCCGGGGCGGGCAGCTTTCTCGTCTTTCTGTTCGTGCGCTGGATGGGCTACGACTTCCTGAATGCCTCTGCATCGGCCAAGATCATCAACACGCTCACCAACGCCGCGGCCCTGCTGCTGCTCGCGCTCAAGGGGCATGTGTGGTGGCACTATGGGCTGGTGATGGCGGTGGCCAACGTGGCGGGCAGCCTGCTGGGCACGCGTGTTGCGCTGAAGCATGGAGCGGGCTTCGTGCGGGTGGTGTTCATCGTGGTGGTGAGCGCGCTCATCCTGAAGACCGCCTATGACGCATTCCTGAAATAGCACAACGAGAAAGTCTCATTCATGGCATTGCCAGAGTCCGCTGTACCCGTTGAACGCCCCGCAGCCGTCAGCTTCTGGCAGGCCTTCGCCTATTGGCTCAAGCTCGGCTTCATCAGCTTTGGCGGCCCGGCGGGGCAGATCGCGCTCATGCACCAGGAGCTGGTGGAGCGCCGGCGCTGGATCTCGGAAAAGCGCTTTCTGCATGCGCTCAACTACTGCATGCTGCTGCCCGGCCCCGAAGCGCAGCAGCTTGCCACCTACATCGGCTGGCTCATGCACCGCACCTGGGGCGGCCTTGCGGCGGGCGTGCTCTTCGTGCTGCCTTCGCTCTTCATCCTGATCGGGCTGTCGTGGGCCTACATGGCCTACGGCCACGTGCCGGCGGTGGCGGGCTTGCTGTACGGCGTGAAGCCCGCGGTCACGGCCATCGTGCTGTTCGCGGCGTGGCGCATCGGCTCGCGGGTGCTCAAGAACCCGTGGCTCTGGGCGATTGCCGTTGCCGCCTTTGTCGCGATCTTTGCGCTGCAGTTGCCGTTTCCGCTGATCGTGCTGTCCGCCGGGGCCATCGGCTACTTAGGCAGCCGGTTCGCGCCGGCGTACTTCTCGCCGGGCGGTGGGCACGGCGCCGCGGCGGGCTCGGCCGGCCCGGCGCTGATCGACGACGACATGCCCACGCCGCCGCACGCCCTTTTCAGCTGGGGCCGCTTCGCGCGCGTGCTGGCGGTGTTCTTCCTGCTGTGGCTCGGCGCGCTGGGCGCGCTCACGGCGCTGTACGGATGGAGCGGCGCGCTCACCCAGATGGGCTGGTTCTTCACCAAGGCGGCACTGCTGACCTTCGGCGGCGCCTATGCGGTGTTGCCCTATGTGTTCCAGGGCGCGGTCGACCACTACCACTGGCTTACGGCCACGCAGATGATCGACGGCCTCGCGCTCGGAGAAACCACGCCCGGCCCCTTGATCATGGTGGTGTCGTTCGTGGGCTTCGTCGGCGCGTGGGGCCAGGCGCTGTTCGGCCCCCATGCGCTGTTCGCGGCCGGCGTGGCGGGCGCGACGGTGGTGACCTTCTTCACCTTCCTGCCGTCGTTCCTGTTCATTCTGCTGGGTGGCCCCTTCATCGAGTCGACCCACGGCAACCTGAAGTTCACTGCCCCGCTCACCGCCATTACCGCGGCCGTGGTCGGCGTGATCGTCAACCTGGCGGTCTTCTTCGCCTACCACGTGCTTTGGCCGAAGGGCTTGTCAGGGCCCTTCGAGTTTCCCTCCGCCGTCATCGGCGCGCTCGCGGCCATCGCGCTCTTCCGCTTCAAGGCCGGCGTGATCCCGGTGGTGCTCGCATCGGCACTCGCGGGCATGGCCTGGCAACTGTTGCACTAGGCTCGCCCCCAGTCTTCGCGCACTTCGTGTCGCTACGCCAACCCCTACCGGGGGCAACACCAGAGGCCCGGCAAAGCCGGTTCCTCGGTGTTCCTGGAATGTCCCGTCTCACGTTCCGGGTCATTCCTCGACGAAGGCTTCTTCGCGCTTGGCCTTGATGGATGGGAGCAGCACGATGCCCAGCAGCAGCGCAGCCGCCACCAGCAAGCCCGCCGACAGCGGCCGCGTGACGAACACGCTCCAGGTGCCGCGCGAAAGCAGCAGGGCGCGCCGCAGGTTTTCTTCCATCATCGGCCCGAGGATGAAGCCCAGCAGCAACGGCGCGGGCTCGGTCTTGAGCTTGATGAACAGGTAGCCGATGAAGCCGAAGGCCGCCACCATCCAGATGTCGAAGGTGTTGTTGTTGGTCGAGTACACGCCAATCGCGCAGAACAGCACGATGGCGGGAAACAGGAACTTGTAAGGCACCGTCAGCAGCTTGATCCACATGCCGATCAGCGGCAGGTTCAGCACGATCAGCATCGCGTTGCCGATCCACATCGAGGCAATCAGCCCCCAGAACAGTTCCGGGTTGCTGGTCATCACCTGCGGGCCCGGCTGGATGTTGTGGATGGTCATCGCACCCACCATCAGCGCCATGACCGCGTTGGGCGGAATGCCCAGCGTGAGCAGCGGAATGAACGAGGTCTGCGCGCCCGCGTTGTTCGCCGATTCGGGCGATGCCACACCGCGGATGTTGCCCTTGCCGAAGGCGACCTCTCCCGGGCGCATCTTGATCTTCTTTTCGAGCGCATAGGCCGCAAAGGCCGCCAGCAGCGCGCCGCCGCCGGGCAGGATGCCGAGCGCCGAACCCAGCGCCGTGCCGCGCAACACCGCGGGCGTCATGCGCTTGAAGTCGTCCTTGGTGGGCCACAGGCCCTTCACCTTGTGCGTGAACACCTCGCGCTCGTCGTCGGGTTGCGAGAGGTTGCCGATGATTTCGCCATAGCCGAACACGCCCATTGCAATCACCACGAAGCCGATGCCGTCGGTGAGTTCGGGGATGTCGAAGCTGAAACGCGCCACGCCCGAATTGACGTCGGTGCCGACGATGCCAAGCAGCAGGCCGAGCACGATCATGGCCACCGCCTTGAGCAGCGAACCCGAGGCCAGCACCACGGCGCCGATGAGGCCCAGCGTCATCAACGAGAAGTACTCGGCCGGGCCGAACTTGAAGGCCAGTTCGGTGAGCGGCGGCGCAAAGGCAGCCAGGATCAGCGTACCCACGCAACCCGCAAAGAACGACCCCAGGCCCGCCGCGGCGAGCGCGGGCCCCGCGCGGCCCTGCCTTGCCATTTGGTATCCGTCGATGCAGGTGACCACGGAGGACGATTCCCCGGGCAGGTTCACCAGGATCGCAGTGGTCGAGCCGCCGTATTGCGCGCCGTAGTAGATGCCTGCCAGCATGATCAGTGCCGATACGGGCGGCAGCGCATACGTTGCGGGCAGCAGCATCGCGATGGTCGCAACCGGACCGATGCCCGGCAGCACGCCGATCAGCGTGCCCAGGATGCAGCCGACCAGGCAATACAGCAGGTTGGTGAAAGTAAAGGCGACGCCGAAGCCGGTCGCAAGGTTGTGGAACAGTTCCATGGCGGTGTGCTCCTCAACCCAAAATGAAAGTTGGCCAGACCTGGATCTGCAGCTTCAGCGCCCAGATGAAGGCCACGTAGCTGCCGGCCGCCAGGATGGTGGAGAGCACCAGCACGTCGCGCAGCTTGAAGTGTTCGCCCGCCATGCTCGAGATGATGGTGAGCGCGTAGATCGCGACGATCATCCCCATGGCGGGAAGGCCGATGCTCGGCAGTCCGCCGAGCAGCACGCCGAAGGCCAGGTTGGCGCCCAGCACGAAGGCCAGCGGCTTCCAGGCCCATTTGCCGATCGGGTCGCCGCCGGCGGTTTCGACCACCATGGCCTGGAACATGATGGCCCCGCCGAGCACCGCCAGCAAAATGCCCAGCATCAGCGGAAAGTAGCCGGGGCCCATGCGGGCCCCGTCTCCGATGGTGTAGGTGGTGGCGCCGATGGCGAAAGCGCCGCCGACACTTGTGAACATGACTCCTGAAAAGAAGTCAGCCTGACTCTTTATGCGCATTGTCTCGACCCTCTTGATTGGACGGGTGAGGGTCGTCGCCCGCGGCTGACCTTGGGCTGACCGGCGCGGTAAGGACAAATGCGTACAAGGGTGCCCAGGCCTTTGCGCGGAACTCAGGCGGAGCGTGGGGCGCAGAAACGAAAAAAGCTCCCGAAGGAGCTTTTTTATTTGAGAGCGAGGTCTCGGGGGAAGGGCTTAGTAGCCGCCGCGACCACCGCCGCCGTAGCCACCGCCACCACCGCTGCGGCCACCGCCGCCGCCACCACCACCGTAGCCGCCGCCGCCACCACCGCCGTAACCACCACCGCCGCCGCCGCCGTAGCCGCCGCCACCACCGGTACGGGGGGGACGAGCTTCCATCGGACGTGCTTCGTTCACGGTCAGGGCGCGGCCCTGGAGCGAATGGCCGTTCATGGCTTCAACGGCTGCCAGCGCTTCAGCGTCGGTGCCCATTTCCACGAAGCCGAAGCCCTTGGAGCGGCCGGTGTCGCGTTCCATCATGACCTTGGCGCTGACGATCGAGCCGAACTCGCCGAAAGCCTGTTCCAGGTCGTTGTCACGCACAGAGTAGGCGAGGTTGCCTACGTAGAGTTTCTTGCCCATTGAGGGACTCCTAATTCAAACCAACAAAACAAAGCGATGGAGTCCCAGAATCACAACAAACAAATGCGCTGTGGCGCGAAACTGACCGATCACCGAATTACGTGCACGGGAGGCAAGCTCACAGACACGTAGGCACGATTATCAATGCGATCTGGAAAAAGGGTGATGAAATTCGCTCTTCTTACGAAACATCACGCCTTGGAGGGCGGTTTCGCAACGGTTGCAGAAGGCCGGAGAGCCCGTTGTGGTCTATTTCATGCATCAAATGGAGCAGCCGCCCGATTTCACCTGCGGGAAAACCCTCGCGTGCGAACCAATTCAGATAATTGCCGGGTAAATCGGCAATCAAGGTGCCCTTGTGCTTGCCGAAAGGCATTTCGAGCGTGACGAGGCGCTGCAGGTCTTCGGGTTTCATGAGGTTCAGCCCCCGGCGCGCTTGACGACGTGGCCTTGCTTGGTGAGGGCCGCGATCACCAGGTCGCGGTGGTCGCCCTGGATTTCGATGGTGCCGTCCTTCACCGTGCCGCCCGTGCCGCAGGCCGTCTTGAGCTGTTTGCCCGTGGCCGCGAGCGCGGCCGCATCGAGCGCCAGGCCCTTGACCACCGTCACGCCCTTGCCTTTGCGGCCCTTGGTCTCGTGCGATACACGCACAATGCCGTCAGTGGCCGGAACGCGCGCCTTGAGCTCCTTGCAGCGGCACTGCGCGATCGGCGCGCGGCACTCGGGGCACATGCGGCCTCCGGCTTCGGTGGAATACACCAGGGCTGTGGACTGATTGCTCTTCATCGTCATTCGGTCGATCTCTTCTTCAACGCTTCGGTTCCTGTTGGTTCCCGGTTCATCTTTCTCTGTCTGCTCACATGCCATTCGACTCACTGGGCCTGGCCCCCGCGCTCGTGCAGGCTGCCGCCGAAAGCGGCTATGCCGCCCCGACCGCCATCCAGGCCGCGGCCATTCCCGCAATTCTGCAAGGCCGCGACGTGCGGGGCTCGGCGCAGACCGGCTCCGGCAAGACCGCCGCATTTTCCCTGCCGCTGCTGCAGCGCTTGGCGGCCGAACGTGCCACGTCGCCGCGCCGCGTGCGCGCGCTGGTGCTCGTGCCCACGCGCGAACTCGCCGCCCAAGTGGGCGAAACCATGCGCAGCCTTGCGCAGCACCTGCCCGAGCGGCTCAAGATCGCGATTGCCTTCGGCGGCGTGTCGATCAACCCGCAGATGATGAGCCTGCGCGGCGGCGCCGACATCGTGGTGGCCACGCCGGGCCGGTTGCTCGACCTGGTGGACCACAACGCGCTCAAGCTCAATGCGGTTTCCATGCTCGTGCTCGACGAGGCCGACCGGCTGTTCGACCTTGGCTTTGCCGAGGAGCTGGGCCGCATCCTCGCGCTGCTGCCGGCGCAGCGCCAGAACCTGCTGTTCTCGGCCACCTTCCCGGCCGCCATCCAGGCGCTGGCCGACAACGCACTGCGCGACCCGGCGGTGATCGACGTGCAGGGCGAGCCCGGCACCGAGCCCGCCATCGTGCAGCGCGTGATCGAGGTCGACGCCAACCGCCGCACGCAGCTGCTTCGTCACTTGCTGAAGGAGAACGAGTGGGACCGCGTGCTGGTCTTCGTCGCCACGCAGCATGCGGCCCAGACCGTGGCCGAGAAGCTCTACAAGAACGGTGTCTATGCGGTGCCCTTCCACGGAGACATTGCACAGGGCACGCGGACCGGCATCCTCGCGCAGTTCAAGGAGAGCCGATGGGACGTGGTGATTGCCACCGACCTGGCCGCACGCGGCATCGACATTGCACAGCTGCCGGTCGTCATCAACTACGACCTGCCGCGCTCGCCCACCGACTACATCCACCGCATCGGCCGCACCGGCCGTGCCGGCGAAAGCGGGCTGGCGATCAGCTTTGTGAGCGCTGCGACCGAGGCGCACTTTCGCCTGATCGAAAAACGCCAGGGCCTTAGCCTCCCACGCGAACGCATCGAAGGCTTCGAGCCGACTGAAGCCCCCGTGCCGATGGTCGATGCCTTGGGCACCGGCGGCATCAAGGGCAAGCGGCCGAGCAAGAAGGACAAGCTGCGTGCCGCAAACGCACTGGCCGCGACGCGGCAGGGCGACGGCGAGCAGAACGACTGAAGCCCCGGGGCCTAAAGCCAGCCCAGCTGCCGCGCAGCCAGCTCCTTCATGATCTCTTCGGCGCCGCCGCCGATCATCATCACCTTCACTTCGCGGTAGATGCGTTCACTGACGGTGCCGCGCATGAAACCCATGCCGCCCAGGATCTGCACGGCCTGGTCGGCACAGAACTGCATGGTCTGCGTCGCGTGATTCTTGAGCATGCAAACCTGCGCGACCCACTCGGGCGCGTTGAAGCGGCCCTCCGCTTCGCACGCATCGCCTTGCGCTGATACAGCCTCGATCCAAGTCTCGGTGGACGCAATGCGCATCTGCATGTCGACCAGCTTGTGGCGCACCGCCTGGTGCTCGATGAGCGCGGCGCCGAAGGTCTTGCGCTCCTGAGACCAGGCCAGCGCCTCGTCGAGGCAGGCCTGCGCAAAGCCGAGCGCGCCCGCCGCCAGACCGATGCGTTCGCCGTTGAAGTTGCCCATGACCATGCGAAAACCCGCGCCTTCGCTGCCGAGCAGGTAGCGCGCAGGCACGCGCACGTTGTCGAAGTACAGTTGCGCGGTGTCCGAGCACAGCCAGCCCATCTTCGCGAGGCGAGTGCGCGTGAGGCCGGGTGTGTCGCCGGGCACCAGCAGCATCGAGATGCCGCGGGCGCCGCGCTCTTCGCCGGTGCGCACCGCCACCGTGATCCAGTCGGCCCGCATGCCCGAGGTGATGAAGGTCTTTTCGCCGTTCACCACGTAGTGTTCGCCGTCGCGGTGCGCCGTGGTGTGCAGCGCCGCCACGTCGGAACCACCGCCGGGCTCGGTGATGGCGAGCGCGGCGATCTTCTCGCCGCGCAGCACCGGCGGCACGACCTCGCCGCGCACCGCATCGCTCGCATGCAGCACCACGGGCGGCAGGCCGATGTTGTGCGAGAACAGGCTGGCGAGCACGCCGCCGCTCTTGCCGTGGCGCGCGAGCGCGATCCACGCCGGCAGCTTGAGTGCATAGGACGCCGGTGTGCCGCCCAGCGACTCGGGGTAGCCGAGGCCCAGCAAACCCAGCTCCGCCGCACGCGCATACAGCGCGCGGGGAAACTCGCCCGCGTCTTCCCAGGCCTGCACGTGCGGCGCGATCTCGTCTTCGGCAAAGCGCCGCACCGTGTCGGCGAGGGCCGCGCGGTCGGCTTGCAGTTCGGCGTCCATGTGCGCTTCAGCCGCGCGGTGGTCGCTTGGCGATGCCCATCGTCTTGGCGAGGATGCCGAGCATCACCTCGTCCGCGCCCCCGCCGATCGAGCCGAGACGCCCGTCGCGGTAAAGGCGGGAAACGCGGTTCTCGAGCGTGAAGCCCATACCGCCCCAGAACTGCAGGCAGGTGTCGGCCACCTGCCGCGTGAGCCGGCCGGTCTTGAGCTTGGCCATCGATGCCAGCTCGAGCACGTCCTGGCCCTGCACATGCAGGTCGCAGGCGCGGTAGGTGAGGGCGCGCAGCGCCTCCACTTCGGTCTTGAGTTCGGCGAGCTTGAACTGCACCCACTGCTGGTCGGCCAGCGTGGCGCCGAACATCTTGCGCTCCTGCGCCCATCCGATGGTCTGCGCAATGCAGTCTTCCATCGGTTCGAGCGAGCTCGCGGCAGCCCACAGCCGCTCTTCCTGGAACTGCTGCATCTGATAGACGAAGCCCTGTCCTTCCTCGCCGATGCGATAGCGCTGGGGCACGCGCACGTTGTCGAAATAGATGAGCCCCGTGTCGCTCGAGTGCATGCCGATCTTGCGGATTTTTTTCGCCTTCTCGATGCCGGGGCTGTCCATCGGCACCATCACGAGCGACTTGTTGCGATGCACGGGTCCATCGCCGGTGTTGACCAGCATGCACATCCAGTCGGCCTGCAGGCTGTTGGTGATCCACATCTTCTGGCCGCTGATGAGGTAGTCGCCGCCGTCCTTGCGCGCATGGCTCTTCAGGCCCGCCACGTCGCTGCCCGCGCCGGGCTCGCTCACGCCGATGCAGCCGACCATGTCGCCCGCGATGGCAGGTGCCAGGAACTCGCGCCGCAGTTCGTCGCTGCCGAAGCGCGCGAGCGCGGGCGTGCACATGTCCGTCTGCACGCCAATCGCCATCGGCACGCCGCCGCAGTTCACGTGCCCCAGCGCCTCGGCCATGGCCATCGCATACGAATAGTCGAGCCCGGCGCCGCCGAAGGCTTCGGGCTTGTTCAGGCCCAGCATGCCCAGGTTGCCGAGCTTCTTGAAGACCTCGTGTGCGGGAAAAATCTCGGCTTCTTCCCATGCGTCGACATGCGGATTGATCTCTTCGTCGATGAAGCGGCGCAGCGTCTTCTGAATCTCGAGGTGCTCGTGGGTGTACTGCATGCGGTTGTCTCCAGTCAGTCGGTCAGTCAGTCGTTCGGTTCGTCGGCGTTCTTGAAGACACGCGGCGTCTGCGCCCGGTGAAAACCGTCGAAGGGCCGCACCGCCACACGCTGCTGCGTCTCTTTGTCCGGCAGTGCCATCGGCCAGCCCATGCGCACCTGCGGCCGTGCGCCATCCACGCGAAGCACGCTGCCGCTGATGAAGCTGGCGGCGGGGCTTAACAAAAAGGCGATGGCGGCGGAGGTCTCGGCCTCGTTGCCGAAGCGGCCCGCGGGCACCGTGCCGCGCATCGCGCGCAGCATGTCGCCTGCTTCGGGCGGGTAGTGGTCCATGCCGCTCGATGCGATGTAGCCCGGCGCCACGGCATTCACGCGCACGCCGCTCGCGGCCCATTCGAGCGCGGCGGTCTCGGTAAAGCTCACCATGCCCGCGCGCGCCGCGCCGCTGTGGCCCATGTTGGGCATGGAGCCCCACATGTCGGCCACGATGTTGACGATGGCGCCACCGTGCGCCTGCATGCTCTGCAGAAAGCATTCGCGTGCCACGAGAAAACCGCCCGTGAGATTGGTATGGATCACCGCCTCCCATCCCTTGGCCGAAATGGCCGCGAGTGGCGTGATGTACTGGCCGCCCGCGTTGTTCACCAGCCCGTCGATGCGTCCGTGCGCGGCCACGATCGCAGCCACCGCGCTGCGCACGGCCTCTTCCTGCCGGATGTCGAAGGGCTGCGTGCTCGCCTTGCCGCCGTCATCGATGATTTCGGCCCGCACCGACTCGAGCTTCTCTGCATTGCGGCCGACCAGCACCACCTGAGCGCCGAGCGAAGCGAGTTCATGCGCAGTGCAGCGCCCGATGCCGGAGCCGCCGCCGGTGACGACGATCACCTGGCCGGCAAAAACGCCGGGCGAAAAAACGGAGCGGTACCGGGAGGGCGAGTTCATCGGACGGCTTTCAACAAAATCTGCGCAGAAGCAGCCGCGTCAGGCATCGGCTATTTCCGCCACCACATGGCGCGCGGCCACCTGTGCGCCGACGGCCACATGCAGCGCGGCCAGCCGGCCGGCGCGCGGCGCGCAGTGCACGTGTTCCATCTTCATGGCCTCGAGCGTGACGAGCGGCTGGCCGGCGGCCACGGTGTCGCCCTCCGCCGCCAGCAGCGCGATGACGCGGCCGTTCATCGAGGCGCGCAGCAGCCCGTCGGCGGAAGCGGCACCCTCGCGCGTTACCGCAACGTGGGTGAGGTTGTCGAGCTGAAACGGCCGCCCGCGAACGTGAAAGAAGAGGCGGCCCGCCGGTCCGTGCGCCACCACCGCTTGTTCGGCCAACCCGTTGCAACAGAAGCGCACATGCCCTTGGCCAGGCAGTGCAAGCAAGTCGATACGTACGGGCGCCTGGTCGCCGATGCGAATGTCGAAGCGGGCCGCGCCAAGAGGCTGCACGCGCGCCTGGCAGTTCATTCCGTCGAGCGCGAAGCGCAATGCATTCGGCAACCGGTGGGCGAGCGGCGAGGGCCAGCCGTGCTCTCCGAGCTGGAGCAACAGCGCAGCGAGCAACCTGGCGCGCGCTTCGGCCGCGTCATCGGGTGCGAGCAAGCCGTCGAGCTGTTCGGCGATGAATGCGGTGGTCGCCGCACCGCTTTCGAACACCGGATGCGCCAGTGCGCGCTGCAGCAGCTGCTGGTTCGTGGCAACGCCCAGCGCCACCGTGTCTTGCAGGCCGGCGAGCAGCCGTTGCCGGGCTTCGTCGCGCGTGCGGCCGTGCGCCACCAGCTTGGCAATCATCGAGTCGTAGAAGGGCGGCACCGCAGCGCCATCGCGCAGCGCGTGTTCGGTGCGCAAGGCGGCTGACGGACGCCACGCGGCGAGCGTGCCGCTTTGCGGCAGAAAGCCTTGCCGCGGATCTTCGGCGCACAGGCGCACTTCGATCGCGTGGCCGCTGATGCGCACATCCTGTTGCGCAAGTGGTAGCGGTTCCCCGGCCGCGATGCGCAACTGCAGCTCGACCAGGTCGAGCCCCGTCACAGCCTCGGTCACCGGATGCTCCACCTGCAGCCGCGTGTTCATTTCCATGAACCAGTAGCGGCCGTCGGCATCGAGCAAGAACTCCAGCGTGCCCGCACCTTCATAGCCGATGGCCTTTGCTGCGGCGACCGCCGTTGCGCCCATGCGTTCGCGCAAGGCTGCGGAAACGGCCGGCGAAGGCGATTCCTCGATCACCTTCTGGTGCCGCCGCTGCACCGAGCAGTCGCGCTCGCCCAGGTGAATGGCGTTGCCGTGCCGGTCGGCGAACACCTGGATCTCGATGTGGCGCGGCGCCACGATGGCGCGCTCCAGGATCACGGTCGCATCGCCGAAGGCATTGAGCGCTTCCGATTGCGCGCTCTGCAGCAGTTCGGCAAAGGCCGCGGCCGAGGGCACCAGGCGCATGCCGCGTCCGCCGCCTCCGGCCGTTGCCTTGATCATCACGGGCCAGCCGATGCGCGCGGCTTCGGCGGCGAGCCTGGACTGGCTCTGGTCTTCCCCTTGGTAGCCCGGAATGCACGGCACGCCGGCCGCCTGCATCAGCCGCTTCGCGCCGGCCTTGTCGCCCATTGCGCGAATGGCTTCGGGCGAGGGGCCGATGAAGACGAGGCCCGCATCGCGGCAGACCTGTGCGAACGCCGCGTTCTCGGCGAGAAAGCCGTAGCCCGGATGCACCGCTTGCGCGCCGCTCGCACGCGCGGCATCGACGATGGCTGCAATGTTCAGGTAGCTCTGCGCGGGCAGCGATTCGCCGATCAACACCGACTGGTCGGCTTGGCGCACATGCTCCGCGTCGGCGTCGGCCGTCGAATACACAGCCACCGTGCGGCAGCCCATGGCACGCGCGGTGCGCATCACGCGGGCCGCGATCTCGCCGCGGTTGGCTACCAGAATCTTGCTGAAGCTCATGGCCGCGCCACCGAGAACTGCATGGCCTGCAGCATGCGCGCATCGGCATCGCGGCAGACGGAGAGCACTTCGGCCAGCACCGCCCGCGTGTCGCGCGGGTCGATCACGCCGTCGTCCAGCAGCAGCGCGCTGGTGGTGAACACGCTCATCTGCCGATCGAAGCGCTCGACGATCTGCTGCTGCATCGCATCGATCTTCGCGCGGTCGACAGCACCTTTGCGCGCCATGCCCGCTTCCATCACGATGGCCATGGTTCTTGCCGCCTGCTCGCCGCCCATCACGGCAGTGCGCGCGTTGGGCCAGGAAAAGCAGAAGCGCGGCGCGAAGCCGCGGCCGCACATGCCGTAGTTGCCCGCGCCGTAAGAAGCGCCGCAATGCAGTGTGATCTGCGGCACGGTGGCGCTGGTCACCGCCTGGATCATCTTGGCGCCGTGCTTGATGATGCCGGCCTCCTCATGCGCGCGGCCCACCATATAGCCCGTGATGTTCTGCAGGTACACGATGGGCGTGCGCGACTGGCAGCAGGCCTGGATGAAATGCGTGGCCTTGGCGGCGCCGTCGGAGTCGATGGGGCCGTTGTTGGTGACGATGCCCACGGCATGGCCTTCGAGCCGGATGTGCCCGCACACCGTCGCGCTGCCGTAGTGCTCGCTGAATCCGAGGAACTCGGAGCCGTCGGCAATGCGCGCAATCACCTCGCGCATGTCGACCGGCCGGCGCCCGTCGCCCGGCATGATGCCGAGCAGTTCTTCGGCTTCATAGAGCGGCGGCGCAAACTTGCGCGGGGCTTCGTCGCGGGTCCAGTCGATGCCGCCCAGGATGGAGCGGGCGATGCGAATGGCGTCGCGGTCGTCTTCCGCCAGGTAGTCGCCCAAGCCCGAGATGTGCGTGTGCATCACGGCGCCGCCCAGCTCTTCCTCGGTGGCAATTTCGCCGGTGGCGGCCTTGAGCAGCGGCGGGCCGGCCAGGAAGGCACGGGTGCGGTCCCGCACCATCACGATGTAGTCTGAAAGGCCCGTCTGGTAGGCGCCGCCCGCGGTCGAGGAGCCGTGCGTCACCGTCACCACCGGAAGCCCGGCGGCCGAGAGCCGCGCCAGGTTGCGGAAGATGCCGCCGCCGCGCACGAAATCCTGCACGCGGTATTGCATGAGATTGGCGCCCGCGCTTTCCACCAGCTGAACATAGGGCAGCTTGTTTTCGAGTGCGATCTCCTGCATGCGCAACTGCTTGTCCAGGCCCATCGGCTGCAGCGCGCCGGCGTCGATGCCGGAGTCGGAAGCGCTCACCATGCAGCGCACGCCGGCCACCCGCCCAATGCCCGCGATCACCCCGCCGCCGGGCACGCTCCTGCCGAGGTCCTCGTGGTCATGGCCCAGGCCGGCCAGCGAGGCCAGCGGCAGAAAGGGCGCGCCGGTGTCGAGCAGCAGCGCCAGGCGCTCGCGCGGCAGCAGCTGCCCGCGCCTGGCAAAGCGCTCGGCCGAGGCATTCGAGGCCGCCGCCGAGCGGGCCTCGTGCGACCGCACCTCGGCAAGCAGCGCGAGCATGCCGGCGCGATGGGCCTGGAAGGATTCGCTGGCCGCGTGCAGCCGGGATTCGATGGCGGGCATGAGGAGTCAGTGCAGATCGCTTTCGCTCTGCACCGACTCTAGGGCGCCGATTCGCGCCCGGCTTGCGCCAATTAGCTGGTGCGGACCCGCCGCGCCGCAGCGGGGGCGTCCAGGCTGGTACCCGTGATCACCCAGTAGATGAAGATCAGCACCGCGCCGGCCGTGCCGAACACCGACAAGCCCATGTAGTTGCCGCCGATGGCGAGCGCATCGGTCGGAGCGGCAGCAGTGCAGATCATGTTGGCGGCGCTCATGCCCACGTAATGCATGGTGCAGACCGCCACGCCCATCACCGCGGCGGCGGCCACCTTGTGGGTCAGCCGGCGCAGGTTGAAGGCCAGCCACAGGGCCGCGCCTGCGGCGGTGATGGCAATGGCCACGGACAGGCCGACGATGTTGAGATCGAAATCCATCGAGGCGCGCATGTTCATGGCAAACATGCCCATGTAGTGCATCACGCAAACGCCCAGGCCCGCCAGCAGGCTGCCGGCCAGCCAGCCCGGCTTGCTGAATTTGCTTCGCCCGCCCGCCAGTACAGCGCAATGCCGGAGATGAGGATGGCCGCCACCAGGGACACGACGGTCAGCGGCACGTTGTATGAAATGCCCACCGGCAGCCGGTAGGCCAGCATGCCGATGAAATGCATCGACCAGATGCCGATGCCGCCCAGCGCCACGGCGGCGCAAGCCACCACCGCCAGGTTCGGTTTACCGTCCGCCCCGACCATGCGCCCTGCGCAGATCAGCGCCACCAAAGAACCCGCGAACGAAATGAGGAACGAGAGCGCCACCAGGCCGAGCGAATACTCGGGCGATAGCAACTGGCCGACAACGAGGGGGGTCATGCTTTGTTCTCCTGGAAAAAAGAACGACTCACCGCCGTGGGATCGGATGTGGAAAGGGTTGTAACGAGTCGTTCGCGGACGAGTTTGTAATAGTTGTTTTTAAAAGTAAACAGAATTTGGTGCGGTTTTGTTTACCTTCTCACACCTCATCGTTGGGGCCGAATCCGGTAGATCGCATTGTTCCGGTCGGCCGCCACGTAGATGCTTCCGTCACCGCCCACGGCAACGCCTGTCACCACATAAGGCGGCGGCAATCCGGGGCCCGCGGCCAAGCCGATCGGCAGGTTTTCCGCCACGGTGCGGCGTGAGCCGTTCGCAGGGTCGATTTCCACCAGCCGGCGCGCCGCGCTCTCGGCCACGATGAAGCTGCCCCAAGGCGTTTGCGCCAGGCCTTCAGGCAACGCCAGCCCCTCGGCAATCGCACGGAGCGGCGCGCTCGCGTCGAGCGGAATGCGGGTCAGCTTGCCGGCCGCCTCGGTCACATAAAGAGCGCCGTCCTGGCCGATGATCATTTGCACGGGGCCGCTCAGCCCGCTAGCGAGCACTTGCTTGTCTGCAAACTTGGCACCGCGGGCGCGCGTGATGCTGCCGGTGGCGATCTCGGCATAGATCACGCTGCCGTCGGCCATGGGCAGGGCGTCGAAAGGCGCCTTCAATCCGTGAATGGTCTCGACGGTTCGCAGCGTCTGGCGGTCGACCAGCTGCACCGTGCCTGTGAACCACGAGGTCAGCGCAAACAGCTTGCCCGAGAGACCGATGGCGAAGGGATAGTCGAGGTCCGGATCGCGCTGCATGCGGAACACGTCGCGCACTTCGCCGGTGCGCACATCCACCTGGCGAAAGCCGAACACATCGGCCACCCAGAGCGTGTGGCCCTCGATCTTCAGACCCGCCGGCGCCGCGAGCTTGCCGCTGCTGAGCGTGCGCAGCGCACCGGTGGCGGGGTTGAAGGCCTGCACCTCGTTGTTGGCCATGTTCGAGATGTAGATGGTGCCGTCGGGCGTGTCGCGTGCAATGGCCAGGTTATCGAGCGACGGGCGCAGCTGCTTCGCGACGGTCTTGCGGCCAGTGGCCAGGTCCACGCGCACCAGCTCGCCGCTGCGCGCATCGACCACCCAGAGGTTGCCCTTGCCGTCCAGATTGGCCGCGGCGGGAATCTTGAAGCCGTCGGCAATCACGGTCATCTGGCCGTTGGCCGGGTCGATCTTCACGACCTGGCCCTTGAACCAGAGCGGCCCGTAGAGCATGCCGTCCGGGCCGACCTCGAAGCCGTTGAAGCCGCCCATGTCCTTCTTGATGAGCCGCGGCGGCTTCTGGCCTTCGCGGTCGATCTCCCAGAGCGCATCGCCCAGGAACACCTGCGAGGCATAGAGCTTGTTGTTGCGGCGGTCGAAGTCGAGCGAGTTGAGGCCGGGCAGGTCCTTGGCGAGCACGCGCATCGGTGCGCCGTCGCTCTCGCGGTAGCGCAGCATGCCCATGAGGTAGTTGGTCCAGGCCAGCTCGCCCTTGGGGCCGACCGCGATGTCGTCCGCCTGGCCCTCGGGCGCGTCGATCAGCACCTTGGCCGCGCCGGTGGTGCGGTCGACCTCCCACAGCGTGTTGCCGAGCACGGAGCCGGCAAGCAGCCGGCCCTTCTGGTCGATGGCCAAGCCGTGCACTCCCGAGAAGGAGGACGGCGGCACCAGCGCCTCGGGTGCGGCCCATGACGCGGGCCGGGTGGTGGGCGGCGGTGCGACAACGGTGCTGCAGGCGCCCAGCAGGGCGAGCGTGGCGGTCAGCGCGGCGGCAGCGCGCAACAGGCGACGGGGCATGCCTTCTCCTTCTTGTGGTTGCGCGCGCAGTCTAGAAGGAGGAGGGGGATGCGGCGCAGTCGCTACTGCGACATGTGCGGCAACATGCGGACTTTCTTCCGCTGTGGATTACCCGCGCAGCAGCTGCGTCGCCGTGTGGATCAACAGCCCCACCAGGCCGCCCACCAGCGTGCCGTTGATGCGGATGAACTGCAGGTCGCGGCCGATGTTGCGTTCGAGCTCCACGGTCATCTCCTCCGCATTCCATTCGGCGACCCGCTCTTCGATGTAGCGCCGGATGTCTTCGCGGTAGCGTTCGATGGCCAGCGGCGCGGCCGCCTCGATCTGCTCGTTGATCCAGCGGCGGATCGCTTCGTCGGCCTGCAGGCGCGCACCCAGCGCACCGGCCATCGACGCGATGCGGCGGCGGATCGTCGAATCGCCTCGGCCCAGGTCGTCATGCAGCCACGCGAGCAGCTCGCCCCACAACCCATGCAGGTAATCGCCCAGCGCGGGGTGGGCCATCAGCTCGGCGCGGATCTGTTCGCCGCGCTGCTGGAACTCGGGGTCGAGCTTCAGCCGCACCACGAAGTCGTCGACAAAGTGGTCAAAGCGCTTGCGCATCGGGTGGCCGGGTTCGGCCGCCAGCTCGGCAATGGTGCGCGCCACGGCGGCCACGATCTTGCGCGTGGCGAGCTTGGCCGCCACCTGGTCGAGCCCCACGTAGCGCAGCGTTTTTATCTCGCGCGCAATGGCTTCGGTGATGTGCGCCTGAACCTCTTCGCCTTCGAGCAGGCCGGCCACCTGCTGCAGCACATCGTCGAGCAGGGCCTGGTGGCGCCCGCCCGCGGTGAGTGCGTCCAGCGCCTGGCCGGTGAGGCGCGAGAGGTCGATCTTCTCGAGGCCCGCAGCCGCGGCACGCCCCATGAAGGCGCGAACCCGCTCGTCGTCGAATGCCGAGAGGCCGTAGCGCGTGGCGGCCACGCCCCATTCGCCCAGCTTCTCGCCGCTGGCGGGGCGCGCCAGCCACTCGGCAATGCGGCCGGCCGCGTCGAACGCCCGGAGCTTGGCCAGCACCTGCTCGGTGCCGAGAAAGTTGTTGCAGATGAAGCCGGCCAGCTTGGCGCCGATGCGGTCCTTGTTGCTCGGGATGATGGCCGTGTGCGGAATCGGCAAACCCAGCGGGTGGCGGAACAGTGCCACCACCGCGAACCAGTCGGCAATGGCGCCGACCATCGCCGCCTCTGCAAAGGCGGCCACGTAGCCCCAGGCCGGGTGCTGGCCATGCAGCGCGCTGGCCAGCGCATACAGCAGCGCCGCGGCGCACAGCAGGCCCAGCGCGACGCGCTTCATCCGTTGCAGCGCGTCGCTGCCGTGGTGGTCTTCAGCCAATGGTCGGCGTGGCCGCGAGGCGTTCCATGAACAGTTCGCAGCGCGCCAGCTGCTCCAGGCTCACGAACTCGTCGGGTTGGTGCGCCTGGTTGATGCTGCCCGGGCCGCACACCACGGTGGGGATGCCGGCGTTCTTGAAAAGGCCCGCTTCGGTGCCGAAGGCCACCAGCGTGGTGCGATCTTCGCCCGCGAGGCGCTGGGCCAGCAGCGTGATCGGGTCGTCGGCCGCGCCAAGGAAGCTCGGGATCTCGCAGATCGTTTCAAACTTGAAGCCTGCATCGGGCGCCACCTTCTTCATCGCGGGCTCGATGCTCGCGGCATAGGCCAGCACGTCGGCCTGCATGCGCTTTGCATCGGCGGTGGGAAGGTCGCGGAATTCATAGCGGAACTCGGCGTCGCGCGGCACCACGTTGTCGGCAATGCCGCCGTGGAACTGGCCCACGCTCGCGGTGCTGAAGGGCACGTCGAAGCCTTCGTAGCGCGGTTCGCTGCGCTCGAAGCCCTCGGCCATGTCGCGCACCTTGCCGACCACGCGCGCCGCCATCTCGATGGCGTTGACCGAATGCGGCGTGAGCGACGAATGCGCCTCCTTGCCGCGCACGCAGCACTTGTAGCGGTACACGCCCTTGTGCGCGATGGCCGGCACCATGCTGGTGGGCTCGCCCACGATGCAGGCCAGCGGCTTGATGTTGGCGTCGCGCATGTCGGCAATCAGTTCCTTCACGCCGAAGCAGCCTATTTCTTCTTCATAGCTGAAGGCGAAGTGCACCGCGTAAGGCGAGTCGCTTTCGAGAAAGCGCTTGGCGTTGGCAAGGGCGATGGCAATGAAGCTCTTCATATCCGCCGAGCCGCGGCCGTAGAGGCGCTCGTTCTGCACCACGGCCGAGAGCGGGTCGACGCTCCATTCCTGCCCGTCCCAGGGCACCGTGTCGGTGTGGCCTGAAACGATGACGCCCGCCGGCTTGCCTTCGCCGAGCGTGGCGAACAGGTTGGCCTTTGTGCGTTCGGCGTTGTAGGTGATGCGGCTTTTGACGCCCAGCGCGGCCAGGTGGCTCTGCGCAAGGTCGATCAGTTCGAGGTTGCTGTTCGCGCTGATGGTGTTCATGCGCACGAGCGCCTGGGCCAGGGCGAGGCTTTGAGGGGAAAGCGTATGGAGCATGCAACATATTGTCCAAGAAGTCGGCGCCGCGCGCCGCGGTTGCCGGCGCTGTCATGCGAAGCGGGTACCCTGCGCCTCTTTTGGATGGAGAAAAAGACGATGCGCAACCTTCAGCTGGCTCTCTCTGCAACCGCTGCCCTCTGCCTTGCCGCCTGCGGTACCACCGGCCCCGGCGGTTCTCCCGGAAAGCTGCTGACGCTCGACGGCCAGCCGCCGCTGGTCATTGCGCACCGCGGTGCCTCGGGCTTGCTGCCGGAGCAGACGCTCGAGTCTTATGCGCGCGCCATCGAACTGGGTGCCGACGTGATCGAGATGGACCTGGTCTCCACCAAGGACGGCGTGCTCATTGCCCGCCACGACCCCAACCTGGCCATCAGCACCGACGTGGCCAAGCACCCGCGTTTCGCCTCACGCAAGAAGACCATCAAGGTCGACGGTGAAACCCAGACCGGCTGGTTCAGCAACGACTTCACGCTGGCCGAGATCAAGACGCTGGGCGGCATTTCGACCGACGCAGAGCGGCCGCAGGAATTCAACGGCAAGTTCAAGATCGCCACCTTCCAGGAGATCATCGACTTTGCCAAGGCCAAGTCGAAGGAAACCGGCCGCACCATCGCGATCTACCCCGAGACCAAGAACCCGACCTACTTCCGCGACCTGGGTCTGCCGATGGAAGACAAGGTCATCGCCGCCATCAACGCCGCCGGCTGGAACAGCAAGACCGCGCCCGTCTACGTGCAGTCGTTCGAGCCCGGCAGCCTCAAGTACATGAAGAGCAAGGGCCTGAACACCCGGCTCATCCAGCTGATCGACGGCGACGGCATCGACATGAGGACCGGTGCCATGACCTACGCCGTGCCGGTCGACCGTCCCTACGAATGGACCAAGGCGGGCGACAAGCGCAACTTCGACGTCATGGTCACGCCCGCGGGCCTGGCCGAAATCAAGACCTATGCCGACGGCATCGGCCCGTGGAAGCGCTACATCGTGAGCATCAAGGGCAGCATCGGCTCCGACGGCAAGCCGCTCGACGTCAACAAGGACGGCAAGATCAACGATGCCGATGCCACCTCGGTTTCGCCCACCACGCTGATCGCCGACGCCCACAAGGCGGGCTTGTTCGTGCACCCGTTCACCTTCCGCAACGAGTCGCGCCGCCTGGCCGCCGACTACAACAAGGACGGCAAGAACGAGTACGCGATCTATTACAAGCTCGGCGTGGACGGCGTGTTCACCGATTTCACGGACACCGCCGTGGCCGCCCGCGCCGAGTACCTGAAGAGCCTCGGCCGCTGACCGGTTTCCTGAACGCAGCCTGAGGGTTTGCCCGGCACGGTCTTTGCGGGGATTTCCGCAAAGCCTAGACTGTGCCCCATGAAACTCATCGATTCGCTCGTCACGCAGGCGGCCGGCATCGCCGCCGTGCGACGTGACCTTCACGCCCATCCCGAACTCTGCTTCGAAGAAGTCCGCACCGCCGATGTGGTGGCAGGCAAGCTCACTGAATGGGGCATTCCCATTCACCGCGGCCTGGGCACCACCGGCGTGGTGGGCATCGTCAAGAACGGCACCAGCAACCGCGCCGTCGGCCTGCGCGCCGACATGGACGCGCTGCCGGTGACCGAGCTCAACACCTTCGCCCACGCCAGCAAGCACCACGGCAAGATGCACGCCTGCGGGCACGACGGCCACACCGCCATGCTGCTGGCCGCGGCGCAGCACCTGGCGAAGCACCGCAACTTCGACGGCACGGTGTACCTGATCTTCCAGCCGGCCGAAGAGGGCGGCGGCGGCGCGCGCGAAATGATCAAGGAAGGGCTCTTCGAGCAGTTCCCCATGGACGCCGTGTTCGGCATGCACAACTGGCCCGGCATGAAGGCCGGCCAGTTCGCGGTGAGCCCGGGGCCGGTGATGGCGTCGGGCAACAAGTTCTATGTGAACGTGATCGGCAAGGGCGGCCATGCCGCGCTGCCGCAGACCGGCATCGACCCGGTGCCGATCGCCTGCGAGATCGTGCAGGCGTTCCAGACCATTCTCACGCGCAAGATGAAGCCGACCGATTCGGCCGTGATCTCGGTTACCACCATCCACGCGGGCGAAGCCAACAACGTGATTCCCGACAACTGCGAGTTGACGGGCACCGTGCGCACCTTCTCCATCGAGGTGCTCGACATGATCGAAGCGCGCATGAAGAAGATTGCCGAGAGCATCTGCGCGGCGCACGACGCCACCTGCGACTTCCGCTTCGAGCGCTACTACCCGCCGACGGTCAACACCGAGGCCGAGGCCGACTTTGCGCGCCGCGTGATGGGCGGCATCGTCGGCGCCGAGAACGTGCTGCGGCAGGAACCCGCCATGACCTCGGAAGACTTCGCCTTCATGCTGCAGGCCAAGCCCGGCGCCTATGCCTTCATCGGCAACGGCGACGGCTCGCACCGTGACGTGCACCACGGCGAAGGGCCGTGCACGCTGCACAACGCGAGCTACGACTTCAACGACGACCTCATTCCCCTGGGCGCCACCTGCTGGGTGCAACTGACCGAGCAGTTCCTGAAGCCCGGAGGAAACGCATCTTGATCGGCATCGGGGAGGCGTTTTCGCCGCGCTACGCCCAGGCGCGCCAGAAATTCCTGCAGGCCTGCGTGAGCGCGGGCCTCACAGTCGAGCCGCATGCGCATCCGGCCAAGGGGCAGGACGGCGAAGAGCTTTCGATGGACGTGGCGCTCGACGGCGATGCCAACGCCGAGCGCCTGTTGATCGTCTCCAGTGCCTGCCATGGCGTGGAGGGCCATTGCGGCAGCGGCGTGCAGGTGTTCGCTCTGCACGACGTCGAATGGCGCGAGAAGGCCAAGGCGCAGGGTGTTGCGGTGCTGTACGTGCACGCGCTCAATCCGCACGGCTTTTCATACGGGCGGCGCGTCACGCACGAAAACGTCGACCTGAACCGCAATTTCGTCGATTTCTCGCAGCCGCTGCCGGTCAACCAGGCCTATGCCAAGCTGCATCCGCTGCTATTGCCCGACGCCTGGCCGCCCACGCCCGAGAACCAGGCCGCGGTCGATCAATGGATCGAGAAACATGGCGTTGCTGCTTTCCAGGCGGCCGTCACCGGCGGTCAATACCAGTTCGACGACGGGCTGTTCTTTGGCGGCAAGGCGCAAAGCTGGAGCAACAAGACGCTGCGCAACGTGCTGCGCCGCCACGCGGCCGGCACGCGCCGGCTGGGCTGGATCGACCTGCACACCGGGCTCGGGCCGAACGGCATCGGCGAACGCATCTTCGCTGGCAGGGACGACAAGGCTGCCTACGCGCGCGCCAACGCCTGGTGGGGCGCGCCCGCGGCGCCGGTGACGTCGATCTACGACGGCTCGTCGACCTCGGCGCTGCTGAGCGGCCTCATCAGCGAAGCGGTGTACCAGGAATGCCCGCAGGCCGAATACACCGGCATTGCGCTCGAATACGGCACGCTGCCGATGCTCGACGTTCTGGGCGCCCTGCGCGCCGACCACTGGCTGCACAAGCACCCTGAAGCGCCGGCCGAGCTGGCCGACGGCATTCGGGCGCGAATGCGCGATGCCTTCTATACCGACACCGACGCCTGGCGCGGCCAGATCGTCAGCCAGGCCCGCCAGGCCATGTTCCAGGCGGTGGACGGCCTGAGCGGCTGACGCAAGAAGCAAGAATTGGGGCGCAATGCCCCTGCGGTCAGGTCCGGATCTTGCCGTCGGCGGTGATCATCGACAGCTCGACGAACTTCGAGCCGACGTGGTTCTTGGGAGAGAACGACACCTCGAAGCCGCCGAACTGCTGGCGGTCGATGCTCTCCAGCCCTGCAATGAGGCCGTCGCGCGAGGCCTTGCCCGGCGCGCGCCGCAGGCCCTCGGTCAGCACCTTGGCGGCAAGGTAGCCTTCCATGCTCGAGAAATTGGCGCTCGCCGCGGCACCGGCCTTCTTGACCGCGTCGCTGAATTCGCGCGTGATCGCGTTGGCGGGGTTGTAGGGCGAGGGCACCACCTGGGTCACCATCACGCCCGCGCCGCCCTTGCCGAGCTCGTCGGCCAGCGCCTGGGTACCCACGAAAGACACATTGAAGAAGGTGCCGCCGTAGCCGGCCTTGCGGGCCTCGCGAATGAAAGCCGCGCATGCCTTGTAGGCGCCGACTTGAACCACGGCGTCGGGGCGCGCCGCCACGATGCTCTTCACGGCCGAGGCCACGTCGACCGAGTTGCGCTCCACCGTGGCCAGCGCCACCGGCTTGAGGTCCTGCTGCGACAGCGCCAAGGTCACGCCGTCGAGTCCGGCCTTGCCGTAGGCGTCGTTCTGATAGAAGACCGCGATCTTCTTCAGGTGCAGGTGGGTGAGCTGCTTGACGATGAGCGCGGTCTCGTCGTTGTACGAGGCGCGCAGGTGGAACACGTTCTTCTGGAACGGTTCGCGCAGCGACATGGCGCCGGTGAACGGCGCGATGAAGGGCACCTTGTCCTTCACCGCGAGCGGCAGCGCCGCCATGCTGGTGGGGGTGCCGATGTAGCCGAACAGCGCGAACACGTCTTCCTCGATCAGCTTCTGCGTGTTGGCCGCGCAGCGGTCGGGCTCATAGCCGTCGTCCAGGTTCTTGATCACCACCTGGCGGCGGCCGGGCTGGGCGTTGTATTGGTCCAGGAACAGCTTGGCACCCTGGTGAAACTGAATGCCGAGCTGAGCGGCCGGGCCGGTGAAGGGGGCCGATTGACCCAGAACCAGCGGCGTGTCGCCTTGGGCCCTGGCCAGCTGGAAGCCACCCAGCGCCGCCGCGCCGGTGGCCAGTGAAAAATGTCTGCGATTCATCATGGTGAAAACCTCTTTTGCGCAATGCCGCGCACTACCTGGAAAACTTTAGACTTGCCGGATGGACGATGCCCCGGTCTCTACAACTGCTGTTCTCCCCACCGAAACTTCCACGGTCCTGGGCGCTTGCCCGCACGACTGTCCGGACACCTGCGCGCTGGTCACCACCGTCACAGACGGCGTGGCCGTAAAGCTGCAGGGCAATCCGGCCCATTCGCACACCGGCGGCGTCCTTTGCACCAAGGTTTCACGCTACATCGAGCGCAACAGCCATGCCGAGCGCCTCGTGCAGCCCATGAAACGCGTCGGTCCCAAAGGCAGCGGCCAGTTCGAACCCGTAAGCTGGGACGCCGCTCTTGACGACATCGCCGCGCATCTCCGTGCATTGCAGACAGATCCAGAAACAATTGTGCCTTATAGTTACGCAGGCACCATGGGTCTTGTGCAGGGCGAGTCCATGGACCGTCGTTTTTTCCACAAGCTGGGCGCGACGCTGCTGGACCGCACCATTTGCTCCATGGCCGGCGGCGAGGCCATGGTCTACACCCTTGGCGCCAAGATCGGCATGCGGATCGAGTTTTTCGCCGAGGCCAAGCTCATCCTGATCTGGGGCAGCAACTCCATTGCGAGCAACCTGCACTTCTGGCGCCACGCCCAGGCCGCCCGGCGCGCCGGGGCGCGGCTGGTGTGCATCGACCCGCGAAAGACCGAAACCGCCGACAAGTGCGACGAGCACATCGCCCTGCTGCCCGGCACCGACGCCGCGCTGGCCCTGGCGCTGATGCACGAACTCATCGTGCACGACTGGCTCGACCACGACTACATCGAAAACCACACGCTCGGCTGGGAGCAGTTGCGCGAGCGCGCCCTGCAATGGCCGCCGTCGCGCGCCGCCGCCGTGTGCGGCGTGCCCGAGGCGCAGATCGTGGCGCTGGCGCAGGCCTACGGCACCACCAAGCCCGCCGCCATCCGCCTGAACTACGGCATGCAGCGCGTGCGCGGCGGCGGCAACGCGGCGCGCGCCATTGCCTGCCTGCCCGCGCTGGTGGGCGCCTGGCGCGACCGCGCGGGCGGGCTTCTGCTGAGCAGTTCGGGCCACTTTCCGGCCGACCGCGCCGCGCTGCAGCGGCCCGACCTGCTTGCCGGGCGCCAGCCGCGCACCGTCAACATGAGCACCATCGGCGACGCGCTGCTCGACGAGGCCAAGCCGGTGAAGGCCATCGTGGTCTACAACAGCAACCCGGTCGCGGTGGCGCCCGAGTCGGGCAAGGTGGTGGCGGGCTTTGCGCGCGAAGACCTCTTTACCGTGGTGCTGGAGCAGTTCCAGACCGACACCGCCGACTACGCCGACTACCTGCTGCCCGCCACCACCCAGCTCGAGCATTGGGACATCCACTGCAGCTATGGCCACACCGACGTGCTGCTGAACCGCCCTGCGGTGGCGCCGCGCGGCGAGGCGCGCAGCAACGCATGGATTTTCCGCGAGCTGGCGCGCCGCATGGGCTTCGACGAGCCCTGCTTCTCCGAAGACGACGAGACCTTGTGCCGCACCGCCTTTGCGCCCGGCGCCATCGACTACGAAGAGCTGCTCGCGCAAGGCTTCACCAGCCTGCCGCTGCCCGAAGCGCCTTTTGCCGACGGCAAGTTTCCGACGCCTTCGGGCCGCTGCGAATTCTTCAGCGCACGGCTGCAGGCGCAGGGCATGGACGGGCTGCCTGACCACGTGCCCAACTACGAACCCGCGGGCGGCTCCACCGAATTTCCGTTGGCAATGATCTCGCCGCCGGCTCGCAATTTTCTCAATTCAACCTTCGTCAACGTGACGAGCCTGCGCGCCATCGAAGGCGAGCCGCTGCTCGAGATTCACGAGGCCGACGCCGCCGCGCGAGGCATCGAGAACGGCGCCACGGTGCGCGTGTTCAACAGCCGCGGCGAGCACCGCTGCCGCGCCGAAGTCTCGCGCCGCGCGCGGCCCGGCGTGGTGCACGGCATGGGCATCTGGTGGCGCAAGCTCGGCATGGACGGCACCAACGTCAACCAGCTCACCAGCCAGCGACTGACCGACATCGGCCGCGGCCCGACTTTCTATGACTGCCTGGTCGAAGTGGAGCGTATTGCTCCCTCTTCCGCTGAGAGTGGGTTGGGGTGAGGGCTGCTCCCGCATTCGCGCTGGCCGGCGCGCTGTTGCTGCTCGGCGGCTGCGCCGACCTCGGCTACTACTGGCAGTCGGCCAGCGGCCACATCGGCATCATGCGGGCCGCCAAGCCGGTGCCCGAGTGGCTGGCCGACCCGGCCGTTTCCGAGCCGCTGAAAGCCAAGCTCGAACTCGCGCAGCGCATCCGCCGCTTTGCCGTGACCGAACTGGCGCTGCCCGACAACCCCAGCTACACCTCGTACGCCGACCTGCGCCGCCGCGCCGCGGTGTGGAACGTGGTGGCTGCCCCGCCGTATTCGCTCACGCTCAAGAACTGGTGCTTTCCGGTGGCCGGCTGCGTGGGCTATCGCGGCTACTACGACGAGGCCGCGGCCAAGGCCGAAGCCGAGGCGCAAAGCGCCAAGGGCCTGGAAACCGCCGTCTACCCCGTGCCTGCATATTCCACGCTGGGCTGGATGAACTGGGCCGGTGGCGACCCGCTGCTTTCCACCTTCATCGGCTACCCCGAAGGCGAGCTGGCGCGGATCGTGTTCCATGAGCTCGCGCACCAGGTGCTCTACGTGCCCGGCGACACGGTCTTCAACGAGTCGTACGCCACGGCGGTGGAGCGCATCGGCGGCGCCCTGTGGCTGCAGCGCGAGGCCAGCGACGCGGCGCGCAGCGAATACGCGCGCTTCGATGCGCAGCGCCAGCAGTTCCGCGCGCTGGCCCTCACTACGCGACGTGCGCTCAACCAGGTGTACGAATCCACGCAGGCCAAGGCCGGCGACTGGGCGACGGTCGACGCCATGAAGAAGGCAGCGATGGACGACTTCCGCGAACGCTACGCCAGGCTGCGCGCAGAATGGCTGGGCCCGCGCCAGGGTGCCTACGACCTCTGGGTGGCACGCGCCAACAACGCGACCTTCGCAGCCCAGGGTGCTTATGACGACCTGGTTCCGGGCTTCGAGGCGCTGTTCGAGCGCGAGGGCCGCAACTGGCCGCGCTTCTACAAGGAGGTGCGCCGCATTGCCGCGCTGCCGACGATGGAGGAGCGGCGCCATGCATTGCAAACGGCCACCGGTATCCTGCAGACGAACAATTCCATCCACAAGAACCAAGACAACCACGGAGATCACGGTGCCTGACATCCTTATCGAACGAAACCACGCGCTGGGCATTGCCGGTGCACGCGAAGTCGCACGCCAATGGATGCAACAAGTCGAGCAGGACTACGGCCTGGAATGCATCTATACCGAGGGCGAGACCAGCGACGTCGCGCAGTTCAGCCGGGCCGGCATCGACGGTACCGTGGAGGTCACGGCCAACACGTTGACGCTGGAGGCCACGCTGGGTTTTCTGTTCAGCAGCTTCAGCGACCAGATCGAGCAGAAGATTGCGAAGAACCTCGACGCGCTGCTCGATGCGCCGGGTGGCAAAAGCCGCTTTGCCTGACGGTTCTTCGCCGCAGCGGCTTCAGACGATGGTGTAGCCGCCATCCACCGGCAGCGCCGCGCCGCTGATCATCGATGCGCCATCGGAGAGCAGAAACAAGATCGGCGCCACCACTTCGTCGACCTGCGCAAACCGCCCGAGCGGAATGTTCCTGAGTGCCGCAGCGCTCTTTGCAGGATCGGCCCAGGCCTGTTCGGCCATGGGCGTGAGCGTGACGGTCGGGTTCACGCTGTTCACGCGGATGCCGTGCGGCCCGAATTCAAGGCAGAGCGAACGCGTGATCGCATCCATGGCGGCCTTCGAGGCGCAGTAGCAAAGATGCGCATCGAGCGCGACCAGCGAAGCCTGGCTCGACACATTGACGATGCTGCCGCGCACGCCGGCCGATGCCATCGCCTTGCCGCAGCGCGAGGCCACCAGCGCCGCGGCGCGCGCGTTGACGGCCATCACGGCGTCGAAGTTTTTGGGCTGGAAATCGAACGCCGATTCGAGCAATGCGATGCCGGCGCAGTTCACCACGAGGTCGAAGGCCGGCAACGTTGCGAGTTCTCGTTCCAGAGTGGCCGCATCTTCGACGTCGATCACCAGTGGGGTGCAGCCGGCTTCTGTGTGCAGGGCGTCGAGTGCTGCGGCGTTGCGGCCCACGGCCGTTACCGATGCGCCTGATTGTGCGAGCCGTACTGCGACGGCGCGGCCGATGCCGCTGCTGGCGCCGGTCACTAGGGCGCGTTTGGCGGAGAAGTCGAAGGAGGTTTTCATGTCAGTTGTTTACTGTGGTGGGCATGGCGTGTGCTGGAATGCATTCGGGGCGCGTGCAAAGGCCACCGGGTACTCCCCTCCGCGAATGTCCCCCGGCTTCGCCTCCTCCTTTATTTCGCTGCGGGGAGCACCCGATGCCCTGTGCACTGGGGCACGCTGCTGGTGTACGGCTGATCAACCACCGCTCTGCCCAACGCTCCCGCTGATGGGGTGCCTTGCGCAGCGAAATAAAGGAGGAGGCCGCAGGCCGGGGGACATTCGCGGAGCAAGGTACCCCGTCGGCGGGTGCGCGCCCTGAATGAGCCCCAACGCAGCGAATCGAAGAGCAAGATTTCACGTCAGCCCATGCATCGCATCACGCAATGCGGGGTAAAGAGACTTGTAGATATCGAAGCGCTTGCGATAGATAGCCTGCGCTTCAGGTTGCGGCCGCGCGCGTTCCACCAGTGTGACCCATCCCCGCTCCGCAGCCGCGGCATCCACCAGCCCCGCACCAAGCGCCGCGAGCATTGCAGCGCCGAGGGCCGCCTCGACTTCTTCCTCGATGGTGAACACCGGGTAGCCCGTGATGTCCGCCACGATCTGCATCCAGAGGTTCGAATGCGCGGCGCCACCGACCACGATCAGGCGGTCGTCCAATGGTTGGCCGCTTTGCCGTCCCGCTTCGATGTTGTGCTGCAGCGCGAAGCTCACACCCTCGAGCACCGCGCGGTACAGGTGTGCGCGGCTGTGCGCGAGCGAAAGGCCGATGAACGCGCCCTTGGCTTGTGCATCCCAGATGGGGCTGCGCTCGCCCATCATGTAGGGCAGGAAGACCAGGCCTTCCGCACCGGGTGGCACGTCGACGGCCTTGCGTTCAATGAGTGCATGTGCGTCTTCGCCGGTGCGCGCGGCTTCGGCCATTTCGGCCTGGCAGAAGGTTTCGCGAAACCACGTGACGGCTGCGCCCGCGGCGATGGCGCCGCCGAACACATAACTGCGGTCTGCGCCCCGGTACACATGAGGCATGGTGATGAGCTTGTGGCGCGCGTCGACCGTGGGGCTCACAAAGCCCCAACACATGCTGGTGCCGATCATCGCCACATGGTCGCCGCTGGCGGTGACGCCGGCGCAGAAGGTGGCCACGGCTGCATCCACGCCGCCGGCCATCAGCGGCATGCCTTCGGCGAGGCCCAGCTTGGCGGCCCATTCGGCGTTCAGGCTGCCGACCACGTCGCTCGATTCGACCAGGCGCGGCGGCATCATGCGCGCCGGAATGCCGAGCATGCAGAGCGCTTCTTCCGACCAGCTGCGCTGCGCCGCGTCGTACACGCCGCCGATGTTGCCGGCCGAGCTGTGGTCGACCGCGAGCTCTCCGGTGAGCCGCCAGTTGACGTAGCTGTTGGGCGGAAGGAAGTAGCGTGTCTTTGCCCACACATCGGGCAGGTGCTCGCGGATCCACAGCATCTTGGTGAAGCCGTAGTAGCTGTCGATGCCGTTGCCGGTAATCGCTTGCAGCCGCGCCACGTCGACGGTCGCGTTCACTGTATCGACTTCTGCGGTGGCGCGGCGGTCCATCCAGATCAGGCACGGGTGCAGCGGCTGCATCGCCTCGTCTACCGGGATGCCCGCGCCGCCGTAGAGGCTGCTCACGCACATCGCGCCAATATCGGTTGTTGCGATGCCGCTCTTTGCGACGCAGGCGCGCACGCTCTCGCAGACTGCATCGAACCACACTTCGCAATCTTGCTGCGCCCACAGCGGCTTCGGCGTCTCCGGCTGGTAGGCCACGCTGCTTTGCGAAAGCACCTTGCCGTCGATGCCCACCAGCAGGCACTTGGTGCTCTGCGTGCCGATGTCGACGCCGATCACGTACTTCATGGCAACACCGTCTTTCAGGACCTGGGCTGCGGCTTGAGCAGCACCTTGATCGAATCTAGGGAGTTGGCCAGTGTGAAGGCGCGCTCCCACTCGGTCAACGGAAAGTCGTGCGTCACGATGCCCTTGGACGTGACGAGCCCGCGCGCCAGCAGGTCGATGGCAATCGGGTAGCAGTAGGGCCCCAGGTGCGCGCCGCGCACGTCGAGCTCCTTGCGGTCGCCGATGATCGACCAGTCGGCGCTCGTCTCCGAGCCGAACACGCTGAACTCGACAAAACGGCCGAGCTTGCGGATCATGTCCAGCCCCTGCGTCACGCCGATGGGTGCGCCCGTGGTCTCGATGTAGACGTCGCAGCCGTAGCCGTCGGTCAGGCCCTTGACGACCGCATCGGCGTTCTCGGTCTTGGGGTTGATCGTCACGTCGGCGCCGAACTGCTTCGCGAGCGCGAGCCGTTCGGGCACGAGATCGATCACGATCAGCTTCTTCGGCGTCTTGAGCGCCGCCGCCTGCACCATCATCAGCCCGAGCGGGCCGGCGCCTGCGATCACCACCACGTCATCGAGCTGGATGTCGCCGCGGTTCACCGTGTGGATCGCGCACGAGAGCGGTTCGATGATGGCCGCGTCTTCCAGCGAAATGCCATCGGGAATCTTGTGCACGCGCGAGGTCGGCGGCAGGCGCATGTAGTCGGCCATGCCGCCGTCGGCCACGATGCGCTGGAAGCCGAAGATGTTGTGCACCTCGCACATCCAGTACTTGCCCGAAGTGCAGAAGCGGCACTTGTCGCAGGGCACGATCTGCTCGGCGATCACGCGGTCGCCTTTCTCCACGCCAAAGTGTTCGGCTGCGCCTTCGCCGAGTGCCTCCACGTAGCCGAAGAATTCATGGCCGGGAACCACGGGCGCCTTGACCCAAGAGGGCTGGCCGTCGCCGCCCCAGAACATCTTTGCGCCCGAATGGCATTTGCAATCAGAGGCGCAGATGCCGCAGGCCGCGATGGAGATCAGCAGCTCGTTCGGGCCGATGGCGGGCACCTCGACGGTTTCGAGCCGGTAGTCCTTCGGGCCGTGGCAGACGACGGCCTGCATGGCGGCGAGCCTTCCGATCGCGCCCGATGCGCCGGGCTGGAGTTTATGGTACGACATGGGTTCCTTGTGGTCAGGGTTGTGTTGGGTTTGGTTTTTCTCCCTCCCCTTCCGGGGGAGGGCAGGGGTGGGGGCAAGCAGCGTCACCAATGGACACGCCCTGCCAGCCCCCATCCCAGCCTTCCCCCAGAGGGGGAAGGAGCAAGACGAAGCCGTCAGCGCTTGGCTTCCCGGCTGATGAAGATGGCAAGCAAGACAATGCCGCCCTTGATGATCAATTGCAGGTACGGCGACACGCCGATCATGTTGAGCCCGTTGTTCAGCACGCCCAGCAGCAGCGCACCGACCAGCGTGCCCACGATGGCGCCGCGCCCGCCGGCAATGGACGTGCCGCCCATCACCACCGCTGCAATGGCGTCGAGCTCGAAGCCCACGCCCACGCCGGGCTGCCCGCTCGTGACGCGCGCCGCCTGCACGATGCCGGCCACGGCTGCGGTGAAACCGCTCAGCGCATACACCAGCAGCTTGTAGCGTGACACGCGCACGCCCGAGAGCCGCGTCGCCTCCTCATTGCCGCCGATGGCATACACATACCGGCCAAACGGCGCCATATTGAGCAGCACATACGCAACCAGGTAGGTGGCCAGCATGATGAGGATCGGCACCTTGATGCCCGCCAGCACGCCGCCGCCGAGAAAGGCGAACGACTCGGGCAATCCGTCGATCGGATAGCCGCCGGTGTAGATGAGTGCGATGCCGCGTGCAATGCCCATCGTGGCCAGCGTCACGATGATCGGCGGCATGCGCAGGTAGGCCACGCAATAGCCGTTGAAGAGACCGATCACCACGCCCACCGCCAGCCCGAGCGGCACCGCAAGCATCGGCGGCAGCCCGAACTGCACCATCATTCCCGAGGCCAGCGTGCCTGAGAGCGCCACCACCGCGCCCACCGAAAGATCGATGCCGCCGGTGAGGATGGCGGCGGTCATGCCCACGGCGATGATCGCGTTGATCGACGATTGCAGCGCGATGTTCTGCAGGTTGCCCCACGATAGAAAGTTGTCGGTCGCAACGATCATGAAGACCGAGATCGCAACCAGGCCGACCAGCGGCAGAAAAGCCGTGGAGCGGCGCAGCTGCGTGAACAATCCGCCGTCGGGCGTGGGCGGTGTGGGGTGGATGGCGGTTGCATTCATTGCGAGCCCCCTGTGGTTGCGTGGCGCATGATGTCGCCGGAGTTGATGGAGTCGCCCTCGAGCGTGGCCACGATGGCTCCGCCTGAGAACACGGCGACGCGGTCGCACATGCCCACGATCTCGGGCAGCTCGCTCGAAATCATGATGATGGCCTTGCCCTGCTGCGTGAGGTCGCGCATCAGGCTGTAGATCTCGGCCTTCGCGCCCACGTCGATGCCGCGCGTGGGCTCGTCGAAGATCAGCACTTCGCAATCGTGGTCGAGCCAGCGCGCAATCACCACCTTCTGCTGGTTGCCGCCCGAGAGCGTGGCCACGCGCGTCTCGACGCCCGGGGCCTTCACACCCACGCGCCTCGAGAGCTCATTGGCCGACTGCTTCTCCGACTTCTGGCTCACGAGCCCGGCGCTCTTGTGCTTGCCCAGGTTGTTCATCGAAATGTTGAAGCGGATCGTGAAGTCGGTAATCAGCCCTTCGACCTTTCGGCTCTCCGGCAACAGGCCGATGCCGTTCTCCAGCGCCTGCGTCGGGTCGTTGAGCCGCACGGGCTTGCCGTTGCGCAGCACCGTCTTGCGGTGCACGCGGTCGGCGCCCATCATTCCCAGCGCGAGTTCGGTGCGTCCCGAGCCCACGAGCCCCGCAAAGCCGAGGATCTCGCCCTCGTGCAGATCGAAGCTGTTCACCGGCCCGCCCTTGGCAAGCTGGATCTCCGGCACTTCGAGCACCTTGCGCCCGCGCGGCGCGGGCACCGGCTTGGGCGGAAAGTTGTGTTCGATCTTGCGGCCGACCATCATCTCGACCAGCGCATTCACATCGGTCGCGCCCACCTCCGCATGCCCGGCATTCGCGCCGTCGCGCAGCACGCTGATGCGGTCGCACACCTCGAAGATCTCATCCAGGTGGTGCGAGATGAAGATCATTGCCACGCCCTTGGCGCGCAGCTCCCGCATGATCTTGAACAGGTGCCCCGCCTCGTTGGGCGTGAGCGTGGCGGTCGGTTCGTCGAGCACCAGCAGCCGCGCCTTCAGCGACAGCGCCTTGCCGATTTCCACGAACTGCTGCTGCGCCACCGAGAGCCTGCAGATCGGCACGCCGAGGTCGATCTGCACGCCCAGCTCCTCGAAGATCGACTGTGCGGAGCGCTTCATGGCGGCCCTGTCGAGCAGCCCGAACCGGTTCTTCAGATAGCGGCCGAGAAAGATGTTCTCCACCGCGTTCAGGTACGGAATGAGGCTGAACTCCTGGAAGATGATGCCCACGCCCGCCGCAATCGCATCGCCGTAGCCCGCGAACTGCCGCTCGCGGCCGTCGATGAAGATGCGGCCCTCGTCGGCCTGGTA
The DNA here is from genome assembly GCF_037204045.1 of Variovorax sp. CCNWLW225. Lineage (NCBI taxonomy): Bacteria > Pseudomonadati > Pseudomonadota > Betaproteobacteria > Burkholderiales > Comamonadaceae > Variovorax > Variovorax sp. CCNWLW225. Next base: position 214,428 of record NZ_JBBCBV010000004.1, on the reverse strand, counting down.
GATGCCGCCGAGGATCTTCATCAGCGTCGACTTGCCCGCGCCGTTCTCGCCGAGCAGCGCGTGCACCTCGCCCTTGCGGATCGAAAGGTCGATGCCCGAGAGCGCCTTCACGCCCGGAAAGCGCTTGGACACGCCTTCCAGCCGGAGCATCTCTTCTGCGGAGGAGGTCATGGCCAATGCGGGTTACCAGGTGAAGGTCTTCGCGCCTTCGGCGTCGATCAGCTTCACGTCCACCGGCACCGCGGCCGGCACGTTGGCGCCCCACTTCTTGGCCAGCGCAATGCCGATGGCCAGGCGGATCTGGTCGCGCGGGTATTGCGCGGTGGTGGCAATGAATTTCGAGTTGGGCTTCTGCATGGCCTTGATGGCTTCGGGTGCGCCGTCCACGCTCGCGAGCTTCACGTCCTTGCCGCTGGCCTCGATGGCGGCGAGCGCGCCCATCGAGCCGCCGTCGTTCACGCTGAAGATGCCCTTCAGGTCCATGTTGGCCTGCAGGATGTTCTCGGTCACGGTGAGCGCGGTGGCGCGCTCCTGCTTGCCGTTCTGCGTGCTCACCACCTTGATGCCGGGGTACTTGGCCAGCGCTTCGCGGCAGCCCTTCACGCGCTCCAGGATCGGCACGACCGGAATGCCGTCGAGAATGGCCACGTCGCCTTTCTCACCGATGTTCTTCGCCAGGTATTCGCAGGCCAGGCGGCCTGCATCGAGGTTCTTCGAGCCCACGAATGAGTCGACCGGCCCCTGCGCATTGGCATCCACCGCCACCACGATCACGCCTGCCTTCTTGGCCGAGCGCACCGCCGACTGCACGCCGGTGGAGTCGGTCGGGTTCAGCAGCAGGATGTCGATCTTCTTCTGGATCATGTCTTCCACGTCGCCGATCTGCTTGGACACGTCATGCCGCGCGTCGGTGGTGACCACGGTTGCGCCGATGCTGGCCGCGGCTTCCTCGAGCGCCTGCTTCATCGTCACGAAGTAGGGGTTGTTCAGCTCCTGGAAAGTCATGCCGATGCGCAGCGGCTGCTTGGGGGCTTGCGCCTGCGCGGCGGAGGCGCCGCAGACCAGCGCGGCAAGGACGGCGGTGGCTTTGAAAAAATTCTTCATGGTGCTGTGTCTCCTGGTTTGTGATGGCTGTCGAAAAACTCGGGCAAAGGCGCCCCCACGCGGCGCTCGGAGCGCCGCGCCGAGAGGGCACGGAAACAGGGGAAAAAAAGCCGGCTACGGCGGATTTGCCGCACGCGAGGCCGCGGCCTGCATGCGATGGAAACTGCGGAACTTCGTCGGCGGCATGCGCTTGTGCAGCAGGAACTGGCGGTTGAAGTTCGACACGTTGTTGAACCCCACGTCCATGCAGACGTCGAGCACCGGTTTTTCGCTGCTGGTGAGCAGCTCGCAGGCGCGGCTGATGCGCAGGCGGTTCACATAGCGCACGAACGACTGGCCCGTGTGCTTGCGGAACGAGCGGGAGAAAGCGCTCGGGCTCTGGCCCACCAGCTCGGCCAGCATCGGCTCGCGCAGGTCGTCGCCCAAGTTGGCCGCGATGTGCGCCAGCACGTTGTTGATGGCGTGCGACATGAACGCCTTGGGATCGGGCTTGAACGCCGGGCTCGCGAGCCGCTGGCGGTCGTTGCTGCCCTCCAGCAATTCGAGCAGCGACAGCAGTAGGATCACCCGGCGCAGTCCGCGTGCTTCGAGCAGCGCTTCCATGATCGGCTTGGCCGTGACCGCTGTTTCCGCCGAGAAGAGAAGGCCCGAGCCGGCCTCGGCCAGCAGCGGGCCGATGCGGGCGAACTCCGGAAAGGTGCCCGCCATGCGGTCCACCAGCCCGGCCGGAAACTGGATCACGATGCCGCGCCGCTCGACGCTCTGGCCCGCGGGCACGTCGCTGATCCAGTTGTGCGGCAGGTCGGGGCCCATCAGCACCAGGTTGCCCGGCTCGAAGTGCCCGACGTGGTCGCCCACGAAGTACACGCCGCGCGTTTCCACGATCAGCTGGATTTCGTACTCGGGATGAAAATGCCAGCGCACCGTGCGATACGGATAGCCGTGGGCCCAGGCGGTGAACGATTCGTCTCCGCGGACTTCGACGATTTCCAGATCGGGTTGCATGGCGTTTTCTCGTCTCCTTGTTGTGGCTTGCAGCGTATGGCAGTGGGCGGACTGTACGAATCGCCCCGGACGTCCACAACCAGAGATAGAAGCCGAGATTGATACTTTTTTGACTTTCAAGCGAGCCGCAACGAGAAGGCATTGCGGTGCAGCAAGCCCCTTTCTCCTCGGGGGAGAGCGCTTCTTGCGGTGCGATTGCTGCACTGCGGAAAACACGGGAGAGGCCGTGTCAAGAATTCATAGGTGTTTTCCCGCCCCACGAGCGCTGCCCGGCGCCACGGCACACTCGGGCGTCATGACCAACACCTCTTCTTCGCCCGCCGGGCCAACAGCCGCCGGCCCCTTGGCCGGCCTCAAGGTCGTCGAGCTCGGGCAGCTCATCGCCGGGCCTTTCGCGGCACGCACGCTGGCCGATTTCGGCGCCGAGGTCATCAAGATCGAGCCGCCCGGGGCGGGCGATCCGCTGCGCACGTGGCGGCTGCTGAAAGACGGCACCTCGGTCTGGTGGCAGGTGCAGTCGCGCAACAAGCGCTCGCTGGCGCTCGACTTGCGCCAGGCCGAGGCACAGGCCATCGTGCGACAGCTTGCGGCCGAGGCCGACGTGCTGATCGAGAACTTCCGTCCCGGCGCCATGGAAGGCTGGGGCCTGGGGCCGGACGAGCTCCTGGCCGCGAACCCCGCGCTCGTGATGCTGCGCATCAGCGGCTACGGCCAGACCGGCCCCTACCGCGACCGCCCGGGCTTCGGCGTCGTGGCCGAGGCCATGGGCGGGCTGCGCCATCTCACGGGCGAGCCCGGCCGCGTGCCGGTGCGCGTGGGCGTGTCCATCGGCGACACGCTGGCTTCATTGCACGGCGTGATCGGCGTGCTCATGGCCATGCAGCACCGCCATGCCACAGTGAGCACCGAATATCCGAAGGGCAGGGGGCAAGTGGTGGACGTGGCGCTCTACGAGGCCGTCTTCAACTGCATGGAAAGCCTGCTGCCCGAGTACAGCGCCTTCGGTGCGGTGCGCGAGGCGGCCGGCAGCGCGCTGCCCGGCATTGCGCCCACCAACGCCTACCGCTGCGCCGACGGCGGCTATGCCATCGTGGCGGGCAACGGCGACAGCATTTTTCGTCGGTTGATGGAATGCATCGGCCGGCCCGACCTTGCCGCCGATCCGGCGCTGGTCGGCAACACGGGCAGGGTGGCGCAGGTGGAAATGCTCGATGCCGCCATCGGCGACTGGACCGCCGCGCATACCGTGGACGAAGTGCTTGCCGCGCTCGATGCGGCGCACGTACCGGCCGGCCGCATCTACACCATCGCCGACATTGCGGCCGACCCGCACTACGCCGCGCGCGGCATGCTGCAGCAAGTGCGGATGGCGGACGGCAGCACGCTGGTCGTGCCGGGCTTCGTGCCCAAGCTGTCGCTCACGCCGGCCGGCCACCGGCACGACGCGCCTGCGCTAGGCGCGGACACCGATGCCGTGCTGAAGGAGATCGGCCTGAGCGCAGAGCAGATCGCCGCGCTCCACGAACGCGGGATCGTCGGATCTCCTTCGTGAAACATCGCGGAACCGGCTTTGCCGGGCCGCTGGTGTTGCCCCCGGTAGGGGGTTGGCGAAGCGACACGAAGTGCGCGAAGACTGGGGGAGAGCCTAGTTCCGCAGCGACTCGATCAGATCGATGTACTTCTGCTTGGCCTCATCGGCACTCAAGCCCTTTTGCGCGGTCCATGCGTCCCACTTGGCGCGGGCGACGATGTCGCTGAAGCTGGGCTTCTTGGCGGTGTTGTCGCCTTCGGTGGCCTGCTTGAACAGGCCATAGATCTTGAGCAGCGTCGGGTTGTCGGGGCGCTCGGCCAGCAGCTTGGAGTTGGCCTGGGCGGCTTCGAATTGGGCGTTGAGGTCGGACATGGGCGGTCTGTTGAAAAGCGAAGAGTACGCATCTTAAGTGGCGCGGTACCTGTGGGTACCAACCGTCCGCCGCGTCAGTCCGAGAGTCCCGCCCGCGCCAGTTCCACGTCCAGCCGTTCCTTCGCATCCACCGGCTCCAGCGCCGCGGCCTTTTCGTACAGCTGCGTGGCCTCGCCCATGCGCGCGTCGCCATGCAGCATGAGCAGCGCGCGGCCGTATTCCATCAGCGCGCTGGCTGAATGGGGGTTCAGCGCAAGGCCGCGCTCGAACAGCTCGACCGATGCTTCGGCCCGCACGCCGTAGGTCATGCGCCCGACCAGCGCGCCCACCTTGTCGATCACCTCGGCATGGAAGGCGGCCAATGCGATGTGCGCGTCGGCGTGGTCCGGCTGCAGCTCGATCACGCGTTCGAGCGCGCCCTTGAGCTTGCTGCCCAGGCCCTGCGCCAGCGCGCGCGCCACGCTGATGCCCTGGCTGTAGCGGCCGAGCGCGTAGGCCTGCCAGTAAAGCGCCTGGCAGTTGTCGGGCTCGGCGGTGGCCTGCGCGCCGGCGCGTTCGATGACCTGGCGGAACATCGAAAGCCGCACCGATTCGCGGGGCTCGAGATAGTTGGCGTAGATGGCGGTGGCCTGGTTGGCCAGCACCAGCCCCTCGGGTCCGTGCAGCAGGCCGAGCGCGGCGGCGCGCTCGAACTCCCCGCTGTGGTACAGCGCCCAGCCGTCGGCGAGCGGATGTTCCCTCTCCGGCGGCGGCAAGGGGTGCCCCGCATGAAGGCGCGGCCACTGCGCCAGCGCCGTGCTCGCGTCGTAGCGCGGCACGTCGGCGTAGGGCAGCGGCGTCCAGGGTTCCGCCGGTGCCGCCGCGGCCACGGGGCCGGCGGACATCAGCGAAAGCGGTTTGAAGTCTGGGTGGGGCATGGTCATCTAGGCCGCCAGATCGATGGGTGCAACCGACGGCGCGTCGCTTGCCGGATCTTCGCCGCTGTAGGCGTTGCTGAGTGTCAGCAAATGCCTCCGCTGGTCTCTCCCGAGGTAGGGCGCGAGCAGGTGGAGCGTGTGCTGGCCGCCGCGCATCAGCGCGCCCTGCGCATGCGCGGGTTCGAGCGCCTCGCGCGGATTGCGCACGTATTCGTAGCTCAGCCAGTAGGTCAGCACCACCACCATGCTCTGCGCCAGCGTGTCGACCTCGTGGGCGTCGATGTCGAGGTGGCCGGCCCGGCTCAGCCCCGCGATGAGCACGCGGATGGCGCGCGCCTTGTTCTTCAGCACCAGCTGGAACTGCGTCTCCAGGTGCCGGTTCTTGCTGAGCAGGTCGTTCAGGTCGCGGTAGAGAAAGCGGTAGCGCCAGATCAGCTCGAACAGGCTGTGCATGAAAAACCAGGCGTCTTCCACGTCGTGCACTCCCTCGCTGGCATGCAGGAGCTCGTTGAGCTCGGCCTCGTAGCTCTCGTAGAGCTTGTTGATCAGCTCTTCCTTGGCGGGGTAGTGGTAGTAGAGATTGCCGGGACTGATGTTGAGCTCGCCCGCCACCAGCGTGGTGGAGACGTTCGGCTCGCCGAAGCGGTTGAACAGCTCCAGTGCGGCTTCGAGAATGCGTTGCGCTGTGCGGCGTGGCGCCTTCTTGGCCATGTCAGTCCCCGTTTTGTCTCTTGTGGGGACACTCTAGCTTATGTACACCGCACCTTGAACTGAGCAGGGCAAAGTTTTGCGGCAGCGTGCGTTGTGCAGTGCCGCAAAAAGAAGGGGGGCTACCCCGCGATGGCCGGCTGGGCTTGCCTAGCCGGCCTTGGTGCTGCGCCGCACGGTCTTCTTGGGGGCGGCAGCGGGCGCCGCACTGCGGCCCGCGGTCTTGCGGCTTGCCCGCGCGGGGGCGGCGGCCGGTTTTTTCTCGCTGCGCTGCAGCTCGGCCTCGAGCGCCGCCACGCGGGCCTGCAGCGCGGCATAGTCCGCAGCCGAAGGCAGGCCCAGCTTTTCAAGGGCGCGCGCCACGCGCTCTTCGAAGATGTTTTCGAGCTTGCCCCACTGGCCCGCGGCCTTGGTGCCGAATTCGCTCGCAAAGCCGGCCATGCGCGTTTGTGCCTGCGCAAGCGTTTCCTCGGCGGCGGCCTGGGTCTTCTTCTGCATGCCGGCGCCGTCTTTCACCAGCGCCTCAAAAGCCTTGCTGCCTTCCTGCTGCATCTTGGCAAAGGCACCGAGCCCCGCCAGCCAGATCTGCTGCGCGGAATCCTTGATGCGGTCGGCGCCCTTGTTGTTGCCGTTTTCGTCGTCCTGGGTAGCCATGCGAAATGTTCCTGTGAAAACAATCGGGCTACTCTAGCCGCAAGAGGCCTCTGCCTTTAGAGCTTCACGTCTATGAGCGCAGCCTTGGCGGGGCTACGCTTTTCCGGCTGCGCGGCTTGCGTCCAGGTGGGCCTTGGCCCGTTCGGCCAGCGCCATTTCGCCCGGGGTGCCCGGCACATACGCCTGCACCGGCAGCGGCCGGCCGTGCGAGTCGACCGAGACGAAGACGATCAGGCATTCGGTCGTCTTGTCCATCGTGCCGCCCTTCATGTCGCCGCTGCGAACCTCCACCGAGATGTTCATGCTGGTGGTGCCGGTGTAGGCCAGGCGGGCCTCCACCTCGACCAGGTCGCCGATCATGATCGGGTGGTGAAAGCGGATGCTGCCGATGAAGGCCGTCACGCAGTAGCGCTTGGCCCAGCTGGTGGCGCAGGCGTAGCCGGCTTCGTCGATCCACTTCATGACGGTGCCGCCATGAACCTTGCCGCCGAAGTTGACGGTGCTGGGCTCGGCCAGAAATCGAAGTGTGATGGAGGACATGCGCCGCCTTTTCGTGGGCTGTGTTGTGGGAGCCCCGATTATGCGAGCGCCCGGCCCCGCAAATGCGCGCCGCCGGTCGGCGCGGCGCGCACGCTCAGCCCCCGCCGAACAGCTCTGCCAGCGTGCGCCGGAGCCATGCGTTGCCCGCGTCCGCATGGAACCGCTCGTGCCAGTGCTGCTTCACGGCATAGGCCGGTAACTCGAAGGGCGGCTCCAGCAGCTTCACCGGCTCCTGCGTGGCCAGCACCTTTCCAAGGATGCTGGGCACGATCACGATGAGTTCGGTGTGCGCCACGATGCGCGCCACGCTCAGGAAGCTCGAAAGGCTGGTCACCACGTTGCGCCTGAGGCCCAGTCGCGCAATGGTCTTGTCGACAATGGCGTGGCCGGTGCCCGACGAGGCCACCACCGCATGCGCCTCGGTCTCGAAGCGCCTGCGCGTGAGCCGCTCGCCGATGCGCGGATGGTTGCGCGCCGCCAGGCAGACGAAGTTCTGCATGAAGAGCGTCTGCTGGTAGAAGCCCGCGTCGAGCTGCGGCATGAAGCCCACGGCCAGGTCGACCGCGCCGTCTTCCAGCCGCCGGCCGCTGTCGGTCGAGATGATCTCGGTTTCGATGCGCACCCCCGGCGCCGCATGCCGCAGATGGTCGAGCAGGCCCGGCAGCAGCACCACCTCGCTGATGTCGGTCATGCAGATGCGAAAGCTGCGCGCCGCGGTGGCCGGGTCGAAGCTGGCGCGGCCGCCCTTGGCCCGGTTCAGCCGGTCGAGGATGCCCAGCACCAGCGGCTGGATCTGCCGCGCATAGGGCGTGGGCTCCATGCCGCGCGAGGTGCGCACGAACAGCTTGTCGCCGAAGTGCGTTCGCAACCGGGCCAGCGCCGTGCTGGCCGCCGATTGGGAAATGCCCAGCCGCTCGGCCGCGCTCGACACGTTCGCCGTCTTGTAGACCTCGTCGAAAACCAGCAGCCATTCGAGATCGAGCTGGGCCATGAAACATCTCCTTGGCGGCCAATGAAGCCACCACTATCGAAAAACAGGATCGCAGCTATCGGCTCGGCTGCCTTGCGCCAATAGTAGTGCCGGCGGAAGATAACCGCTCCCCCGGAGACAAAAGGCCGCGCCAAGGGCCGAACCGCCATGAATCCACCAGCCCAGAAACCAGCCGCCCCGGCCCACGCCAACGCCGCCGAGCGCCGCGACTACTACGAGCGCATCCGCCCGCTGAATCTCACGCCGCTGTGGGAGTCGCTGCACGCCCTGGTGCCGCGCGAGCCCACCACGCCGTGCGTGCCGGCGCTCTGGCGCTACGACGAAATCCGCCCGCTGCTGATGGAATCGGCCGACCTCATCACGGCCGAAGAAGCAGTGCGCCGCGTGCTCGTGCTCGAAAACCCGGCGCTGCCCGGCAACTCGTCCATCACCCAGTCGATCTACGCGGGCCTGCAGCTCATCATGCCGGGCGAGGTGGCGCCTTCGCACCGCCACGTGCAGTCGGCGCTGCGCTTCATCGTCGACGGCAAGGGCGCCTACACCACGGTGGGCGGCGAGCGCACCACCATGTACCCCGGCGACTTCATCATCACGCCTTCATGGGCCTGGCACGACCATGGCAACGAGGGCGTCGGCGGCACGGTGGAGCCGGTGGTGTGGCTCGACGGGCTGGACATTCCGATGCTGCGCTTCTTCGACGCCGGCTTTGCCGAGAACGACGACGCCAAGGTGCAGCACGTGGCCCGCCCCGAGGGCAACAGCCTCGCGCGCTTCGGCCACAACATGGTGCCGGTGCGCCACGACCACGTGTCGCCCACCTCGCCGATCTTCAACTACCCCTATGCCCGCAGCCGCGAGGCGCTGGCTCTGCTGCAGAAGCAGGAAGCGCCCGATGCCTGGCTGGGCCACAAGCTGCGCTACATCAACCCGTTGACCGGCGGTGCGCCGATGCCCACCATCGGCACCCACCTGCAACTGCTGCCCAAGGGCTTTGCAGGCAAGACGCACCGCGCCACCGACGGCGCCGTCTACAGCGTGGTCGAGGGCCGCGGCACGGCACACATCGCCGGCCAGCGCTTCGAATTCGGCCCGTGCGACACCTTCGTCGTGCCGTCGTGGGCGCCGCTGCGCCTTTCGGCAGCAGGCGAAGACGTGGTGCTCTTCAGCTTCTCGGACCGTCCGGTGCAGCAGGCCATGGGCGTGCTGCGCGAAGCCTTTCTCGAAGACGCCTGAAAGCCGGCCTCACTTCTCTTCCTTTTCTTCTTTCTTTTTCTCGACACGTGCCGCCCCGCGCGGCAGGAGCCCTCATGTCCTTCGTCTTCACGCCTCCTTCCATTGTCGGCCTGCCCATCGTGGGTTCGAGCGACCTGTTTCCGGTGCGCCGCGTCTACTGCGTGGGCCGCAACTACGCGGCGCATGCGCGCGAGATGGGCTTCGACCCCGACCGCGAACCGCCGTTCTTCTTCTGCAAGCCCAACGACGACGCCTCGGTGGTGCCAGTGGCCGAAGGCGAAACCGGCGCCATTCCGTATCCGCCGCTCACCAGCAACTACCACTACGAAGCCGAACTCGTCGTGGCCATCGGCAAGGGCGGCAAGAACATCCCGGTGGAACAGGCGGCCAGCCATATCCACAGCTATGCCGTCGGGCTGGACATGACCCGCCGCGACCTGCAGATGAAAATGCGCGAAGCCGGCCGGCCGTGGGAAATCGGCAAGGCCTTCGACTTTTCGGCGCCCATTGCGCCGCTGCGCACGCTGGCCGACGTGGGCGAGATCAATGCCGGCGCCATCACGCTCGAGGTCGACGGCCAAGTGCGGCAGAACAGCGACATCACGCACCTGATCTGGTCGGTGAACGAGGTGATCGCCAATCTCTCGACGCTCTTCGCGCTGCAGCCCGGCGACCTGATCTTCACGGGTACGCCCGAAGGTGTGGGCGCGGTCAAGCCCGGTCAGACGCTCAAGGTGAGCATCGACAAGCTCCCCTCGCTCACCGTGCGCATCGATTGACGGAACGCCGCGCAGAAGAGGTCTTGCAATGAGCACATCTCCCACGAAGAACCCACCCCGCATGCTGCTCGTCGGCGGCGGCATCGGCGGCATGGCGGCCGCGCTGGCGCTGGCGCGCCTCGGTGTTTCCATCGACCTGCTCGAGCAGAGCGCCACCATCGGCGAGATCGGCGCCGGCCTGCAGCTCGGGCCCAATGCCTTTGCGGCGCTCGATGCGCTGGGCGTGGGCGAGGCGGTGCGCCGCAACTCGGTGTTTACCGACCGGCTGGTGATGATGGATGCCGTCGATTGCGCAGAGGTCGCTTCGGTGCCCGTGGGCGAGGCCTTCCGCGCGCGCTTCAGGAATCCGTATGCGGTGAGCCACCGCGCCGACCTGCATGGCGCCATTCACGAGGCGGTGAAGCAGCATCCGCTCATTCGCTTTCACACCTCGGCGCAGGTCGAGTCGATCGACATCGGCGGTGGCAAGACGCAAGGCGCGGTCGCCGTCACGCGCGACGGCCGGCGCTTCACGGCCGACGCCATCGTGGGCTGCGACGGCGTGAAATCGGTGGTGCGCGCCCAGCTCGTCGGCGATGAACCGCGCGTTTCGGGCCATGTGGTGTACCGCGCGGTGGTGCCGGTGGCCGACATGCCGGCCGACCTGCGGTGGAACGCGCCTGTGGTCTGGGCAGGGCCCAACTGCCACCTGGTGCACTATCCGCTGCGGCATGGTGAGCAATACAACCTTGTCGTCACCTTCCACAGCCGCGAGCAGGAAGAGTGGGGGGTTTCCGACGGCAGCAAGGAAGAAGTGCTTTCGTACTTCGAGGGCGTGCATGCGCGCCCGCGCCAACTGCTCGACCGGCCGACCTCGTGGCGGCGCTGGAGCACCGCCGACCGCGACCCTGTGGAGCGCTGGAGCGAAGGCCCCGCCACATTGCTCGGCGACGCCGCCCACCCGATGATGCAGTACCTTGCGCAGGGCGCCTGCATGGCGATCGAAGACGCGGTGACGCTCGGCGCCGCGGTGCAGGCCTGCAATTTCGACATGCCCGCCGCCTTCAAACTCTACGAGGCCGCGCGCATTCCGCGCACCGCCCGCGTGGTGCTGTCGGTGCGCGAAATGGGGCGCCTGTATCACGCCAAGGGCGTGGAGCGGCTGGTGCGCAACAGCCTCTGGGTAGGCCGCACGCCCGAACGCTTCTACGATGCGGTCGAATGGCTCTACGCCTGGCGGCCCGAGCACTGCCTGGACGATGCGCCGGAACGGCTGCGACCGATGGCGATAGCGGGCGCCGACGCCGCGGCCGTGCTTTCGCCGCACTGACTGACACCGACGATCAACCGATTTTTTCCGCGTCATCACTATTCGAGGCCACAGGCCCAGGAGACAACCGACAATGAACTTTTCTTCACGCGCATTGCTGGCAGGCGTGCTTGCCGCGGCCACCGCCGTTCTCGGCACCGGCGCCCTGGCGCAGGCGAGCGACTATCCGAGCAAGCCAGTGACGCTGGTCACACCCTTTGCCGCCGGCAGCGGGCCCGACGCGGTGCTGCGCCTCGTCTCCGACAAGCTCTCTCGCCTGTGGAACCAGCGCGTGGTGGTCGATAACCGGCCGGGTGGCGGCGGCTTCATCGCCATCGACCAGGCGCGGCGCGCGGCGCCCGACGGCTACACGCTGCTGCAGCTCGACAGCGAGCACGTCGCCGCGCTGCCGCACCTGTACAAGTCGCGCAACTTCGTCACGCTGCAGCATTTCGACCCGGTGGCTTCGCTGTTTCGCACGCCGTTTTTCGTGGCGGTTTCGAGCGAATCGAAGCTGAAGAACATGGGCGACCTGATCGCCGAAGCCAAGGCCAACCCCGAGGCGATGGTGTATGGATCATGGGGCGTGGGCAGCCCGGGCCACCTGGGCGCGCAGCAGCTCGAGGCGCTCACGGGCATCCGCATGCGGCATGCGCCGTACCGCGAGGTGTCGCAGCTGTATTCGAACGTGGGCACCGGCGAAGTGCCGTGGGCCTTTGCGAGCATTCCGTCGAGCCAGGGCATCTACAAGGCCGGCAAGCTGCGCTACATCGCCGTGGCGGCACCGAAACGCATTCCCCAGATGCCCGATGTGCCCACCATGGCCGAGGCGGGCGGGCCGGCGTCGCTCGAGGTGAACTCTTTTGTCTCGCTGCTCGCGCCCAAGGGCGTGCCGGCGGCGGTCAAGGCCAAAATCAACGCCGACGTGGCCAAGGTGATTGCCGACCCCGAGATCCGCGCCCGCTTCGACACCTTCGCCTTCGAGTCGCTGGCTTGGTCGCCGGAAGAAATCGAGCGCAACGCCGAGGCCAAGTCCAAGGTGTATGGCGACCTGGTCCGCCGGGGCAACATCAGCCTTGAGTAGCTGTCATCATTACGTTTTTTCACATTCTCCTTTGTCACCTTCCATGCAAGCAACCAAGAGAGCCCTCCTGATCGCCTGCGGCCTGGCTGCCGCCACCGCGCTGCCGCTGGCGGCCCGTGCACAGACCAATGCCTGGCCGACCAAGCCGATTCGCCTGCTCGTGGGCTTTCCGGGCGGCTCCACGCCCGACATCGCCGCCCGCACCATCGCCGAGCCGCTGGCCAAGGCGCTCGGCCAGCCCGTGGTGGTAGACAACAAGCCCGGTGCCTCGGGCAACATCGCGGCCGACATCGTGGCCAAGGCCAATGACGACCACACACTGGGCATCGTCATCAACGGCAATCTCACCTCGTCGAAGATGCTGTATCCGCGGCTGCCCTACGACCCGGCCAAAGACTTCACCTACCTCTCGCTGATTGCCACGGCGCCGCTGGTGCTGGTGGCGCAGAACAGCCTGCCTTCGGGCACCGCCTTCTTCGATGCAGCCCGCAAGGGCGGCGACAAGTGGAACTACGGCTCGGTGGGCGTTGGCTCGGTCGGCCACCTGGGCATGGAACTGCTCAAGAGCCGCGTGCCCGGCTTCAACGCCGAGCACGTGCCTTACCAGGGCAACCCGCAGGTCGTGACCGCCATGCTGGGCGACCAGGTCCAGATGGCCCTCATTCCCCCGGGTGTGGCCATGCCCCAGGTGCGCGCCGGCAAGCTCAAGGCCATCGGCCTCACGGGCGGCCGCAGCACGCTGGTGCCCGAGCTGCCGCCGCTGGCCGACGCCGGTGTGCGCGACTTTTCGCTCGAAGTGTGGGTGGCGCTGCTCGGCCCCGCCAACCTTTCCAAGACCGCGCAGGCCCGCCTCAGCCGCGAGGTCGAAACCATCATGAAGCAGCCCGAAGTGCGCCAGAAGCTCTTCGAGCAGGGCTGGCAGGCAGTCGGCACCTCGCCGGACGGCATGCGCCTGCGTGTGAAGGAAGAAGCAGCGATCATGACCAAGATCATTTCGGCCCGCGGCATCAAGATCCAGTGATGACAGCAGCCAAGCAGAACACCCTCACTGAACCGGCGCGCGAACTGCCGGTCTTCGGCGAATACGACGTGGTGGTGGTTGGCGGCGGCCCCGCCGGCATTGCCGCCGCCGTGAGCGCGGCGCGGCGCGGCGCCAGCACGCTGCTGGTGGAGCGCTACGGCTTTCTCGGCGGCATGGGCACCGCGGGCGGCGTAACCAACTTCGCGGGCCTGTACGGCAAGCGCAACGGCGAAATGACGCTGCTGGTGCGCGGCGTGGTCGACGACCTGCTCGCGCGCATCGACGCGCTGGGCGGCCTCAACAAGCCGCAGGACGGCATGCAGGGCCGCATCCGCGTGCGTTCGTATGACACCTCGGCCTACAAGATCGCGGCCGACCAGTTGCTATTCGATGCCGGCGTGAACCTGCTGTTCCACGCATGGGCAGCCGCGGTGGTGCGCGACGGCGACCGCATCGCGGCGCTGGTGGTCGAAACCAAGTCGGGCCGGCAGGCCATTCGCGCCAACGCCTTCATCGACGCGAGCGGCGACGCCGATGTGGCCGCCTTTGCGGGCGTGCCCTTCGAAGTGGGCGACGGCCACGGCAGCGGCCTGTTCCCGACCACGATGTTCCGCGTCGGCCAGGTCGATGCCGAGCCGGCCCTTGCGGCCGTCGGCGAGTTCAAGGCCATCAACGACCTGATGGCCGCGGTGCAGCAGCAGAAGCCCGGCAAGTACAAGTTTCCGCGCGAAGGCGCGATCCTGCGGCCCAACATCGATCCGCGCGAATGGCGCGCCAACGTCACGCAGATCCGCAATGCCGCGGGCCGCGCGATGAATGGCGTGGATGCACGCGAACTCACCGAAGGCGAGCTCGAAGGGCGGCGCCAGATTGCCGAGTACTTCAAGTTCATGAAGGCCGAGGTGCCGGGTTTTGCAAAGTCGGCCATCGTCGAGATTGCGCCGCAGGTCGGCATCCGCGAAACGCGCCGCATCGAAGGCCTCTATGCGCTGACCGGCGAGGACATCCTCTCTTCGGCCGCGTTCGACGACAGCATCGGCATCAATGCATGGCCGATGGAAATGCATGCCGACGGCCGCATTGAATGGGCCTTTCCGCGCGACGAAAACCGCACCTACAACCAGCTGCCCTGGCGCATGCTCGTGCCGCGCACTGTCGATAACCTGCTGGTGGCCGGCCGCTGCGCCGCCATGACGCACGAGGGCCAGTCGGCCGCGCGTGCGAGCGGCGGTTGCTTTGTGATGGGGCAAGCCGCGGGAACGGCGGCGGCTTCGCTGGGCAGCGGTGTCCGGTTTGCGGACGTCGATGTGCCGGCATTGCAAGAGAAGCTGGCGGCCGACGGCGTCGATCTCGACCGCTGAGCCTGCGGGGCGCGGACTCGCGCTGACCGGCCCGCGACAGCCCGCGGGCCCGGGCTTTGCTATGGTTGCGGGTTGATTCTTTTTGCTGACGCCTGCAGCCCTTTCTTCAGATGACCACCGACCCCGCCACCGCCGCCCGCCTTGTCGACGAACTCGTCGCGCTCATGCAGCTCGAGCCGCTGGGCGGCGACAAATTCCTGGCCCAGAGCGAAGACATCGGCACACCCGCCGTGTTCGGCGGCCAGGTGCTTGGCCAGTCGCTGGCGGCTGCAAGCCTCACGGTCGGCGCCGACCGGCCCGTGCATTCGATGCATGCCTACTTCCTGCTGCCGGGCGAGCATGCGCCCATCGAATACAGCGTGGACCGCGTGCGCGACGGCCGCAGCTTCACCACGCGGCACGTGGTGGCGCGCCAGCAGGAGCGCATCATTTTCGAGATGTCGGCGTCCTTCCAAACAGTGGACGAAGGCGTTGAACACCAGTTCACCATGCCAACGGTGCAAGGCCCCGAAGGCCTGGTGAGTGAACTCGACCAGCGTATCGCGCTCGGCGACCGGTTGCCCGAGCGTTGGCGCATCAAGGGCCTGGAGCCGCACGGCATTGAATACCGCCGCGTGGAGGCCGACGACCTGTTGACGCCGGAAGTTCGCCCATCGGAAAGCGCGATCTGGATGCGCGCCATTGCGCCGCTGCCCGACAACCCGGTGGTGCACCGCGCGCTGCTCGCCTATGCCTCCGACCACGGCCTGCTGCGCGCCGCCATGCTGCCGCACGGCCTGAGCTTCATGAGCGGCCAGGTGCGCCCCGCAAGTCTCGACCACGCCATGTGGTTCCACCGAGATTTCCGCATGGACGACTGGCTGCTGTACGTCCTCGACTCGCCGAGCGCGAGCGGGGCGCGCGGCCTGTGCCGCGGCAGCCTGTATTCGCGCGATGGGCGGCTTGTGGCTTCTACGGCGCAAGAGGGGATGCTGCGGGTCAAGCGCTGAGGCGCTGTTGTTCAGGGCGGCGCACCCGCCGACGGGGTACCTTTCTCCGCGAATGTCCCCCGGCCTGCGGCCTCCTCCTTTATTTCGCTGCGCAAGGCACCCCATCGACGTGTGCGTCTTAAGCGGCGGTCGTTGATCGGCGTTGCACGAGCAGCGTGCCCATGTGCACAGGCCATCGGGTGCTCCGCGCAGCGAAATAAAGGAGGAGGGGCGCAGCCCCGGGGGACATTCGCGGAGGGGAGTACCCGGTGGCCTTTGCACGTGCCCTGAACAAGAGCCCAGCCTGCGCGCCCCCGCTACATGGTTGCGTGTGGCTAGTCGCCAGTTGCGCTCTCTACAATTGCATGCATGTGTCCCAGGATGCCCCGCTTTCCCATTCGTCGCCGGCAGTCGGGCTGCTCGCGACCGACGCCTCCCTGACGGTTGCGCATTGACGCGCGGCGGCCACCGGCTCCCGCGACACCCATCGGGCTGACAGCCGGCCCGCCTTTCTGCTCGTGTCTTGTCCCTATCGCCCAGCGGAAGGAGACGGGGCCGTTCTACTTTTCTCATGTCTTCTTCACACAGCCGCTTGCGAGCCGAATGGTTCCCGAGCATTCCGCGCGAGTTGATGGCCGGCGCCGTCGCCACCTTCGCCCTCATTCCCGAAGTCATCGCCTTCTCTTTCGTGGCCGGTGTCGATCCGGCCGTCGGGCTGTTTGCTTCGTTCGTCATCAGCATCGTCATTGCCTTTGCCGGGGGTCGGCCGGCCATGGTTTCGGCCGCTGCAGGGTCAGTGGCGCTCGTGGCTGCGCCGCTGGTGCATGCGCACGGGCTGCCTTACTTGCTGGCAGCCGGCGTGCTGGCCGGGGCCATACAGATCGTGTTCGGCCTGTTGCGGCTCGGCGTGCTGATGCGCTTCGTTTCCACATCGGTGCGCACGGGCTTCGTCAACGCGCTGGCCATCCTGATCTTTGCGGCGCAAATGCCGCACTTCATCGGCGCCAACACGGCCACCTGGGCCATGGTGGGGCTGGGGCTTGTCATCATTTACCTGCTGCCGCGCATCACCACTGCCGTGCCTTCGCCGCTGGTGTGCATCGTGGTGATCACGCTGGTGGGCCATTGGCTGGGCTTGCCGCTCAAGACCGTGGCCGACCTGGGCCACTTGCCCGATGCACTGCCCGCCTTTGCGTGGCTGTCGGTGCCCATGTCGCTCGACACGCTGCGCATCATTGCCCTGCCAGCCTTCGCCATCGCGATGGTCGGCCTGCTCGAATCGATGATGACCGCCAGCGTCGTGGACGACCTTACAGACACGCCGAGCTCCAAGAATCGCGAATGCAGCGGCCTGGGCATCGCCAATGTGGCAGCCAGCTTCTTCGGCGGCATTGCGGGCTGCGGAATGATCGGCCAAACCGTGAGCAACGTGCGCTACGGCGGGCGCGGCCGGCTGTCGACGCTGTTCGCCGGGGTCTTCCTGCTGATTCTCATGGTGCTGCTCAAACCTTGGGTGTCGCAGGTGCCGGTAGCGGCGCTGGTGGCCATCATGGTGATGGTGTCGGCCTCGACCTTCGACTGGAGTTCGCTGCGCACGCTGGTGCGCCATCCGCGCATGTCCAGCGCCGTCATGCTCGCGACGGTGGCCGTCACGGTCGCCACCGACAACCTGGCCGCGGGCGTGGCGACCGGCGTAATGCTGAGCGGCGTGTTCTTCACCTTCAAGGTTGCGCGCCTGCTGCACGTGCATGCGGAGGCCGTTGATGAAGGCGGCATGCGCCTCTACCGGGTGAGCGGCCAGGTGTTCTTCGCATCGGCCGACATGCTGGTGGATGCCTTCGACGTGCGCGAGATCGACGGCGCGCCGGTGCACATCGATGTGTCGCAGGCGCACTTCTGGGACGTGACCGCGGTGGCTGCACTGAACAAGGTGGTCGAGCGCCTGCGCAAGCACGGCAGTGCGGTCGAGGTCGTGGGGCTCAACCAGGCCAGCCGCGATCTGATCCTGCGGCTCGACGCGGCGCCCGAATGAGCTGCCAACGCTAGGTCCGCGCATCACGTGATGGGTGTAATGCATGGGTCCTAGGCAATTTTCCCCATGAGCCGGATGGCGCCTTGGACCTAGACTTTCCATCCAGGTCCCGCCGGATGTCCGATGGGCCGGAAAGGCTTCCATGAAGATTTCAGACTCGGCGCTGAAGAACATGCACCGCACCATCGAGTCTTACGAAGCGTCCGCCCGCGAATACAACGCGATCGTGGCGGGCCACCGGCCGCCCGAGATCGAGGATGCGCTGCGCCGCATGATGCAGCTCGTGCCCGCCGGCGGCACCGTGCTCGAGATCGGTTCCGGATCGGGGCAAGACGCCGACTTCGTCGAGGCGCTGGGCGGTGTCGTCAGGCGCACCGATGCGGTCCAGGCGTTTCTCGACCTGCAGGCGGAGCGCGGCAAGAAGGGCGAGCTGCTCAATGTCGTCACGGATGCGCTGGGCGGGCCGTATAGCGCAGTCCTCGCGATGTGCGTTCTGATCCATGTCGATCGCGCGCAGATCGCGCCGGTCCTGCGCAAGGTGTTCAACGCACTCGAGCCCGGCGGCGTCTTCCTGGTGGCCATGCGCATCGGCGAAGGCGAGACGAACGACGACTATCACACCGTGTACTGGGCGAAAGACCGGTTCGCCGAAGCGCTTGCAGCGGCGGGCCTGCACACGCAGTGGAGCAGCCAGTGGATCGGCCGCGACAACGTGACGTGGGCCAACTTCCTGGCGTGCCGTCCGCTGTAGCGAACCGAAATCTACACGCCCAGGTAGCGCGTCCAGAGCGAACGGTCGGCGTCGAGTGCGGCCGAATCGCCCTGCCACACCACGCGCCCGCGTTCCAGGATCACATGGCGGTCGGCCAACGGCAGCAGGCGCTGCACGTACTTGTCGACCACCAGGATCGCCTCGCCTTCGGCCTTGAGCGTGGCGATGCAATGCCAGATCTCCTCGCGGATCACCGGTGCCAGGCCCTCGGTGGCCTCGTCGAGGATCAAGAGGCGCGGATGCGTGGAAAGCGCGCGCGCAATCGCCAGCATCTGCTGCTCGCCGCCGGAAAGCTGGTTGCCCGCGTTGGCCTTGCGCTCTGCGAGCCGCGGAAACAGGCTGTACAGCGCCTCGACGGTCCAGCGCGGCGCACTGCCCGGGCGCGGTCGTGCGAAGGCGCGCAGGTGCTCGTCCACGCTGAGGTTCGGAAACACGTGCCGCCCCTCGGGCACGATGGCCACGCCGCGCCGTGCGATGGCGTCGGGCTTGTGGCCACCGATGGCATCGCCGCCGAAATGCACGCTGCCGCGCATCGGCGCGAGCGTGCCGGTCAGCACCTTCAGCAGCGTGCTCTTGCCCATGCCGTTGCGTCCGAGCAGCGCGAGCACTTCGCCCGCGCCGATCTTCAAGTCGATGCCGAACAGCACCTGGCTGGCGCCGTAGCCGGCCTCGACGGATTTCGCGTCGAGCAATGTGGTGGCGGCGTTCATGCGTGTCCCTCTGCTTCCGTACCGAGATACACCGCCTGCACGTCGGGATGCCCGCGCACTTCGTCGGCGGTGCCGCTCATCAGCACGCGCCCTTGCACCAGCACCGTGAGCCGGTCGGCCAGGCGGAACACCGCGTCCATGTCGTGCTCGATCAGCAGGATGGCCATCGACTCGCGCAGCGATTCGATCAGCTCGACCATGCGCGCCGATTCGTCAGGCCCCATGCCGGCCATCGGCTCGTCGAGCAGCAGCAGCTTGGGCTCGGCCGCAAGCGCGAGCGCCACGTCGAGCGCGCGCTGCGCGCCGTGCGGCAGGGTGCCCGCGATGCGGTGGCGTTCGCTGCCCAGGCCGACACGTTCGGCCAGCGCCACGGCACGTTCCACCAGGGCGCGCTCGTTCGCTCGCGGCGCCATGAAGCGCAGGCTGCTGCCCGCATGGGCCTGCGCCGCGAGCATGAGGTTGTCGTGCACGGTTTCCTTGGCAAACACGCGCGTTACCTGAAAGCAGCGCGACATGCCGGCCGCCACGCGCTGGTGGTCCTTGAAGCCGGTGATGTCCTTCTCGTCGAGCAGGATGCGCCCGGCATCGGCCTTGAGCAGCCCGGTGATCAGGTTGACCAGCGTGGTCTTGCCCGCACCGTTCGGCCCGATGAGCGCATGCACTTCGCCGCGCTCCACGGTCAGGTTCACATGGTCGGTTGCGAGCAAGCCGCCAAAGCGCTTGACCAACCCTTCGATTCTGAAAAGGCTCATGCTTTACTCCCTCGCCCCTCTGGGGAGAGGGCCGGGGTGAGCGGCAAGCGGCGCTTGTACAAAGCTGCGAGTCCTTTGGGCGCCCACAACGCAACGGCAATCAAAAGCAATCCGAGCGGCATGTGCCAGTGCTCGGTGTGCTGCTTCAAGAACTCCTCGAGCAGCAGCCACACGATGGCGCCCACCGGCCCGCCCCAGCTGCGCCCCAGCCCACCGATCACCACCATGACGAGCAGCGTGGCCGATTGCGTCCAGTGCATCGTCGCCGGGCTCACGAACCCGTTGCCGCCTGCAAGCAGCGCGCCCGCCAGCCCCGCAATGGCGCCGGCAATCGTGAAGGCCACGAGTTGCAGACGGAACACCGGGTAGCCCAGCGCCCGCATGCGCGTCTCGTTGTCGCGAATGCCCATGAGCGCATGGCCGAAGCGCGACTGCGTTGCGCGCTGCAGCCACCAGAGCGCCAGCGTCACAATCACCAGCACCACCCAATAGAAGTTCGACTCGTTGCCAAGGTCGAGCCCGGGCAGCAGCGTCGGACGGCTCATCAGCGTGTAGCCGTCGTCGCCGCCATAGCGCCGCAGCGACACCACCACGAAGTAGAGCATCTGCGCAAAGGCCAGCGTGGTCATGATGAAGTACACGCCGCGCGTGCGCAGCGCCACCGTGCCGATCAGCGCCGCAACCAAGCCGGCGACCAGCGCGGCCAGTGGCCACATCACCCATGCCGACATCACGCCCGTATCGCTGAGCGCCACCACCGTGTACGCGCCCATGCCGATGAAGCCCGCATGCCCGAGCGCCACCATGCCGCCGAAGCCGAGGATGAAATTGAGGCTCGCGGCGGCCAGCGCCACCACGAGCACGCGCCGCACGAAGCCGATGTAGAAGTCGAGCCCGAGCAGCGGCGCCACCAGCGGAAACGCCGCGAGCAGAACAACGAGCAGCCCGAGCCCGATATAGCGCGAGGAAGACTTCATGTCACGACCGTGCGGAGAAAAGGCCGGAGGGCCGGAAGATGAGGACGACCACCATCAGCGCATACATCGCCACTTCGGCGAACAGCGGCCCCAGGTCGGCGGCCGTGGCCGGTGGCAGCGTGGCACGCAACAGCATCGGCACGAAGGCGCGGCCGATGGTGTCGACCACGCCCACCAGCAGCGCGGCCACGAAGGCGCCGCGCACCGAGCCGATGCCGCCGATCACCAGCACCACCAGCGCCGGAATCAGGATGGCTTCGCCCATGCCCACTTGCACCGCGACGATGGGCCCCATCAGCGCGCCGGCCAGTGCAGCCAGCGCCGCGCCGAGCAGGAACACGCCGTTGAAGATGCGGCCCACGCGCACGCCCATCAGCTCGGCCATCGGCCGGTCCGAAGCGCCCGCGCGAACCCGCATGCCGATGCGCGTGTGGTTGACCAGCAGGTAGAGCGCGAGCGCCACCAGCAGCCCGCCGGCCAGGATCACGAGCCGGTATGCCGGGTAGGGCAGGCCGTCCACCAGCTCGATAGGCCCGGAGAGGGCGGCCGGCGTCGAAGCCATCACCGGCGAAGGGCCCCAAGCCATCTTGACGATGTCGTCCGCCACCAGAATGACGCCGAAGGTCGCGAGCACCTGCGCCAGGTGGTCGCGCGTGTAGAGGCGCCGCATCAGCAGCACTTCGAGCAGCAGCGCCACCACCACCGTCACGGCGACCGCAATCACGATGGCCGCGGTGAACGAACCGGTGCGCGTGTGCGCCTCTGCCGCCACGTAGGCGCCCGACATGAAGAGCGAGCCGTGCGCCAGGTTCAGCACGTCCATGATGCCGAACACCAGCGTGAGTCCCGCCGCCAGCAGGAACAGCATCAGCCCATAGCCGAGGCCATTGAGCAGCTGCTCGAGAACGAGGATGCCGCTCACTTGAGGGGGCACTTGTCGGCGTACGAGTCGCCGTAGTTGGTCAGGACCGTGTTGATCAGCTTGTTCGTGACCTTGCCCTGTGCATCCTTGCCGATCACGCGCAGATAGAAGTTCTCGATCGGAAAGTGATTGTTCGCATACTTGAAGTTGCCGCGCGTCGAGGCGTAGTTGGCCTTCTTGAGAGCCGCCACCACGGCTTCGCGGTTTTGCGCGTTGCCGCCGGCCTGCTTCACGGCAGCGTCCATCGCAAGAATGGCGTCATACGCCTGCGCCGCGTACACCGACGGATAGCGGCCGTTGTACTCCTTGCGGAAGGCGGCCACGAAAGCCTTGTTGGCGGCGTTGTCCAGGTCGTGCGCCCAGTGCGATGTGTTGAACAGGCCGAGCATCGGCTCGCCCACGGCGCCGATCACGTCTTCGTCGGCCGAGAAGCCGCTGGTCACGAGCGTGATGTCCTTCGAGAGACCCGCGCCCACGAACTGCTTGATGAAGTTGATGCCCATTGCGCCGGGCAGGAAGAAGTAGATGGAGTCGGGCTTGGCCGCGCGCAGCTGCGCGAGTTCGGCGGCGTAGTCGATCTGGCCGAGCTTGGTGTAGAGCTCGTCGGCCACCTGGCCCTTGAACTGGCGCTTGAAGCCGCCGAGTGCATCTTTGCCGGCGGGATAGTTGGGAGCGATCAGCACGGTCTTCTTGAAGCCGCGGTCCTGTGCGAACTTGCCGGCGGCCTCATGGAACTGGTCGTTCTGGTATGCCGTGCCGAAGAAGTACGCATTGCACTGGGCACCCGCAAACTGGCTCGGGCCGGCGTTGGCCGAAAGGTACGGCACCTTGGCGTTGAACAGCGTCGGGCCGACGGCCAGAGCCACGTTCGAGCCGATGGGGCCGCTGAAAATATCGATCTTGTCGCGCTGGATCATGCGGTCGACCAACTGCTTGGCCTGGTCGGGGCTGCCGGCCATGTCGGCTTGCACAAACTCCACGTCTTGTCCGCCGAGCTTGCCGCCCAGCTGCTTGATGCCGAGCGCAAAGCCGTCGCGCGCCTCGGCGCCCAATGCCGCGAAGGGGCCCGAGATGTCGAGCGCCAGGCCCACCTTGACGGGCGCGGCCATGGCGGATGCCGCACCGCCAAGGGCTGCACCGCAGAGCAGCAGCGAAAGCAGGGTGCGCGGCAGCGCGGGCAACTTCGGGGACGGGTGGCTCATGGGTTCTCCGGGCAAAGGAAGGGTGAAACGATGCACCGGCACCGCGCCATGCGGTGCCAGGAACATCGAACCGTTGATAGCTAAATACTTTAACCATAAACAATTCGGTGTCAACGGTGCTAGCACGAATGGTGCCAGTGAATCGTGTCACTTCCTGGTGCGCGGATCGCCTCAGCCGAAGGGGCTGGCGGTGGCAAACCACAGGCCGATGCCGGTGGCGATGATGAACGCGCCGTCGGTCACGCCGGCCACCAGGAAGAACTTGGTCTGCAGCGCGTCGATCATTTCGGGCTGGCGCGCGGTGCTTTCGAGAAACTTCTGGCCGACGAGGGCAATGCCCAGGCAGGAGCCGAGCGCCGCGATGCCGATCAGCAGGGCCACTGCGAGCGGAAGGATGTTGAAGCCGGTCATGGTGTTTTCTCCTGGTTGGTTGATCGATGGAGGTACTTTCTCAAAGCGGGTGCGTGCGGTCCATGACGCCGGAGGTCATCGGCAGGACGAAAAAAAGCCGGCCGCGAAAGGCGGCCGGCTTTTCAGGGGAGCGTCAGGGCGTCAGGGCAGTTGGGTCCAGCTCTGGTTCGTGCCGCCGTTGCAGGTCCAGGTGATGAGCGCGGTGTCCTGCGCCGTGGAAGCGTTCGGCACGTCCAGGCACGAGCCCGAGGCGCGGTTGCGGATGCTTCCGCCCACCAAGCTCCACTGCGCCGTGTTGCCGGCCGAGCAGGCCACCTGCACCACCGGCGCGTTGGTGGTCGCCGTGCCGTTCTGCGCCAGGCACAGGCCGCTGTGCTCGGCCACGAGCTGCACGTAGCCCCCGGTGATGCTGTTCACCGTGAACTTCTCGTTGCCCGCGTTGCCGCAGGGCCATTGCACCGCCGTTGTGCCGCTGGTGGTGAGCGCGCCCTTGATGTTCACGCACATCGTGGGGTTCAGGTCCGAGCGCAGGCGCGTGACCACGGCCGGGGCCGTGTCCAGCGATCGCACGTACTCGCGCAGCGCGACCACATCATTTGCCGGCAAGCTCGACGCATTGCCGTGGCCGCCGCTCAACACGTCCTGCAAGGTGGCCGCCTGCCCGTTGTGGAAGAAGGCCGTGGTATTCCAGGTGCCCGAGAGCGTGGGCGTGTCGAAGCCCAGGCCCGCCAGCGGCTGGTTGATGCCCTTGCCGGAGGAGAGCTGGATCGTGCCCACGTCGTGCCTGAGGCCGTCGCGGAAGGTGCCTCCGGTGTGGCAGGTGGCGCACTGCGCCGTGTTGAACACCGTCTGGCCTCGCGCCGCCTCCACGCTCAGGCTGCCGTCCGCCGCACGCGCCGGGCTGCGCATGTACTTGTTCAGCGAACCCAGGTAGGCCGCAAGGTCGTCCAGTTGCGCGTTCTTGCCGGCCTTGGGCGCGCCCAACGGATCGGAGGTGGCCGCGAAGTCGGCATTGCTCAGGAAGCCCGTTCCGCCGAATTCGTTGCGGATGTCGTTCTCGAAGTCCTGCACCTCGTCGAAGTTGGCGGTCCAGTGCATCTTGCCGTGGCCGGCGCCGCGCTTGCCCATGAGGCTGATGGTGCGTCGCAGGCCCTCGCCGCGCTGCGTGAAGTCCCACACCATGCCGTCGTCGCCGGCGTCGGCGTGGCAACTCGCGCAGGAGATGTAGTTGTCCTTGCTCATGCGCCGGTCGGAGGCGTTGTAGAACACCTGCTTGCCGCGCAGGGCCGCGGCCGCCATGGGCTCCTGCGCCACCGTCGACACGTTCTGCAGGAAGGTTGCGGCATTGGTCTCCGAGCTCAGCACCGAGGCCACGTCGTGCACCGACACCGAGCGCGCCAGGAAGTTGTTGACGAACAGCCGCTTGCGTGCCGCGTCCAGGTACAGGCCGTGCGGCGCGCTGCTGGCGTTGATCTCGCCGCGCACCGCGCGGCTGTAGGGGTCGACGATCGCCACGCGGTTGCCTTCCATCTGCGCCACGAACAGGTAGTCGCCCGATGGAGAGAACAGCGCGGCGCGCGCGGGCGCGCGGTCGTCGAAGTCGATCTGCTCGTCGAACACTTCCGCGGCGGTCTGGAGGTTGACCTGCGACAGGATGGAGCGCACCGTCTGGTCGTGCAGCAGGTTGTTGCCGTCCCTGAACTTGCCGCGCACGATGTTGTCCTTCTTCGAAGGCAGCACCGCGCGCCGCCCGTCGGGCGAGATCACCACCTGGCTTAGATAGTTGGCCACGCCGCGCGCGCGGCTCTCGGTGTCCACGGTGGTGGTGTCCACCGGCAGCGCAATGGTGCTCATGGCGCTCATGCTCTGCAGGTTCACCTTGTGCAGCTGGCCGCCGGTCATCTGCGACTTGAAGCGAGTGACATACGCCACCTGTGCGTCTGAACTTACTGCTATTCCTCGCAGATTCCCCGCGAGCGCGACCGCGCCGGTGGTGGCGCCGTTGCTCGGGTCGAAGCTCATCAGCACCGACTTGCTTTCCAGCGTCAGCAGGCCCTTCGCGCCGTCGGGGGTGAAGGCCACGCCGTAGGGGCCGCTGCCGTAGGCCAGCGGCACGGTCGCCGAGAGGCTGCCGTCGGCCGCGCTGAGCGCCACCAGCTTGTCCTCACCCTGCACCGTGACCCAGATGCGCCCATCGGGGCCCACGGCCAGCGTTTTCGGCTCGTCGCCCACGCGCACTTCCCAGCGCTTGGCCAGGGTCTGCGCGTCGATGGCGGCGACCGTGCCGCTGTCGGGGTTGACCGAGTAGACCGAATTCGCGTCGCCCGCGATGTTGGTGGTGTGCGTGGGCGCCCGCGGCGTGGTAGGGACGATCACCGTGAGGTTGTAGGTGTAGAAGGTCTCGCGCCCGCTCGCGTCGCGGACCGTCAGCGTCACGGTGTAGTGGCCCGGCCGCGTGTACGTGTAGGTATAGCGCGGCTGGGTGGAATAGGCCGTCTGCGTGCCGTCGCCGAAGTTCCAGCGGAACTGCGCGCCGCTGCTGCCGAGCGTGGCGGGGTCGAACACCAGCTGGCCGTTGACGATCTTCGGCCCGCCGCCGATGCCCGGGTCGCCGATGACGGCCTGGCCGCGCAGCGTGGCCACTTCGCCGTCGGTGAGCACGCGGCTGTACACGCGCACTTCCGCCAGCGTGCCCTTGAACAGGTCGGTGTTGCCCTGGATCTGGCCCATGACCTGGAACTTGTTCGCCAGCCCCTTGGTGCCGGTGAGGCCGGTGGAACTGGTCTTCACGCCGTCCACGTACATGGTCTGCGCGCCCGAGGCCGCGTCGCGGGTCATCACCACGTGGTGCCAATTGCCGTCGTTCACGGCCGCCTGCGAACGTGTGCCCGGGTTGTTGGTGGCCTTGTTGGCCACCGAGAGATTCATGAAGCCGCTGCCGTCGATCCAGCCCCAGAACACGTCGTCCGCGCCGTTGGCCTGGTCGCGCCCGAAGATGCCGGGCGCGGTCCATGGGTTGGCACTGCCGGCCTGCGTGGTCTTCATGTAGAAGCTCAGCGAGGCGGTGCCGCCGAGCACCGTGGCCACGGTGTCGTTCTTCAGCGGCACGCCGGCGGTGCGCGCCGCAAAGTTCATGCCGATGCTCTCGAACGCGTCGCCCGAGGCCGGCGTGCCGTTGTTGCTGCCGATCTGGTCGGAGAGGTTGCCCGCCAGCGTCCAGTAGTGCTGCAGGTTGATGTCGGTCGCGTTGCCGGTGTTGAAAACCGACTTGAAGTCGGCGCCTATGGCGTTGCCCGCATAGTCCTTCACGCCGTTGGCGGGCAGGAACACTTCATAGCTGGTGCCCGGCTGCAGAGGCTGCTCGGGATGGAAGTTGATGATGCCCAGCTGCACGCTGTAGGTGCCCGCGAGCGTGTTGCCGCCCACCGCGCGCACGACGAAGGTGTTGGCATTGACGCTCTCGGGGCGGATGCTGTCGGTCATGCCGACGCCGATGCGCGAGGTGAGCGCCTGCTGCTTCGCGCCGTTGGCGGGTGACACCTGTTTCACTTCAGGCTTGGTGATGTCCGGGTCCACCGCATGCACGATGAAGCCGCTGCCCGAGCCGTGGTCGTTGCCCACGAAGACGAGGTTGCCGAACATCGCGACCTGGCCGTTGTCCGAATGCGAGAAGTTCGGGTCATCTTCGCGCAGGATGCTGCCGCGGCCCACCTCCACGTGGTTCAGCGGGTTGCTCACGTCGACCTTGTGGATGCGCGTTTGCGCGCCCTGGATCACGTAGTTGTCCTGCGTGGCGCAGTACAGCTGCTCGTCGATGACCAGCCGGTTGTCCTCGGCCACGAAGCGCGAGCGGTCGCCCAGGTCGTAGCTGTACATCTTGGCGCCGCCGCCGCGCGTCGAGACGTGCAGGCTTTTGCCGTCGAAGCAGGTGGCGTAGTAGAACGGCGTGGTGCCCACGATGGAATCGAGCACCTTGGGGTTGAGCGGGTCGGAGATGTCCAGGCTCGCGAACCCGCCGTTGCTTTCCATCGCGGTCAGCACCATGTGGTTGCCCATGGTGAAGATCGGGCCGATCCGGAAATTGCCGAGCTCGCCCGTGGGCACCGGGTTGGGCTTGCCCGCGCCGCGGTTCGCAACCACGGCGTTTGCGGGGTCGGTGGCGTCGACGATGAACATGCCGCGTCCCGCGGAGGCCACGTACAGGTAGGGCGCCTGCCACCAGAGCTGCCAGGCGACGTTCTCGTAGTCGCCGGAGTTGACGCCGGGCAGCGCCAGCTTCTTCACCTGCTTGATGTCGTTGATGTCGGTGAAGTCCCAGAACTCGACACCGTTGATGCTGGGCAGCACCACGTACGTCTTGCCGCCGATCTTCGCGGTGCCGAAGGAGTGCGTTTCGCGGAACTCCTTGGTGCGGGCCTCGGGTTCGTAGATCTTCTTGACCAGCTGGATCTGGCGCGGGTTCGACACGTCGTACAGCAAAAAGCCGCCCGGGCCCAGGCCGCTGTCCGGCGCGAACGAGGTGAGAAAGTAGCCGTTGATCATGATGCCGGCGTTCATGCCGTAGTCCTTGCGGCCCGGGTACGTGGCGGGCACCTCGCGCGACTCGTAGGCGCTGCTGTGCGCCGGATCGAGCGGGTGGTTGGGACTGGTGATCACCGACACCGGCTTGAACAGCTCGGCCGATGTGTAGGTGAGATTGCCGAGGCCCGGCCCCTGCAGCGGGAGCGGATCGGCCATGGCTTCGGCGACGGCCGTCGCCATGTTGTCGAGGGTGGTCATCGGGCTGACCCCGGTGATGGCCGCATGCGTCAGCAATGTGACGAGCGGAGCCAGGAACGCCATCAAGAAATACCGGATCTTCATCGTCGCCTCCAGATTGTTAGAAGTTCGCAGGGCAACCCGTTGCTCGACCCTCTCCAGTGCGCGCGCAGGACGCACCCCGGCGGGCGACGGGTGCATCGCCTGCCGTGCTGACTTCTTCTTGGTTTCTTGCGCCGGCGCTCGCTCTTTGTCTTACTTGGCGCCGCTCGATTCGTAGAGGGCCCACGCCTCCTTGGCGCTGGCGCCGCGGTGGATCATGGCCATCAGCGCACTCACCACCGCCGAGGGGTTGGCGTGCTGGTACACATTGCGCCCGTACACCATGCCGACGGCGCCCTGGTCGAGCAGTGCGCGCGAGCGCGCAAACACCTGCTGCAGGTCTTCGCGCCCACCGCCGCGCACGAGCACGGGGCAACGCGCCGCCTGCACCACGCGGTGGAAATCGGCGGGGTCGCTGGTCGGGTCGGCCTTGACGATGTCGGCGCCCATCTCGCGCGCAAGGCGCACCAGCGCGACGATCTTCTCGGCGTCGCCGTCGACCTGGTAGCGGCTGCCCGGCGTGGGCGACTGCATCACCAGCGGCTCGATCATCAGCGGCATGCTGTAGCGGTCGCAGTCGGCGCGCACGCGTGCGATGTTCTGCACGCACTGGCGAAACAGGTCGGGCTCGTTCGGCAGCATGAAGAGGTTGACCACCACGCAGGCCGCGTCGCGCTGCACAGCCGGCAGCACCGGGTCATGCTCGTTCTGCAGCTGGGCCCACATCACGCGGTGCAGCGTGGCGTTGTAGGGGTTGCCCATGTCGATGCGCATCACCAGCGCGGGCTTGTTGCGGCCCGGGCGGTCCTGCAGCAGGTCGGACTGCCCGTAGTTGAGCTGGATCGCGTCGGGCCCGGCGGCCAAGAGCTTGTCCATGACCTGGGGCATGTCCTCCAGGCCGTCGAGGAACGAGGGCTCGTTGCACACGCCGTGGTCCAGGGCTATGTCCAGGCAGCGGCCATTGGTCAGCAGCCGGTTGAGCCGCGCTGTCTTGTCTTTCGACATGGAAAGAACTCCTTGTTGGGATCGGAAAAAAGAAGGGGGAAGGTCAGGCGAGTGCGCCGAGGTGTCGCTTGGCCGCGACATCGATCTGCCGCAGCGCGTCGTCGCCCAGCTCGACCGCGCCGGCACCGGCGTTCTCGATGGCCTGCTGGCGCACGCGTGCGCCGCACAGCGCGACGGCCACGGTGCCTCGCGCGACGGTCCACGCGATCATCAATTGGCCGAACGAGCAGCCCAGTTGCGTGCGCAGCGGGTCGAGCTCTTCGAAGAAGGCCTTGAGCTTGGAGCGGTTGGCTTCGCTGAAGCGCGGGTTGGTGGCGCGTTGGTCGTCACCCTTGAACTCGCGCTCGGGGTCGATCGGGCCGGCGAGCAGGCCGAGCGCGAGCGACGAATAGCCGAGCACCGCTACGTTGTGCTCGCTGCACAAGGGCGCGAGCGTGGTCTCGATCTCGCGGTCGATCAGGCTGTAGCGCTCCTGCGCCGCATCGACCGGGCCGTGGCGAAGGTATTCGGAGAGCGTCTCGGGGCTCACGTTGCTCACGCCAATGGCGCGGATCTTTCCCTGCTTCTTCAGGTCGAGCAGCGCGTCCATGGTTTCGGCCACGGGCGTGGTGCTGTCTTGCCAATGCGTGATGTAGAGGTCGATGTAGTCGGTCTGTAGGCGCTTGAGGCTCTCTTCGCATTCATGGAAGATCGAATCGCGGCCAAGATAGCGGTACACCGGGTGGCCGTCTTCCTCGAAGAAATGCGTGCCCTTCTGCGTGTGCCACACCAGGCCGCACTTGGTGGCGATCACGGCCTCGTGGCGGCGCCCCTTGAGCGCGGCGCCCACGATGCTCTCCGAGCGCCCCAGGCCGTAGGCCGGCGCGGTGTCGATCAGGTTCACGCCTGCGTCCAGCGAGGCCTGGATGGCCACCACGGCCGCCGCGTTGTCCCCGCCGCCCCACATCCATCCGCCCATCGCCCAGGTGCCCAGGCCGATGGCCGAGCATTCGATGCCCGACGGGCCCAGCGTGGTCTGCTTCATCTCGCTCTTCATCTTGTCTTCTTCCTCGTGTTCAACAGGTGGTCGATGGTCACGGCCGCGAGCAGGATCAGGCCCTTGATCACGTCCTGCCAGTAAGGCGAAACATCCAGCAGGATCAGCGAGCTGGTCACCACCGACAGCAGCGCCAGGCCGAGCACCGCGCCCAGCACCGTGCCGGAGCCACCCTTGAGGCTGGCCCCGCCGATCACCGCGGCGGCGATCACGTTGAGCTCCATGCCCACGCCGAAGGTGGGCGTGGCCGCGCCGAAGCGCGCCGTGTAGATCACGCCCGCAAGCCCCGCCGAAGCGGCGCACAGCACCGTGACCCAGAACTTCACCCGGCCCACGCGAATGCCCGAATACAGCGCCGCCTTCTCGTTGCTGCCGGTGTAGAACACGCGCCGCAGCAGGGTCGAGCGGCGCAGCACGAAGTCGCTCACGACGACGATGGCAATGAAGATAAGGATGACGGCGGGAACGCCGAACAGCGTGCCCTGCCCGATGAACTTGAACTCGGGCGGCAGCGAGAACAGCGACTGCGGCGTGCCCTGCGTGAGCGCGAGGCACAGCCCGCGCACGATCACCATGAAGGCCAGCGATGCAATGAAGTGGTTGAGCCCGATGCGGGTGACGCAGCCGCCGATCATTGCGCCGATGAGCCCGCTCGCGCCAATGGCCACCAGGCTCGCGATCCACGGGTCCACGCCCATCAAAAAGAGCTTGCCAGTGACCACCATCGCAAAGCAGACCACCGAGCCCACCGATAGATCGATGCCCCCGACGATCAGCAGGATGGTCATGCCGACCACCACGATGCCTTCGATGGAAAACGACAGCAGCATCGCGCGCACGTTCTCCCAGGTAAGGAAGTAGGGCGACGCAAAGCTCATCGCCACGCAAAGCACCGCAATGATCAGCAGCAGGCCCATCTCGCGCATGCTGGTGAGCTTGTTGGTGGGCTTTGCGGGGCCGCCTCCTGACTGCCTGGGCGCGATGCCCGCATCGAGTTGTGCCGGATAGTTCATGCCATCTCCTGTTCGCAGAGTCCGGAGGCGAGCCGCAGCAGGGCTTCCTCCGTCATTTCGTTGGAATTCAATTCACCGGCCAGCCGCCCGTCTCGGATCACCAGCGCCCGGTCGCACAGGCCGATGATCTCGGGCAGCTCCGAAGAAATCACGATCACGCCCACCCCCTGGTTCGCGAGCTCACGCAGGATGTGGTGAATCTCGGACTTCGCGCCCACGTCCACGCCGCGCGTCGGCTCATCCATCAGCAGCACCGAGGGGTTGGTGGCCAGCAGCTTGGCAATGGCCACCTTCTGCTGGTTGCCGCCCGACAGGCTCGAGACCTCGATGGCCACGCCGTCCGACTTGAGGTTGAGCTTGGCGCCCAGCTCGCGTGCCAGGCGGTGTTCGGCCGAACGCTGCAAGAGGCCCCAGGCGGAGCTCACGCGCCGCAGTGCCATCGAAGAGATGTTCTGCGCAATCGGCAGGTCGAGGTACACGCCCGCGGCCTTGCGGTCTTCGCTGAGATAGGCGATGCCTTCGCGCAGCGCATCGCTGTACTTGCGGATCGAGAGCGTCTTGCCGTGCAGTTGCACCGTGCCGTGCGTGGCGGCGCGCAGGCCGCACACGGTCTCGGCCAGTTCGCTGCGGCCGGCGCCCATCAGCCCGGCAATGCCGAGGATCTCGCCGCGCTTCAGAGCAAAGGAGATGCCGTGCACGCGCTCGCCGTCGGCGATGTCGCTCACTTCGAGCACCGGGCCGGACGACTCGGTGCTCTCTTGCTTGGGCGGGTAGTAGTTGCCGAGCTCGCGGCCCACCATGCGGCGCACCAGCTCGTCGGCCGTCAGCCCGGCCAGCGGCCCGCAATGCACGTTGCGCCCGTCGCGCAGCACGGTGACGCGGTCGCAGTGCGTGAATATTTCAGCCATGCGGTGGCTGATGTAGATGATGCCGATGCCTTGGGCCTTCAGGTCGTGCAGCACGCGGAAGAGCGCGGCCGATTCGTTGTCGGTGAGCGCGGCCGTGGGTTCGTCGAGGATCAGCACCTTGCAGTCCAGCGTGAGCGCCTTGGCAATCTCCACCAGCTGCTGGCTTGAAATGCTGAGTTCGCTCACCGGCGCGGCAGGGTCGATGTCCTGCCCGAGCCGCGCCAGCACTTCGGCGGCGCGCGCGTTCAGGCTGGCGTAGTTCATCCACGCCTGCTTGCCCGCGTTGATCTCGGGCATGAAGATGTTCTCGGCCACGGTGGCGTCGCCGCACAGCGCGATCTCCTGGTGCACCAGGCCGATGCCCAGGCGCATGGCATGCGCAGGGCCGTCGATGGCCACCTTCTCGCCGTTGAGAACGATGTCGCCTTCGTCGGGCCGGTGGATGCCGTCGATGATGTTCATCAGCGTCGACTTTCCCGCGCCGTTTTCGCCGCACAGGGCGTGGATCTCGCCCGCATGCAGCGAGAAGTCCACGCCCGAGAGCGCGCGCGAAGCGCCGAAGCGCTTGCTGATGCCGCGAAGCTCGAGCAACGTGGTCACTCGGCAACCTCCGCGCCATGCGCTGCGGTGCGAGCTTGCTTGGGGCGGCCCGGCGCTGCGCTCATTCGCCGATTCCCTTGGTGCCGCGGCGTGCGAGGTACTTGTCCCAGTAGAAGTCGTCGGCGTTGGCCTTGCTGACCACCGACAGGCCGTTGTCCAGGAACGGCACCGACATGGGATTGGTGCCGTTGCGCTTGGCGTCGTTCATCGGGTCGATGAGCGAAGGGTTCTTGGCCAGGAACAGCATCATCATGCCCATGTAGCCCTGCATGCCCTGGTTCGGGTTGATGGCGCCGAACACGTCGCCGGCCTTGATCATGTCGAGGATCTTGGCGTTCACGTCGCAGCACATCACGCGGATGTTCTTCTTCGATTCGATCTTGGCCTGCGCGGCACCCAACGCCGAGTTGGCTTCGGGCATGAACAGCGCACCCAGGTTCGGGTTGGCCTGCGCCAGGCTCAGCACCGCCTGGTAGGCCTTGCTCGGGTCCTGGTTGCTCGCGGCGCGGCCCACCAGCTTCATGCCGGCGTGCTTGGTCTTCATGCGGTTGATGAAGGCTGCGATGCGGCGGTCGTGGTTGTCCTGGCCAGGGTTTTCGAGCACTGCGTACTCTCCCTTGCCGCCCAGCGCTGCGGCAATCGCGTCGGCCGCCTGCGTGCCTTCGCGGTCGTTGTCCGAGGTGACGAACGAGGCGCGCTTGGAGTTGGGCGAGTCGGCCGCGAAGGTCACGACCGGGATGCCCATGGCCACCGCCCGGTTGATCGGCTCGATGAACGGATCGGGATTCATCGGGTGCAGCAGGATGCCCGCGGGCTTGCGCGCGAGTTCCTGCTCGAACGAGGCCAGCTGCTTGTTCACGTCGTACTCGGGCGTGCCGGTGTAGCGCGTGCGCACGCCCAGCGTGCGGCCGAGCTGCTTCATCATTTCGTAGACCGGAAACCAGTATTCGACGCCCGACACCATCACGTTCATCACGTACACGTCGCTGGCGTTGCCGCGCAATCCGGTGGCGGCGGCCGTGGGGGTGGACTGCGCAAATGCGCTGGTGCCGGCCAGGCCGATACCGGCGGCCGCAGCGGACTTCAGGAAATTTCGCCTCATCTTGTGTCTCCTCGCGTTGACTGGCAGAGCTTGCGACCTGCCTTTGGAGAGCAGATCTTTGGGACCTCGTTGTCACGACAGTTGTTATGACAGGTAGAATGTAATCGCGGGTTGTTTGCCGCGATAACTAGGGGAAACGCTACTGGCGAGTCGCTTTCAAGTCGCAGAAGCTGTTATGACATGAAGCCAAACATATTGATCGGCGTCGACATGGGCTCGAGCAGCCTGAAGGCGCTGGCACTCGAAGCTGCGAGCGGCCGCACCGTTGCGTTGTCCCGCATGCCCTTGCCGCACGACCGGCTGGCCGGCGGCGGCTGCGAGGTGGGCGCACCTGCCATCCGCGCCGCGCTGACGCATGTGCTGCGCGATGTTGCCCAACAGCTCGGCCCGCGCATGGCCGAGATTCGCGCCATGGCCTGCACCGGCCACGGCGCCGGCCTCTATGCACTCGATGCCGACGGCCAGCTCGTCGGCGGACGTGCCGTCGCCTCCACCGACCAGCGTGCCGATGCGCGTGCGCGCGCCCTCGCGGCAAGCCGCGGTGCGCAACTGTTCGAGGACGTGGGCTGCAGCCCCTGGCCCGGGCAGCCGACGGTAATCGCCGCCGAGTTGCTGGGCGCCGATGCCGTGCAGCGCGGTGAGCTGCGCCGCTTGCTGTTCGCCAAGGACTACCTCGGCTTTTTGCTCACCGGCGAGATTGCCACTGACGCGAGCGATGCAAGCACTGCCGGGCTGGTGTCGCTCGCCACCGGCAACTGGTCGCAGGCGGCCTTCGATGCATCGGGCATTGCGGAGCTTGGCGCACATGCCTTCGGCCCCATCGTGCCGAGCGGCACTGTCATCGGAAAACTGGGGCCTTCGGAGGCGGCGCTGTGCGGGTTGCCGGCGGGCATTCCGGTGGCGATGGGCGCCATCGACCTGCTCGCCTCCATGACGGCGATTGGCGCGGAAGCGCGCGGCCGTGCGGTATCGGTGTTCGGCACCTGGTGCGTCAATGCCGTCATCGGGCCGGTGCTGGAGCCGAAGCCTTCCGTCGCCGCCATCGTGAATTTCGGCCGCACCGACGAGCGGCTCTACATGGAGAACAGCCCCTCGTCGATGGCCAACATCGCTTGGCTGGCCGGCGTGCTCGCACTGCCCGATTCGCGCGCGGTGGTCGACCTGGCCATGACGGTGCCGCTCGGCGCTGGCGGCTTGCGCTTTCTTCCTTTCGTCAACGGTGGAGGCGGCGTGACCGGCGGCTTCGTGGGCCTCAAGAGCCATCACACACGCGCCGACATGGCACGCGCCGTGGTCGATTCCGTTGCGGCCCTGCATGCGCGGCACACGGCCCGCCTTGCCGCGGCCGGCCTCGCGGTTGGCGAAACGACGGTCCTCGGCGGCGGCGCCAGCGATGCGCGCCTAGTGCGCCTGCTGGCGGCTTTTCTCGGCCGCCCGGTCGAGCGCTGCGCCGACGACGAGACCGGCGCGCGCGGCGCCGCAATCTACGCGGCCATGTCGCAAGGTCTCGACGACGCGCGCCAAGGCAGCCCATTGCTCGCGCCCTGCGAAGTGGTCGAACCCGATGCACGGGACGCCAGCGCTCATGCGGATTTCAACGCCGGTTTCAACGAACTGATCGACAGCATGTCACCTGTATTCACCCACATCTCGGGAAGCGAGAGATGAGCGCCTGGCAACTTCCCTTCGTGCGTCCGGCCTCGCTGGCGGGGCGGCATTTCTCCACCGTGATCGTGGGCGCCGGCATCAACGGCGTCGGCGTGTTCCGCGACCTTTCGCTGCAGCGCGTCGACTGCCTGATCGTCGACAAGGGCGACTTTGGCGCAGGCGCCAGCAGCGCACCCTCGCGCATGATCCACGGCGGCCTGCGCTACCTGGAGAGCGGAAGCTTCTCGCTGGTGGCCGAAGCCACGCGCGAGCGCAACCTGCTGCTGCGCAACGCGCCCCACCTGGTGCGGCCGCTCAAGACGGTGGTGCCGCTCGCCAACTTCTTCGGCGGGCTGATGAGCAGCGCGCTCAAGTTCTTCGGCCGCACGCCGCCGCAGCGCACGCGCGGCCTGCTGGCGGTGGCACTGGGCCTGCGGCTTTATGACCTGCTGGGGCGGCGCCAGCGCGTAATGCCTGGGCACCGCATCAGCCGCGTGCCTTCGGCCGACCGCGGTTTGTTCCGTGCGGCCATCCGCTGGACCGCCACCTTCTTCGATGCGTGGATCAGCCATCCCGAATGGCTCATCCTCGAACTGATCGGCGATGCCTGCCGCGACCAGCCGCGTTCCGCGGCCTCGAACTACTGCCGCGTGATGGGCTGTGCGGGCAACATCCTCACGCTGCGCGACGAGATCACCGGCGCACTCGTGCGCGTGACGGCCGACACGGTGGTGAACGCCACCGGTGCATGGCTCGACCGCAGCGCGGCGGTGCTCGGCGGTGCCGGCCCGCGCGTGATGGGCACCAAGGGCTCGCACCTGGTGCTCGACCACCCGGCGCTGCGCGATGCGCTCGACGGCCGCATGGCCTACTTCGAGGCGGTGGATGGGCGCGTGTGCATCGTCTACCCGTTTCTGGACCGCGTGCTGGTGGGCTCCACCGACATCCCGGTGGAAGACCCGGACCAGATCGTCACCGAGCCGGCGGAGGTCGACTACCTGATCGACGTGCTGCGCGAGGTTTTTCCGAACATGGCCTTCGGCCGCGGCGACGTGGTCTACACCTACGTTGGCGTGCGGCCCCTCGCGCGCTCCGATGCCGACAAGCCGGGCCAGATTTCGCGCGACCACTCGGTGGTGGTCGATCCGCCCAATGCAACGCGCGACATTGCCATCGTCGGCCTGGTCGGCGGCAAGTGGACCACCTTTCGCTCGCTGGCCGAGGAAGCCACCAACGAAGTGCTGCAGCTGCTGGGCCGCTCGCGCACCGCATCGACCGAGCTGCTGCCCATTGGCGGCGGTGCGGAACTGCCGGCCGATCCAGCGGCGGCCGACCGCTTCATCGAGAAGATGATGGCGGCCTCCGGCATGGGCCGCACGCGCGCGCTGAACCTGCTGGCACGCTACGGCTCCAAGGCGCTGCCGCTGGCCCAGCGCCTTGCGGCGTCGGGTGATGTGCCGCTCGCGCATGCGCCGGATTATTCGGCGGCCGAGCTGTCGTACCTGTGCCTTGAAACCGGCGTGGTGCACCTGGACGATCTCGTGATTCGCCGCACGCTGCTGGCCATTCGCGGCCTGGTCACCGACACAGCCTTGGCCGAGATTGCGGGCGTTGCGGCCGAGGCGCTGGGCTGGGACGCCGTGCATGCCCATAACGAGCTGTGCGCCTGCACCACGGCGCTGCGCGAGCGGCACAACGTACGCCTTCATGCCGTGCCGGCAGGCGAACAACCTTCTTTCGATGCATCATTGATGGCCAACCCAGTGCTTGGCCAAGCCTAAAAGTGAACAGTCCCAACGACATGTCGACCGTGCTCGACCGCAACTCCGAATCGCCGCTGTGGGCGCAGTTTCGCGACACCATTCGCCTGCAGATATTGCAGGGTGTGCTGCCCATCGGCGCCAAGCTGCCTTCCGAGGCGGAGCTTGGCGAGCAGTTCGGCATTTCGCGCATCGTGGTGCGCGAGGCTCTGGCCGACCTGGTGCGCAACAACCTCATCTACAAGATCAAGGGGCGCGGCGCCTTTGTGTCGGCGCGCGAGCGCGACGAAGACTTTGTTTCCACCGTGCTGGGCTTCTCCGACGAGATGGAGCGCAAGGGCCGCTCGGTGCGCACGCAAATCCTCACGCAGGAACTGCGCGCGCCCACTGCGCAAGAGGCCTCGTCACTGGGCCTGGCCGACGACACGCAGGTGGTGGCGCTCAAGCGCCTGCGCAGCGTGGACGGCGAGCTGCGCCTGCTGGTCGAAACCGTGGTGCCGGCCGACCTGGCCCCCGGGCTGCACCGCGCACGCCTGGAAGACCGTTCGCTGTACGACGTGCTGCGCCGGCAATACGGGCTGCGCCTGGTGCGCGCCGAGCGCTGGATCGATGCGGTGCTGCCCGATGCCGAAACCTGCAAGCTGCTCGACCTGCCGCAGCCCGAGCCGCTGCTGCGCATCGAGTCGATTGCCTACGGCGCCAACGGGCGGCCGCTGGAGCACTACCGTGCACTGCACCGCTGCAAGACGAGCCGGCTGCACGTGCAGACGACGACCTGATTTTTCTTCGTCAGGCCTTGGCGGTGCTGCGCGAAGGCCAGAGCACCGAGGCAATCGCCACCATCATCAGCGCGACGGCCACCCAGTCCTGCCAGTGCACGACCTCGCCGAGCCACACCGCGCCGCTGAACACGCCGAGCACGGGAATGAACATCACGCTCAGCGTCGATGCCACCGGCGGAAGGCCGCGCGCCAGGTAGAACCACGCCGCGTGTGCAAAGCCGAAGATCAGCACCGCGTTGTAGAGAATCGAACCCCAGGTCACGGGGCCGGGCCAGCGCCACTGGTCGCGCTCGAAGAGAAAAGTGAGCACCGTCATCACGACGGCCGTCATCGCCGTCATCCAGAACGAAAGCGTGAGCGTGGGCAGCCCGATGCGCGTGTGCCGCAGCAGTTGCGTGCCCAGCGCCCATGTGGCGGCAGCCGCCAGTGCGAGCGCGACGTAGCCGGGCCGCCCCGCAAAGTCGGTGAGCTCGTGCCAGAGCAGCAGGCCCACGCCCACCGCGCAGGCACCGACGCCGATCCATGCACGCCGCGTGAGCACGGCAGAGAACAGCAGCGCGCCGATCACCGCCGAGAACACCGGCATCGTGTAGCCGAGGATTGCCGCGCGGCCGCCCGAGAGCGCCTTCACCGCAAGGATGATTGAGGCATGCCAGACGAACATGTTGGTGGCGCCCAGCCACACCAGTTCGGGCCATGCGCTTCGCGGCACGCGAAAGGGCACCTTCATCCACACCAGCGCGAGGCCCAGTACCGGCAGGCCGAGCCAGATGGAAATGGCGCGGAACGCGAGCGGCGGATAGTCCGCCACGCCGATTTTCATCACGGGCCAGTTGAGGCCCCATGCAAGGGTCAGGAGAACGAGCAGGACGAACTGGCGCGGCGTGAAGGAAGGCATGGGCCGCGATTGTGGCGCGGCTTGCGCATTCGTGCAGGGAGCCGGTGCGGCTACTACAGCAGCCGCTTGAGGTAACGCCCTGTGTGGCTGGCTTCATTCGCAGCGATATCTTCCGGCGTGCCTTCGCCCACCACCGTGCCGCCGCCCGCGCCGCCTTCGGGCCCCATGTCGATCAGCCAGTCGGCCGTCTTGATGACGTCCAGGTTGTGCTCGATCACGACGATGGTGTTGCCCGCGTCGCGCAGCTGGTGCAGCACTTTCAGCAGCAGCTCGATGTCGGCAAAGTGCAGGCCGGTGGTCGGTTCGTCCAGGATGTAGAGCGTGCGGCCCGTGTCGCGCTTGCTGAGCTCCAGCGCCAGCTTCACGCGCTGCGCCTCGCCGCCCGAGAGCGTGGTGGCCGACTGGCCGAGCTTGATGTACGAAAGGCCCACGTCAAGCAGCGTGCGCAGCTTGCGCTCGATGGTCGGCACGGCCTTCAAGAATTCGTGCGCCACCTCGACCGTCATCTCGAGGATCTGCGCGATGTTCTTGCCCTTGTACTGAACCTCGAGCGTCTCGCGGTTGTAGCGCTGGCCGTGGCACACCTCGCAGGGCACGTACACGTCAGGCAGAAAGTGCATCTCGACCTTCACCACGCCGTCGCCCTGGCAGGCTTCGCAGCGCCCGCCCGCCACGTTGAAGCTGAAGCGCCCCGGGCCGTAGCCGCGTTCGCGCGCGGTGTTGGTCTCGGCCATCAGCTCGCGAATCGGCGTGAACAGGCCCGTGTAGGTGGCCGGGTTGCTGCGCGGCGTGCGGCCGATGGGCGATTGGTCGACGTTGATGACCTTGTCGAAATACTCGATGCCTTCAACCGATTCATGCGCGGCCGGCTCTTCGTGCGCACGGTACAGCGTGCGCGCCACCGCGGTGTAGAGCGTGTCGTTCACCAGCGTCGACTTGCCCGAGCCCGAAACGCCCGTAACGCAGGTGAGCAGGCCGACCGGGAAGGCCACGCTCACGTTCTTCAGGTTGTTGCCGGTGGCGCCCACCACGCGGATTTCCTGCAGGGCGGTCTGCGAAGCAAGGTGCGCTGCTTCGCGCGCGGCGCGCCGTTCGGCCGCGGGGCTCGGCGGAAAGCGCGAGGCCTTCTTGCCTTCGTTGAAGGCGGGCTTCTTCACGACCGGCAGCCAGGCGGTGCGGTGCTTGGGCACTTCGATCTTCTTCGTGCCCGAAAGGTACTGGCCGGTGAGCGAATCGGGGTTGGCCGACACCTCTGCATAGGTGCCCTGCGCCATCACGCGGCCGCCGTGCACGCCGGCACCGGGGCCCATGTCGATCACGTGGTCGGCGGCATGGATCATGTCTTCGTCGTGCTCGACCACGATCACGCTGTTGCCGATGTCGCGCAGGTGCTTCAGCGTGCCGATGAGCCGGTCGTTGTCGCGCTGGTGCAGGCCGATGCTGGGCTCGTCGAGCACGTACATCACGCCCGTAAGGCCGGAGCCGATTTGCGAGGCCAGGCGAATACGCTGCGCCTCGCCGCCCGATAGCGTCTCGGCGCTGCGGTCCAGGCTCAGGTAGTTCAGGCCCACGTCGTTCAGGAACTTCAGGCGCAGACCGATTTCGCGCACCACCTTGTCGGCAATGTCGGCCTTGGCGCCGCGCAGCTTCAGGTTCTGGAACCAGGCGAGCGAATCGCGCAGCGTGAGATGGCTCAGTTCGAAGATCGCCATGCGCGGCGGTTCGCCGCCATCGGCAGGGCGATTGGCCTCGTCCACCAGGAACACGTTGCGCGCCTCGGGCCGGAGGCGCGAGCCGCCGCAGTCGGGGCAGGGCTGCAGGTTGCGAAAGCGCGCAAGGTCTTCGCGCACCATCACCGAATCGGTCTCGCGGTAGCGCCGCGTCATGTTCGGGATGATCCCCTCGAAGGGGTGCTTTTTCGTGAGCTTCTTGCCCGCGAAGTTGCCCGACTCCATGGTGTAGTTGAACTTGATCTCTTCGGCCGCCGAGCCGTGCAGCAGCACCTGCTGCACCGAGGCGGGCAAGGTTTCGAAGGGCGCGTCGACGTCGAACTTGTAGTGCTTCGCGACGCTCTCGATCATGCTGAAGTAGTAGCTGTTGCGGCGGTCCCAGCCCTTGATGGCGCCACTGGCCAGCGAGAGCGAAGGGAAGGCCACCACGCGCGCCGGGTCGAACACCTCGCGGTGGCCGAGGCCGTCGCAGCTCGGGCAGGCGCCCACGGGCGAGTTGAACGAGAAAAGGCGCGGCTCCAGCTCCGACAGCGAGTAGTGGCAGATCGGACAGGCGAACTTGGCGTTGAACAGGTGCTCCTTGTCGGGCGCGCCCTCGGTGCCCAGCTCCAGCGCAATGGCGCGGCCTTCGGCCAACCGCAGCGCCGCCTCGAAGCTCTCGGCCAGGCGCTGCTGCATGTCGGGGCGCGCGCGCAGGCGGTCGATGACCACGTCGATGTCGTGCTTCTCGGTCTTCTTGAGCTTGGGCAGGTCGTTGTATTCGTAGGTCTGCCCGTCGACCCTGAAGCGCACGTAGCCCGCGGCCTGCATCTCGGCAAAGAGCTCGAGGAACTCGCCTTTCTTCTCGCGCGCCACGGGCGCCAGGATCATCAGGCGCGGCTCATTGGCAATGGCGAGCGTGGCGTCGACCATCTGCGACACCGTTTGTGCCTGCAGTGGCAGGTGGTGCTCGGGGCAGTAGGGTGTGCCGGCGCGCGCATAGAGCAGGCGCAGGTAGTCGTGGATCTCGGTCACCGTGCCCACGGTGGAGCGCGGGTTGTGGCTGGTGGCCTTCTGCTCGATGCTGATGGCGGGCGACAGGCCCTCGATCACGTCGACGTCGGGCTTGTCCATGAGCTGCAGGAACTGCCGCGCATAGGCCGAGAGGCTTTCCACGTAGCGCCGCTGCCCTTCGGCATACAGCGTGTCGAAAGCCAGGCTCGACTTGCCCGAGCCCGACAGGCCGGTGATCACCACCAGCTTGTTGCGCGGAATGTCGAGGTCGACGTTCTTCAGGTTGTGGGTGCGCGCACCACGGATGCTGATGCGCTGTTGCGCAAGCACCGCGCCGAGGTAGGTGTCGCGTTCGAGTCGCGCGTCGCGTGCGCTCTCCTCGTTGGCGGCGATGTCTTCAATGGCTTTGGAATTCAAGGGGGCGATCGTCCGAGGGCAACCGGACATGATAGTCCGAGCGGCATTTCATGGCGAGGGGGCGGGTTGAGGCCGGTTTCATGAGGCGCTCCTCGGCCGGTGCTTCCGGGGCGCCAGGCGGCGGCACCCAGGCGGCCGCCATCGGGCACAATGTCGGGTTCTACTTTTCCTTCTCCTCCATCTACTTATCAGGGGCAGTGCATATGGCATCGGTCAATAAAGTCATCGTCGTCGGCAACCTGGGGCGCGACCCAGAAATGCGTACCTTCCCGAGCGGCGACCAGGTCGCGAACGTCACCGTGGCCACCACCGATCGCTGGAAAGACAAGCAAAGCGGCGAAATGCGCGAAGCCACCGAGTGGCACCGCATCGTTTTCAACGGCCGCCTGGCCGAAATTGCCGGCCAATACCTGCGCAAGGGCTCGCAGGTGTATGTCGAAGGCAGCCTGCGCACGCGCAAGTGGACCGACAAGGACGGCATCGAGAAATACACCACCGAAATCCGCGCCGACCAGATGCAGATGCTGGGCAGCCGCCAGGGCCAGGGCGGCCCGTCGGGCGGTCCGGAGGACGACGGCGGTTATTCGCAGGGCGGCGGCGGCGGTGGCGGCTACTCGCAAGGCGGCGGTGGTGGCGGCGGCTACGCCCCCCGTGCACCCGCCGCGGCACCGCGCGCTCCTGCGGCGGCGCCGCGCCAGGCTCCGGCCAAGTCTTCGTCGGGCTTCGACGACATGGACGACGATATTCCGTTCTGAAATCGTTTCACCGGAATTCGCCGATCGAAAGCCTGCAGTTCATCGCTGCAGGCTTTTTTTCTGGCGCGCGGTCAGTAGGTGACCGTCACCCGCATCGCATTGCTGCCGTCGCCGGCCGGAGCGGCAGTTTGCGACGGGGCGGAGCCCGTGGTCGCCGCCATTGCACCGATGACGCCTTGCCAGGCGGAAGCGAGGCTATCGCGGCCATCGGCATCGTTTCCGGCCACCATGAGCGTCGTTTCGCCGATCTTGTCGAACCGGTACTCGCGGCCCTTGATGACCACCGACTTCATGTTGGTCCACACGCGGTATTCATGTCCGCCCTTGACCGGTGTGACCTCGAGCACCTTGAAGGTCGGCAGAACGACCATCGAGATGGTGAAGCGGGCCGTGGAACTGTTCATGCCGTGCGTCGGCTCCGCGGAACTGAGCCGCAGCGGCAGCGGCAGCAAGAGCAGCAGCATGCCGGCGGCAGCCAACGGTGGCGCTATTCGCGTCGGGCGCAGGGCAGTTGCACCTGCAGCGGACATGTTTCCGGACATTGGAACTCCTCCTCTCGTCGCAACCGGGTGGAGAGCATCGCATTGATGCCCCGTCCTGGTTTATCGGCAGAGTCGCGGGAAAATGAAGGCCCGTCCGAGCCATTCTTTACCCATAACCTGCTATTGGCTAGCAGGTTTTTCCGCACCGGCTTGCTTGCCGGCGGAGTTCAGTAGGTGACGCTGACCGTCACCACGTCGCGGTAGCTGTCCGGCCGCACGTTGGCGCTGGTGCCGAGAACGCGGCCATACA
This sequence comes from Variovorax sp. CCNWLW225, assembly GCF_037204045.1. Lineage (NCBI taxonomy): Bacteria > Pseudomonadati > Pseudomonadota > Betaproteobacteria > Burkholderiales > Comamonadaceae > Variovorax > Variovorax sp. CCNWLW225. Next base: position 170,796 of record NZ_JBBCBV010000004.1, on the reverse strand, counting down.
AGGTCAGCGCCTGGGCGGCTCCATTGCCGGTGCCCGTAGCGACGTTGCCGCCCGTGCCCGTGACGCTGCCCCAGATGGCGGTGCGCGCGGCGTTGCGATAGAGCCGGTAGGGCACCGCGTCGGCGTTGCCGGGTACGCCGCCTGTCGGCGTCATCGTTCCTGCGCCGGTTGTCGAGCCGTTCGAAGGAGTCAGCGCAACCGTGTACGGGGTGGGCGTGGTGCAGGTGACGTTGATCGTGCTGGTCTGGTCCCTGTCGGCCTGGCCCGGCAGGCCGTTGACGGTGCCGAAGTTCAGCGGATCGGCGGTCACCAGGCAGCTCTTGGCGACGGTTGCGGTGACCAGGAAGGCGAACCTGCCCGGCTGTATGGTGTCGCAGGTCGTCGGCATGGCGGAAGTGCTCCTCGACAGCGTGATCGAGGTGTGGTCCCCGACGAAGTTGTCCTGGTACGAGCCTGGAGGCACCGCGCCCTGCAGCGGGAGCAGTTCTCCGCGCATGGTGGTGCTCCCGGTCACGCGTCCGAGGCCGCCCGCCGTCGTACGGCGGGGAATGCTCATCGTGACGACGAAGGGGTTCGGTACCTGCGCATTGCCATTCGAACCCCAGATCGTGCCGCTCGTTGCCTGGTACAGCTGGAACCTCAATTGATTGCCGGCGGTGTTCTCCATGACGCGCGGATTGAAGTTCCCGAGGCCCTCGTTGCCGTCGCCAATGTTGAAGCAGACCCTGACCTGCTCGATGGCGGAGGTGCTGTCGTTGGTGCAGTTGTAGTTCAGCGTCGCAATGGTGGGCGCCGCCGTGGCCCCGTTGACCAGCTCGACCGTGCCGAAGGCCAGGTTCGTCATCGTCGCGGTGCAGCTGACCGCCGCCTGCGCGGTGCCCGCCGGCAGCCACCACAGCAGTGCGCAGAGCAGGGGCAGGCCGAGGGCCTGCAAAGAGCGGGTCAGAAGGCTCATGGCGTCTTGGTCTCCTTGGCGCAGCGCAGCGGGCCGATCTGCGGAATTCCCGAGGCTTCCTTGCGATAGTCGAAGCTCGCGCGGCAGCGGCCCGAAGGCGTCTGTACGTCGAGCGTGTTCCGGGGCTGGAGCGATTCGAGGTACACCGCGCCGTCGAAGCCGACCAGGGCGGGCTCGCCGCCCTGTGCGTTGGCGCGCACGCGGCTGCCCAGCGGCAGGGGCTTGCCCGCCTCGTCCACCAGGATCAGTGCGGCCGCGTTGACCGGCGTGATGCCGAAGCGCACCAGCGTGCCGGCGCGGTCGCTCGGCGTGGCAATGGTCTTCACGCGTTCGATCCTCACGTCGGCGGGCAATTGCATGGGGTCGATGGAAAGCTGGTTGTTTTGATAGGCGCTGAGCGGGGCCACCAGCAGCATGCCGTTGCCGTCGGTGGTGCCGATGTCACGGTTCTCCAGCCTTACCGGCACGCCCGCGATGCCGTCGGTGGAGACCACCGCGAACGCGTCGTCGATGCGGCGGGCCGCGAACGGCTGGCCGCCCATGAACACGACCGAGCCGGTGGCTCCGGCATAGGCAAAGCGGCTGTCGCCGAGCACGCTGATGCCGGCCATGGCGCGGCCATAGCGGCCCAGGTAATCGATCTCGGCCTGTCCGCCGTTCTGGCCACCGCCTTGGCGCAGGCCCGCGCGCCAGCCGATGCCGCCTTCGCCCGGTGTGGAGCTCTGCGCATCGACGGTGTAGATGTTGCGGTCGCGCTCGCGCTGAAGGCCGGCGCTGGCCGTGACGTTGCCGTCCAGCGCCCAGGTGAACCCGACGAAGAGACTGCGTTCGCGGCGGTCATCCAGGTTCTGGTTCAGGCTGACGTTCACCGAGGCATTGCGGCCCACGGCCCTGAACCAATAGACGCTTGCCAGGCGCGTTGCCTGCTGCACGGGATAGCGCAGGTAAAGGTAGCTGAGGCCGAAACTGCCGAAGCTGCCCGTGGTGTAGCCGATGGAGGCGCGGCCCGAACCGCGCGGCGGCGGGCCGCCGTAGAGGGATGCAACGTCGCGGTACTCGCCGCGCGTGCGGGTGCCTTCGACGGCAAAGTTGAATTGGTTGTCGCGCCAGCTGTAGCCCAGGTTCATCAGGGAACCCTGCTCTCCGCCGTAGCTGCTGTGCGCCACGGCGCCTGCGACCACGCCGCTCTGGCCGAGCAGCCATGCGCCGCCGACGCCGCCCTTGACCAGGCCCCGGGTCGCCTCGCCATGCGCCTCCAGCGTGAAGCTGTTGCTCACACCGTAGCGCCAGGTGCCGCTGGCCGCGGGATCGCTGCCGTAGTCGAAGGAGCGCAGGCCGTAGCTCTTGCGCACCATGCCGAGATCGACGGACCAGTCGGAAAGGCCCGCCTGCAGCAGCCGCTGCGTGTCGTAGAGCGAAAAATCGAGCGTCGTGGCGCGGCCGAAGGCGTCGGTGAGCACCACTTGCGCGTTGCCGGCACCGTTGATGCTCGGCACCGTCTTGAGCTGGAAAGGCCCGGCCGGCACCTGGCCCGAGTACTGGCGCAGGCCGTTGATGTACAGCTCCACCTGCGATGGCAGCGTGGCCGACCCCAGGAACGCCGGCAGCGGCGTGGTGGTGCGATACGGTTGCAGCGCAAAGTTGCGCGAAAGCTGGATGCCGCCGATGCGGGTGGAGCGCGACCACGGCAGCGAAGCCGTGGTGGTGTCGCCCACGCGGAGCGTCAGCATGTCATCGGGGAACGACTTGCTCCAGGTGGTGTCGAGCCGCACGGAGTCATGCTGCCAGCCTTCTCCCGGAAGGCGCGCTGCTCGGGACATCAGCGTGTTGCTGAACACGGCGCTGCCGCTGAACGCGCGCAGTTCGGTCAGCGCGTTGAAGCTGGACGTATTGCCCCGGCCCTGGGTGCCGTAAAGGTCGTAGTTGAGCAGCAGGCCGGGCGCCGCATTGGCCTTCGATGCAACGATGCTCGACGTGTCGACCACGGTCGTGGGCAGGCGCAGCACATCGGCCGCGGCAACGATCGCCAGACGCTGGCCCGCAGCGTCGTAGTCGACCTGTACGCCCGGCAGGCTCTTGAGCGGCACGGGGTCGGACACGCCCGGCGGCAGCACGAAGCCCAGCTGCCGCAGCGTGGCGGCGGCGGCCCAGAGTTCGTTCCCGCGCAGGCCGAAATGAACCAGTCCCTGGGGATTGCCGTTGAGGCTCAGTTCCAGGTAGAGGTCGCCGCCGCCGGTTCCGGCGAGGTTTTCTTCCGCGGACGCGGCCACCAGCGAGCTGGACACGGCTGCAACGTTCTGGGCCTGAGCGGCCAAGGACGCCAGACCGGAAAGAAGCAACAGTGGCAGCAGGCGCTTAGCGGACGCGTGGGAGCGGCGGGATGTTTTCCTGCGTCGCGTTGCCATTGATCTTCGTTTCCAGAACGCCCCCGAGGGCGAATGTTTCTGTGGATGTCTTCAGCGGCCAGCGCATGCGCGCGCCGGGCAGGACATAGCCCATCAGTCCGGCATGCACCGGAGTGCGGCGGCCGACGGTATCGACAAAATCCAGATCGGCCAGCTGGGCATGCATGCCGCCTTTGTTGGCGACTTCGAGCACGGCCTGGCCTTCTTCCCTGCGGAGGGACCATGTGAGCTGGGGTGCGGGCGACTGCGCGCCCGCGGCCGCGATGAAGATGGGCACCGAATAACGCAGCACCAGCTGCAGGCCCTTCTTTTCCTTCATCTCGACCGGCAGCTCATCGATGATGACCCGGTACGAGCCTTCGACCGGACCGGCGGGAACCCCGGTGCGGATGACGCGAATCAGTTGCCGCGCCGACGCGTCGAGCTGCACCATCGGCGGACTTACGAGAAGTTCGCGCGAGGGTGTCAGCTTTTCGGCGCCGTTTTCCTGCGTCCACTGATAGACACGTACCTGGGCGTGCACCACCGTGTCGCCGGTGTTGCTGAGCCAAAGGCCCTCGGCGTTTTGCGAGGCCTGGAGCGTCAGCGTGACCGGCGAAACCTGCAGTCCGCTCGCCGAGGCGAACGCGTGCGCCAAGGCGAGCGCGAGGGCGGCGGTGTAACGGAGCAAGTGGTGCACGGGCAGTCGATCAGTAGTTGACCTGGACGGTCACGGTGTCCGAGTAGGAACCAGGGGTCACATTGGCGTTAGCGACCGTGGCGAACACAGGGATCACCTGCGCCGCGCCCGTGCCGGTGCCGGCCACGCCGTTGCCCACCGTGGTGGGGGTGGCGGTGTTGCCCCAGACCGGACCTGTGGCGCTGACCGAACGCAGTTGGTAGGCAACGGTGTCGGGATTGCCAGGAGGGGCGGACATCACACCGGCACCCGCGGTGTTGGTGTTCGAAGGCATCAGGCCCACGTTGTAGGGCGTCGTCTTGGAACATGTAACGCTGATGTTGCTGGAAGCAACCAGGCCGGTGGCGGACGAGTTGACCGTACCGAAGTCGATGTTGGAGGCGTTACCTGCGGTAACCGAGCAGGCCTTGGCGACGGTGATCAGAACTTGAAACGAGCCGCCGGAGGTTGCAGCCATGGCAGCGCTGGTGGCCGTGATTGCGAGAATGGAAGCGAGGAGAAGAGAAGGTTTTTTCATGAGAGATGCCAACAGTTGTTAAGAAAGCGACGGGAGAACGGGTGCGGATGGTGCCAACGATTGTCGCAGCTGGATAGTAGAATAATTCACACAATTGCACATTTAGTTGCAATGCGGCCGAAGTTTTTAACAAGCGCTGTTACATCTGATCGATTGGGCTCGGTCCGTTTCGTCGGAAAAAAGCGTAAACAACAGTCTTGAACGCGGACAAAATGTTGCCAATCTGATTTGGAGGACACGTCCGTGAACTGCCATGGCCGCGCTGCGCCGGCCACGCGCCGATGAGTTCCACACACCCGCGCCGGTTGCGCGCGCGCCTCCTCGAGCATTTGTCCAGATACCGCTTCGCATCGTTCTGGGCGAACGCGGTGCTCGTCGTTTCCATGGCGCTGCTGGTGGCCATGGCGGCCTACTTCAGCGCGACCGACGCCGAGCATGAATCGGCGGTCCTGCACATGGTGCGGGCCGACTGGCAGGAGGAGGATGCGGCCGCGCCGCGCTTTGGTCCGTTGCCGCTTGCCGTGGACAGCAAGGCACTTCCGCACGCCTGGCAACCCGTCGAACTGCCTCGCGCGCTCCCCGCCGCCTTGCTGCGCCAGGCCGACGGCAGCGCGTCCACAGGCGCAACCCGCATCACCTGGCTGCGGCTTTCGGCGCGCGAACTGCCCACCACGTCGGCACCGCTTGCGCTGTATGGCGCGCGCATCAAGACGGACGGCCCCATTGCGGTGTATGCCAACGGACGGCTGGCGTACCGCGCGCAAGTGCAAGGCCTGCTCTGGAACAGCACCCGTACGCCGCTGTGGGTGCTGCTGGGCAAGGCGCCCGACGGCGAGCCGCTGGACGAGATACTGCTTCGGATCGAGCACACGCGAACCGTGCAGGTGGCGGTTTCGTCGCTGTGGCTCGGCCCCGTCGAGGCGCTGGAAGTGCGCCATCGCATGCGGCAGTGGCTCCAGCAAGACCTGCCGGCCATGCTCAGCGCGGCCTTCATGGCCGTGGGCGTGTTCGCCCTGTTCGTGTGGTTCAGGCGCAGCCATGAAATCGGCTACCTGCTCTTCTTCAACCTCGCGATCACTTCGTTCCTGCGGAGCCTGCATTTCTATGTGGCGGTCCCGATTGCCAACGACTGGTTCGCCTGGCTGACCGTCAACTCGCTGTTCTGGCTGGTGGCGGTGGTGCACTTCGCCTTGCGCCAGCTGCACGGCCGGCCGCTCAGGTGGCTGACCTTTGCGGTGGTCGCCTGGACGGTGCTGATCGGCGTGCTGACGCTGCCGGGCCCCGCAATATTGAGAAACACCCCGCAAGTCACGCCGCTGATCTACATCGGGGCGGCGTTGATGGGCGTGGCCGTGGCGCTGGTGGGCGGCATCAGCGCCTGGAAGCGTTCCAGCGAAGGGCGGCTGGTGGCTGTCGGCATCGGCGCCTGCGTGCTGCTGGGCGTGTCCGACTGGCTGCTGCAGAACAACTTCGTCAGCCCCGAAGGCTGGTACCTCGGCGCGTACACCAACGCAGTGACGTTCAGCGTGTTCGGAGTGCTGATGTACCGGCGCTACGTCAACGCCATTGCCGAGGTGGAGCGGGTCAACGCCGGCCTGGCCGAGCGCCTGCGCGCGCGCGAGGCCGAGCTGGAACGCAGCCACCAGCGGCTGCGCGAAGTCGAGAAGCTGCAGACCATCAGCGACGAGCGCCAGCGCCTGATGCAGGACATGCACGACGGCCTGGGCTCGTCGCTGATCAGCGCCATTCGCTCGGTGGAGAGCGGCGGCATGAGCGATGACAAGGTGTCGCAGGTACTCAAGAGCTGCCTGGACGACCTGAAGCTGACCATCGACTCGATGGAGCCGCTCGAGGACGACCTGCTGCTGTTGCTGGCCACGCTGCGCTACCGGCTGGGCCCCCGGCTCGAGAGCTCGGGTGTCGCCCTGCAGTGGAACGTGCAGGAGCTCCCTGCGCTGGACTGGCTCGACCCGACCAGCGCGCTGCACATATTGCGCATCGTGCAGGAGAGCATTGCCAACATCCTGCGCCACACCCGCGCCACCGAGATTCGAGTGGGCACCGCGGCGGATGCCTCAGGCGTGCAGGTCACCATCGAAGACAACGGCCACGGGTTCGATGTCGAAAAGGCAATGCGCGAGGCCGGAGGCCGCGGCATGCAGAACCAGCAGCGCCGGGCCCAGGTGGTCGGCGGCACTGTCTCTTGGCGCTCGGGGGCGGAGGGCACGCTTTTCAGTCTGTGGTTGCCTCTCAAGCGCGGAGGGCAGCCGGCTGGCGCAGCTTCCGCGGCCCCGCTCGGCGCCTAGCCCGCAAGGCCCACGAACACGTTCTGCACGTCGTCGTTCGCGTCGATAGCCGCAAGAAAGACTTCGACCTCTTCCAGGTGTTCGGCGCTGAGGCTGGCGGGATCTACCGGGTTCTTGGGCTTGTAGCCCAGCTTGGCCGAGAGCACGGTGAAGCCCTGGGCCGGCAGCGCGCGGCTGACGAGGTCGAGGTCGGTGGGGTCGGTCAGGAACACGGTGGCACCGTTGTCGCCGGCCGGCTCGAAATCTTGCGCACCGGCTTCGATGGCGGCCACTTCGGCGTCGGCGTCGGGCCGCGAAGGCTCGGCCTCGATCATGCCCAGATGGTCGAAATCCCAGGACACCGAGCCCGAGGTGCCCAGTTGGCCCTTGCGGAACAGCACGCGCATTTCAGGCGCGGTGCGGTTCACGTTGTCCGTAAGGCATTCGACCATCACAGGCACCTGGTGCGGCGCAAAGCCTTCATAGATCACATGCTCGAAATTCACCGCCTCGCCTGTGAGCCCGGCGCCTTTCTTGATGGCGCGGTCCAGCGTGTCCTTGGGCATCGAAACCTTGCGGGCCTGCTCCACCACCAGCCGCAGCCGTGCGTTCGAGGCCGGATCGGCGCCGCTGCGCGCGGCGATCATGATTTCCTTGGCCAGTTTTCCGAACAGCCGGCCCTTGGCATTGGCGGCCAGGTCCTTGTGCTTTGCTTTCCACTGTGCGCCCATGCTGATGTTCCTGTGTGTTGTGTGTACGGCGTTGCTGGACGGCCGGTTTGGGGCGACTACTTTAGCCGGAGCCCGCAGGCAGAGATTTTCTTCCAGGTAGCTCAGGTCTCGTGCCTCTTGGCGCTGCCATTGTTTCCGTTCTGTGAACGCCGAGGTTCCTTTTGATGAGGGTTTTTACTTAGAGAACGGCGCACAATTCATCTCACAGACCGGCCCCCAAGCCGATCTGGGTGAACAGGGCCCCGAGCGAGGTGGCCGCCCCCCGAAGGGACGGTGACCCACCCAAGACCGGTTCGAAATCATCCAAAGTCAAAACTGAACTGAATTGAAGGAAATCAAAATGAACGCCTCGAAGATCCTCTCCGCCGTTGCTGTTGCCCTCATGGCCGTTGCCGGTGCCGCCCACGCCGAAACCTATGAAGGCGTGCATCAACTGACCTCGGCCGCCAGCCGCGCCGAAGTCGCCAGCCAGGCCGTGGTTGCCGCGCACAGCGCCAACCCCTACGCCACCGGCGCCAACGCAGGCCCGGCCCAAGTGTTCGTCTCGTCGACCAGCCGCGATGCAGTCCGTGCCGACGCCGTTGCAGCCGCCCGCAGCGCTGATCCGTATGCCGAAGGCGCTTCCGCCGGCGTCGCACCCATCGTCGCCAGCACGGTGGACCGCGCCACGGTGCGTGCCGCAGCCCGCGCTGCTGCTCGCGGCGACTCGCTGCCGCTGTAATCCTCGGCGAGCGTCTGCTCCAGAAGCCGGCCATGCGAAAGCATGGGCCGGCTTTTTCTTTTCTGCCTTGGCGTACTTGGCCGTCTGATAAGCTGCCTGCGCTCCTCTCTTCCCTGACCGTTCCTTCCACCTGTCCTTGCGAATGCATTGCGCATGTCGTCCGAAGAAACCCTGCGCCGCTGGCGCCTGATCCTCGGCCGCTATGCGGCGCAACCCCTGTCGCAGACGCAGTTCTCGGCGGGCGACTGGAAGCTCGACCAGGCCCTCGAATACCTCTACGGCCGCGAATACGAAGGCCGCGGCCTGGCCAGGCCGAGCGGCGGCCCGGGCTCGCTCGACCCGAGCCAATTGCGCGCGGTCGACTGGCTCAATCGCTCGCGCAGTCTCTTTCCGCAAGAGGTGTTCGAGCGCATGCAGACGCAGGCGATCGATCGCTACCAACTGACCGACCTGCTTTCCGACCCGGCGGTGCTGCGCTCGCTCGACGCCACGCCCGGCCTTGCCAAGGCGCTGCTCGGCATGCGCGGACGGCTGTCGGGCCAGATGCGCGACGCGGTGCGCGAGGTGATCCAGAAGACCGTCGACGAGATCACGCGCAAGCTCAGGAACGACTTCGTCAACGCGCTGGTCGGCCGGCGCAACCGCATGCGGCGCTCGCACATCAAGAGCGCGCAGAACTTCGATGCGCGCGCCACCATCGCGGCCAACCTGAAGCACTACGACGTGGAGCGCAAGCAGCTCGTCATCGAGCATCCGCGCTTCAACGCGCGCGTGAAGCGCAACCTGCCCTGGGACGTGGTGCTTTGCGTCGACCAGAGCGGCTCGATGATGGATTCGGTGATCTACAGCGCCGTCATTGCCGGCATCATGAGCTCGCTGCCCGCGGTGCGTGTGAAGCTGGTGGTGTTCGACACCAGCGTGGTCGATCTCACGCACCTGGCGCACGATCCCGTCGAGGTGCTGCTCACGGTGCAGCTCGGCGGCGGCACCGACATCGGCCGTGCGGTGGCGTATTGCGAGTCGCTGGTGGGCAACCCGCAGCGCACCGTGTTCGCGCTCATCAGCGACTTCATGGAAGGCGCCGCGCCCGGGCCGCTCCTGGCCGCGGTGCAGCGCATGGCGCAGGCGCGCGTCAAGCTGCTCGGGCTGGCCGCGCTCGACGAATCGGCCAACCCGGTGTACGACCGGCAAATGGCGCAGCGCCTGGCCGACAAGGGCATGCATGTGGCGGCCCTCACGCCCACGCATTTTGCGCAGTGGCTCGCGGAAGTGATGAACTGATGGCCTGGTACGACGGTTACCGCGCCTACGACGACGACACCCTGGCCACGCTCGCCAACCCCGGCCTGCTCCGGCGCGCCGCAAAGGACGTGGAAGCGGGCAAGGTCGCATGGGCGGAGCAGGGCGGCGAGGGCGCGGAGGGCGGCGTGGTGGCGGCCGACGGCCAGCGCGTGCAGCTCGATGCGCGCGGCCCGCAGCAGGCGCGCTGCGACTGCCCCGCACCGGGCATCTGCAAACACATACTCGGCGCGGCGCTGTGGCTGCGCGCGTTGGAGCCGGCGCCGCCGGGCATCGCAGCCGGAGTGCCCTCGGCCGAGCAGGAAGAGAGACAGGCGCCGCCCGTTGCCGACCCGCTCGCGGAAATCCTCGCGCTCGATGCCGCGGCACTCTTCAAGGCCGCGGGCGCGGCGGCCGTGCGGCGCGCCGCAGCGGCTGCCAGCAGCGTTGTCGAATGGCGGGTGCAGGGCGGCACCCTCGTCATGGACTTGCCCGAGCTCCGCGCCTCATGCCGATGGGTGGCGGGTGCAGGCTATGCGGGCATGGTGTCCGAGGTACCTGCCGCGGAGCGCAAGGCGGTGCACCTGATCGCCATTGCGGCGCTGCGCAGCGCGCACGCGCAGCCCCTCGCATGGCCCGAGGGCGCGCGGCCCGCACCGGTCGAAGACACCGCGCGCCTCGGCGAGCGGGAGCGTGCGTTCCTGCTGCAGGTCGAATCGATGTTGGAAGAACTGCTCACGGGCGGCCTCTCGCATGTGAGCGAGCTGACGTCGGCGCGCCTCCTGGCACTCAACATGTCGGCGCGCGGCGAGGGCTTGCCGCGCCTGGCGGCCTTGCTGCGCAACCTTGGCGGCACGGTCGACCTGCTGGTGCGGCGCGACCACCGCGCCGAGGAGCGCGACGCCTTCGCGCTCATGGCGCGCATCCATGCGCTGTGCGCGGCGCTTGCGCACGCCGAGGGCGAGCTCGCCGTGGCATTGCGCGGCCGGCTCAAGCGCGACTTCGACGAGTCGGCCGCCCTCGACCTGCTGCCGCTCGGTGCCCATTGGTGGCAGACGCGTGGCGGCGCGCGCGGGCTCACCGTGGCGTTCTGGGACCTGGCCGGTGCGCGCGTGCTGCAGGCTTCGCTGGCCCGGCCCGACGGAAGCGACACGGCCTTCACGCGCAGCGGCGCATGGTCCGCCAACGCGCTGTGGTCCGGCGCGGGCGCCGCGCAAAACGTGTGCGAAGCCGCCTTGCGCCTCGAGCAACCCCGCCTCGCCGAAGACGGCCGCCTGGCGGTGGGCGGCGCCACGCGAGCGCAGCCCCTGCCCGCGTGGGCGGCCGACGATCCGCGGCTGAAGTCGATCGGCTGCGGCAACTGGTCCGAACTCGGCGAGCGCCTGCGCGGCGCCACCGGCCTTGCGGCCGAGCCTTTCGATGCGGTGCTGCTGCGGCCCGCGGACACGCGCCCTCCGGTGCTCGACGAAGCACAGCAGCGCCTCGACTGGCTGGTGCAGGACGACAAGGGCCAATGGCTGCGGCTTGGCATTCCCATCGGTCCGGAGCACCGGCAGCGCGTCGACAACCTCGACCGCCTCACCGCGCGTCGCGCGCCGGTGCATGCGGTGCTGGTGCGCATCGAGCGCGCCGCCGCGAGCACCGAACTCATGCCCATCGCCGTGCTGAGCAGCAATGCGAAGAAGGCGCTGCAGGCGGTGTCGCTCGACTTTGCCGGCGAGGCCGCGCGCACCACGTCGCTGGCCAACCGCATCCTGCGCATGTTCGAGGCGCGGCAGCAACAACGGCAGGCGGCGCCCGTGGGTGCGCCCACGCTCGCGGCGCGCCTGCTCGCGCCCGTGACCGAGGTGGCCGAGACGCAGGCCGCCACAGGTCGCATGGCATTGACCGTGGCGCAGCGGCAGCGCCTGCACGATGCACTCGACCGCGCGGGTTCGGTCGGCCTGGAGGTGCTGTCGAGTGCGCTGCGCATGCACCTTGCCGCGCCGGCCGCGGTGCCGTTGCTGAAGCTGAGTTTTCTGTGCCAGTTGCTTGGCGAACTCGACGGTTTGCCGGAGCAAAGGAAAGCACAGCCGGCTTAGAACCTTTGGCTTCGGTTGCCTCTGCAGGCCGCGAGTTGGCCGAAGCGTCCCGTCCAACTGCCAAAATCAGTGCCCAGGAGAACGAGGAGAACGCATGGGATTTCTGGACAAGATCTTGGGCGCCGTCACGGGCGGCGCCGGCACCGCAGCCGCCAACGGCTTGACGCGCGAGCAGGCGCAGCTGTTGAAGCAGGCCTTCGAGCCGCTCGAAAAAGCAGGCAAGGAACTGCCCGACAAGGCCGCCGCGTTCCTGGTCGACGGCACGCAGGAAACCGTGCTGCTCGACCTGCAGGCGGCCAGGTCCTTCGAGCCCGGGCAACTGCTCGGAGCGCCCGGCCGCCTGCGCTGGGGTTACAGCAACTACCAGAACAAGCCGCTGGAGAAAATCGGCAACCAGAGCCTCGAGCAGCGCGGCCGCTTCTACGCCAGCGTGGATGCCGGTGCGCCTCCGCTCGATGTGCTGGTGCGGCTGGGCAAGGTGCTCGCGGCGGCCGACGGCGGGCAGTCGCTCGAGCATCCCGGCGCGCCGGTGCCGGAGTGGCTTCAGTACCTCGTCAACGACGCGGTGTTCGCGAGCTTCAACAAGAGCAGCTCCAGCAATGCCGCCGAACGCGATCTCGCCAAGCACCGGCCCGCGTGGAACGTGCATCTCATTGCAGCCCTGCTTGCGCACGAAGGGCTCGATCCGCATATCGCCCTGCAAGAGGTCTTCGAGCGCAAGGGACTGGACAGCTGGTACCACGACCGGCTCGACGGCCTGGTCGAGGCCCCTGCGGTGGCCGACTACATGCGAAGCCAGCGCGACGCGACCGAGGCGCTGCCCGCGAAGCTGTCGGCCGCGGGCCGCGTTCTGCTGGCCAGGCGCATCGGCAAGGACAAGGCGCTCTTGAACGACTTTGCGCCGCTGTTCGTGCGCCTGGCGATCGACGGCAGCAAGACGGTGCGCGCCGAGGCGACACCGCACCTCGAAGGCATTGCCGAGGCGCAGCGGCTCGAACTCCTGGGGCAGCTGCTGAAGGACGGCGACACCACGCAGCGCACGCAGGCCGCCGAGCTGCTTGCGCGCCTGCCGGGCGACGCGGCGCGCGCGCTGCTTGCCACGGCCGCAGAAACCGAGACCAGCAAGGCCGTGCAGCAGGCCATCCGCTCGGCCATGTCGCGGCTCGACGCGGCGGGCGACGCGGGCGAGCTCGAATTGCCCGAGCCGCCGGCTTGGCAGCCCTTCGAGGACATTCCGCTCGGCGAAGAGGCGGTGCAACTGCTCATCGCCAACCGCATCGAGCTGCTCGAGAAGAACCGCATCGCGGCGGAGGCCGAGATCGAGGAGAACAAGGCCTCCAAGCAGACCTACCGGTACAAGTGGCGCCAGGACAATTACGCCGCCCATAAAAAGCTCACCGACGAGGACATGCGCGTGGCCGTGCGCGTGCTCAACGGGCAGGGCAGCAAGCACGACCAGAACCGCGTGAAGAACGGCCAGCTGCAACAGGTGGTGGGTTTCGGCAATCGCCTGCAGGCCATGCCCGGGTTCGGCATGCCGCACCTGATCCGCTGGCTGGCCGTGTCGCGCCACTGGACCAGCTTCTGGTTCGACGACGGCTTTCACAAGTGGCTCGGGCGCCAGCCCGTTGGCTCGGTCGACCTGCGTGCGCTGGCCGAGTTGCTCCAGCGCTCCGGCATGCCGATCGACGATGTGGCGCACACCGCGCTCTACCAGTATTGGAACCAGGCCACGGCGGTCGAGGTGTTGCCGGCCGATCGCGTGTGGCCCTTCTTCGCGGAGCACCCCGAGTACATCGACGAAGGCCTGGGCCTCATTGCGCCGCCAAAGCGCGAAGGCCGCCAGACCCAGCTCGACCTGAACGCCACGCTGCGCACGCTGGCCGTCTTTCCGACCGTGCAGGCACGCTGGCTGCCGCGCGTGATGGAACTGGCGCTCGGCGAAGGCAAGACGCACCGCGCCGCCGCGCAGAAGGCGCTGTCGATGTTGCCCGACATCGGCCGGCGCGTGGTCGAGTCGCTCGGCTCCACCAAGAGCGAGGTGCGCATCGAGGCCGCCAACTGGCTGGCCGAGCTCAAGTACGCCGATGCCGTGCCCGCCATCACCAAGGCGCTCGAGAAGGAAACCCGCGAAACCGTGCGTGCGGCCTATCTCACGGCGCTCGAGGCGCTGGGCGACGACATCTCCGCGCGCCTTGCGCCCGCCATTCTTCTGGCTGAAGCAAAGAAGGGCCTGAAGGCCAAGCCTCCGGCGGGCCTTGCGTGGTTTTCTCTGGACGCGCTGCCCGCCTGCAAATGGCTGGACGGCAGCGCGGTAGAACCCGAGATCGTGCGCTGGTGGGTGGTGCTCGCCTGCAAGCTCAAGGAACCGGGCGGCAACGCGCTGCTCACGCGCTACCTCGGCCTGCTCGACGCAGCCAGCCGCCAGGTCGTCGGCAGCCTGGTGCTGCGCCAGTTCATTGCGCACGACACGCGCCATCCCACGCTCGACGAAGGCATTGCGCATGCCAACGCCAACGCGCCGCAGCGCTACCAGGGCAACCAGCAGCGCTACCAGAACGCGAAGGCCGAGCACAAGCAGTACTACGAAGCCGACTTCCAGAAGACGCAGGATCAGGTCTTCGAAGAGTGCAAGCGCGAGAAGATGAGCGAATACCTCGGCAGCGCGATCGGCGAAAAAGGCATCCTCGCCCTGACGGCCCACACGCCGGGGCACGAGGTCGTCACGCTGCTGCAGCAGTACATGCGCGACCACTACCAGCGTCGTTCGCAGATCGAAGCCATGCTCGAAGGCGTGGCGCCGGGCAACGATCCGGTGGTGATCCAGCTGCTGCTGGGCCTATCGCGCCGCTACCGCACCGCCTCGGTTCAGGAGAAGGCGCGCGCCCTGGTGCAGCAGATTGCCGACCGCAACAGCTGGACGCAGGACCAGCTCGCCGACCGCACCATTCCCACCGCGGACCTGGACGACACCGGCAAGCTCGAACTCGCGTACGGCGACCGCATCTTCACCATGGTGCTCGACGCCGCGATGAAGCCCGAACTGCGCAACCCCGAAGGCAAGGTCGTCAAGGCGCTGCCCGAGCCGCGCCAGAACGATGACCCCGCCCTCATCAAGGACGCGAAGGCCCAGTTCTCGACCAGCAAGAAAGAGCTCAAGCAGGTCATCGACCTGCAGACCGCGCGGCTGTTCGAGGCCATGTGCACGGGCCGCGTCTGGCCGCAGGCCGAGTGGCGCGAATACCTGCACCGGCACCCGATTGCCGGGCGGCTGATACAGCGGCTCGTGTGGCTCGAGCTGGACGCGGAAGGCGCGGTGCGCGGCAGCTTCCGCCCCACCGAGGACGGCAGCCTGATCGACACGCAGGACGACGAGGTCGAGCTCGCGGCCGACAGCCAGCTGCGCCTGGGCCATGCCTCGCTGGTGGACGAGGCCACGGCCGCCGCGTGGAACAAGCACTTCAAGGACTACAAGCTGGTGCCGCTCTTCGCACAGATGACGCGCAAGCCGCCGGCCGTTGCGTTCACCGACGACAAGGGCCAGCCGGTGAGCGAGATCAACGACCGGCTGGGCTGGATCAGCGACACCTTCACGCTGCGCGGCAGCTTTGCCAAGCTCGGTTATCAGCGCGCGCAGGCCGAGGACGGCGGCTTCTTCTACCAGTACACCAAGGAGTTCTCGTCGGCCGGCGTGCGCGTGGCCATCGAGTTCTCGGGCAACACCCTGCCGGAGGAAAACGTGCCCGCAGCGCTCAAGACACTGGGCTTCGAGGACATGAAGACCCGCGGCTACAGCGACCGTGCGCTGCCGCTGTCGAGCGTGCCGCCGGTGCTGCTGGCCGAGGCCTATGCCGACTACCTGGCCATTGCCCAGGCCTGCGCCGGTTTCGATGCGGGCTGGGAAAAGAAGATGCCTTGGTAACCGTCGGCAATCCCAACACGCATGGCCCTCACACTCGACCCTGAAGATACGCGCGCACGCATCCACGAGCTCGTGTGGTGCGGCTTTTATCCCGATGCCGACGTCGAGTGGCTGATCACCGACGAGTATCTCGACCCGGACGAGCTCACGGGCGAGGACCGCGCCTGGGTCAAGGCCGAGGCCGCGCGCATCTGCGCCGCCAAGCGTGCCGACGAGGCCCGGTGGCCCGAGCAGACGGAGTACGACCGCCTCGAAGCCGTGTTCGCCCAGTTGCGCAGCGAAAAGATCATTGCCCTGCACCGCGCCGGCAACACGCTGTCCGACGGCCATGACGATGTGCGCGAACAGTGGCGCGCCGCGGGGCGCCTGGAATCGGGCATTCGCGGCTGCTGCTTCTATCACTCGCAGGACCTGGACTCTGCGGTGCGCACCGGCCGCATGCACCTGGCGTTCAGCGGCGGCATGATCCCGGAGATCGAGCAGCGCGAGGCCAACACCGTCGCCATCGGCCACCGCATCGTCGAGCTGTTGTGCGCGGCCGGTTTCGAGGCCCGCTGGAACGGCGACGTCAGCCAGCGCATCGAAGCCGACCTGGGCCAGTGGCGCAAGCGAGGCCCCTCGGTGTGAGCGCCGAAGCCTGGCAGCCGCCGCGCCGCATCGACGCTGTCGATTTCTGGCTGCGCTCCAGGCTGCTGGCTACGGCTCATGCATTGCGCGAGGCGCTGCGGCCCTCGGCACGGCGTTGGCCTGGCGGCACTCAGGCCCTGGCCGATGCGCCCGTGCTGGCGCAGTACCGCACCGCGCTCTGGTCCGACGGCCGCGATGACGAATTCCCTCTGGTGGCCGGCAAGGTGCAGAACCTGCGCGTGGCGCGCCGCGCTTTCGACGCTGTCGAGGTGCCGGCCGGCGAGGTGCTGAGCTTCTGGCGCCAGCTGGGCCGGCCGGGCGCAGGGCGCGGCTTCGTGGCGGGCCGGGAGCTGCGTGCGGGTTGCGTGGTGCCTACGCTGGCCGGCGGCCTTTGCCAGCTGTCCAACGCGCTTGCCACCGCCGCGGCGCGTGCGGGCCTTGAGCTCGTGGAGCGGCATGGCCATACGGCGCGGGTCGAGCAGGCGGCCGAAGCCGCGGACGATGCAGTCGACGCAACGGTGTTCTGGAACTACGTCGACCTGAAGGTGCGCGCCAGGCATGACTGGCGGCTCGAGGTGGAGCTGACCGCCACCGAGCTGGTGCTGCGCATTCGTGCGCGTTCGTCCCTGGCGGTGCCGGTGGTGCCGCCCGGCATGCCGAGGGTGGTGCGAAAGGGCGCCAGCCAGGCGCTGCCGACGGCACGCGGCTGCCTGAGTTGCGAGCAGACGGACTGCTTTCGCCATCGGCCATCGCCCCTGGTTGCACAGCAAGGGCGCACGGCCGTGCTGCTCGATGCCGTCACGCCCGAATTTGCGCGCTACCTGGACGCACACCATGCCGGTGCAGACCGCATGCAGCCGGTGCCGATGCGGCTCGCTTTCTGGCGGCCGCTGCCAGCCGCGCTTCGGCCGGACGGCTCCGCGGCGATCCGCCCTTGGTGGACGAGCCTGCGCCGCGCACTGTGGCAGCGGCTCTGGGCGCGCCACGCAGGCCGGCGGCAGGCCAGCCTGATCGATGGCCAGCGCTGGCTGGCGCTCGCCTTTGCCGCGCGCCTGAAACCCGAACACACGCAACTGGTGGTGGACCAGGCCTTCCTCCCGCACCTTCAGCAGACCGGCGCACTCGACGGCCGCCGCATCACGGTGCTGGCCGGCGCCTTGCCGATGGCGGAAATCGAACGGCGGCTCGATGCGGCCGCACGCCAATGGCCCGAAGACGCCACGCTGCGCGACTTTCGTGCCGCGCCCGCGCTGGTGCGGGCCGAGGGCGCCGCGCTGGCGCGGGCGGCGGCGTTGGTCACGCCGCATGCGGAAACCGCGGACCACCTGTCCCTTGCTGCACCGCAGGCCTCGGTGGTGCGGCTCGACTGGGTGCAACCGGCCGTGCAATCCAACGCACAACCTGTTGCTACGAGCGATGAACCGCCGCTGATCGTGTTTGCCGCGAGTTCGCTTGCCCGCAAGGGCGCGCGCGAACTGGCTGCCGCGCTTCAGGGTTGGCCCTGCCGCCTGCGCGTGCTGGGCTCGCCCTCGGGAGACACGCAAATGTGGCGCGGAATCGACCGCGTCGACCATATGGAGTGGCGCGGCGGCGACTGGCTCCGCGGCGCTTGCGTGGTCGTGCTGCCAGCCCATGTCGAGCATGCGCCGCGCGCGCTCCTCCGCGCCCTGGCGGCCCATGTGCCGGTCGTGGCCTCGACCGCCTGCGGCCTTGCAGGTCTTGCGGGCGTGCGCCAGGTCAAGGCGGGAGACGTGGAAGGCCTGCGCGCTGCGCTGCGCGCCTCGATCGCCACCGCACCAGCGGCTACGATCACCCACGCCGACCTACAGAAGCAACCAGCAGCAACACCATCATGAGCACCGGCACATCACCGTCTTCTTCCCCTGCAACGCAGGCCGTGCGCCTGGCCCCGGAGGCGCGCTATGCGGACGAGCTTGCGCGCCTGCATGCGGCCGACACCGATGCGCGGCCCACCGGATGGAAGCTCTCGCCGCGCGCGGTGCGGCGCTTCATCCTCGGCGACGAGAAGCTGCAGGTGAGCCGCAAGTTCTACGGCGACGATCCGCTGGTGGACCGCGCCATCGTCACGCTCATGGGCCACCAGGGCCTGATGCTGGTGGGCGAGCCGGGCACCGCCAAGTCGCTGCTCTCGGAACTGCTCGCGGCCGCCATCAGCGGCGATTCGGGGCTCACGGTGCAGGGCACGGCCGGCACCACCGAAGACCACATCAAGTACAGCTGGAACTACGCGCTGCTGCTGGCCGAGGGGCCGAGCCAGCGCGCGCTGGTGCCTTCTCCGCTCTACCAGGCCATGCGCGCGGGCAAGCTGGTGCGCTTCGAGGAAATCACGCGCTGCCCGCCCGAGATCCAGGACGTGCTGATTTCGCTGATGAGCGACAAGCAGCTCATGATTCCGGAGCTGGGCGACGATGCCCGGCTCTATGCACAGCGCGGCTTCAACATCATTGCCACGGCCAACCTGCGCGACCGCGGCGTGCACGAGATGTCGTCCGCGCTCAAGCGCCGCTTCAACTTCGAAACGGTAAAGCCCATCCGCGACCATTCGTTCGAGGTCGAGCTGGTGATGGCCCAGTTGAAGCGCGAACTCGACGGCGGCGGCGAATCGCCGGTCGAGGTGCCGCGCGACGTGGTGGCGCTGCTGGTCACCACCTTCCAGGAACTGCGCGCGGGCCAGACGCAGGACGGCACCGCCATCAAGGGTCTCGATGCCGTGATGTCCACCGCCGAGGCCGTGAACGTGGCTTATGCGGCGGCCCTGCAGGCGCGCCATTTCAACGGCGGCCAGCTCACAGCGCGCGAGATCGCGGGCCAGCTGCAAGGCGTGGTTCTGAAGGACAGCACCGACGATGTGAAGCGCGTGCGCCACTACTTCGACACGGTGGTGCGCGAACGCGGCAAGCGCGACGCGCAATGGAAGACCTTTCACGACGCGGCGCGCGCGCTGTGGCAGTAGCTGCGGAAGCCGGCAGCGTTCTGCCTGCGGCGCTGGAAGCCGCGCGCGGCCGGCTGTTCGGCGAGGATGGCGAGGGCGTGTTCTTCGTGCCCGTGAGGCACCACAGCCCGGCCTGCGCATTCGCATTGAGGGCGCTGCTGCGCGAGATCAGGCCGGCGGCTGTGCTGGTCGAAGGACCGGACGACCTGAACGCCCTGCTGCCGCTGCTGCAGCACGCACGGACCACGGCTCCCGTTGCATGGTTGTGCCAGAGCACCCGGCAGGTGCCGGTCGACGACCCCGACTCGGAAGAGAAGACGCGCACGGAATCGCGTGCGTCGTTCTTTCCGTTTTGCGACTACAGCCCCGAGTGGATTGCCGTGCGCGAAGGCGCGGCGCTCGGCGCACGCCTGGGGCTGATCGATCTTCCCTGGAGCGACAAGGCCTGGCATCGCGACGAAGGCGAGGAAGGCGACCAGGGCGAGGGCGATGCACGCGACACAGCGCGCAGCCTGATGGAAGAGCGCCATTTCGCACACAGCCGCTACCTGAACGCCATGGCCGCCCAGCTCGGCTGCGTCGACCACCAGGAGCTGTGGGACCGGCTGTTCGAACTGCGCACGTCGGCCGCTCTCGGCGACTGGCGCGCTTTCTTCTCCGACGTGTTCAGCTGGTGCGCGATGGCGCGGCTCGACTACGAGCCCGAGGTGCTCGAGGCTGAGCTGAGCCTGCCGCGGGAGCGCCACATGGCGGCGCACATCCGCCGCTGGCGCAACGAGGTCGAGGGGCCGATCGTGGTCGTCACCGGCGGCTTCCACACGCTCGAACTGGTCAACCAGTGGCAGAAGGCCAAGCCCTCGAAGGCGCCCGCCGGCAAGGACGCACCAGACAACGCATGGCTGATCCGCTACAGCTTCGAGCGGCTCGACGCGCTCAACGGCTATGCCTCGGGCATGCCGTCGCCAGGCTACTACCAGCAGGTGTGGGAGCGACTCGAGGCCGGCGAGGCCGATCCCTTCACCGCGGTGGCGCTCGACAGCCTCACCCGCTTTGCGCGCCAGACCCGCGCGCAGGACCATGCCGATGCGGCGTCCACCGCGCTCGTGCAGGCCGCCGCCGCGCAGGCCATGCGGCTTGCGGCGCTGCGCGGCAATGCCGGTCCCGGCCGGCAGGACCTGCTCGATGCGATCCGCTCCTGCTTCATCAAGGGCGCCATCGACGAAGGCACGCGCGGCTTTACCGCCGACCTGCGCGCCTTTCTGAGCGGCACGCGCATCGGCGACGTGCCGCCTTCGGCAGGCTCGCCGCCGCTGATCGAGGATGCGCGCAGGCTCGCCCGCCAGGCCGGCGTGCGGCTGGACGACAGCACCGCGCGCGTGGCGCGGCTGGACCTTTATCGCAAGCCTTCGCACCGCGAGCGCAGCCGTTTCTTCCATGCCATGGCGTACCTCGACGCGGGGCTGGGCACCTGGCTCGCGGGGCCGGATTTTCTTGGCAACAGCCGCTTGCACCTGCTGTTCGAAGAGTGGCGCGCCGCCTGGTCGCCGCTGGTGGAGGCCCGGCTCATCGAGCTGGCGGCCGAAGGCGCAAGCGTGGAGGCCGTCTGCATGGCCAAGCTGCGCAAGGAAGAAGCCGCGCTTTCCGACCAGGGCCGCGGACGGAGCGCGAGCGCGGCCGTGGCGCTGTTGATGCGCGCCTGCCTGGTCGGTCTGCAGTCGCGCCTTCCCCAACTGCTGTCGATGCTGTCCACGCACCTCGACGAAGATGCCTCGCTCGGCTCGGTGGTCGAGTGCGGGCACCGGCTCGTCACGCTCTGGCGTGCGCGGGAGCCGCTGGGCATGCAACAGCATCCGCAGCTGCGCAGCCTGCTGGAGCGGGTGTGGCCCGCGGCGCTGTTCCTGCTGCCCGATGTGGGCGGTTGCCCTGAAGAGGGCGAGGCGGGCGCGGTGAAGCAACTGCTTTCACTGCGCGAGCTTGGGCGCCTGCTGGCCTCGCTGCAAGCCGAACTGGGGGAAGCCGGCGACGGTGCCATCGACCTCGATCTGCTGCGAACGCAGCTCGAACGATTCGCGACCGGCGCATCGGCCGCGCCCGCCGTGGCCGGCGCCGCTTCGGCCCTGCTGTACCTTGACGGGCACTGGGACGAGAACGCGCTCGACACCGTGGTGCGCCAGCGCTTCGGCGCGGGCGCAGAGCCGCGCGAAGCAGTTCGTTTTCTCAACGGGGTGATGGCCGCGGCGCCTGAACTGCTGCTGCGCCTGCCTGCGCTGCTCGAAGGCCTCGACGGCCTGGTGCAGGGCTGGGACGCCGAAGCCTTTGTGGCGCATCTGCCCGATCTGCGGCAGGCCTTCACGCGCCTCAAGCCGCAGGAGACCTCCGACCTGGCCGGCCGCGTTGCCGCGCTGCACGGCATGGGCGAAGCAGAGGGCGATGCGCTCTACCAGATGCACTACGAAACTACCGAACAAGACCTGCACGAAGGCGCACAGCTGCAGCTCGCGCTGGCCGAGTGCATGCGCCGCGACGGGCTTGCCGCATGGCTGGCCGCCTCGGAGCACAAGAAGAACAACAACATCGAAAGCGCGTCATGACCATCGATCTCCAGACGCTCAAGTGCGGCGAATGCGGCAGCAGCGCGCTCAAGCGCACCGGCCTGAACCAGTACGCCTGCCAGCACTGCGGCTCGGTAACGCTGGTGGAGGACAACGTTTCCGACCGGCTCGACCGTGTGCTCGAACAGGTCAAGAACGAGGCCGGGCGCCGGCTCGCGGCCGACGAGGCACAGCGGCGCAAGGCCATGCTGCGCAATGCCGGCATCGGCGTGGCCGTTGTGGCGGGTGTGCTGCTGGTGAGCGCGGTGATCGGAATGCTGTCCGGCCCGCGGCCATCGACATACGCCTCCGCGGCACGGCCCGCGGTTGCGCCGCCGGTTGATAGAACCATTCCGACGGACGGACTGAAGCTCGGCGAGCCGCGCCAGGTGCTGGTGGGCGGCGGCAGCTCGGCCGTGCCCAAGCTGCTGGTGGTGGCGCGCAACGACACGGGCAAGCCGCTCGCACGCGCCGGCATCAAGGCCGTGTACTACGACGGCGACAACCGCGTTGAAGAGCGCACCGAGACGTTGCCGGTTTCCGTGCTCGAGCCGGGCGAGAGCGTGCCGGCGCTGATCGACCTGCCGAGCGGCAAGAACGTCACGCGCCAGGAACTGACCGTGCAGAAGCTGGCCGAACCCTACAAGGCTGTGCAAGGCGAGCGCATGACCTTTGCGCGCGTGCGGCTGGTGCAGCAGGCCGAGCGGGTGCGGCTGGTGGGGCGCATCGTCAACGCGCGCAAGGATGCGGCCATGCTCTCCGGCATCGACGTGCTGGCCACGCTGTACGACGACGCGGGGCAGGTGATCGGCTTCGGCCACGGCTATGCGCAAGCCAACGAGCTCAAGCCCGGCGCGCAGACCTCGGTGGACCTGAGCATTGCCCGCTTCGGCCGTGCGGCGGCCATTGCGGCCTGGGACTACCGCATCGGCTACAACACCGTCGATGCCGGCGGCTCGCGCAGCGCAGTACTCAACGCCGGGCGGGTGGTGCGCGCCGTGGGGGCGCCGGAAAGCTTCAATCCCGACCTGCGCCTGAGCACCGAAGACCTGCTGGCCGAGGACAGCGAGCGCTTCGATGTGAATCAGCTGGAACTGCTGCCGCTGGTTGCGGGGCGCAGCAACATCCAGCGGCCGCTGTTCCTGACCGAGCTGGTGAACCGAAGCGCCGACGCGGTGGTGGTGGCGCCGGGCGGCGTGATCTCGCGCTTTGGCGGCAGCAAGGCCGATGGCACCACCGCCATTGCGGGGCTGGCCTACCTGTACCCGGGCGAGCGGTTTCCCATATTGCTGGAGCCGAACGCCGTGGAGCGCATCACCCAGACCCGAGTCGAGTGGAAGCCGATGCGCCGCGCCGCGCTGCCGGGCCCGCGCGCACCGCTGGAGGTGCAGGTCACGGGCACCAAGGCCGAGACGGGCAGCGTGCTGCTCAACTTCAGCCAGCGCTTCACTTACAAGAGCGTGGAGGTCACGGGCACGGTGAAGAACCCGGGCAACAACGTGGTCGGCAAGGTGCGCCTGTGGGTGAGTCTGCGCGACCGGAACGGGCAGCTCACCGGCTTCAGGCAGGTGCAGAACCTGCCGGCCATTGCGCCGGGCGAGAGCGTGCCGTTCCAGGTGGACGTGGAGCAGAACGGGTGGGATTTTGCGAGCGTTTCGACGCTATACCAAACCGAATAGCCCCGCCGCGGCGGCGTTGAGCGGTTCGCGCCATGATGGCGCCCATGATTCCGTTCTCGATCCTCGACCTCTCCCCGATCACCGAGGGCAGCGACGCCGCGCAGTCGTTCCGCAACTCGCTCTCGCTTGCGCAGCACGGCGAAAAGCTGGGCTACACGCGCTACTGGCTGGCGGAGCACCACGGCATGCCGGGTATTGCGAGCGCCGCGACCGCGGTGCTGCTGTCGTACATCGGCGCGGGCACCTCCACCATCCGCATCGGCGCCGGCGGCGTGATGCTGCCCAACCATTCGCCGCTGGTGATTGCCGAGCAGTTCGGCACGCTGGAGTCGCTGTACCCGGGGCGCATCGACCTTGGCCTGGGCCGCGCGCCCGGCTCCGATCAGCGCACCGCGCGTGCACTGCGCCGCAATCTCGAGTCCGACGCCGACCGCTTTCCGCAGGACGTGGTCGAGCTGATGGATTTCATGTCCAAGGAGCCCCAGCAGCCCGTGCGCGCGGTGCCCGGCGCGGGGCTCGAGGTGCCGGTGTGGATTCTGGGCTCGAGCACCTTCGGCGCCCAGCTGGCCGCGCACCTGGGCCTGCCCTATGCGTTTGCCTCGCACTTCGCCCCGCAGCAGCTCATGCAGGCAATCCAGATCTACCGCGAAACCTTCAAGCCCTCGGCCCAGTTGCAGAAGCCGTACGTGATGCTCGGCTTCAACGTGTTCGTGGCCGACACCGACGAAGAGGCCGAGTTCCGCGCCACCTCGTGGCAGCAGGCCTTCGTGAACCTGCGCAGCGGCCGGCCGGGGCGCCTGCCGCCGCCTGTCGAGAACTACCGGCAGAAGGTGGGCCCGGCGGAGAACGCGCTGCTCGATTCGGTGCTGTCGTGCTCGGCCGTGGGTTCGCCCGCCAGGGTGCGCGAAGGCGTACAGGCCTTCATCGAGCGCACCGGCGCCGACGAGCTGATGATCACCTCGCAGGTGTTCGACCACGTGGCGCGGCTGCGCTCGTACGAGCTGCTGGCCGGCTTGCGCAGCCAGGGCTGATTTCCCCCACGCCGCCGTCCCGGGCGCGGGGCTGGGACAATGGCGGGCTTATGGAAAAGCAACGGATCGTGGTGGGACTGAGCGGCGGAGTCGATTCCGCCGTGACGGCGCACCTGCTCAAGAAGCAGGGGCACGAGGTGGTCGGCATCTTCATGAAGAACTGGGAAGACGACGACGACAGCGAATACTGCTCGTCGAACATCGACTTCGTGGACGCCGCCAGCGTGGCCGACGTGCTGGGCATCGAGATCGAGCACGTCAATTTCGCTGCCGACTACAAGGACCGCGTCTTCGCCGAGTTCCTGCGCGAATACAAGGCCGGCCGCACGCCCAACCCCGACGTGCTGTGCAATGCCGAAATCAAGTTCAAGGCCTTTCTCGACCACGCGATGCGCCTGGGCGCCGAGAAGATCGCCACCGGCCACTACGCGCGCGTGCGGCTGAACGAGGCCACGGGCAAGCACGAACTGCTCAAGGGGCTCGATCCGGCCAAGGACCAGAGCTACTTTTTGCATCGGCTCAACCAGGCGCAGCTGTCGAAAACGCTGTTCCCCGTGGGCGAACTGCACAAGACCGAAGTGCGCCGCATCGCGGAAGAAATCGGCCTGCCCAACGCGAAGAAGAAGGATTCGACCGGTATCTGCTTCATCGGCGAACGGCCGTTCCGCGAGTTCCTGAACCGCTACATCTCCAAGGAGCCGGGGCCGATCAAGGACGACCGCGGACGCAAGCTCGGAGAGCACCAGGGCCTGAGCTTCTACACGCTGGGCCAGCGGCAGGGGCTCGGCATCGGCGGCGTCAAGGACAAGGGGGCGCAGCGCGGATCGGGCGACCACTCGCCGTGGTTCGTGGCGCGCAAGGACGTCGAGAAGAACACGTTGTGGGTGGTGCAGGGCCATGACCATCCCTGGCTGCTGTCTTCCGCGCTCACGGCGGGCGATGCGAGCTGGGTTTCCGGCGAGGCGCCCGCGCCGGGCAGCTATGGCTCGAAGGCGCGCTACCGTCAGGCCGATGCGGCCTGCGACATGGCCAGCGTGGAGGATGCCGGTAGCGAAGCGGACTTCAGCCTGCGCTTCGACGAACCGCAGTGGGCTGTCACGCCCGGCCAATCGGCCGTGCTCTACGACGGCGAGCGCTGCCTCGGGGGCGGCGTCATCGTCTGATTCGCCTGCCGCAGTGCGCAGCGCCGTTTGTCAGCGCACCGATTCGTCCACGTGGATCAGATCGAGCGGATACCGCTTGCCGGCCAGATAGTCTTCGACGCACTGCAAGAGCAGCGGGCTGCGGTGGCGCGGCACGCTGGCGCGGATTTCATCGGCGCTCATCCACACGGTGCGGACAATGCCTTCGTCCAGCGGCCGGCCGGCTTCTTCCGCACCGAGCGTCCCGGCAAAGGCAAAGCGCATGTAGGTCACGTCTTCCTTGCTGCCGGTGCGGTGGCTCGAGCGCGCCATGTAGATGCCGATCAGCGCGGTGGGCGTGAAGGCGTGAGCGGTTTCTTCCAGCGTTTCGCGGGCGCAGCCCTCGACGGGCGACTCGCCGGGGTCGAGGTGCCCGGCCGGCGTGTTGAGCCGGAGCCCTTGGGCCGTCTGTTCCTCGACCAGCAGAAAGCGGCCGTTCTGCTCGATCACTGCGGCCACGGTGACATTGGGTTTCCAGCGCGGAGTCGTCATTGCAATGGTTTTTCTAGCGCAGCACGTAGCTGCTGAAGCGCCAGATGCGATCGCGATCCAGGTGAAAGCTCACGAGTTCGCGCACGGTGCCATCCGGCTTGTTGCTGAAACGGGTCTCGTACTCGATGCTGACATATTGGCCGGCCGTGTCGGTGTCCGGGTCGGCCACGGCCTGCCGGTTGACTGCGACCCAGGTTCGCTGCAAAGGCGCACCGAGCGGCGAACGGCTCTTGGAAAGCTTGGCTACAAAGTCGGTGCGGGTCACGCGTTTTCGGGTGGCCTGGGTGGCGCCGGACCAGAGTTCCTCGGCCTTGCCCTGGTCGATCATCTGGATGGCCTGCATGCCGCCCTGCACCATGTCGCTGGCCTCCACGTCCTGCGCAGCCGCGGCACCGACGAGAAGGCTCCAAAGCACTGCAGCGGTCAGCAGCAGCCGGGTTGTGGGGTGCATTGGCTTCATTTCTGGTACGGCGGGGGAATGAAGCGGTTGGAGACAGTATCCCCGCGGAGATTCCCCGCCGGTCAGATCCGACGCTACCCGCACCGCCGATACGGCACGGCAAACCGTTGGCGGCCTACCGGGCGAGACTGCTGGAACGGGTGTTCGGCTCGACGGTTTCCAGCCGATAGCCCATGCCGTAGATGGCCAGCAGCAGGAATCCGCTCGACGGGCGCAAGGCCAGCTTGGTTCGCAGGCGCGAGATATGGGTGTCTAGCGAACGCGAGAGCGCTTCCACGCCAAGTCCCCACACGGCCTCGTGCAGGTATTCGCGCGACAGCAGGCGGCCCAGGTTCTGGAACAGGAACAGGGCCAGTTCGTACTCGCGGTTCTTCAGGTCGACCTGCACGCCCTTGACCTTGAGGATGCGCGAGGGCGGATAGAAGTGATAGTCGCCGAACACCAGTTCGGCTTCGTGCTGGGCGGGGTACGAGCGGCGCAGCAGGGCGTTGACGCGGGCTTCGAGTTCCCTGGCGCGGTCGGGGTTGGCCATGAAGTCGTCGGCGCCGGCATTGAGCCCTTCGACCACGTCGGGGTCGTCGCGCTGGGCATTGACGAAAAGAATAGGCAGGCGACTCTTGAGCTCGTTGCGCACGGCCTTCACCACGTCGATGCCCCGGATGTCGGGCAGCCCCCAATCGAGAATCAGCAGATCGAAGGTTTGCCGGCGCAGGGCCTGCAGCAGTGTTCGTCCTTCGGTGTAGGGGTGGCATTCGTGCCCGAACCCCGCCATTGCCTGGTTGATCAGTTGAAGCTGATCAGGCTCGTGATCAAGTACTGCAATACGCATTCCATCCCCTTCTGCCGACCATGCCAGCCTCTGAGTGCTGTCGAGAAAGAAGTGTATCTATCTGCGTCTGGGGTAATAAAGGTTGCGTCCAATTAATGCACGTTATTGGACTCTTTCCCCGCAAACTGGGAGCAGTTGAGAACAATTGAAAACATATCGGCGTTTTGAGTGGCTGGCCGCGCCTTTCGCTTTGCCTTGCGGGCTCCAGGCGATCCGGCAGGCGCGAGACCTGCCCAAAAAAGCAGCAGTGTCGTCACGCCGACGAGCGGCGCAAATGGGCGGCGAGGTTTCCGGAGCGCGACGCCGCTAGCATTTATGTAGCTACAAACGCAATGATCACGGTCATCAAGAGCCAATAGATACTGCGATTCAGGCGACAGTGATGGCCGTAATCTTGCTGTAAGCTCTGCCCGCGTTCCGTGTTGCCCTTGCCCTGAGGAGATCTCTATGCTGATAGGCGTGCCTGCCGAAACGACGGCCGGCGAAACCCGTGTGGCCGTTACACCCGAGACGGTGAAGAAACTTGTCACTGCGGGGCACACCATTCGCGTGCAGTCCGGAGCCGGCGTTGCAGCCAGCGTCACCGATGCCGCCTACATTGCGGCCGGCGCTGAAATCACCGACGTGGCGGGCGCCTTCGGGGCCGACATGGTGCTCAAGGTGCGCTCGCCGAACGACGCCGAAGCCGCGTTGATGAAGCCGGGCACCGTCGTCATCGGCATGCTGAACCCCTTCGATGCCGCCGGCCTGCAGCGGCTGGCCACGGCCGGGCTCACCGCCTTTGCGCTCGAAGCCGCACCGCGCACCACCCGGGCCCAGAGCATGGACGTGCTCAGCTCGCAGGCCAACATTGCGGGCTACAAGGCCGTGATCATGGCGGCCGACAAATACCAGCGCTTCTTCCCCATGCTGATGACCGCCGCCGGCACCGTGAAGGCGGCGCGCGTGGTCATCCTGGGCGTGGGCGTGGCCGGCCTGCAGGCGATTGCCACCGCCAAGCGCCTGGGCGCGGTCATCGAAGCTTCCGACGTGCGCCCGAGCGTGAAGGAGCAGATCGAATCGCTCGGCGGCAAGTTCATCGAGGTGTCCTACGACACCGACGAAGAGAAGGAAGCTGCGGTGGGCGTCGGCGGCTATGCCAAGCCCATGCCCGCGAGCTGGCTCGCGCGCCAGCAGGTCGAGGTGGCCAAGCGCGTGGCGCTGGCCGACATCGTCATCAGCACCGCGCTCATTCCCGGGCGCGCGGCACCCACGCTCATCACCGAGGACATGGTCAAGTCCATGAAGCCGGGCTCGGTGATCGTCGACATCGCCGCCGGCAAAGGTCCGGACGGCGTGGGCGGCAACTGCCTGCTGTCGGAGGCCGACCGCACGGTGGTGAAGCACGGCGTGACCATCGTGGGCGAAACCAATCTTCCTGCGCTGGTGGCGGCCGATGCGTCGGCGCTCTATGCGCGCAACGTGCTGGACTTCCTCAAGCTCATCGTCACCAAGGAGGGCGCGCTCAAGATCGACCTCGAGGACGACATCGTCGCCGCCTGCCGCGTTGCGCACGACGGCCAGGTCACGAAGAAGTAAGCGGCCCCCCAGCGTTCGAACGAGGAGAAGAACCCATGGACATCGTTTCCCACACAGTCATCAACCTGATCATCTTCGTGCTGGCCATCTACGTGGGCTACCACGTGGTGTGGACGGTGACGCCCGCGCTGCACACGCCGCTCATGGCGGTGACCAACGCGATCTCGGCCATCGTGATCGTGGGCGCCATGCTCGCGGCGGCGCTCACCGAAACCGGCCTGGGCAAGACCATGGGCGTGCTGGCGGTGGCGCTTGCCGCGGTGAACGTCTTCGGCGGCTTCCTCGTCACGCGGCGCATGCTCGAGATGTTCAAGAAGAAAGAAAAGAAGGCCGCACCCAAGGCTGAAGAGGGAGTCGCCAAGTGAGCATGAATCTCGTCACGCTGCTGTACCTCGTTGCCAGCATCTGCTTCATCCAGGCCCTGAAGGGCCTGTCCCATCCCACCACCTCGATCCGCGGCAACATCTTCGGCATGACCGGCATGGCCATTGCCGTGCTGACGACCGGTGCGCTCATCTACAAGCTGGCGGGCGGCAATCTCACCGGCCTGGGCTACGTGCTGGTTGCGCTGGTGCTGGGCGGCGGCCTGGGTGCCTACATGGCCAACAAGGTCGAGATGACCAAGATGCCCGAGCTGGTCGCCTTCATGCACAGCATGATCGGCCTGGCCGCGGTGTTCATCGCGGTGGCGGCCGTGGCCGAGCCCTACGCCTTCAACATCACGCCCAAGGGCGAAATGATTCCCGCGGGCAACCGGCTCGAGCTGTTCCTGGGCGCGGCCATCGGCGCCATCACCTTCAGCGGCTCGGTCATCGCCTTCGGCAAGCTGTCGGGCAAGTACAAGTTCCGCCTGTTCCAGGGCGCGCCGGTGCAGTTTGCCGGCCAGCACATGCTGAACCTGGTGCTCGGCGTGGCCACCATCGGCCTGGGCCTGGTGTTCATGTTCACCGAAAGCTGGCCCGCCTTCTTCGCGATGCTGGCGCTGGCTTTCGTGATGGGCGTGCTCATCATCATTCCGATCGGCGGCGCCGACATGCCGGTGGTGGTGTCGATGCTCAACAGCTACTCCGGCTGGGCGGCGGCGGGCATCGGCTTCAGCCTGAACAACGCGATGCTGATCGTGGCCGGTTCGCTGGTGGGCTCTTCGGGCGCGATCCTGAGCTACATCATGTGCAAGGCCATGAACCGCTCGTTCTTCAACGTGATCCTGGGCGGCTTCGGCGGCGACGCGGCTGCGGCCACGGGCGGCGCGAAGGAGCAGCGGCCGGTCAAGAGCGGCAGCGCGGACGACGCGGCTTTTGTGCTGGGCAATGCCGAGACCGTGGTCATCGTGCCGGGCTACGGCCTGGCGGTGGCACGCGCGCAGCATGCGGTGAAGGAGCTGGCGCAAAAGCTCACCGAGAAGGGCATTACCGTGAAGTACGCCATTCACCCGGTGGCGGGCCGCATGCCGGGCCACATGAACGTGCTGCTGGCCGAGGCCGAAGTGCCTTACGACCAGGTGTTCGAGATGGAAGACATCAACGGTGAATTCGGCCAGGCCGACGTGGCCATCATCCTGGGCGCCAACGACGTGGTGAACCCGGCCGCCCACACCAAGGGCAGCCCGATCTACGGCATGCCCATTCTCGAAGCCTACAAGGCCAAGACGGTGATCGTGAACAAGCGCTCCATGGCGGCGGGCTATGCCGGCCTGGACAACGAGCTCTTCTACATGGACAAAACGATGATGGTCTTTGGCGATGCGAAAAAAGTAGTGGAAGATATGGGCAAGGCCATCGAATAGGCCAAAGGTTCCGCGCCCGCGCAGTGCGGGCCAGATCATCGCGGCGCCATCAAGTGCGCCGTTTTCGTTTTTCAAATACTCGATTTTTGGAGGAGACACATCCATGACCGATCGTCCCTGGCTGGGCAGCTACCCACAAGGCGTGCCTGCCGATATCGATCCTTCCCAGTACCCGTCGCTGGTGGCGCTCATGGAAGAGAGCTTTACCAAGTACGCCGACCGCACGGCCTACAGCTTCATGGGCAAGGACGTGAGCTACGGGGAGACCGACAAGCTCAGCAGGGCCTTCGCGGCCTACCTGCAAGGCCTGGCGCTGGCCAAGGGCGACCGCGTCGCGGTCATGATGCCCAACTGCCCGCAGTACCCGATTGCGGTGGCGGCCATCCTGCGCGCCGGCCTGATCCTGGTGAACGTGAACCCGCTGTACACGCCGCGCGAACTCGAGCACCAGCTCAAGGATTCGGGTGCCAAGGCGATCGTCATCATGGAAAACTTCGGCACCACGCTGCAGCAGTGCATCGCGGCCACGCCCATCAAGCACATCGTGCTGGCGGCCATGGGCGACCGGCTCGGGTTTCTGAAGGGCGCGCTCGTCAACTACGTGGTGCGCAACGTCAAGAAGCTGGTGCCCCAGTTCAGCTTGCCGGGCGCGGTGCGCTTCAACGATGCGCTCGACCAGGGCGCGAGCCGCACGCTTCAGGTGCCGGTCATCGGCCCCGACGACGTGGCCGTGCTGCAGTACACCGGCGGCACCACGGGCGTGTCGAAGGGCGCCGTGCTGCTGCACCGCAACGTGATCGCGAACGTGCTGCAGTCCGAGGCCTGGAACGAGCCGGCCATGGCGCAGGTGCCGGCCGGCGAGCAGCCCACCGGCGTCTGCGCGCTGCCGCTGTATCACATCTTCGCCTTTACGGTGGGCATGATGCTGAGCATGCGCACGGGCGGCAAGCTCATCCTTATTCCCAACCCGCGCGACCTGGCGGGCGTGCTCAAGGAACTCTCCAAGCACACGATCCACACCTTCCCGGCCGTCAACACGCTGTTCAACGGGCTGGCCAACCATCCTGACTTCAACACCGTCAACTGGAAGAACCTCAAGGTCTCGGTGGGCGGCGGCATGGCTGTGCAGGCCGCGGTGGCGAAGCTCTGGCTCGAGAAAACCGGTTGCCCCATCTGCGAAGGCTATGGCCTTTCCGAAACCTCGCCTTCGGCCACCTGCAACCCGACCGACAGCAAGGCCTACACCGGCACCATCGGCCTGCCGCTGCCGAGCACCTCGCTCAAGCTACTCGACGACGAGGGCCGCGAAGTGCCGCCGGGCCAGCCGGGCGAAATCGCGATCAAGGGCCCGCAGGTCATGGCAGGCTACTGGCAGCGGCCCGACGAAACCGCCAAGGTCATGACGGCCGACGGCTACTTCAAGACCGGCGACATCGGCATGGTCGACGAGCGCGGCTACTTCAAGGTGGTCGACCGCAAGAAGGACATGATCCTGGTGTCGGGCTTCAACGTGTACCCGAACGAGGTCGAAGACGTGGTGGCGCAGATTCCGGGCGTGCTCGAATGCGCGGCAGTCGGCATCGTCGACGAGAAGACCGGCGAGGCCGTCAAGCTCGTGATCGTCAAGAAGGACCCTTCGCTGACCGAAGCGCAGGTTCGCGAATACTGCAAAGCAAACCTAACGGGTTACAAGCAGCCGAGGATCGTGGAGTTCCGCACCGACATGCCAAAGACGCCTGTAGGAAAGATCCTGCGGCGCGAGTTGCGCGACGCCAAAAAGTAAGGGTTCGGCCCGGGTAGGGCGGCGGCATCGATCTTGCATATTGCGGGTCGATGCTTCGCTTCCTACTCACGCGCGTGAGCTTGCTGGTGCCGACCTTCATCGGCATGACGCTGCTTGCCTTCTTTCTCATCCGGCTGGTGCCGGGCGACCCCATTGAAACCATGGCCGGCGAGCGCGGGATCGACCCCGCGCGCCACGCACAGCTGCGCACGGCTTACGGCTTCGACGAGCCGGTGATCGTGCAATACGGCATCTACATCGGCCGTGTGCTGCAGGGCGATCTCGGCAAATCGCTCATCACGCAGGAATCGGTGATGAGCGAGTTCCTGGCGCTGTTCCCCGCCACGATGGAACTCGGCGTGTGCGCAATTGCCTTCGCGCTGCTGCTGGGGCTTCCGGCCGGCATTCTTGCGGCGGTGCGGCGCAACTCCATCTTCGACCACGGCGTGATGGCCACGTCGCTCACCGGCTATTCGATGCCGATCTTCTGGTGGGGGCTGCTGCTGATCCTGTTCTTCTCGGTGCAGCTGGGGTGGACACCCGTTTCAGGCCGCATCTCGGTGCAGTATTTCGTCGAGCCGCAGACCGGCTTTCTGCTGATCGATGCGCTGCGTGCCGGCGAGACCGATGCCTTCTGGTCCGCGCTGCATCACCTGATTCTTCCGGCCATCGTGCTCGGCACCGTGCCGCTCGCGGTCATTGCGCGCATGACGCGCTCGGCCATGCTCGAGGTGCTTGGCGAAGACTACATTCGCACCGCGCGCGCCAAGGGCCTTTCGCGGTTTCGGGTGGTGGGGCTGCACGCGCTGCGCAATGCGCTGATCCCGGTGGTCACTGTCATCGGCCTGCAGGTGGGCGTGCTCTTTACGGGGGCGATTCTCACCGAGACCATCTTCTCCTGGCCCGGCGTCGGCAAGTGGCTCATCGAGGCCATCGGGCGGCGCGACTATCCGGTGCTGCAGGGCGGCATGCTGCTGCTCGGCGGCATCGTGATGCTGATCAACCTGCTGGTCGACGTGACCTATGGCGTCATCAATCCACGCATCCGGCACTGACTGATCCCAATGGCAACGACACACGCAGTTTCAAGCAGTGCAGGGGGCTCGGCACCCCCCGGCCCCTGGCGCGAGTTCTGGACGGCCTTCTCGGCCAACCGCGGCGCGGTGATCGGCCTTGCCACCATCGTCCTGCTGTTGTTCGTCGCGCTGTTTGCGCCGTGGATCGCGCCGCATGCGCCCAACGAGACCAACAGCGCCGTCTTCCTGCTGCCGCCGGCATGGCAGCAGGGCGGCTCCGTGAGCTATCTGCTGGGCACCGACGCCATCGGGCGCGACATTCTTTCGCGGCTGATGTACGGCGCACGCCTCTCGCTGTCCATTGGCGTCGCGGTGGTGGCGCTGTCGGTGGTCGTCGGCGTGGTGCTCGGGCTGGTCGCGGGCTTCTTTCGCGGCGTGCTGGAGATCGCGATCATGCGGATGATGGACATCGTGCTCACGATGCCCAGCCTGCTGATGGCCATCGTGATCGTCGCGATTCTCGGGCCGGGGCTGATCAATGCCATGGTCGCGGTGGCCATCGTCGTGCTGCCGCATTACGTGCGTATCACGCGCGCGGCGGTCATTGCCGAGATCTCGCGCGACTATGTGACCGCCGCGCGCGTGAGCGGCGCCGGCACGCTGCGGCTGATGTTCCGCGAAGTGCTGCCCAACTGCGCGGCGCCGCTGATCGTGCAGGCTTCGCTCGGCATCTCCACCGCCATCCTCGACGCGGCGGCGCTGGGCTTCATCGGCCTCGGCGCGCAGCCGCCTTCGCCCGAATGGGGAACGATGCTGGCCGACGCGCGCGAGTTCGTGCTGCGCGCCTGGTGGGTCGTCACCTTTCCGGGCCTGGCGATTCTTGCGGCCGTGCTGGCCTTCAACCTGCTCGGCGACGGCCTGCGCGACGCGCTCGACCCGAAGCTCAAGAGATGAACATGCTCCTGGACATCAAGGACCTGCACGTCGAATTTCCCACCCAGGGCGGCGTGCTGCACGCGGTCGACGGCGTGAGCCTTTCGCTCGAGGAAGGCGAGGTGCTCGGCATCGTCGGCGAATCGGGCTCGGGCAAGAGCGTGACGATGATGGCGCTGATGGGCCTCGTCGGCTTTCCGGGTCGCGTGCGCGCGGACCACATGCGCTTTGCGGGCAAGGAGTTGCTCGGCATTTCCGACAAGGCGCGCCGCACGCTGGTCGGCAAGGAAGTCGCGATGATCTTCCAGGAGCCGACCACCAGTCTCAACCCCTGCTTCACCATCGGCTTCCAGCTCATGGAAACGCTGCGGCTGCACCTGCATCTGGACAAGCGCACCGCAAGGAAACGCGCAACCGAGTTGCTCGAGCAGGTCGGCATACCCGCCGCCTCGTCGCGCCTGGGCAGCTATCCGCACCAGCTT
The DNA here is from genome assembly GCF_037204045.1 of Variovorax sp. CCNWLW225. Lineage (NCBI taxonomy): Bacteria > Pseudomonadati > Pseudomonadota > Betaproteobacteria > Burkholderiales > Comamonadaceae > Variovorax > Variovorax sp. CCNWLW225. The sequence goes on along the minus strand of NZ_JBBCBV010000004.1, from coordinate 135,801 downwards.
TCGGGCGGCATGAACCAGCGCGTGATGATTGCGATGGCCATTGCCTGCAACCCGCGCCTCTTGATTGCCGACGAGCCGACCACCGCGCTCGACGTGACCATCCAGGCGCAGATCCTGGACCTGCTGCGCGAACTGCAGAAAGAGCGCGGCATGGCGCTGGTGCTCATCACGCACAACATGGGCGTGGTCAGCGAAATGGCGCAGCGCATTGCGGTGATGTATGCGGGCCAGGTCATGGAGCAGCAGCGCGTGGATCGCCTCTTCGCAAATCCGCAGCACCCGTACACCGAGGCCCTGCTGGCCGCGCTGCCCGAACGCGCCGTGCCCGAGGGACGGCTGGCCACCATCGCAGGCGTGGTGCCGGGCGTGCACGACCGTCCGGAGGGCTGCCTCTTTGCGCCGCGCTGCAGCTACGTGACGACGAAGGCCTGCAACGTGCGGCCGGCGCTGCGTGCGGCGGCATCGCAGCCAGGCGCGCAGGTGCGCTGCCACTTTCCGCTCGGCGAGCCGGGGCGCATGGCGGCCATCGAGGCGGACCGGCCCAAGGTGGTGGAGGCATTGTCGTGAGCGCGCTGCCGGGCGACGTCGTCGTGGAGGCGCGCAACCTGCAACGCACCTACGACGTGCGTCGCGGCCTGTTCCGCCCGCCGGCGCAGTTGCGCGCCGTCGGCGATATTTCCTTTCGCATCGAGCGCGGCCGCACGCTGGCGGTGGTCGGCGAATCGGGCTGCGGCAAGTCCACGCTCGCGCGCATGGTCGCGCTGATCGAAAAACCGACGGCCGGGCAGCTCACGCTGGTCGGTCATGACGCGGTGAGCCCCCAGCCCGACCAGCGGCGCGAGCTGCGGCAGGCCGTGCAGCTGGTGTTCCAGAACCCCTATGGGTCGCTCAATCCGCGCAAGAAGATATCGACCGTGCTGGAGGACCCGCTCGCCATCAACACGAGCCTTGGCAAGCCGGAGCGCGCCGCCAAGGCCCGCGACATGCTGGCGCGCGTGGGCCTGCGGCCCGAGTACGCGAACCGCTATCCCCACATGTTCTCCGGCGGCCAGCGCCAGCGCATTGCCATTGCACGCGCGCTCATGCTGGAGCCGCGCCTCTTGGTGGCCGACGAGCCGGTGTCGGCGCTCGACGTGTCGATTCAGGCGCAGGTGCTGAACCTGCTGGCCGACCTGCAGGCCGAGCTCGGCCTGGCCTATCTCTTTATCTCGCACGACCTCGGCGTGGTGCGGCACATTGCGCACGATGTGCTGGTGATGTACCTCGGCCATGCGGTGGAGCAGGGCCCCAAGGCGCGCATCTTTGCGCGGCCGCTGCACCCTTACACGCAGGCGCTGCTTGCTTCCACGCCCGGTCTCAGCAGCCAGCGCATCGTGCTCAAGGGCGAGCTGCCTTCGCCGCTCAACCCGCCCACGGGCTGCGTCTTCAGCACCCGCTGCCCGCATGTGACGCAGCGCTGCCGCGAGGAGCGGCCCTTGCTGCGCGCGCTCGACGAGCGGCTGGTGGCCTGCCACTACGCCGAGAAGTTTCTCGACGGCTCGCCCCCGGTTCGCGCCGATGTGCCGTTGTCTCCGCCGTTCGCCGCGCCCGTGGCGACGAATCTCTAGTTCTCTTCCACCGTGCCTGAAGGAGTTCCCATGAAGACCCAGCCATTCGTTTCGCGCCATTCGCGAAAGCTCGCCGCGCTGCTCGCGCCGACGGCCCTCGCCGTGCTCACCCTGGCCGGCGGAGCCGTGTCCGCCAAGACGCTCGTCTATTGTTCGGAGGGCAGCCCCGAGAACTTCTATCCGGGCGTGAACACCACCGGCACCTCGTTCGACGTGACCACGCAGGTCTACAACACCATCGTCGAATTCGAACGCGGCGGCACCAAGGTCGTGCCCGGCCTGGCCGAAAAATGGGACATCTCTGCCGACGGCACGCAGTACACCTTTCACCTGCGCAAGGGCGTGAAGTGGCACAGCACCAGCAAGAGCTTCAAGCCGACGCGCGACTTCAACGCCGACGACTTCATCTTCATGCTCGAGCGGCAGTGGAAGGAGAGCGACCCGTTCTTCAAGGTCACGAGCCAGAACCACTCCTACTTCAACGACATGGGCATGCCCAAGCTGCTGAAGTCGGTTGATCGCATCGACGAGTACACGGTGAAGATCGTGCTCAACAAGGCCGAGGCGCCGTTCCTTGCCAACCTTGCAATGCAGTACGCGGGCATCCAGTCGAAGGAATACGCCATTGCCATGCTGAAGGCGGGCACGCCCGAGAAGGTCGACCAGGACCCGATCGGCACCGGCCCGTTCTACCTGGTGCAGTACCAGAAGGATGCGGTCATCCGCTTCAAGGCCTTTCCGCAGTATTGGGGCGGCAAGGCCAAGATCGACGACCTGGTGTTCGCGATCACGCCCGATGCCTCGGTGCGCTGGGCCAAGCTGCAGAAGGGCGAGTGCCACGTGATGCCGTACCCGAACCCGGCCGACCTGGACGCCATCCGCAAGGACCCGAACGTGCAGTTGCTCGAGCAGCCGGGCCTCAACGTGGGCTACCTGTCGTACAACACCACGAAGAAGCCCTTCGACGATGTGCGCGTGCGCAAGGCCATCAACATGGCCATCAACAAGAAGGCCATCATCGACGGCGTGTACCTGTCGACGGGCGTGGCCGCGAAGAACCCGATTCCGCCGACCATGTGGTCCTACAACGACGCGACCAAGGACGACGGGTATGACCCTGAAGCCGCCAAGAAACTGCTGGCGCAAGCCGGCCTGGCCGATGGCTTCAGCACCGACCTCTGGGCCATGCCGGTGCAGCGCCCCTACAACCCGAATGCGAAGCGCATCGCCGAGCTGATGCAGGCCGACCTTGCCAAGATCGGCGTCAAGGCCGAGATCAAGAGCTTCGAATGGGGCGAGTACCGCAAGCGCCTGCAGGCCGGCGAGCACCAGATGGGCATGCTGGGCTGGACCGGCGACAACGGCGACCCGGACAACTTCCTCTACACGCTGCTGGGTTGCGCCTCGGCGCAATCGGCGAGCGGCAGCAACATCTCCAAGTTCTGCTACCAGCCCTACGAAGACCTCGTGCTGAAGGCCAAGACCGCAACCAAGCAGGCCGACCGCGATGCGCTCTACAAGAAGGCGCAAGTCATCTTCAAGGAGCAGGCGCCATGGTTCACCATCGCGCATGCGGTGCAGCTGAAGCCGGTGCGCAAGGAAGTGGTCGACTTCAAGCTCAGCCCGTTCGGCCGCCACACCTTCTACGGCGTGGACATCAAGTAGCCGATGAGCGCACCCGTTGCCATCGTCGCAGCCATGCATGAGGAGCTGAGCGCGCTCCTTGCGCAGATGCCCGACGAGCAGCGCGTGCGCGCGGCGGGGCGCGACTTCTGGATCGGCCATTTGCACGGCCAGCCGGTGGTTGCGGTGCTGTCGCGCATCGGCAAGGTGGCCGCGGCGGTCACGGCCACGGTGCTGCTCGAACGCTTCGGCGTGCGGGCCATCGTGTTCACGGGCGTTGCCGGCGGGCTTGCGCCCGGCGTGAACGTGGGCGACGTGGTGGTCGCGTCGGAACTGCTGCAGCACGACCTCGATGCCTCGCCGATCTTTCCGAAGTACGAAGTGCCGCTCATGGGCATGGCGCGCTTCACGGCCGATGCGGCCATCGCCGACGCGCTTTCTGTCGTGGCGGCGGAGGTGCTGAGCGATCCGGCTGCATTGATCGGCCGGCAGGCGCTCGACGAGTTCGGCATTGAAGCGCCCAGGGTCCATCGCGGCCTGCTGGTGAGCGGTGACCGCTTCGTATCGACCACGGCCGAAAGCGAAGCATTGCGACGGGATCTTCCCGATGCACTGGCGGTGGAAATGGAAGGCGCCGCGATGGCGCAGGTGTGCCACGACTACGGCGTGCCGTTCGCGGCCATGCGCACCATCTCGGACCGCGCCGACGATGCGGCGCATGGCGACTTCGCGCGCTTTGTCGTCGAGGTGGCGAGCCGCTACAGCCTCGCGCTGATCGGCGCGTGGCTGGCTGCGCTGCCGCCTTCCGGCGAAGCGCCCGCTGCTACTTGAGCTACTTGAGCCAGCCGCGCCGGCGGAAGTACCACATCGGCACCAGCGCGCTGGCCGCCATCAGCGCTAGCGCATACGGATAGCCCAGCGACCAGTCGAGCTCGGGCATGAACTTGAAGTTCATGCCGTAGATGCTCGCGATCAGCGTGGGCGGCAGCAGCGCCACGCTCGCCACCGAGAAGATCTTGATGGTCTTGTTCTGGTTGATGTTGATGAAACCGACGGTCGCATCCATCAGGAAGTTGATCTTGTCGAACAGGAAGGCCGTATGGTTGTCCAGCGACTCGATGTCGCGCAGGATCTGACGGGCCTCTTCGAACTGTTCGGCATTGAGCATTCGGCTGCGCATCATGAAGCTCACCGCGCGGCGCGTGTCCATCACGTTGCGGCGGATGCGGCCGTTCAAGTCTTCCTGCCGCGCAATGGCGCCCAGCACCTCGCCGGCCAGCTCGTCGCTCACGTTGCCTTCGAGCACCTTCTTGCCGGCAATCTCCAGCTCGTCGTAGATGTTCTCGAGCGTGTCGGCCGAGTATTCGGCGTCGGCGTCGAACAGCTTGAGCAGCACTTCCTTCGCGTCTTCGATCAGCCCCGGCGCGCGGCGCGCACGCATGCGCAGCAGGCGGAACACCGGCACGTCTTCGTCGTGAATCGAGAACAGCACGCCGCGGCTGCGAAGCTCGGTGTTGTGCTGGTTCAGGATGAACGCCACGCGCACCGAGCGCGGGTCTTCGTCGTCGTCGATGAGAAAGTCGGAGCGGATGTGCAGCTCGCCGTTGTCTTCTTCATAGAAGCGCGCCGATTCCTCGATGTCCTCGTCCATCGCGTCTTCGGGAATCGAGAGGCCGTAGTACTGCTTGATCCAGCGCTTTTCCTCGAGCGTGGGCGATTCGAGGTCGACCCAGATCGGCTGGAACTTGGAAAGCTCCTCCAGCGATTCGATCTCTTCCTGGACGAGGCGACCGTTGGCGAGCGTAAATATATTGAGCATGGCTCACTCCCGTGAAATGACTGAGGCGATGGGGCGAGGGAGGGGCGCTTTCAAATCCCAGGCCCGGCAAGCAGGCGTCAGAGGGGAGTTGAAAGCTGCCGAGACGGGGCGGTTTCCATGGTGCGGTCTCCAGTTGCAGCGAGGCGCGATTATGTCATCGGCCATATGACGGCAGCCTCGCCGATCTGGATGGACATACAGTAAAGTCACGGGCATGCAGACCGCTGCGCTCCCCGTTTTTTCTGCCCCCGGTGCCACGCAGGCCGAGCGCCTGGCCGCCGCGCTTGGCGCGCTCAACGACGAGCAGCGCGCCGCGGTCGAGCATGGCGTGGGCACCCTGGTCGGCCGCGACGAGCGTCCGCTACTGGTGATTGCCGGTGCGGGCTCCGGCAAGACCAGCACCCTGGCGCACCGTGTGGCGCACCTGATCGCCGGCGGCGTCGATCCGCAGCGCCTGCTGCTCCTGACCTTTTCGCGCCGCGCCGCACAAGAGATGGAGCGCCGCGCGGGCCAGGTGCTGGCGCGCGTGCTGGGGCTCAAGTCCGAAAAGCCGCCGGCGCTGCCCTGGGCCGGCACTTTCCACGGCATCGGCGCGCGCTTGCTGCGCGAATACGCCGCCCACATCGGCTTGAACGACAACTTCACCATTCACGACCGGGGCGACGCCGAAGACCTGATGGGCCTGGTGCGCCACGAGTTCGGCCTGTCGACCAGCGTGAACCGCTTTCCGCGCAAGGGCACGTGTCTTTCGATCTACTCGCGTTGCGTCAACACGCGGGCGCCGCTGGCCCAGGTGCTGTCCGAAGCCTTTCCCTGGTGCGCCGAGTGGGAAGCCGAGCTCAAGCGCCTGTTCGGCGCCTACGTGGAAGCCAAGCAGCAGCAGAACGTGCTCGACTACGACGACCTGTTGCTCTACTGGGCCGGAATGGTGGCGGAGCCTGCGCTGGCCGACCTGATCGGCGCGCGCTTCGACCACGTACTGGTCGATGAATACCAGGACACCAACCTGCTCCAGGCCTCGATTCTTCTTGCGCTCAAACCCGACGGACGCGGCGTGACGGTGGTGGGCGACGATGCGCAGTCGATCTACTCTTTTCGGGGCGCAACGGTCCGTAACATCCTCGACTTTCCCTCACAGTTTTCGCAGGCTGCGCGCGTCGTCACGCTGGAGCGCAACTACCGCTCGACGCAGCCGATCCTCGACGTCTCGAACCGGGTCATCGCGCAAGCCGCCGAACGGCATGCCAAGACGCTCTGGACCGACAAGCCGTCCGCGGGCCGGCCGCAACTGGTGCTGGTGCCCGACGAGGCACAGCAAGCCGTGTGGGTGGCCGACAAGGTGCTGGAGCACCGCGAAGGCGGCCTCGCGCTCAAGTCGCAAGCGGTGCTTTTTCGCACCTCCACGCACAGCGCGCCGCTCGAGCTCGAATTGGCGCGCCGCAACATTCCGTTCGTGAAATACGGCGGCCTCAAGTTCCTCGAGGCCTCGCACGTCAAAGACTTGCTCGCGGTGCTGCGCTTCGCCGAAAACCCCCGCGGGCGCATGGCGGGGTTTCGCGTGACGCAGCTCATTCCGGGCATCGGCCCCGCCACCGGCGCACGGCTGCTCGACGCCATGGACCAGGCGGCCGACCCGGCCGCGGCCGTGCGCGACTTCGTGCCGCCGGCCGCGGCGCGCGCCGAGTGGACGGTGTTCGCGGAGGCGTATGCCGCGCTGCGCACGCCCTCGCTGCCATGGCCCGCCGATGTGGACCTGGCGGTTCGCTGGTACTTGCCGCACCTGGAGCGGCTGTATGACGACACCTCGGGCGTGCGGCGCGGCGATATCGAGCAGCTTGCGCGGCTTGCGGCGGGCTACGGCTCGCGCGAGCGCTTCCTGACCGAGCTCACGCTCGATCCGCCCGAAGCCACCAGCGACCGCCCGGGGCCGCCGTTGCTCGACGAGGACTACCTGATCCTCTCGACCATCCATTCGGCCAAGGGACAGGAGTGGAACTCGGTGCATGTGCTCAACGTGGTCGACGGTTGCCTGCCGGCCGACGTGGCGCAGAGCGCGCACGAGCTCGAAGAGGAGCGGCGCCTGCTCTATGTGGCGATGACCCGCGCACGCGACCACCTGCATTTGCTGGTGCCGCAGCGCTTCTACGTCACGCAGCAGGCCGTGCGCGGCGACCGGCATCTCTATGCCAACCGCACGCGTTTCATTTCCGAGCGCGACCTTGCGGGCTTCGAGCAACAGACCTGGCCGCCCCCGCCGGAGCGGCCGCCCGCCGTGCCGCCGCCAGCCGCGGTGATCGACCTGCGCAACCGCATGCGCGCCGCCTGGAACTGAAGACAAGGTCAGATTTCGCCTGTAACCGGGCGAGGAGCCAGCGCGACCCCCCGGGCAACTCAGGTATTGCAATACCGTGACAGCTTGGGCATAGTGAATCGACCTTCTCCTCTTTCTCTTCTTCTCTTTCTCTCCCCCGCACCCATTTCATCTGTATGTCGCCGGCCACGCTTCATTCCGGAGTGCTGGCCATTTCCCCAACCGTCAATTCCAGGAGGTCTTTCATGAATTTGACGATCAGCGGTCATCACCTCGACGTCACACCTGCCTTGCGCACTTACGTCACGAGCAAGCTGGACCGGATCACTCGGCATTTCGACCAGGTGGTCGATGTCAAGGTGATCCTTACGGTGGAAAAGCAGAAGGAAAAGGAACGCCGGCAAAAGGCGGAATGCAACATTCACGTCAAAGGCAATGACATGTTCGCGGAATCGAGCCACGCTGATCTCTACGCCGCGGTCGATGAGCTGGTCGACAAGCTCGACCGGCAAGTGGTGCGCCACAAGGACCGCCTGCAAGACCACCATCACGCGGCGCCCAAGCGCGTGATGTAAGGGCAGGGCGCCGGCTGCGGCCGGCCCGCACCAAGCCGCCTTCGGGCGGCTTTTGCTTTTTATTACGTCTTTTCGGCCCTTGATCCACGGGCCTCTGGACAACATGTAGATAAAAAGTAAGTAACCGGACTGGGGGTTTTTACCAAGCAGGTGCATAATCGCCCCCGCCCCGCACCCACCATGAATCGCCTCGCGTCCATCCTGCCGCCCGCTCAAGTCCTCGTGAGCGTTGACGCTACGAGCAAGAAGCGTGCTTTCGAAGAAGCAGGCTTGTTGTTCGAGAGCCTTCACGGCCTGGGCCGTGCCCTGATCACCGACAGCCTGTTTGCGCGCGAGCGCCTGGGCTCCACCGGGCTCGGCCACGGGGTTGCCATTCCGCACGGCCGCATCAAGGGCCTCAAGGCGCCGATGGCCGCCGTCTTCCAGCTGGCAAATCCGATCGGGTTCGACGCGCCGGACGAGCAGCCCGTCGGCCTGCTCATCTTTTTGCTGGTGCCCGAGGCGGCCACCCAGAAGCACCTTGAAATCCTCTCCGAAATTGCCGAGCTGCTGAGCGACGCCGGCCTGCGCGAGCAGATCAAGTCGAGCACCGACGCCGCCGCGCTGCACGGGCTCATTGCCGGCTGGCAGTCCACGCAAGTCGCGTAGAGGTGCTCTCCGCACCCTCAAGGTGCCGCAGCAGCGGCCCCGCAGTGCCGGTTCCGGGTTATTCTGGCCTGCTCCAACACTAGGCGCTGAGCGCCATCTCCCGCACGCATGAAGCCGACCGTCATCAGCGCCGATGCCATGTTCGAGGAATTCCGCGGCTCGCTCCGCTGGGAGTGGCTCGCAGGGCTCGGCGCCTCCGAACGCCAATTCGACCCCGAAGTCATCAGCCGCGCGCAGTCGGCGGCCGACCTGGTCGGTTATCTCAACTACATCCACCCGTACCGCGTGCAGATCCTGGGGGCCCGCGAGGTGGCCTACCTGACGCGCGGCAGCCAGGAAGACTGCGCCCGGCGCATTGCCCGCATCGTCACGCTGGAGCCGCCGATGCTGGTATTGGCCGACGGGCAGGCCGCGCCGGACGAGTTGCTATCGATTTGCGAGCGCGCCCAGTTGCCGCTGTTTGCCACCCGCGAGTCGTCGGCCTTCGTGATCGATCTGCTGCGGGCGTACCTGTCCAAGCATTTCGCCGAGCGCACCTCGATGCACGGCGTGTTCATGGACATCCTGGGCATGGGCGTGATGATCACCGGCGAATCGGGGCTCGGCAAAAGCGAGCTCGGGCTGGAGCTGATTTCGCGCGGCAACGGCCTGGTGGCCGACGACGCGGTCGATCTTTACCGCATCAACCAGAACACCATCGAAGGGCGCTGCCCCGACCTGCTGCTGAACCTGCTGGAAGTGCGCGGCATCGGCCTGCTGGACATCCGCGCGATCTTCGGCGAGACGGCGGTGCGCCGGAAGATGCGGCTCAAGCTCATCGTGCACCTGGTGCGGCGCGACAGCTTCGAGCGCGACTACGAGCGCATGCCTTCCGCGCCGCTCACGCAGGACGTGCTGGGCATCCCGGTGCGCAAGGTCATCATCCAAGTGGTGGCCGGGCGGAACATCGCCGTGCTAGTGGAGGCTGCGGTGCGCAATTCGATCCTGCAGCTGCGCGGCATCGACACCTATGCCGACTTCGTGGCGCGCCACCACAAGGCCATGGAAAGCGGCCGCGACGGGGACTGACCGAGCGATGCGGCCGCCGCCGGGCCGCCCCAAGGCGGTCCGCGCCTCCCCCTCGGGGGGTGGAGTCACACGCAGCGAAGCGAAGTGAAAAGCCGGGGGGCTAACGCTTGCTGACGCAATCGGCGCAGAGGCCGTACAGCGACATGGCGTGGTCCTGCAGGATCCAGCCCTTGTCCTTGGCAATCATCTGCTGGCGGCGCTCGATCTCGGCGTCGTAGAACTCCTCCACCTTGCCGCATGACGTGCAGATCAGGTGGTCGTGGTGCGTGCCCTCGTTGAGCTCGTACACCGCCTTGCCGCTTTCGAAGTGGCTGCGCTCGAGGATGCCGGCCTGTTCGAACTGCGTCAGCACGCGGTAGACGGTGGCCAGGCCGATGTCGGAGTGCTCGTTCAAAAGCACGCGAAACACGTCTTCGGCCGTCATGTGGCGCTGGCTGCCGGTCTGGAAGATCTCCAGGATCTTCAGGCGTGGCAATGTGGCCTTGAGGCCGGTATTCTTGAGTTCGTCGATATTGGCCATGATGGTTCCTGCGCCCGGTCTGCGGACAGGCCCCCAAGGGGCCAGCCGCTACAATGGCCGATCATATCGCTACCCCTCTTTTCTCCCATGCCTGCCATTCTCCAACGCCGTCCCTGGCTGCTGGCCGCGGCCGTCGCAGCGACGTTCTGCCTCAGCGCCTGCAGCGGTTTCAGCGATCGCACGCGGGGTGCGCTTGCGGCCATCACGCCCTACAAGGTCGAAGTGGTCCAGGGCAATTTCGTGTCCAAGGAACAGGTCGAGGCGCTCAAGCCCGGCATGTCGCGCCAGCAAGTGCGTGAAATCCTCGGTACTTCCCTCCTGACCGACGTCTTCCACAAGGACCGCTGGGACTACGTCTTCACCATCAAGCGCCAGGGCGTCGACCCGCAGGAACGCCGCCTCACGGTCTTCTTCAAGGGCGAGCTGCTCGACCGCTTCGAGGGCGACCCCATGCCGAGCGAAGAAGAATTCGTCGCCACGCTCGACACCCGCAAGAAGAGCGGCAAGGTTCCGCCGCTCGAAGCCACGGAAGAAGAGCTGAAGAAATTCGCTCCCAAGGAAGACAGCAGCAAGAAGGCCGAGGCCACCGCTGCTGCCCCCAACCTGCCGCCGCTGCCGGCGGCGTATCCCCCGCTCGAAGCGGCGCGCTGAGCACGCGCCAACCAGCGAGGGCGGGCGCACCCGCCGAGTCAGGCGGGCGCGTGCCGGTCTCCATGCCCCATTTCAAAGGCTGAACCTGCGTGACTGAATCCATTTCTTCTTCCATCTCCGAGTCTTCCACGCCCGCCCTCCGGCGCGTTGCAATTGCAGGAGCCTCGGGCCGCATGGGCCGCATGCTGGTCGAGGCGGTGCGCGAGGCGCAGGATTGCCGCCTTGCCGGCGCTCTCGACATGGCGGGCAGCGACGCCATCGGCGCCGACGCGGCCGCTTTCCTCGGCTTCACGAGCGGCGTGCCGATCGTCTCCGACCTGCGCACCGGCCTGCAGGATGCGCAGGTGCTCATCGACTTCACGCGCCCCGAAGGCACGCTCGCGCACCTGGCCATCTGCCGTGAGCTTGGCGTGCAGGCCGTGATCGGCACCACCGGCTTCAGCGATGCGCAAAAGGCCGAAATCGCCGAGATCTCGAAGGACATCGCGATCATGGTCTCGCCCAACATGAGCGTGGGCGTCAACGTCACCTTCAAGCTGCTCGAAATGGCGGCCAAGGCCATGTCGACCGGCTACGACATCGAGATCATCGAGGCGCACCACCGCCACAAGGTCGATGCGCCCTCGGGCACCGCGCTCAAGATGGGCGAAGTCATTGCCGATGCGCTGGGCCGCGACCTGAAGGAATGCGCCGTCTACGCACGCGAAGGCATCACCGGCGAGCGCGACCCCTCCACCATCGGCTTCTCGGCCATCCGCGGCGGCGACATCGTGGGTGACCACACCGTGCTGTTCGCCGGCACCGGCGAGCGCATCGAAATCACCCACAAGTCCGCCAGCCGCGTGACCTACGCACAGGGCGCGCTGCGCGCCGTGCGCTTCCTGGCCGGCCAGAAGTCGGGCCTCTTCGACATGTTCGACGTGCTCGGCCTGCGCTGAAATGACGGCCCCCCGGCTTACCACTTCGTGTGTTTCGCCACCCCCCGTGGGTGAGGCGCGGCTCGCCTTGGGGCGGCCCGGCGGCGGCCGCAACCGATGAGCGTGCTCGAACTGCTGACCCAGGGCGACGGCGTCAGCCGCTCGGTGGCCGCGCTGCTGCTCGCGATGTCGATCTCGAGCTGGGTCGTCATTCTCTGGAAAGCCTGGTTGCTGCGCGGCGGCACGCGCGACGTGCTGCGCAGCATTGCGGCGTTCTGGCAATCGGCCACGCTGGCCGATGCGGAACAGCGGCTCAAGGCCTTCGACCGCGCCACGCTGGTGCTGCCGGCGGTGAGCGCCATCAAGAATGCCGCCGCCGAAGTGAACAGCGCAACCCTCGGTGCCACCGGCGACCGCAATCAGCGCCTCACGCGGGCCCTGCGCGAAGCACTGCACGGTGCGCTGCGCCGCCTCCAGTCCGGCCAGATCCTGCTGGCCACGGTGGGCGCCACCGCCCCGTTCGTCGGCCTGCTCGGCACGGTGTGGGGCATCTACGGCGCGCTCTCGGGCATTGCGGGCCAATCGGGCGGCTTCACCATCGACAAGGTGGCGGGCCCGGTGGGCGAGGCGCTGGTGATGACGGCTTTCGGCTTGGCCGTGGCCATTCCGGCCGTGCTGGCCTACAACGTGTTCGGCCGCGTCATCGGCCGCGTCGAGGCCGAGCTCGAGGGCTTTGCGCACGACCTGCTCGGCAGCTTCGGAAGCGCGCCGGCACCTGCCGCGCCGCCGCCCGCAAGGCCGATGCCGGTTTCGGCCTGATCGAACGGGGCTCGGCACACATGGCCTTCGGTCGCACCTCGCTCGGCAGCAGTGCTGCTGGCGGCGGGCGCGCGACAGGCGCCGGCGGACAACGGCCGCTGTCCGACATCAACGTCACGCCGCTGGTCGACGTGATGCTGGTGCTGCTGGTGATCTTCATCATCACCGCGCCGCTGATGGCAAGCTCGATCAAGCTCGACCTGCCGCAGACCGATGCCGGCCAGCCCAACGACACGCCCAAGTTCGTGAGCGTGTCGGTCGATTCATCGGGCAAGGTCTTCTTCAACGACCAGGCGGTCACCGATGAAGAGCTGGCTTCCCGGCTGCAGAAAGCCGCCGCCGACAGCAAGGACACCGAGGTGCAGCTGCGCGCCGACCAGACCGTGCCCTACGGCAAGGTCGTGGCGCTCATGGGCATTGCGAACAAGGCGGGCCTCAGCCGCATCGGGTTTGTGACCGAGGCCGAGGCGGCGTCGGCAAAACCACGCTGAGTGGCTTTGCTCCTTCCCCCTTTGGGGGGAAGGTTGGGATGGGGGCACAGCGGCTTCCGATTCACGGCAGTGGTTCATTGAGCGCCGTCGTGCCCCCACCCCGGCCCTCCCCCAGCGGGGGAGGGAGAAATACCGAAGGCTCGACTTAGCCCAGCACCACCGGCTTGGTGCGCCAGATCTCATGCGCGTACTCCGCGATCGTGCGGTCCGATGAAAACGCCCCCATGCCCGCCACGTTCAGGATGGCCATGCGCGTCCATGCGTCCGAGTCGCGGTACAGCGCATCGACTTCGGCCTGCTTTGCGACGTAGCTCGCGTAGTCGGCCAGCAGCAGATAGTGGTCACCCCAGTTCACCAGCGCATCGAAGATGCCCTGGTAGCGCGCCGTCTCTCCGTGCGAGAACGCGCCGTCGCGAATGGCATCGAGCACGCGCTTGAGCTCGGGGTTGGCTTCGTAGATGTCGCGCGGCTGGTAGCCGTGCGCGCGGATGTCGGCCACTTCGGGCGTGGTGTTGCCGAAGATGAAGATGTTCTCCGCGCCCACGTTGTCGCGCATCTCCACGTTGGCGCCGTCCAGCGTGCCGATGGTGAGCGCCCCGTTGAGCGCGAACTTCATGTTGCCCGTGCCCGAGGCCTCGGTGCCCGCCGTGGAAATTTGCTCCGACAAATCGGCCGCGGGCATGATCACCTCGGCCAGGCTCACGCTGTAGTTGGGCAGGAACACCACCTTCAACAGTTTGCCCACCCGGGCGTCGTTGTTGATGGTGCTCGCCACGTCGTTGATCAGCCGGATCACGAGCTTGGCCATCTGGTAGGCCGATGCCGCCTTGCCCGCGAACACCACCACGCGCGGCACGATGTCGACGGTTCCGCCCGCGGTCTGCGCATCGAGGATGCGGTGGTAGCGCGTGATCACGTGCAGCACGTTGAGCAGCTGCCGCTTGTATTCGTGGATGCGCTTCACCTGCACGTCGAACATCGCGTCGGTGTCGAGCACCAGGCCCATGTGCTGTTCCACCCAGTTGGCCAGGCGCAGCTTGTTCTCGCGCTTGGCATGCCGAAATGCGCGCGCGAAGGGCGGCTGCACCGCCATCGGCCGCAGCGCCTCGAGCTGCGAAAGATCGCGCCGCCAGCCCTTGCCCAGGCGCTGGTCGAGCAGGCTCGCGAGCGGCGGGTTGGCCTGCGCGAGCCAGCGCCGCGGCGTCACGCCGTTGGTCTTGTTGTTGAAGCGCTCCGGAAAGATCTTCGCGAAGTCCGCAAAGATCGACTGCTTCATGAGTTCCGAATGCAGCCCCGACACGCCGTTGATCGAATGGCTTGCGAGCACGGCCACGTACGCCATGCGCACGCGGCGCTCGCCCGCTTCGTCGACCAGCGACAGCCGGCGCAGCAGCTCGACATCGTTGCCGGCCTTCTGCGTCACGGCCGCGAGAAACTTCGCATTCATGTCGTAGATGATCTGCAGGTGGCGCGGCAGGATGCGGCCCAGCATCTCGACCGGCCAGGTCTCGAGCGCCTCGTGCATGAGCGTGTGGTTGGTGTAGCTGAACACCTTCTGCGTGTGGGCCCAGGCCACGTCCCACGCCAGGCCGTGCTCGTCGAGCAACAGGCGCATGAGCTCGGGCACCGCGAGCACCGGATGCGTGTCGTTCAGGTGAATGCTCACCTTGTCGGCCAGCTGGTCGAAGGTCTTGTGGTTGCGCAGGTAGCGCCGCAGCAGGTCTTGCACGCTCGCGCTGCAGAAAAAATACTCCTGGTGCAGCCGCAGCTCGCGGCCCGACGGCGTGGAGTCGTCGGGGTAGAGCACGCGCGAAACGTTCTCGGAGTGGTTCTTGCTCTCCACCGCCGCCATGTAGTTGCCGCGGTTGAAGGCCGAGAGGTCGATCTCCTCGGTGGCGCGCGCCGACCACAGCCGCAGCGTGTTGGTGGCCTGCGTGCCGTAGCCCGGAATGATGGTGTCGTAGGCCACGGCCAGCACGTCGTGCGTGTCGACCCAGTCGGCCGCGCCGTAGGGAGCATTGGTGCCTTCGCGCCTTTGCACGTGGCCTCCGAAGCGCACGCGGTAGTTCACCTCGGGCCGCTGAAACTCCCACGGGTTGCCGCGCGTGAGCCAGTAGTCGGGCGTTTCCACCTGCTGGCCGTCGACGATGCGCTGGCGGAACATGCCGTATTCATAGCGGATGCCGTAGCCCATGCCCGGCACGCCGAGCGTGGCCATCGAGTCGAGAAAGCAGGCCGCGAGCCGGCCGAGGCCGCCGTTGCCCAGCGCCGCGTCGGGCTCGCGCTCGGACAGCGCCGCCATGTCGACGCCGAAGTCGGCGAGCGCATCGCGCACCGTGTCGTACAGGTCGACCGCCAGCAGCGCATTGGTGAAGGTGCGCCCGATCAGGAACTCCATCGAGAGGTAGTAAACGCGCTTCAGGTCTTGCGCATAGTTGGCGCGCGTGGTCGCCATCCAGCGCTCGACCAGTTGGTCGCGCACCGCCATCGAGGTGGCAATCAGCCAGTCGTCCTGGCTAGCCGCCACGGGGTCTTTGCCGACGGCGTAGATGAGCTTGTTGGCAACTGCGCGCTTGAAGGCGGCCACGTCGCGGTCGGGATGGTCATAGGCGAAGTCTTTGATGGTCATGGGCTTCGGTAAATGGTTGTGGGTTGTGCGCCGTGGCGCAATCAGGCGGCCGCGGGCTCGAGCGCCTGCCGGTACACCTCGATGTATTGGGCGGCTGCGCTGGCCCAGTCTGCCGGGCGCCGCATGGCGTTGCCGCGCACCCGCCGCCAGTCCGGCGCGCGCTGGTAAAGAGCGAAGGCGCGCCGCAGCGCGCGGTTGTAGTCGGCGGCGTCGAAGCGGTCGAACACGAAGCCGGTGGCGTCGCCGCTGGCCAGGTCTTCGAGCGTGCAATCGACCACTGTATCGGCCAGGCCGCCGACGCGGCGCACCAGCGGCAGGCTACCGTATTTCAGGCCGTACATCTGCGTGAGGCCGCAGGGCTCGAAAAGCGAAGGCACCAGCGTCACGTCGCCGCCGCCGAAGAGCTGGTGCGCCAGCGATTCGTTGTAGCCGATGGTGACGCTGACCGACTGCGGCGCCGCTGCCGCGCGCTGGCGAAAGGCTTCTTCGAGCCAGGCTTCGCCGCTGCCCAGCAGCGCAAGCTGGCCACCTTCGGCCAGCAGGGCGTCGAGTCCGCCGAGCACCAGGTGCAGGCCTTTCTGTTCGGTGAGCCGGCTCACGAGGATGAAGAGCGGCACATCGGCGCGCACGGCCAGCCCCAGCTGATGCTGCAGCACTGCCTTGCAGCGCGCCTTGCCCGCCATGTGGCGGCCTTCGGGCGTGTGATAGCCCTGCACCAGCGCCGTGTCGATGGCCGGGTTCCAGACCTTGTCGTCCACCGCGTTGAGGATGCCGGTGAGCACATTGCCGCGCAGGCGCAGCAGGCCGTCGAGCCCGAAGCCCTGCTCGGGCGTCTGGATCTCGCGCGCGTAGGTCGGGCTCACGGTGGTCAGGCGGTCCGCAAAGTAGAGGCCGCCTTTCATGAACGACACCTGGCCGTGGTATTCGAGCCCGTTCATGTGGAATGCCGGCCCAGGCAGGCCAAGATCGGCAAAGTTCCATGGCGCCGAAATGCCCTGGTAGGCCAGGTTGTGCACGGTGAACACGCTGCCCACGCGGGGCGCACCGGTTTGCCGCGCAAAGTGCAGGTAGGCCGGCGCCAGGCCCGCATGCCAGTCGTGCGCATGCACGACCTCGGGCTGCCACGTGGGGTCGAGCCCCTGTGCCAGCTGCGCCGCCGCCCAGCCCAGCAATGCGAATCGGCGATGGTTGTCGCCGTAGGGCTGGCGCGTGGCGTCTTCGTAGGGGTTGCCGGGCCGGTCGTACAGCGCCGGCGCATCGATCACGTAGGCGGGAATCGGCGGGTTGCCGTCGATGGCAATGCGCCCCGCGAGCAGGGCGAAGCGTTCGCCCCACGGCGCGGCAAGCTCCCCCACCAGAGCCAGGTCGCGCACGCCGGCCACAATGGCCGGAAAGCCGGGCAGCAGCACCCGCGCGTCCTGCCCCGCGGCCATGAGGGCGATCGGCAACGCGCCCGCCACGTCGGCAAGGCCGCCGGTCTTGAGCAGGGGAAAGAGTTCGGCGCTGACCTGGAGTATTCGCATCGTGGAGCGGTGCGGCCTCAGGCAGCCAGTCGCTTGAGCATTTCGCGCGTGACCAGCACCACGCCAGTTTCGGTGCGCTCGAAGCGGGCGGCATCGGCGGCGGCATCCTCGCCGATCACCATGTCGTCGGGAATCACGCAGCCGCGGTCGATCACAACCTTGCTGAGCCGGGCGCCGCGGCCCACCTCGACATCGGGCAGCAGCACCGCCTCGTTGATTTCGCAGAACGAATGGATGCGCACGCCCGAGAACAGCACCGAGCTGCTGACCTTGGAGCCCGAGACGATGCAGCCGCCCGAGACGATGGTGTTGACGGTCATGCCGTGCTTGCCGTCCCGGTCGAGCACGAACTTGGCCGGCGGCAACTGCCGCTGGTAGGTCCAGATGGGCCAGTCTGTGTCATAGATGTCGAGCTCGGGGGTGATCGAGGCCAGATCGAGGTTGGCTGCCCAGAATGCATCAATCGTGCCCACGTCGCGCCAGTAGGCCTTGGCGTCGGGCCCGCGCGAGGCGCGGGTGACGCACGACATGCCGAACGGATGCGCCAGCGCACGGCCCTGCGCCACGGCGCGCGGGATGATGTCCTTGCCGAAATCGTGGCTCGAATCGGGGTTGGCGGCGTCTTCCTCGAGCAGCTGGTAGAGGTATTCGGAGTCGAACACGTAGATGCCCATGCTGGCCAGCGCTACATCGGGATGGCCCGGCATGGCGGGTGGATCGGCCGGCTTTTCGAGAAAGGCGGTGATCTGCCGGCCGTCGTCGATGGCCATCACGCCGAAAGCCGTGGCTTCCATGCGCGGCACCTCGATGCAGCCGACCGTGCAGCCCAGGCCGCGCTCGGCATGGTCCTTGACCATGATCGAGTAGTCCATCTTGTAGATGTGGTCGCCGGCCAGCACCACCACGTAGTCGTGCTTGGTCGAGCGGGTCTGGATGATGTCCAGGTTCTGGAACACCGCATCGGCCGTGCCTCGGTACCAGTGCTCGTCTCCCGTGCGCTGCTGCGCGGGCAGCACGTCGACCATTTCGTTGAGCTCCGCGCGCAGGAAGCTCCAGCCGCGCTGCAGGTGGCGCATGAGCGAGTGCGACTTGTACTGCGTGACCACCGCCATGCGCCGGATGCCGGAGTTGAGGCAATTCGACAGCGCGAAGTCGATGATGCGGAACTTGCCGCCGAAGTAGACCGCCGGCTTGGCCCGCCGGTCGGTCAGCTGCTTCAGGCGCGAGCCGCGCCCGCCGGCCAATACCAGCGCGATGGTGCGGCGAACCAGTTGATGCGCCTGCAGGGGCGCTTGCGGCGTGCTGTTGTTGTCCATTTGGGTCTCCGTTCGTTGTCGGGTCGTCTCGTCGTCGTCAGGGTTTCCGCAATCAGCCTAGCACCGTGCCGCACGGCTGGCTCCTACGTTCTTGCAATCCACAAGCTCGAATGAGGCACTTGCACCGTGCCCGCACGGGTCCGGTCTGGGTTGCTACCGGCGTCCGCCTCGGGGTCGGTCGCGAGCCGGCAGCGCCACGCACCGGGAGGCAGTGCGAATGAAACGGCTTGCGCCCCCGCATTCACCAGTACCAGCCAGGCCGTTCCATCCGTCGCCTCGGCTTCGAAAAGGATTGCAAGCGCCGTGCCGTGGTTCCAATCGGCTTCCTGCATGGGCGATCCGTCGGGCCGCAGCCAGCGGATGCCCGGTGTTCCCGGTGCCTGCCGCGCCGGCCACCACCGCGTGCTGCGCAGCGCGGGCGCTTCGCGGCGCAGGGCGATGAGCCGCGCAACGAAGGCGCTCAGTCGAGCGGCGTCGCTTGCGGGTTCGTGCGTGCCGATCCACGCGAGCCATGTGGTTTCGTTGTCCTGGCAATAGGCGTTGTTGTTGCCTTGCTGGGTGTGACCGAGCTCGTCGCCGGCCAGCAGCATGGGCGTGCCTTGCGAGAGCAGCAGCGTGGCGAGCAGCGCCCGCTGCAGCCGGCCGCGTTCGGCCAGCACCGCGGGGTCGTCGCTCGGTCCTTCGACCCCGAAGTTGTTGCCCAGGTTGTGGGCATGGCCGTCGCGGTTGTTTTCGCCGTTCGCGAGGTTGTGCCGCTCTTCGTAGCTCAGCAGGTCGCGCAGCGTGAAGCCGTCGTGCGCCGTGATGAAGTTGACGCTGGCGGTCGGTGCGCGGCCGTGGTGGGCGAACTGCGCGCTCGAGGCGGTGAAGCGATGCGCAAAATCGCCGAGGCCCGCTGCGCCCCCGCGCCCTTGCCGCAGCCAGAAGCCGCGCTGCGTGTCGCGATAGCGGTCGTTCCACTCGAGCCAGCCCGGCGGAAATTCGCCCAAGCGGTAGCCGCCCGCGCCGATGTCCCAGGGCTCCGCGATCAGCAGCGTGCGCGAGAGCACCGGGTCTTGCGCAACGGCCGCGAAGAAGGGCGCGCGCGGGTCGAAGTTGCCATCGGCACCGCGCCCCAGCACCGGTGCCAGGTCGAAGCGGAAGCCGTCCACCCCGAGTTCGCGAACCCAATGGCGCAGGCTGTCCATCACCAGCTGCAGCACGCGCGGCTCGGCCAGGTTGAGGCAGTTGCCGCAGCCGGTCCAGTTCGCATACAGCGCGCGGTCGTCCGAACGCAGGTGGTAGTACAGCGCGTTGTCGATGCCGCGCAGCGAGAGCGTGGGGCCGAACTCGTCGGTCTCGGCGCTGTGGTTGTAGACCACGTCGATCACCAGCTCCATGCCGCGCGCATGCACCGCGTCGGCCATGGCGCGGAACTCGCTGGCCGGCGTGGTGCCGGGGCGGCCGCTCCAGTAGCGCACCTCGGGCGCAAACCAGCCGATGGTGTTGTAGCCCCAGTAGTTGCTCAGGCCCATGGCGAGCAGCCGCTGCTCGTCGGCGCGGTGCTGCACGGGCATCAGGCTCAGCGTGGTCACGCCGAGGGACTGCAGGTGGTCGAGCACCGCGGGTTCGGCCAAACCGGCGTAGGTGCCGCGCAATGCGGCGGGCACGGCGGGGTGCAGCCGGGTCTGTCCCCGCACATGCAGTTCGTAGAGCACACGCTCGCCGGCCGGAATGCGGGCATGGCCCGGGGCTGCCGCCGTGCCGCCGGCCGCCGCCACGCGGGCCTTGAGCGCCACGGCCGCGTTGTCGCGCGTGCTCCGCTGGTCCGGGCTCGCGGGATCCTGTCCCAGGAACAGGTCGCTGCCGTCGTATGCGCCGACGATCTCGCGCGCATACGGGTCGAGCAGCACCTTGGCGGCGTTGAACCGCTGCCCCTCGTGCGGCGCCCAGGGGCCGTGCACGCGAAAGCCGTAGACCAGCCCGGCGCGGCCGCTCGGCAGCAGGCCGTGCCAGACGCCGTCGGTGAAGGCTGGCAGCCGGATGCGCTGCTGTTCGTTGCGGCCCGTCGCGTCGAACAGGCAAAGCTCGACAGTCTCGGCGTTCGGAGCCACGAGCGCAAAGTTCACGCCGTTCGGCGAAAGCGTTGCACCAAGGGGAAAAGGGGAGCCCGTATTCAGCATCGTTTCAAGCCAATACCCACATCACCGTGGCCAAGGGCGGCACGCTGATTTCGATTGCATGGTCCTTGCCGTGCCAGCGGGTCGATGAACTCTCGACCAGGCCATTGCCCACGCCGCTGCCGCCGTACACCGCGGCATCGGTGTTGATGGCCTCGCGGTATGCGCCCGCCGCGGGCACCCCCAGCCGATAGCCGTGACGCGGCAGCGGCGTGAAGTTGCACACCGCCACCACGAACGAGCCGTCCCGCGCCCGGCGCACGAAGGCGAACACCGACTGGTCGGCATCGTCGTGCACGATCCACTCGAAGCCGGGTCTTTCGGTGTCGAGCTCGTACAGGGCAGGGAAGTGCCGGTACACGTTGTTGAGATCGCGCACCAGACGGCGCACCCCCTGGTGCATCGGGTGCTCCAGCAGGTGCCAGTCCAGGCTGCGGTCGGCGTTCCATTCGGCCACCTGCGCGAATTCGCTCCCCATGAAGAGCAGCTTCTTTCCCGGATAAGCCCACAGGTAGCCGTAGAGATTGCGCAGCCCCGCGAACTTCTGCCATTCGTCGCCGGGCATGCGCCCGAACATCGAGCCCTTGCCGTGCACCGCCTCGTCGTGCGACAGCGGCAGCACGAAGTTCTCGCTGTGCGCATACATCAACCCGAAGGTGATCTGCTGGTGATGGTGCTTGCGGTGGACGGGGTCGGTGCCCGCATAGGCGAGCGTGTCGTTCATCCAGCCCATGTTCCATTTGTAGTGAAAGCCCAGGCCGCCGTCCTCGGGCGGCCGCGTCACGCCCGGAAAACTCGTCGACTCCTCGGCCAGCGTGATGGCGCCCGGCCGCTCCACGCCCACCACGTGGTTCATGCGCCTAAGGAAGCCGATGGCCTCGAGGTTCTCGCGTCCGCCATAGGCGTTGGGCACCCACTCGCCGGGCTTGCGGCTGTAGTCGCGGTAGAGCATGGAGGCGACAGCATCGACGCGCAGGCCATCCACGCCGTAGCGTTCGAGCCAGTACAGCGCATTGCCGACCAGGTAGTTGCGCACCTCCGTGCGCGCGTAGTTGAAGATGAGCGTCTTCCAGTCGTTGTGAAAGCCTTCGCGCGGGTCGGCATATTCATAGAGCGCGGTGCCGTCGAAGCGGCCGAGGCCGTGTGCATCGGTGGGAAAGTGCGCGGGCACCCAATCGAGGATCACGCCCAGCCCCGCCGCATGCGCGGTTTCGACAAAGTGGCGAAAGTCGCCCGGCGTGCCGAAGCGCGAGGTGGGCGCATACAGGCCGATGGGCTGGTAGCCCCACGAGCCGTCGAACGGATGCTCGCTCACCGGCAGCAGCTCGATGTGCGTGAAGCCCATGTCGCGCGCATACGGCACCAGCGTGTCTGCCAGCTCGCGGTAGTCGAGCCATTCGTGCCCGTTCTTGCGGCGCCACGAACCCAGGTGCACTTCGTAGATGCTGATCGGCACATGGCGGCTGTTGGCCGCCGCCCGATCGGGCGGCATGGCCACCGGCGCGGGCAGCGGCGCCACCACGCAGGCGGTTTCAGGCCGCAGGCGCGAAGAAAAAGCAAACGGGTCGGCCTTGCGCAGCACCTCGCCTTCGGACGAAAGAATCTCGAACTCGTAGCTGTCGCCGGTGGCCACGTGCGGCGCAAAGATTTCCCACACGCCGCACTCGCGGCGCAGCCGCATCATGTGGCGCCGGCCGTCCCAGTTGTTGAAGTCGCCCACCACCGACACGCGTCGCGCGTTCGGCGCCCACACCGCAAACGCCACGCCCTTCACGCCATTCATCTCGCGCAGGTGCGCGCCCAGCCGCTCCCACGGCCGCAGGTGCGTGCCCTCGGCCAGCAGCCACACGTCCGTTTCGCCGAGCACGAACGGAAAGCGGTAAGGGTCTTCAAGCCGCGAGGTGTGCGTGCCCCAGTCGATCTGGAACGAATAGCCCAGCAGCGCCTCCGCCGCCGGCACCAGGCCCGAAAAGATGTCGGTGCCGTCTTGCCGGGCGAGCATGGCCAACGGCCAGCCCGTGCGCGTGTGCATCACCGCCACGCTGTGCGCGCCGGGCAAGAGCGCACGCACCTGCAGGCCGTCACGTGTCTCGTGCGGCCCGAGCACCGCGAACGGGTCGCCGTGTTCGGCGCGCATCAGTGCGCGCGCTTCGCGTTCGGGCAGCAGCATCGGTGGCATGTTCTTCACATTTGCTCTTCGCTGGCGGGGCGGCCGAAAAAGACACCATAGGGTGGCAGCGTCAGCATGCTGCTGTCGCCGCTTGCCTGCACGCGGGCCCCGGCCTGCGGCGAATGCGGATGCCCCGGCAATGGCACGAGCGCCTCGCGCAGCGCGACCGAGACGGACTCGTCTCCCAGGTTGAAGAGCGCCTGCAGCGATTGGCTGCCCTCGCGCCGCTCGAACCACAGCACCGGCTCGGGCGCATCGAAGAAAGCGGTGCTGCCGGTGCGCAATAGCGGCTGCGTGCGGCGCCAGTGCAGCAGCGCGCGGCTGAAGACGAGCATCGAATCGGGGTCGGTCGATTGGCGATCGACCGCCAGCGGCAGGTGGCGGCCATGGACCGGCAGCCAGGGCCCGCCGGTGGTGAACCCGGCGTGAAGTTCGTCGGCCTTCCAGGGCATGGGCGTGCGGCAGCCGTCGCGGCCCTTGAACTCGGGCCAGAACGCGCGGCCGTAGGGGTCTTGCAGCAATTCGAACGGCACCTCGGCCTCGGGCAGGCCGAGTTCCTCGCCCTGGTAGATGCTGGCGCTGCCGCGCAGGGTGAGCAGCAGCGTGAGCCAGAGCCGGTCGCGCCGGGTGTCTTCGGGTTTGCCGTTGCTCCAGCGCGTGGCCACGCGGGGCACATCGTGGTTGGAGACGGCCCAGCAGCCCCAACCACCCGTGGGTGCGAGTGCCTGGTCGAGCGTTTCGACCTGGTGGCGCAGGTGGTGTGCGCTGTGGTCGGCGGTCAGCAGGCTGAAGCTGTAGGCCAGGTGCAGGCGCCGGCCCAGTTCGGTGTACTGCGCCATCACGGGCGGCGCGTTCTCGTCGCCCACCTCGCCGAGCGCGACGGCGCCGTAGCCATCGAGCAGCTTGCGCAGGTTCTCGAGAAAGAGCAGGTTCTCCATCTGGCTCTTGTCGTAGAGGTGCTGCTGCATGGCATAGGGGTTGTCGGCGCGCACGGTGCTCACCTCGTCCAGCGCGGCCGTGCTGGCCGGCGGGTTGTCGCGCAGCTGCGCATCGTGGAACTGGTGGTTGCAGGCATCGAAGCGGAAGCCGTCCACGCCGCGCTCGCACCAGAAGCGCACCTCGCCGAGCAAGGCCTCCTGCACCTCGGCGCAATGAAAGTTGAGATCCGGCTGCTCCTTCAGAAAGCTGTGCAGGTAGTACTGCCGGCGGCGCGAGTCCCACTGCCAGGCCGAGCCGCCGAACACCGAGAGCCAGTTGGTCGGCGGCGTGCCGTCGGGCCGTGGGTCGGCCCACACGTACCAGTCGGCCTTGGGGTTGTCGCGGCTCGAGCGGCTTTCGGCAAACCAGGCGTGCTGGTCGGACGTATGCGAAAGCACCTGGTCGATGATGATCTTCAGGCCCAGCGAATGCGCGCGGGCCAGCATCTCGTCGAAATCGGACAGGGTGCCGAAGATCGGGTCGACGTCGCGGTAGTCGGACACGTCGTAGCCGAAGTCCTTCATCGGCGAGCGGAAGAAGGGCGACACCCAGATCGCATCGACCCCCAAGCCGGCCACGTGCTCGAGCCTGGAGGTGATGCCAGGCAGGTCGCCAATGCCATCGCCGTTGCTGTCCATGAAGCTGCGCGGATAGATCTGGTAGATCACCGCGCCGCGCCACCATTCGCTGTTGCTGCTTTGATTGCTGCGCATGCTGCCCCTGTGGTCTGAAAATCATTGTGGCATGCGAGATCCGGGCCCGGTCCATGCATGGGTCTCTCCGGTCGCACCTGAAAAGCTTTCTACACTGGGCAGGGGTTTCATGTGAACCCCGCTCCCGTTCCCGCTCGCAAGATGACAACCGACTCCGTTTCCCTCGTACTTTCTTCTTCGCCTGAAGGCCTGGCCGCGCTCGAGCGGCGGCTTGCCAAGGACCTTGAATGCCTGGGCTGGCCCGCACGCTCATGGATGCCCGTTCGCGAACACGCGGGCGAGCCGGTGCTCGACGTGGCCATCATCGGCGGCGGGCAGGCCGGGCTGGCGGCCGCCGCGGCCCTTGCGCAACAGGGCATCCGCGCCGTGGTGTTCGACCGATCGCCCGCAGGCAACGAAGGCCCGTGGGCCACCACGGCGCGCATGGAAACCCTGCGTTCGCCCAAGGAGCTGACCGGCCCCGCGCTCGGCTTGCCCGCGCTGACCTTCCGTGCGTGGTTCGAGGCGCAGTTCGGCGCCGAAGCCTGGGCGGCGCTGGACAAGATCCCGCGCCTCCAGTGGATGGACTACCTGGTCTGGTACCGCCGCGTGATGAACGTCGATGTGCGCAACGAAACCGCGGTCACAGGGATCAAGCCGTTGCCCGATTCGCCGCTGGTGCGGCTGGAACTGCGCACGCCCACCGGAGCGCAGCGCGTGCTGGCGCGCCGCGTGGTGCTTGCCACCGGCCGCGACGGGCTCGGCGGCCCGGCAGTTCCCGCTTTCGTCAACGCACTGCCGCGCTCGCAATGGGCTCATTCGTCCGATGCCATGGACTACGGCAAGCTGGCCGGCCTGCGCGTGGGCGTGATCGGCGCGGGCTCTTCGGCCATGGACAGCGCGGCCACCGCGCTGGAATGCGGCGCCCACAGCGTGGAGCTGCTGATCCGCCGGCCCGACCTGCCGCGCGTCAACAAGGGCAAGGGCGCCGGCGTGCCGGGCCTGACGCAGGGGCACTACGACCTGCCCGATGAGCTCAAGTGGCGCATTCGCCACTACATCAACGTGGCGAACGTGCCGCCGCCGCACGGCAGCACGCTGCGCGTGTCGCGGTTTCCGAACGCGTTCTTCAACTTCGGCTGCCCGGTTCTTTCGATCGAGCCGCAGGGCGCGTCGATGCGGGTGGCAACGCCGAAGGGCGATTTCGTGTTCGACTTTCTCATTGTCTCGACCGGCTTCAAGGTCGACTGGGGCAATCGGCCGGAGTTCGACGCCATCGCGCCGCATGTGCGCACATGGGGTGACCGCTTCGTGCCCGCGCCCGGCAACGAAGACCAGGAGCTGGCGGATTCGCCCGATCTCGGCCCTGTGTTCGAGTTTCAGGAGCGCGCGGCCGGCGAGTGCCCGGGGCTCGACCGCATCCATTGCTTTTGCTACCCGGCGGCCTTGTCGCACGGCACGGTGTCGGGCGACATCCCCGCAATCAGCGACGGCGCCAGGCGGCTTGCGAGCGGCATGGCCAGCCTGTTCTATCGCGAGGATTTCGAGCACCACTTTGCCAACATCGAGGCCTACAGCGAGCCCGAGCTGTTCGGCGACGAGTGGGTGCCCGCGCCGCCACCGGCCGAGCGCGGCTGAACCTGCAGACCCATTGCATTGAACTGAATCGAACGGGATTGAACTGAAACGCATGACACCAACCTCCTACGACGCATCCACACCGCTCGACGTGATCGACGCCGCGGTGCCGCTGGCACCAACCCAGCCCACCCGCATGCTGCGGCTGCAGCGCGACAAGGTCGTGGCGGCCACGCAGGGCAGCTACGACGCCATGTTCTCGCCCACGGTCGAAGGCCTTTCGGTGGCCGAGCGCCTGCTGGTGGCGCTGCACGCCTGCAGCGTGTCGAAAGCCGCGACGCTTGCCGCGCACTATCGCGAGCGCTTGCTGGCCGAGGGCGCGGACCGCGAGCTGGTTGCCGCCGTAGGGAGCGGCGCAGCGGTGGCGGATGCACGCCTGCGCACGGTGCTGGCGTTCACCGCCAGCCTGATCGAGCGCCCCATCGAAGGCGACAAGGCCTCGGTCGACGCGCTGGCCCAGGCGAGCCTTTCGACGCCCGCTATCGTCGCGCTGGGCCAGCTTATTGCCTTCTTGTCCTATCAGATACGCATGGTCGCGGGCCTGCAGGCCTTGGCGGCTGCGGAGGTGTCGCAATGACCACGCCGATTCGCATCAAGGGCTTTACCAACGAGGTGCTGAGCTGGAGGCCCTGGCTCGATCCGGTCGACGTTGCCGCCGCCACGCCGGCCCAACTGGCCGCGCTCGACGAGATGAGCCCGCAGGCGCGCACCTCGCCTTACTTTCTGGTGCTGGCGCATCAGCCCGAAATGCTGCTGCAGCGCTCCATTGCCTTCAACGCGATCATGTTTGCGCCGGGCGGCATGCCGCGGGCCGAGCGCGAGCTGGGCGCCACGGTGGAATCGCGCGTCAACGGCTGCGTGTATTGCGCCTCGGTGCATGCGCAGCGCTTCGAGCAGCTGGCCAAGCGCAACGACGTGATTTCGCAGGTGTTCGAGGAGCCGGCCTCGGCGGGCACCACGGCGCGCGAAAAGGCCATCGTCGAATTTTCGATACACCTGGGCGCCGAGCCCGACAAGGTATCGGCCGAGGACGTGCGGGCGCTGAAAGAGGTGGGCCTGACCGAACTCGAGATCCTCGACCTGGTCCACTCGGTGGCGCTTTTTGCCTGGGCCAACCGGCTGATGCTCAACCTGGGCGAGCCGGTCTTTCCCGAGGCAACGGCAACTTCATAGGCGGGCGAGCAGCCCGGCCACGGTTTCGCCGGCCAGCTTGAGCGGCGCCAGCAGGTCATTCTGCTGCCGATATTCGGTGCCGCTCACCAGCGAGGCGGCGTCCACGATGGTGCGCGTCGCCGGCGTGGGCACGCCGGCAATCTGCCCCAGCGCCTCGATGAAAGCCAGGCCGTAGGGCATGTCCTCGGTCACGAAGCGGGTGTCGGTGCGCACGGGCCCCGGCGGGCCGCCGCGCTTGGCATGCAGCTCGGCCGCAATGTCTTCGAGCCGTGCCGATTCCGTGCCGAAAGATCGCGCGAAGTGTTCCTCGATGGGGCCGAGCTCGATACCGAAGGCCTTGGCCACCGCTCGCCGTTCCAGGTCCAGCGCCTCGATTGCGCGGGCCACGCCGGGCGTCATGCAGTGGTACTGCGGCCAGTTTTCCGCGCGCTCGATGCGGCTCCAGTTGAAGACGGCCAGCGGGCCGTGGGACTGTGGGTTGACGTTCGCAAGCGCACTGGCGAGCGTGTTTTTCTGCGGGAAGAAGCCATCGCCGAACAGGGCGGTGCACAGCGCAACGGCGTCCTCGAGGTTGGCGCCCGGCAGGGCGGACACGCCGACCGCCTTGCGCCGGGTCATCACCTTGACCTGCGTGCCCGACTCGCGGCGCGCGGTCAGCACCGTGGTGCCGAAGCTCGCAACGGTGATCCGCAGACCTGCGCGAAGGGCGCTTTCGTACAGATAGAGCGACGACAGCGAGGCCATCGAGCTGACGATCACCGTCTGCCCGTCGCGCAGGAAGGGCAGCAGCGCATCCATCACGCGCTTGTGCCCATTCACCGGCAGTGCGATCAGCAGCAGGTCCGATGCAAGGCAAAGCTGGGCCGCATCGTCCGCCACTTCGACCGTGGCGCTGCACGGCTGCACGCCGCTGGCTTCGAGCGGTTGCGTGCGCAAGGCCTCGGCGCCGTGGCCGCTCGGCGACCAGAGCATGGCGTCGTGCCCCACCTGCCGCAGCCACGCCGCGCCGGCGAGCGCAATCGCGCCGGCGCCGGCAATGCCGACCCGGTATCGCTTTCCCGCAGGCTCAGTCAATCTTGATTCCGCCCTGCTTGATCACCTTCGCCCAGCGCTGGCTGTCTTCCGAAATGACCTTGCCCAGTGCCGCGCCGCCGCCGCAGGTGTTCACCGCGCCCAGTTGCGCGAAACGCTGTTTCGTTTCGGGCAGGTTGCATACCTCGACCAGCGCTGCGGAAAGCTTTTCGAGGCTGGCCGCGGGCATGCGCGCGGGGGCCATCACGCCGACCCAGACCGGCACCTCCATGCCGGCAAGGCCTGCTGCCTCGGCCACCGTCGGAGGCGTGCCGAGGCTGGGCAGCGCCGCGCGCGAGAAGGTGCCGAGCACGCGGGCCTTGCCGCTCGCGACCATCGGCTCGATGGAAGCGGCGCTGGTCACGATCAGCGCCACCTGGCCGCCCAGCAGGTCGGTGAGTGCCGGCGCCGCGCCGCGGTACGGCACATGCAGCAGGTTCACGCCGCCCGCCTGTGCGAGCAGGGCGCCCGTGAGGTGCGACACCGTGCCGTTGCCGGTCGATGCGTAGGTGAGCTGGCCGGGTTTGGCCTTGGCGTCGCGCAGCACGTCGGCCACGGTCTTGTAGGGGCTTTCGGTGCGCACGGCCAAGGTCATCGGCGTATCTCCGACCAGCGCCACGGGCGCGAGGTCGTGCACCGGGTCGTAGGGCAGCTTCGCCTGCAGATGGGGCGCGACGGTGATGGCGCCGCCGGTCGCCAGCAGCACCGTGGCGCCATCGGTCGCCTTCGCCACCGCGTCGGCCGCCAGGATGCCGCCCGCGCCCGCCTTGTTGTCGACGATGACGCTGCCGCCCAGCTTTTCGGTTAGCTTGGCGCCCAGGTAGCGGGCAATCACATCCTGCGCGCCGCCGGGGGCGAAGGGCACGACGATGCGCAGCGGCTTGTCGCTCGCCTGCTGCGCCCACAGCGGCGTGGCAGTGGCAAGGCAGGCCGCAAGCCCCAGTGCCAGGTGTTT
Source organism: Variovorax sp. CCNWLW225 (assembly GCF_037204045.1). Taxonomy (NCBI): domain Bacteria; kingdom Pseudomonadati; phylum Pseudomonadota; class Betaproteobacteria; order Burkholderiales; family Comamonadaceae; genus Variovorax; species Variovorax sp. CCNWLW225. The sequence continues at coordinate 106,448 of NZ_JBBCBV010000004.1, read as the reverse complement.
CCAAAGCAGTTTCATGGCTTTTTCCGATCCGCGTCAGGTGGCAGGAAGTCCCGCATTTTTCGTGAAACACCGCGGAACCGGCTTTGCCGGGCCGCTGGTGTTGCCCCCGGTAGGGGGTTGGCGAAGCGACACGAAGTGCGCGAAGACTGGGGGCGAGTCTAGTCGGCGCGATAATCCGCCTTCCCCGGCCGCTCCGAGCCGGGCTCCTGCCGTACCGTCATGAACCCCAGCTACAAACCCAGCGACGTCGAGTCCGCTGCCCAGGCGCAATGGAGCGCCGCCGATGCCTACCGCGTCACCGAGGACGCGAGCCGCAAAAAGTATTACGCCTGCTCGATGCTGCCGTACCCCAGCGGCAAGCTGCACATGGGCCATGTGCGCAACTACACCATCAACGACATGCTCACGCGCTACCTGCGCATGAGCGGCTACAACGTGCTAATGCCCATGGGCTGGGACGCCTTCGGCCTGCCGGCCGAAAACGCGGCGCTGAAGAACGGCGTGCCGCCGGCCAAGTGGACGTACGAGAACATCGACTACATGCGCGGCCAGCTCCAGGCCATGGGCCTGGCCATCGACTGGAGCCGCGAGATCGCCACCTGCGACCCGAGCTACTACAAGTGGAACCAGTGGTTGTTCTTGAAGATGCTCGAAAAGGGCATTGCCTACCGCAAGACCCAGGTCGTCAACTGGGACCCGGTCGACCAGACCGTGCTGGCCAACGAGCAGGTGATCGACGGCAAGGGCTGGCGCACCGGCGCCACGGTCGAGCGCCGCGAGATCCCAGGCTACTACCTGAAGATCAGCGACTACGCCGAAGAGCTGCTCGAGCACACCCAGCACAAGCTGCCGGGCTGGCCCGAACGGGTCAAGCTGATGCAGGAGAACTGGATCGGCAAGAGCGAGGGCGTGCGCTTCGCCTTCACGCACGACATCAAGGACGCGAGCGGCCAGCTGATCCAGGACGGCCGCATGTACGTGTTCACCACGCGCGCCGACACCATCATGGGCGTGACCTTCTGCGCCGTGGCGCCGGAGCATCCGCTGGCCGCGCACGCCGCCACGCTCGACCCCAAGGTCGCGGCCTTCATCGAGGAATGCAAGGCCGGCGGCACCACCGAGGCCGAGCTCGCCACGCAGGAAAAGAAGGGCGTGCCCACGGGCCTGACCGTGACGCACCCGATCACCGACGAGCAGGTGCCGGTGTGGGTGGGCAACTACGTGCTCATCAACTATGGCGACGGCGCCGTGATGGGCGTGCCCGCGCACGACGAGCGCGACTTCGCCTTTGCCAACAAGTACGGCATCGAGATCATCCAGGTGGTGCTGGTCGACGACGAGCCGCACTTCGACTATCACAAGTGGCAGGACTGGTACGGCGACAAGCAACGCGGCGTCACCATCAACTCCGACAACTTCAGCGGCATGACCCACAAGGAGGCCGTGGCCGCCGTGGCGCACGCGCTCGCCCAGAAGGGCCTGGGCGAAATGCAGACCACCTGGCGCCTGCGCGACTGGGGCGTAAGCCGCCAGCGCTACTGGGGCACGCCGATCCCGATCATCCATTGCGAAGAGCACGGCGCGGTGCCGGTCCCCGAGAAGGACCTGCCGGTGGTGCTGCCGACCGACTGCGTGCCCGACGGCTCGGGCAACCCGCTGGCCAAGCACGAAGGCTTTCACGCCGGCGTGGTCTGCCCCGTGTGCGGCAAGGCCGCGCGGCGCGAGACCGACACGATGGACACCTTCGTCGACAGCTCGTGGTACTTCATGCGCTATTGCGACCCGAAGAACGACCAAGCGATGGTGGCCGGGGGTGCCGACTACTGGATGCCGATGGACCAGTACATCGGCGGCATCGAGCACGCGATTCTTCACCTGCTGTATGCGCGCTTCTGGACCAAGGTGATGCGCGACCTGGGCCTGGTGAAGGTCGACGAGCCCTTCAGCAAGCTGCTCACGCAGGGCATGGTGCTGAATCACATCTTCTACAACCGGGGCGAGAGGGGCGAGAAGAATTACTTCCCTCCGGCTGAGGTCACTCCAGTTGTCGATGCGCAGGGTCGCATCATTGGCGGCACTCTGGCTGACGGCACGAAGCTGGAATACGGCGGTGTCGGCAAGATGGGCAAAACCGAGCGCAATGGCGTCGACCCGCAGGACCTCATCGAGAAGTACGGTGCCGACACCGCGCGCCTGTACACCATGTTCACCGCGCCGCCGGAAGCCACGCTCGAGTGGAACGATGCGGCCGTCGAAGGCAGCTACCGGTTCCTGCGCCGGGTGTGGAACTTCGGCGTGGCGCAGGCGGACGTGCAACCGGTAGCCGTTGGCGGCCAGTCTTTCGGCAAGAACGCCCAGGCGCTGCGCCGCGAGGTGCACACCGTGCTGCGCCAGGTCGACTACGACTACCAGCGCATGCAATACAACACCGTGGTGTCGGGCGCGATGAAGCTGCTCAACGCGCTCGAAGGCTTCAAGCCCGACGGCAGCCCCGCCGATGCAGCCGCGCTGCGCGAAGGCTTCGGCATCCTGCTGCGTTGCTTGTATCCCGCCACGCCGCACATCGCCTTCCAGCTCTGGCAGCAGCTCGGCTACGACAAGGAACTGGGCGGCCTGCTAGACGCGCCTTGGCCCGTGGTGGACGTGAGTGCGCTCGAGCAGGACGAGATCGAACTCATGCTCCAGGTCAACGGCAAGCTGCGCGGCGCGCTGCGCGTGCCGGCCGGCGCTTCCAAGGCCGAGATCGAGCAGCTCGCGCTTTCCTGCGACGACTTCGTCAAGTTCGCGGAAGGCGCACCGGCCAAGCGCGTCATCGTGGTGCCCGGCCGCCTGGTCAACGTGGTCATTTGAGTAACGACACAAGCATGAACAATCGAATTGCCTCGCTGCCGCGCCGCAGCTTTCTACTGGGCCTGTCCGCTGCGGGCGCGAGCCTTGCGCTGGCCGGCTGCGGGTTCGAGCTGCGCAAGGCGCCCGTGTTCGCGTTCAAGACGCTGGCCGTGTCGGGCAATTCCGAGCTCATCAACCGGCTGCGCCGAGAAATGCGCGCCGCCGGCACCGTGGCGCTGGTGCCGCCCACCGAGGCGCAGACCGCCGACGCAATCCTCGAGATTCTTGGCGAGAACCGCGACCGCATCGTGATCTCGACCAACTCGGCCGGCGCGCTTCGCGAGCTGCAACTGCAGCTGCGCGTGCGCTTCTCGCTGCGCACGCCCGGCGGCAAGACGCTGCTGCCGCCCACCGAGGTGTCGCAGACGCGCGACCTGAGCTTCAACGAAACCAATGCGCTCGCCAAAGACGGCGAAGCCGAGCTGCTGTACCGCGACATGCAGGCCGACATCGCGCAGCAGCTGATGCGCCGCCTGGCTGCGGTCAAGGAACTCTAGGCGCAAGCCTGCGCCTGCCGCGATCCGATGCAACTTGCCAGCGCCCAGCTCGGGCCCCACCTGCAAAAGGGGCTGAAGTCCCTCTACACGATCCACGGCGACGAGCCGTTGCTCGCGCAAGAGGCCGCGGATGCGATTCGCGCCGCGGCGCGCACCCAGGGCTACACCGAGCGCAGCTCGTACACCGTGGCCGGCGCGCACTTCGACTGGAGCGCGGTGCTTGCGGCGGGCGGTTCGCTCTCGCTGTTCGCGGACAAGCAGATCGTCGAGATCCGCATTCCCTCGGGCAAGCCCGGCAAGGACGGCAGCACAGCGCTGCAGCAGCTGGCCGAAGCGGCGCAGGGCAACGACAGCACGCTCACGCTGGTGATGCTGCCGCGGCTCGACAAGGCCACGCGCACGGGTGCCTGGTTTTCGGCGCTCGAGAACAACGGCGTGAACCTGCAGGTCGACCCCATCGAACGCGCCGCGCTGCCGCAGTGGATCGCGCAGCGCCTGGGTGTGCAGGGCCAGCGCGTGATGCCGGGCGACGAAGGCCAGCGCACGCTGCAGTTCTTCGCCGACCGCGTCGAAGGCAACCTGCTCGCGGCACATCAGGAAATCCAGAAGCTCGCCTTGCTGCATCCGGCGGGCGAACTGAGCTGGGAGCAAGTCGAGGCCGCGGTCAACAACGTTGCGCGCTACGACGTGTTCAAGCTGTCGGAAGCCGTGCTGGCCGGCAATCCGCAGCGCGTGGCGCGCATGCTCGACGGGCTGCAGGCCGAAGGCGAGGCCGAGGTGCTGGTGCACTACACGATTGCCGAGGACATCCGCGCGTTGAAACGCGTGAAGGACGCCATGGCCTCCGGCCGTCCGCTGCCCATGGCGCTGCGCGAAAACCGCATCTGGGGCCCGCGCGAGCGCGCTTTCGAGCGCGTGCTGCCAAGGCTCGACGACCGCATGCTGGCCCGGCTGCTGCGCGCCGCGCATGTGGTGGACGGCATCTGCAAGGGGCTCAAGCAGCCCGATTGGCCCGCCAGCGGCTGGCAGGCGCTGCAGCGTCTGGCACTGATGCTGTGCCGCGCCTGCAGCAGCGGCCCGGCTCCCTCTCGCTGAGGGAGAAAGGACAACACCCAAGGGGTGCAAAGCCCGGGGTTGATCCAAATGCAGGAAAATGCCGACATGAACGCGTTCAACGTCAGCGAGCACATGCAGGCCCTCGGCCTGCAAGCCAAATCCGCCGCATTCCTCATGGCCCGTGCGAATGCAGCTACCAAAAACAGAGCATTGAAGGCCCTGGCCAAGCGCCTGCGCGAAGCCGGCCCCGGCCTTTCCGAGGCCAACCAGAAGGACCTGGAGCGCGCGACGGCCGCGGGCCTGTCGGCGCCGATGGTCGACCGCCTCAAGCTCACGCCCAAGGTCATCGAGACCGTGGCGCAGGGCTGCGAGCAGCTCGCCGGCATGGCGGACGTGATCGGCGAGATCATCGGCATGAAGCAGCAGCCCAGCGGCATCCGCGTGGGCCAGATGCGCGTGCCGATCGGCGTGTTCGGCATGATCTACGAGAGCCGCCCCAACGTGACCATCGAGGCCGCGAGCCTCGCCATCAAGAGCGGCAACGCGGCCATCCTGCGCGGCGGCTCGGAGGCCATCGAATCGAACAAGGCGCTGGCGCTGCTGGTGTCCGAGGCGCTGGCCGAGGCCGGGCTGCCGGTCGAAGCGGTGCAACTGGTGCAGACCACCGACCGCGAGGCCGTGGGCCAGCTCATCGCCATGCCCGAGTTCGTGGACGTGATCATTCCGCGCGGCGGCAAGGGCCTGATCGAGCGCATCAGCCGCGACGCCAAGGTGCCGGTCATCAAGCACCTGGACGGCAACTGCCACGTCTACGTGGACGACACGGCAGAGTTTGAAATGGCGCTGCGCATCGTCGACAACGCCAAGACCCAGAAATACAGCCCCTGCAACGCGGCCGAGGGCCTCTTGGTATCGGCAGCGGTGGCCGAAGACTTCCTGCCCCGCATCGGTGCCATCTTTGCGGCCAAGGGCGTGGAAATGCGCTGCGACCCGGTTGCGGCCCGCATCCTGCGCGCGGACGATGCCGTCAACTCAAGCGGAAAAATCGTCGATGCGGTCGAGTCCGACTGGTCCGAGGAATACCTTGCCGCCGTGATCAGCATCAAGGTGGTCGAGGGCGTGGACGAGGCCATTGCGCACATCAACCGCTACTCGAGCCACCACACCGACGCCATCGTCACGCGCGACCATGTGCATGCACAGCGCTTTTTGCGAGAGGTCGATTCGGCGAGCGTCATGGTCAATGCGAGTACACGCTTCGCAGACGGTTTCGAGTTTGGCCTGGGGGCCGAAATCGGCATCAGCACGGACAAGTTCCATGCACGCGGGCCGGTCGGCATCGAAGGGCTGACCTCGCTCAAGTATGTGGTGCTTGGGCAGGGCGAAGTCCGGAGTTGATGCACCGAAGGCGGGCGGATTGAACCAAGACTGCCGTACGTAGTCTTGTCATTGGGGCGGCCACCCCCAAATCCTACAATTCCGCTCTACCTTCAAGTACAAAACCAACAAGGCCGCCGCATGGTTCCGCATCTCGTCACCGCCCTGACCGGCCCGATCAACGAACTGGAGCAGCGGGTACTCGACTCGACGCCCGCCATCGAGCGCTGGTTCCGGCTCGAATGGATGGAGCACACGCCGCCGTTCTACAGCGCCGTCGACATCCGCAATGCCGGCTTCAAGCTCGCGCCGGTCGACACCAATCTTTTTCCGGGCGGCTGGAACAATCTCACCAAGGAGATGCTGCCGCTGGCAGTGCAGGCCGCACAGGCCGCCATCGAGAAGATCTGTCCGGAGGCGCGCAACCTGCTCGTCATTCCCGAGAACCACTCGAAGAACACCTTCTACCTGGCCAACATTGCGCAGTTGGTGCGCATCTTCCACATGGCGGGGCTCAACGTGCGGGTGGGCTCGATCGATCCGGCCATCAAATCGCCCAAGAAGATCGAGCTGCCCAATGGCGAAACGGTGTGCCTGGAGCCCGTGGTGCGCAGCAAGCGGCGCCTGGGGCTCAAGAATTTCGACCCCTGCACCATCCTGCTCAACAACGAGCTTTCGGCCGGCACGCCGGGCATCCTGGAAGACCTGCACGAGCAGTACCTGCTGCCGCCGCTGCACGCCGGCTGGTCGGTGCGGCGCAAGAGCAACCACCTGCACAGCTACGAAGAGCTCTCCAAGCGCTTCGGCAAGCTGCTGGGCATCGACCCGTGGCTCATCAACCCCATCTACGCGCGCGCCGAGGGCGTCGACTTTGCCGAAGGCCGCGGCATCGACGTGCTGACCAGCCATGTGGACGCGGTGCTGACCAAGGTGCGCCGCAAGTACAAGGAATACGGCATCAACGAGAAGCCTTTCGTGATCGTCAAGGGCCATACCGGCAGCGACGGCCCGGGCGTGATCACGGTGCATGACGCGAAAGAGGTCGAAGGCCTGGTTGGAAAGCCGCGCGCCGCATCGTCGAGCACCAAGGCCGCCGCGGCCAGGGAGCTGCGCGGGCCTGGCGAGGTGATCGTCCAGGAAGGCGTGCTCACCAACGAGCGGGTGCACAACGGCGTGGCCGAACCCGTGGTCTACATGATGGACCGCTACGTGGTGGGCGGCTTCTACCGCGTGCACGCCGAGCGCGCCCCGGACGAGAACCTCAAGTCGCCGGGCGCGAGCTTCGTGCCCCTGGCGTTCTCCGAAAGTGCGCATCTGCCGCAGCCCGGCGCCAAGCCCGGTGCAAGCGCGCCGAACCGCTTCTACATGTATGGCGTGGTGGGCCGCCTGGCCATGGTGGCGGCCAGCTACGAGATGGAAGCCACCGATCCGGACGCCGAAATCTACGAATGATTTTGCCGAGCGGGTTGCGGCGGGTGCGGTCGGCGGCAAAATAGCGGCCCCACAGCAAAGGAAAGAAAAGGGCGGAGGGTGCGCGCAGCGGCTGGAAATTCCATCGCGGCAGCACTCCGGTGCGCGTAACGCCTGGTTACGCGCTTGCAATTCGCTCTTTTTCCCATCGACTTCGTGTCACCTCCCAAATCCTCTTCCGCCGCCGCCTTGATCATCGGCACCATCGGTGTCGTCTATGGCGACATCGGCACCAGCGTGCTGTATGCAGTCAAGGAAGTGTTCGGCCACGGCCACCTTCCTTTCACTGTCGAGAACGTCTACGGCATCCTGTCGATGTTCTTCTGGACGCTCACCGTCATCGTGTCGATCAAGTACGTGGTGCTGGTGCTGCGGGCCGACAACGAAGGCGAGGGCGGCCTGGTCGCCATGCTGGCGCTGGCCTCGCGTGCGGTGGCCGACAAGCCCAGGCTGCGCAACGTGCTGCTGCTGGTGGGCATCTTCGGCACCTCGCTCTTCTATGGCGACGGCGTCATCACGCCCGCCATCTCGGTGCTTTCCGCGGTGGAGGGCCTCGAAGTGGTGTCGCCCCACTTCAAGCACTATGTGCTGCCGATCACGCTGGTGGTGCTGTTCTGCCTCTTCGTGGTGCAAAAGCGCGGTACCGCGGGCATCGGCAAGTTCTTCGGCCCGATCACGCTGGCGTGGTTCCTGGCCATTGCGGTGCTCGGCGTGTCGCAGATCATTCACCACCCCGAAATCCTCAAGGCGCTGAACCCCTGGTTCGCGCTGAAGTTCATGTGGGACAACCCGGGCACCAGCTTCATTCTGCTGGGCGCCACCGTGCTTTGCGTCACGGGCGCCGAGGCGCTCTATGCCGACCTGGGCCACTTCGGCAAGCGGCCGATCCGCGTCGCGTGGTTCACGGTCGTGATGCCGGCGCTCACGCTCAACTACTTCGGCCAGGGCGCGTTGCTGCTCGAGAACCCCGAAGCGGTGAAGAACCCTTTCTTCATGATGGCGCCTGAATGGGCGCTCGTTCCGCTCGTGCTGCTGGCCACGGCCGCTACCGTCATCGCGTCGCAGGCGCTCATTACCGGCGCCTTCAGCGTCACGCGCCAGGTCATCCAGCTGGGCTACCTGCCGCGCCTGAACATCGAGCACACGAGCGTACGCACGGCCGGGCAGATCTACATTCCGCTGGTCAACTGGGGCCTGTTCGTGGCCATCGTGCTGGCGGTTGTCATGTTCCGCTCGTCGAGCAGCCTGGCCGCCGCGTACGGCATTGCGGTGACCACCGACATGCTCATCACCACGGTGCTGACCTTCTTCGTGATCCGCTATGCGTGGAAGCTGCCGCTGGCGCTGTGCATCGCGTCCACGGCGGTCTTCTTCGTGGTCGACTTCCTGTTCTTCGCGTCCAACCTGCTCAAGCTGTTCGAAGGCGGCTGGTTCCCGCTGGTGATCGGCGGCTTCGTGTTCACCTTGATGATCACCTGGAAGGAAGGCCGCCGCCTGATGGGCGAGGTGCAGCGCGCCGACGCGATCGAGCTCAAGGCCTTTCTCGACTCCGTGTTCGAAAGCCCACCCGCGCGCGTGGAAGGCACCGCCGTGTTCCTGACCGCCGAGCCGGGCGTGGTGCCCAACGCGCTGCTGCACAACCTGAAGCACAACAAGGTGCTGCACGAGCAGAACATGTTCGTCACCGTGCGCAACCATGAGGTGCCCTGGATCCCGATGGACAAGCGCATCGAGATCGAGGCGCTCGGCCACCATTGCTGGCAGATCATCGTGCACTACGGCTTCAAGAACGACGTCGACCTGCCGCGCGCGCTGGACCACGCGCGCCTGCGCGGCTGCCAGCTCGAGCCCATGGCCACGAGCTACTTCCTCTCGCGCGACGTCGTCATTCCCACGCTCGGCAGCGGCATGGCGCCGTGGCGCGAGAAGCTGTTCGCGCAGATGCACCACAACGCGAGCGGCGCGGCCGCATTCTTGGGTCTGCCGAACAACGCGGTGGTGGAGCTGGGCTCGAAGATCGAGATTTGAGGCGGCGCAGGCCGCCTGCGTGCGGCTGCCTCGTCGCGGCTCAGCCCAGGCCCAGCATCTGCCCCAGGCTGCGCTGCGAGGCCGGGCGGTCTAGCGCGATGTTGCGCTCGAGCACCAGCAGGTGCTCTTCCATGAGCCGCACCGCGGTGTCGGCATCGCCCCGCGCAATCGCGTCGACCACCTCCGCATGCTCGCCGTGCTCGCAGGCGGCATTGCCGGGCGGCTCGTAAAGCGCCACGATCAGCGAGCAGCGCGACATCAGCTCCGTCAGGTAGCGTTCGAGGATCGGGTTGCGTGCGAGCCGCGCAACGCGCAGGTGGAACGAGCTCGCGAGCCGCGCCCATTCGGGCTGCGTGTAGCGGTGCATGGCCGCATGCTCTTCCTTCAGGTGCCGGCGCAGTTCGGCAATCTCGGCGCGGGTGGCGTTGCGCACCGCCATGCGCACCAGCGCGGCTTCTAGCGCACGGCGGGCTTCGAAGATCTGCCGCGTCTCCTCGGGCGAGGGCATGGCCACGATGGCGCCGCGGTTCGGCCGCAGCTCCACGATGTGGTCGTGCGCAAGCCGTTGCAGCACCTTGCGCACCATTGCGCGGCTCACGCCGAACAGCTCGCACAGCGACGCCTCGGGCAGCTTGGTGCCGGGCGCCAGGCGCTGGTGGGTCACGCCTTCGAACACCGAGCGGTAGATGCGCTCCTCGATGTCGCCGTCGTCAGGCGGGGCGTCCGCGGCGGGCTGCCTTGCAGCGGTGGTTTTCAGCGAAGAAGGAGAGCGGGCCATGGGCAGGATGAGCAGGACGACGCGCGATTATCGAGCCCGCCTCAGTCGAACTCCCCAGGCCGCTCGACGGCGAGCTGCGCAACGTGCGCCGCAATCGCCCCCGGCGTGGTGAACCAGATCTCGCCGCGATCGCGCGCGCGTGCAAGGTGCACGAGCGCCGTGCGCAGGTGCCGCAGCCGGTAGGGCTGGCCCACGATGTACGGATGCAGCGCGAGGCCCATCACCAGCGGCTGCGCGCGCGCCTGCTCGCGCATCTCGTCGAAGTTGTCGACCACCATCGCGCTGAAGTCCTTCGCGTCCATCAGCCGGCCGACGATCATCGGAATGTCGTTGAGCTCCTGCGGATAAGGCACCGACCAGATCGCGCCGCCTCCGCGCGTGCGCATGCGCACGGGCTGGTCGTCGTGGCACCAGTTGAGGGTGTAGCCGTAGCCGGTCTCCGCCAGCAGGTCGGGCGTGAGCGCGCTTTCGGAGATCCACGGCGACAGCCATCCCGCGGGCGCCTGCCCGCTTTCGCGCAGCATGCGCTCGCGGCAGCGCACGAGCAATGCGCGTTCATGGGCTTCGTCCAGCGCGCCCTGGCGCTCGGCATTGCTGTGGCCGTGGCCGATGAGTTCGTCGCCGCGCGCCACCAGGGCCCCCACCAGTTCCGGGCAATGGTCGTACAGCGCGGTGTTCACCAGGGCGCCCGTGGGCAGCCCGAGTGCATCGAAGAGCTCGAGGCAGCGCCAGGCGCCCACGCGGTTGCCGTACTCGCGCCAGCCGTGGTTCAGCACGTCGGGCTGCGGCGAGGCCGGGCCGATGCAGGCGCCGAGCCCGTCGCCGAACGCGAAGTGCTCGATGTTGAAACCCAGGTACACCGCAAGCCGTGCGCCGTTGGGCCACGCATAGTCGGGCCGGCGCGTGATCGGCCGATAGTCGAAGCGCCCGTGCGAGGGCAGCAGCTCGGGCCAGCGCGTCGTCATGCGCCTTGCCTCACAGCACTGCAAGCCCGGCGCGCACCAGCAACCACTCGGCGCTGTCGTTCCACACGTCCATCTGCACGATGAGGCCGTGGCTCACCACGTACCGGTCGACGTAGCGGTTGCCCTCGAAGGCCGTGCCGTCCGGCCATGCGCCATAGAGCGTGCCCAGGCTGTAGACCACGGTTTCTTCAGGCGTGCCGCCGGCCACCACCTCGGTGCGCTCGATCTTCTTCTTGACCCACGCATAGCGCTTGGCATTGAAGGCCGAGGTGTCGCCGGGTGCCTGCATCGGGCGGTTGCCCGTGAAGCGGATGCGAATGCCGGGTGCGGTGTAGCGCGAGGCCGACTCGGGGTCGGGAATCATCACCAGCCGAAGGAATTCGTCTACCACGGCGGCAGGGTCGGTGAGCGTGGGCGCAGCGGATGTGTCCATGGGGTTCTCCATTGATGGGCCATGGCGGTGCATGGCGAAAGGCTTGAAGGTCTTTGCAGCAATTCTCGTGCCGAATTGTCGACTTGCAAAAGCATGAATTGTCGACAATATGAGTGATGGATTGTTGACTTGGCATGGCGCTTGCATCCGGGACGAGCCAACCGCTTAGGCGGATGCCGATGCACCTTGTTGGGTGCCGCCCGTTGTTGTCCCCCTTCGATCCAGGAGCTCGCCATGACCCGCACCATCCGCCTTCCCCAACTGAGCCGCCGCTCGCTTTGCCTGGCCGCCGCCGCGGCCGCAACCTGTCTCACGGCGGGCACGGCCTTCGCTGCCGAACCGATCAAGATCGGCCTCGTCACCGCGCTTTCGGGCCAGTCGGCGCTGGCCGGCGAAGCCATCACGCGCGGCCTCACCGTCGCCATCGACGAGATCAACGCCAAGGGCGGTCTGCTTGGCGGGCGCAAGCTCGAACTGGTGCGCCGCGACGATGAAGCCAATCCCGCCAAGGGTGTGGTCTCCGCGCGCGAGCTGATCTTCAAGGAGAAAGTGGCGGTGCTGTTCGGCGGGCTCGACACGCCCGTGTCGATGGCCATCGTGCCGATTGCCAACCAGGAGAAGACGCCGTTCATGGGCCCCTGGGCCGCGGGCACGCCCATCACCAAGAACGGAGCCAACCCCAACTTCGCCTTCCGCGTTTCGGCGGTCGACGAAATTGTCAACGTGGGCATGCTCGACTACGCACAGAAGACCTTCAAGTCGAGCAAGTTCGGGATGATCCTGGTGAACAACCCCTGGGGCGAATCGAACGAGAAGGGCCTGCACGCCGCGCTGGCGGCCAAGGGCCTGAAGGCCGTGGGCGTGGAGAAGTTCGACGGCAACGACGTCGACGTGGTGCCGCAGCTCACGCGCCTGAAGGCCGCGGGCGCCGACACGCTCTTCATGGTGGGCAACGTCGGTCCCTCGGCCCAGGTGGTGAAGTCGCTCGACCGCATGGGCTGGCAGGTGCCGATCGTCTCGCACTGGGGCCCGGCGGGCGGGCGCTTCACCGAGCTGGCCGGCCCGAACGGCAAGAACGTGCACTTCGTGCAGACCTACAGCTTCTTCGGCAAGCAGTCGCCGGTCGGCGAGAGGGTGATTGCGGCGCTCAAGGCAAAGTACCCGGCCATCAAGGGCCCGGACGACATCACGCCGGCCGTGGGCGTGGCCAATGCCTACGACGGCATGCAGCTCGCCGCGCTGGCCATTGCGGCCGCCGGCTCGACCGACGGCGACGCGGTGCGCCAGGGCTTCTACAAGATCGGCAAGTACGAAGGCCTGATCAAGACCTACGACAAGCCCTTTTCGCCCGGCACGCACGACGCGGTGACCGCGAGCGACTACGTATGGGCGCAGTTCATCGACAACCGCATCCTGCCGGTGGGCATGGCCGCGGCGAAATGATGCTGCTGTCCGCATGGATCAGCGGGCTGGGGCTCGGCAGCATGTACGGGCTGATCGCGCTCGGCTTCCACGTGACCTATGCCGTCTCGGGCACCGTCAACTTCGCGCAGGGCAGCGCGATGATGCTGGGCGCGGTCTTCACTTTCTGGTTCGCGCAGACGCTGGGCTGGCCGATGCCGCTCGCGGTGCTGCTGGCGCTCGCGCTCTGCGGCGCCTACGGCCTCCTGGTCGAGTTCGCGGCGGTGCGGCCCTTTGCGAGCCGCGGCTCCGAGGCCTGGCTGATGGCAACGGTTGCGCTCGGCATGGTGGTCGACAACCTGGTGATGTTCACCTTCGGCAAGGAGCCGCGCAGCTTGCCTTCGCCGCTCGCGGTCACGCCGCTGCAGGTGGGCGAGGTGGGGCTTGGCGTGTACCCGCTGCAGTTGCTCATTCCGCTCGCGGGCCTGGCGCTTGCGGCGGTGCTGCACCTGGTGGCGCGCCGCACGCGCTGGGGCATCGGCATGCTGGCCGTGGTGCAGAACCCCGCGGCCGCGCGGCTCATGGGCATTCCGATCCGCCGCGCGGTGGCCGCGGCCTTTGCGCTGTCGGCGGTGCTCGCGGGCGTGGCGGGCGTGCTGATCGCGCCGCTCTTCAATGTGCAGGCCGACATGGGCACGCTGTTCGGGCTCAAGGCCTTTGCGGTCGCGATCCTCGGCGGCATCACCAGTGCATGGGGCGTGATGGGCGCGGGCCTGCTGTTCGGCCTGGCGGAGGCGCTGATCACCGCCACGCTCGGCTCGGGCTACACGCAGATCCTGACCTTCGGCCTCGTGATCGCGGTGCTCGCGCTCCGGCCACAGGGGCTCTTCGGCCGCGCGGCGGTGAAAAAGGTATGAGCGGCATCGGCATGCGCTGGCTCGCGCTGGCAGGGCTCGCGGCGGCCATGGCGGCGGGCGTGGCGCTCGCGGCCACGGTCAACGGCTACTACGTTTTCGTGCTCGCCAATGTTGCGCTCTTCGCCATCGTGGGCATCGGGCTCAACGTGCTGCTCGGGCTCACGGGGCAGATGTCCTTCGGCCATGTGGGCTTCTATGCCATCGGCGCCTACGCGGTCGCCATCCTCACGGGCAAGGCTGGCTGGAGCTTCTGGGCCGCCTGGCCCGCGGGCGCGCTGATCGCCGGTGCCATGGGCGCATTGCTCGCGCTGCCGGCGCTGCGCGCCAGGGGCCCTTACCTTGCGATGATCACCATCGCCTTCGGCTTCATCGTCGAGCATGCCATCGTCGAGGCGCGCGACCTCACGGGCGGGCAGAACGGAATCATGGGCATTGCGGGGCCCGTGCTCGGCGGTTTTGCGCAAGGCGAGCGCGCGGCGGCAATGCTCGCGGTGCTCACGGCGGGCGTGGCGGTCGCGGCCTTTGCGATGCTCTCGCGCGGCGGCTGGGGCGCTGCGATGCGTGCGGTGCGCGACAGCGAAACCGCGGCCGAATCCATCGGCCTCGATCCGCTGCGCATCAAGACCGTGGCCTTTGCCATCTCGGCGCTCTGCGCCGGAGCGGCCGGCGGGCTGTTCGCGCCGCTCTCGGGTTTCGTGACACCGCACACCTTCGGCTTCGGCCAATCGATTTTGTTCGTGCTCGTGGTGATGATCGGCGGCGCGGGCTCTGTCGCGGGCCCGCTGGTGGGGGCGCTCGTGGTGGGCTTGCTGCCGGAGCTGCTCGCGAGCTTCGAGGAATACCGGCTGCTCATATTCGGCCTGCTCTTGCTGGTGGTGCTCTGGGTTGCACCCGAGGGGGCCGCCGGGCTCTGGCGCCGCATTGCAGCGCGCATCGGCAAGCAGCCCGCCGAAGCGCCGCTTGCGACCAGTGGAGATGCGGGCCTTGCGCCGCGCGCAAGGGGCGCGCCGATCCGCACCGAGGGCCTCACGATGCAGTTCGGCGGCGTGCGCGCGGTGGGCGACTTGGCCTTTGCCACGCAGCCTGGCGGCATCACCAGCCTGATCGGCCCCAACGGTGCCGGCAAGACCACCGTGCTGAACATGCTGAGCGGGTTCTACCGGCCCACCGGCGGCGGTTTCCGCCTGGGCGAGTCGGCTCTGCAAGGGCAGCGTGCCTACCGCATTGCGCGCGCCGGCGTGGCGCGCACCTACCAGACCTCGCAGCTCTTCGGCAGCCTCAGCGTGGAAGACAACGTGGCGCTTGCGCTCGGCCGCGGCACGCTCGGGCCGCTGCTCGGTGCGCGACGCTTCCGCTCGGCGGCGGCGCGTGCCGAGGCGCGGCGGCTCCTCGCGTTCTGCGGCTATGCGGGGTCCGCACAGGTGCGCGCCGCCGATCTCGCGCACGTCGACCGGCGCTTGGTCGAGATCGCACGCGCGCTGGCCACCGCGCCGCAAGCGCTCTTGCTCGACGAGCCCGCGGCCGGCCTCTCTCGCGAAGACAAGGTGCTGCTTGCGGCGCTGCTGCAGCGCATCGCGGCCGCGGGCATCGGCGTGCTGCTGGTCGAGCACGACATGGATCTGGTGATGGGCATCTCGGACCACATCGTGGTGCTCGACGCCGGCCGCAGGCTGGCCGTGGGCGGCGTGGCTGCAATCCAGGCCGACCCCGCGGTGCGCAAGGCCTACCTCGGTGAAGCCCTGGCGACGGACGATGCGCCGGCAGATGGCCGGGCGCCGCGCCCGCCGCTGCCGGCCGATGCGCCCGAGCTGCTCGGCGTCGGCGGCCTTGTCGCCGGCTACGGCGCGGAGCCGGTGCTGCACGGCATCGACCTGCGCGTGCGGCGCGGCGAACTGGTGGCGCTGCTCGGCGCCAACGGCGCGGGCAAATCGACATTGATGCGTTCGCTCGCGGGCTTGCACCGGCCGGTGCAGGGCGGCATCCATATCGACGGCATCGAGCTCGCGGGCATGGCGGCCGAGCGCATCGTGGCGCATGGCCTGGTGCTGGTGCCCGAAGGCCGGCAGGTGTTTCCCGAGCTCAGCGTGCGGGACAACATCCGCCTGGGCGCGTTTCTCGACGGGCGCGACATCGAGGCGCGCACCGAGGCCATGCTCGGGCGCTTTCCGCGCCTGCGCGAGCGGTTGCACCAGCGCGCCGGCCTGCTCTCGGGCGGCGAGCAGCAGATGCTGGCAATTGCGCGCGGCCTGATGTCGAAGCCGCGCGTGCTGCTGCTCGACGAGCCTTCGCTGGGCCTGGCACCGAAGATCATCGCCGAGCTGTTCAAGGCGCTCGACGGGCTGCGGGCCGAGGGGCTGACGGTGGTGCTGGTCGACCAGATGGCGGCCCTTGCGCTGGCGCTGTGCGACCGTGCCTACGTGATCGAGGGCGGGCGCATCGCGGCCGAAGGCAGTGCGGCCGAGATCGCGGCCGACGGGGCGCTCGCGCGGGCCTACCTCGGTTCGACCTGAAAGGCGGCCCGCGCGATTTCGGCGGTCTGCCGGCCAGCCGGCACAATCGCCGGATGTCGTTTTTCAAGGATCTCAGCCTCTCGGCCTTCACCGCGGGCTTCGTCGCCGTGCTCGTGGGTTTCACGAGCTCGGTGGCCATCGTGTTCCAGGCCGCACAGGCTTTCGGTGCCACGCCCGAAATCGCGGCCTCGTGGATGTGGGCGCTGGGCATCGGTATGGGCCTGCCATCCATCGTGCTGTCGCTCTGGTGGCGCAAGCCGGTGATGATTGCCTGGAGCACGCCGGGCGCCGCCGTGCTTGCCGTCGCGGCGGGCAGCTACGGCATGGGCGAGGCGGTCGGCGCCTTCATTGCCTGCGCCGCGCTCATCGTGCTGGCGGGGGCCACGGGCTGGTTCGAGCGGGTCATGAACAAGATTCCGATGGCGATTGCCTCGGCGCTGCTCGCCGGTGTGCTCGCGCGCTTCGGGCTCGATGCGTTCATTGCCGCCAAGACGGCGCTGCCGCTGGTGCTTCTGATGCTCGGCACCTACCTGGTCGCCAAGCGCTTGCTGCCGCGCTATGCGGTGCCGCTCACGCTGCTGGTGGCCATTGCCTTCGTGGCGGCGCGCGGCGAGCTGAGCTGGTCGACGGTGCACTTTTCGCTCACCTGGCCCGTGTTCACCATGCCGGTGTTCAGCTGGCAGGCCATCGTCAGCCTGGCCTTGCCGCTTTTCATCGTCACCATGGCCTCGCAGAACCTGCCGGGCGTCGCGACGATACGCGCAGCAGGCTACGGCGACCTGCCGGTGAGCAAGCTCATCACCATTACCGGGCTGGCCACACTGGTGCTGGCGCCCTTCGGCGCGTTTGCCTTGAACCTGGGCGCCATCAGCGCCGCCATCTGCATGGGCCGCGAGGCGCATGAAGACCCGGCGCGGCGCTACACGGCGGCCGCAAGCTGCGGCGCCATCTACGTGGTGATTGCATTCTTCGGAGCGGCGGTCACCGGGTTGCTCACGGCGTTTCCCAAAGAGCTGGTCGCCGCCATTGCCGGCCTGGCACTGCTGGGCACCATCGGCAGCGGGCTGGCGGGTGCGGTGCGCGATGAGCCGCACCGCGAGGCCGCGATCATCACCTTCCTGGTCACGCTCTCGGGCGTGGCCATCCTTGGCATCGGCTCGGCGTTCTGGGGTGTGGTGGCCGGTGCGCTGGCATTGGCGGTGCAGCAGGCCGGGCGCACGAAGCCAAAGGCCTCCGCCGGCAAGGACATCGCTGCTTCCGGCAACATCGCGCCAGACAGCAGCAACATGGCGGCCACACCCGGCGCCGGAAAGACTCACTGATGAAAAATATCCTCTTCGTCGCCGACCCGCTCGACCATTTCAAGATCTACAAGGACACCACTTTCTCGATGATGCGCGAGGCCCAGCGCCGCGGCTATCGCATCGCGGCCTGCCTGCCGCAGGACATCCAGTGGAAGTCGGGCGGGCAGGTCACCGCCACGGTGCAGCAGATCACGCTCACCGGAGACGCAAGGGACTGGTACCGCGTCGATATCAGCGAGGCCAAGGCGCTGAAGGACTTCGACGCCGTGCTGATGCGCAAGGACCCGCCCTTCGACGCCGAATACATCTATGCCACGCACCTGCTCGAGCAGGCCGAACGCGAAGGCGCGCGCGTGGTCAACAAGCCGAGCGCGTTGCGCGACCACCCCGAGAAGCTCGCGATCATGGAGTTTCCGCAGTTCGTCACGCCCACGCTGGTCACGCGCAGCGCGCAGGCCGTGCGCGACTTTCATGCCGAGCATGGCGACATCATCCTGAAGCCACTCGACGGCATGGGCGGCATGGGCATCTTCCGCGTGAAGCAGGACGCGTTGAACCTCGGCTCCATCGTCGAGACGCTCAACAAGAACGGCGCCGAGACCATCATGGTGCAGCGCTTCGTGCCAGAGGTGGTTCAGGGCGACAAGCGCATCCTGATCATTGCGGGCGAGCCCGCGCCCTTTGTGCTGGCGCGCATTCCGCAAGGCACCGAGGTGCGCGGCAACCTGGCGGCCGGCGGCAAGGGCGTGGCCCAGCCGCTCACGGCGCGCAACCGCGAGATCGCCGAGGCCATTGGCCGGGTGCTCGCGCCGCGCGGGCTGCTCTTGATCGGGCTCGACGTGATCGGCGACTCGGTCACCGAGATCAACGTGACGAGCCCGACCTGCTTCCAGGAGATCACCGAGCAGACCGGCTTCGACGTGCCGAAGATGTTCATCGATGCGCTCGAGGCGCACCTGGCCGCGGCAGTTTCCTAGGTCTTTCTTTCAGCGCGGCGCCGGGGTGCCGAGGTGGTGCGGCTGTGCCGCCACTTCGCGCTGCCGCCGTGTCTGCAGCAGCCGCGCGCGCCGCTTGCGCCACCAGATCACGATGCCCGTGACGGACAGGCCCGCCACCACCAGCCCCATGAGCGACATCAGGATGCGTCCCGGCAGTCCCAGGATGCGCCCGCCGTGCAGCGGCAACTGCAGCTGCGCGAACACGTCGGCCGCGGTGCCGTGCCAGGGCCGGTTGCTGGTGATGACGCGGCCGTCGCGGCCGTCCAGGTAGAGGTTCGACAGGTCCATGCCGTTGCTGCTGTCGTGCGTGGCGTGGTCGAAGAAAGACACGTTGTAGAAACCCCCGCGCTGGTTGTAGAACACGCCGCCCAGCGGCGTGGTCCAGCCGCGCCGGCGTGCCTCGGCTTCGGCGTCGGCAACGATCTGGCGGAAGCCGATGGCGGGTTCGATGCGCGTGCCCAGCGGCGCGAGCGGCACCAGCGACGACGGCCCGGGCGTGGTCTTCGACACCAGCGACAGCATCGGGTGGAAGATCTCCTTGTAGAGATTCAGCGAGAACGAGGTGAAGGCGACGATGATGATCAGCGCCCACAACCACAGCCCGCCCGCACGGTGCAGGTCGAAGTTGAGCTTGTAGCCGCCGGCCGCCCAACGCACGGCCCAGGCCGGCTTCCAGCGGCGCCACCATTCGAGCGCGGCGCGGTGCTCGGGATGCGCGGCCTGCCGCTGGCGCCGCGGCGTGGTGAGGTACAGCGCAAAGAAGCTGTCGAGCAGCCACACCAGCGCCACGCCCCCCATGATCCAGTAGCCCAGCCGGTCGGTACCCCACACGGCCGGCACGTGCAGCATGTAGTGCAGCTTGCGCAAGAAGGGCATCAGCGTCTCGGGCTTGAGCGAGATCGCGGTCGAGTCGCGCCGGCCGCGGATCTCGGCCGTCACGGGATCGACGTACACGCGGTTGTAGCCGAGCTGGTAGGGCTTGCCGGTGGCGGGGTCGGTGCGCGGCTGCACGAAGTAGCCGGCCGCATGGCCTTCCTCGAAGCCGAGCGGCATGTACGCGACCCGCGCGCGCGGGTCGTCGGCCTCCACCGCCGCGGCCAGCTCGAACGGATCGCGGAACGGCCCGCGCGATTCGGTGTCGTAGAGCTCGCTGTTGAGCCAGCCGTCGATCTCGTGGTCCCACGAAATCACGGCGCCGGTCAGGCCCGAGACAATGAGGAACAGTGCAACCGCGAGGCCCGCCCAGCGGTGCACTGTCGTCGCAAAGGCGCGCATCTCAGAAGTCGATGGTGCCGCTCACCGCAAAGGTGCGCGGTGCGCCGAGGACCAGGTAGTTGGAGCCCTGCGTGCCGCCCACCGACGCCCAGTACGACTTGTTGAACAGGTTGTCGATGCGCGCGCGCAGCGTGAGCGCGCGGCCGTTGCCCAGGTCGACCAGGTAGCGCGCGCCGATGTCGAAGCGCGTCCAGCCCGGGATCTGCTGCGTGTTGGCGGCGTTGGCGTACTGCTTGGAGGTGTAGAGCAAACGCGCGTTCAGCGACAGGTTGCGCACACCCGGCACGTCCCACTCCGCGCCCAGGTTGGCCTGCTGCTTGGCCACGCCGATGGCCGTGCGGCCATCGGTGGCGCCGCCTTGCGTGTCCTTCTGCTTGGCGTCGATCAGCGTCAGGCCGCCCAGCAGGCGCAAGCCCTTGGCAGGCTGGCCGAACACCGAGAACTCGAGGCCCTGGTTGCGCTGCTTGCCGTAGAGGCCGTAGGTCTGGCCCTCGTACTGGTAGGTCGGCTGGTCGGTGGTGAAGAAGGCAGCGCTCGCACCGATGGTGCCTCCGTCGTACTTGACGCCGACTTCCTTCTGCTTGGCCTGGTAGGGCGCGAACACCTCGCCGGCGTTGGTGACCGGACGGCTGTTGACCGTGCCGGGTGCCACGTTGCCCTTGACGAGACCTTCGATGTAGTTCGCGTAGACCGAGGTGCTCGGCGTGATCTTGAACACGACGCCGGCCACCGGCGTGGTCTTGCTCTTGTCGTAGGCGCTCGTTTCCTTGACGGTGTTGTAGGCGAAGCTGGTCTGCTCGATCGTCTGCCGGCGCACGCCGAGCGTGACCAGCAGGCGGTCGTCCATGAACGACATGGTGTCGGCCACTGCAACGCTCGAGGTCTTGATCTTGTCGGTCAGGCGCGGGTCTTCCAGCGTGTTGCCGGTGAAGTTATTGGCGACCGGGAAGGGCGACGCGTACGGCGCATAGATGTTGTTGCGCAGGCTGCCGCGCGAGATCGTGTAGGCGTTGTCGCGGTCGTTGCTGTATGTGGCGGCCGAAGCCACCACCGCGTGCTTCACCGGTCCGGTCACGAAATTGCCGCGCACGCCGATCTCGGCCGTGCCGATGCGGTCCTTGCGGGTGTTGCTGAAACGCGTGCCGCTGGTGTTGCCGAACGCGTCGGCGAGCGTCGGGTTCGCCAGCACGTTGTCTTCGTCGCTGCGGCGCACGCCGCCGGCGGCCCAGGCGGTGATGTTGTCGGTGATGTCGACTTCGCCGCGGAAGGTGGCGAACTTGTCCTTTTCCTTCGAGTAGGTCCAGGGCTGCGCAAAGTTGGTGCTGGCGTCTGGTGCGCTGGGGATCGGCAGCGTCGACGATGGCGTGAGGCTCGGGCGGCCGTCCTTCAGATCGTAGTCCTGGTAGCCGAAGTCGGCCGACAGGCGCACGTTGCGGTTGCGCCAGTCCAGGCCGACGGCAAAGGCGCTGAGCTGCTGGCTCTCTTTATGGACGCCGGTGCCGCCTTCGCGGCGCACGGCATTCACGCGAACGCCCAGGCTGTCGTCGGGGCCGAAGCGGCGCGCCAGGTCGAGGTTCACGTAGCCCTGGCCGCCGGTCTGCACGCCGAAGCCGACGCGCGTGATCGGCTCGTTGGACGCGCGCTTGGGCAGCAGGTTGATCGCGCCGCCGATGCCGCTGCCGCCGGGCGCCGCGCCGTTCAGGAAGGTGTTGGCGCCGCGGAACACTTCCACGCGCTCGAAGAATTCAGAGGCAATGTACTGGCGCGGCAGCATGCCGTAGAGGCCGTTGTAGGCGACGTCGTCCGAGTACACGGGGAAGCCGCGCACCACGTAGAGCTCCTGGAAGTTACCGAAGCCGCGCGCCTGGCGCACCGACGGGTCGTTGAGCAGCACGTCGGCAACGCTCTTGGCCTGCTGGTCCTGGATCAGCTCGTTGGTGTAGTTGGTGCTCGAGAACGGCGTGCTCATCATGTCCTGGGTGCCCAGGATGCCGACGCGCCCGCCGCGCGCCACCTGGCCGCCGGCGTAGGGCTTGGTCAGGCCTTCGGCCGAGGCGTCGGCGCTGGCTTCGACGGTGACGGTGCCGAGGGTGCCGGCGGCTTCAGCCGGCGCGGCGGTCTGGGCCGTAGCGGCCAGGGCGTGAATTGCGAGCAGCGTGGCGGCCGCGGTCGGGCGCAGGCTGGCGCGCAGGAAAGAGGAGGAAGAAGACATTGAAAGGTTCGAAAGGGGCGCAAATGAGAACCATTATTGTTACCCCGCCGAACCGGTTTGCCGATACTTTCTCTCAATGTTGCGAAAAAGTGTCAGTAGAAACGCCTCAGTGCCCGAAGCGCTGCCCGTCCACGAACACGTGCAGCTCGCCCGGCACGAAGGGCGTCCAGCTTTCGTTGCTGGTGAGCGGCGCGGTCACCACCACCGCCACGCGGTCGTTGGGCGTGGTGTGCCGCGCAAAGTCGATCTCGAGGTCTTCGTCCGCGAGCTGCGCGGTGACGAAGGGGTGGCGGCGTTCCACGTACCAGAGGTTGGTGGAGGCATGGGCCCAGAGCGCCTGGCCGTTCGAGAGCATGAAGTTGAAGGTGCCGTGGCGCGCAAGCTGCGGCGCCAGTTCGCGCAGCGTGAGCGTGAGCTCCTCGATGCTCGGCACGCCCGCATGCGACTTGGCCAGCTCCTGCATGAGCCAGCAGAAGGCGTGCTCGCTGTCGGTGTTGCCCACCGGGTGAAAGTTGCCGTGCAGGCGCGGGCGAAAGTCCTTCAGGTCGCCGTTGTGGGCAAACACCCAGTAGCGGCCCCACAGTTCGCGCACGAAAGGGTGGCAGTTCTGCAGGTTGATGGCGCCCTGCGTGGCCTTGCGGATGTGCGCAATGACGTTGCGGCTTTGAATGGGGTAGCGCCGGATGAGCTCGGCCACGGGCGATTCGCTCGCCGGCATGTGGTCGACGAAGTGCCGCAGCCCCCGGTCTTCGAAGAAGGCGATGCCCCAGCCGTCGGCGTGGTGGTCGGTGCGGCCGCCGCGCTGGGCGAAGCCCGTAAAGCTGAAGGTCACGTCCGTGGGCGTGTTGCAATTCATTCCAAGCAGTTGGCACATGGCGCTATTAAAGCGCGAGCGCAGCCGCCGCGGGCGAACCCGTCCAACGCTCAGCGAACGAACCGGCCTTCAGGCGTGACGCGCACCATTTCGATGAAGCGCGAGCCGGTGGTGGCGCCGGTCGAAAAATCGATGTCCATGCCGGCCAGGCGCAGCTTGAGCGCGCGCAGCGTGGCATGCAGGCGGGCGCGCGTGAGGTCGCGGCCGGTGCGCTTGATCGCCTCGATCATCACCAGCCCGTTCAGGTAGCCCTCGAAGCTGCCGTAGCCGACCGGCACCTGGGCGCGCTCGGCTAGGCGGCGGTAGTCGCGCGTGACGGCTTCCACCTCGCCCCAGGGGTACGGCGTAACCTGCGAAATGGCCAGCCCGCCCGCCTGCAGCGGAACCACCTTGGCCGTGACCTCGCCCGAGACGACCGACATGCCGTAGAACATCGGCTTGCTGCCGGCGGCGTACATGGCCTTGATCACCTCGCCGGTCACCGTGCCGGCCAGGTACATCAGCACGGCCTGGGGGTGGCTGTCGGCAAGCGCCTTGCCGGCGGCGGCCGAGGTCGAGCCATCGCCCTTCACCGCCACCACAGCCGTAGGAGCCTGCTTGTGAGTGGCCATGGCCGCCTCGATCAGCTTTACCGCCTCAAGGCCGCCGGGGTTGTCCAGGTGGGCAATCGCGATCTTGCTCACGCCGATGGTCGACAGGTGCTCGACCAGCGCCTGCGCCTCGCGGGCATTGCTGGCTCGCACGAAGTAGGCCGAGCCCGCCACGCGCTCGCGGGCGCTGTCGCCCACGCCGTAGCCGCCCACGCTGGGCGCGCCGCTTTGCTGCAGCAGCTTGGCCGCGGCGGAGGTGGTGCCCGATCCCACGCAGCCGAAGAAGGCGAACACGCGATGGTCGTTCAGCAGCTTGCCGTAGTTTTCGAGCGCCTTCTCGGGCTTCAGCTCGTCGTCCAGCGCCACCAGCTTGATCTTGCGCCCGCCCACGCCGCCTTGTTCGTTGGCGGCATCGAAGGCCAGCGCAGCGCCGTTGTGCACGACCTTGATCTGCGAGCCGAGCGGGCCGCTCAGCACGGCCGAGCTGCCGAGCAGGATCTCGGTGTCGGTCACACCCGCTTCGGCGGCCTGTGCGGAGGAGAGACGGGCCAAGCCCGCGGCGAAAACCGCCGTCGAAGCGACAAAACTTCTGCGCTGCATGAAAGACCCATCCCGTGAGTTAACAAATGCTAACAATTAGAAACGATGGGTGCTTAAGTATTACTAAGTGCTTACCCTTGCCGGGTGGGTTGCCGAAGCTGCCAAGCCGCGCAAATGGCAATCGCGCACAGCGCCGCCAGCATCAGAAACACCTCGTCGAAGGCCGCCAGCCGCGCGGCGCTGCTCGTCGGGTTGGCGAGCGAATCGCCATGCGCCGCCAGCCGCCACTCGAGCACGATGGCGCACAGGCTCACGCCCGCCGCACCGCCGAGCATGCGCAAGAAGTTGATGGCACTGGCGCCCTGCGGAATCAGCGGCTTGGCCAGCGGCCGCATCGAACCCAGGTTGAGCGAAGGCAGGATGAAGCCGAGCCCGATGCGCCCGATGATGGCAAACGCCACCAGGAGCCACAGGGCGCTGTCGAGTCTCAGCACCACCATCAGCGCGAAGGAGGCCGCCAGCAGCGCCAGCCCGATGCTCACCAGCAGCCACGTCGGCTGCCGGTCGGCCAGCCGGCCCACGCCGGCAATGGCAACCGCCAGCACAATGCCCGCCGGCAGCAGGATGGTGCCGACGTGCGAGGCCGACAGCTGCAGCCCCACCTGCATGTACACCGGCAGCAGGTAGGTCGAGCCGAACAGCGCCGTGCCGTAGATGAAGGCGACCACGCTGCCCATGGCGAACTGGCGGTACTGGAAGAGGCCCAGGTTCATCAGCGGCGTGCCGCCCGAGGCCGCGAACCGGCGCTGCCACCAGATGAAGCCCGCCAAGGCTGCCAGCGCACCGCTCAGCAGCAGGGCGGCTTCGATGGGCGAGTCGCCGCGCAACTCGACCAGCCCGTTCAGCAGGCAGAGCGTGCCCGCCGTGCCCAGCGCCAGGCCCCGCCAGTCGAGCCCGCTGCCGCGCGTGGCCGCCACGCCGCCCGGCGCCGTGGTGGGCACGAACTTGTAGGCCAGCCAGAGCGAGGCCAGGCAGAACGGCACCACCATGAAGAAGATGGAGCGCCAGCCGAACAGGTCGACCAGCACGCCGCCGATGCTCGGGCCGATGGCCGGCGCCAGCACCACACCCATGCCGAAGATGCCGCTGGCGCGCCCCTGCTCGTGCGGCTCGAAGGCGCGCAGGATGATGATGGCCGGAATGGGCTGCACCACGCCGGCGGCAAGCCCTTCGGCCACGCGCGCCAGCAGCACCAGCGTGAAGTTGTTGGCCAGCCCGCCCGCCACGCCGCCCACAAGCAGCAGCACCATGGTGCCGACGTAGGTGCGCCTGTAGCCGTAGCGCGACAGCAGCCAGGGCGTGGTGAGCATCGAGACGGTCATGGCCACCATGAAGCCCGAACTCACCCATTGCGCCCGCTCCTGGCCAAGCGAGAAGTGGTGGCTCATGCCCGGAATCGCCACGTTGACGATGGTCGACGACATGATCGACGCCATCACGCCCACCATGACCGAGACCAGCAGGTACCAGCGGTAGCGCGGACCGTAGCGGTCGCGCATGGTGCCAAGGGTCGGCGGGGCCGGCGGTGCGGCTTCGGGCGGGGGAGTGGGCATCGTGGAGCGGCGGCCCGGCTTTGGGTGCGGGTCCGTCGTCCTACAAGCATATCGGTCTTTGCGCGAATGGGCGCCGATGCAACGGCCGCACAATGCACACGCTGTCCCGCACTGCTTTCCGAGAAAACAAAAACGACATGGCTCCCCAATCCGATCAACCCGTCGAGCATTCCGACGATCAAGCCGCTGCTCAAACCGGCGACCAGGCCGCAGCCGACCCGCAGGCCGCGCACGCGCCGCCCAACCTCGCGGCCGAACTGGCCGCGCCCACCGTCAGCCGCGCCTACCGCTGCCAGTGTGGCCGGCCGGTGTTCCTGCGCAACAGCCAGTGCCTGGCCTGCGGCACGCCGCTCGGGTACGTGATCGATCGGCTCGGGGTGGTGCCGCTCGCGCCCGTCGCCGCCGAAGAAGGAAGCCAGGACGAAGCGGAGGGCGAGCGCCCCGCGCCCGACACCTTCACCGTGTTCGGCAATCCGGACGGCAAGAGATACCGCCGCTGCGCCAACCTCATGACCGCCGCCAGCTGCAACTGGATGGTGCCGGCCCCGCGCGAGGGCGACGACCCTTCGTTCAACACCGACGGCCTGGCGCCCGGCTACTGCCTGGCATGCAGCGTCAACCGCACCATTCCAGACCTTTCGGTGGAAAGCAACGGCGAGCTATGGCGCAAGCTGGAGCATGCGAAGCGCCGGCTCATTTCGCAGCTGCTGGCGCTCGGGCTGCCGGTGGTGAGCCGCCACGCCGATCCGGCGCATGGCCTGGCGTTCGACTTCCTGAGCAACATGCCGGGCAGCCCGCATGTGATGACCGGCCACGAGCACGGCGTGATCACCCTCAACGCGGAAGAGGCCGAAGATGCCGTGCGCGAGCGCATCCGCGCCGAAATGCGCGAGCCTTATCGAACGCTGCTCGGGCACTTTCGCCACGAGATCGGCCACTACTACTGGGACCTGCTGGTGCAGCCCACGCCATGGCTCGACGAGTTTCGCGCGCTCTTCGGCGACGAGCGCGCCGACTACACCGCGGCACTCCAGCGGCACTACGAGCAGGGGCCGCCGCCCGACTGGTCGATTCACTTCGTGAGCAGCTACGCGAGCATGCATCCGTGGGAAGACTGGGCCGAAACCTGGGCCCACTACCTGCACATGGCCGACACCACCGACACGGCGATGAGCTTCGGCGTGGACGCCACCAACGTCGAACTCGCGAGCGACCTGTTCACGCTCGAAGACCTGTGGCGGCCGGAGCATCCCGGCGCCGCCAAGTTCCTGGATTTTCTGAACGGCTGGGTGCTGTTGACCAATGTGCTGAACGAACTGTCGCGCAGCATGGGCCAGCCTGATTACTACCCCTTTGTGCTGCCGCGCGCGGCCGTGGGCAAGCTGCAGTTCATCCACTGCGTGGTGACCGAGCAGCGCGACCGCGCGTCGTCCACGGCGGCTGCGCCGACTGTGCCGCTGCCTTCGGACTCGCAGCCTGCCGCCTCGGCGAACGAACCTGCGGCCGAGCAGTCGCAGGCGCAAAGCCAGCAGCAGAACTCAGCGCAGTTCTAAAAGGCCAGCAAGGCCTAGGGGCCTACGATTCGACAGGCGTGCCTGCGGCGCAGCGCGCGCAGATACAGGCCTTGCCGCGCTTCTCCTGCGGCACCGCCGCTAGCGGCGCGTTGCGAAAATCCGCCGCCATGCACCAGCAGGGCGCCTGCGGCTCGCCGGTTTCGCGCGCGACCTCCATCGCACAGCGGTTCTGCTCGCCGCAAAGCGGGCAGCGCGTGGCGTCGATCGTGTCGGGAAGAACTGCAGCCATGGCCGTCAGGCGAGCTCGAAAGCCGGCAGCTTCTTCGCCACGGCCACATTCCGGAGCGTTGCGTACACCGGCAGGCCGTTGCGGTAGGCGGGGTAGTCCTCGCCCTCGATCAACGGCAGCAGGTAGAGCCTGCACTTGTCGGTAATGCCGTAGCCGTCGTCCGAAATGAAGTCGCGCGGCATCGGCTTTTCGACATTCGCCACCGCGTCGAGCGGCGCACTGCCGATGCGGTAGGTATACGGCGCATCGGAGGTGCGCTCGATGGTCGGCATGACCGCGTTGTGGCCTTCCAGCGCCAGCTCGACCGCGCGCTGCCCCAACTCGTAGGCCTGCCGCACGTCGGTGGCCGAGGCAATGTGCCGTGCCGCGCGCTGCAGGTAGTCGGCCACCGCCCAGTGGAACTTGTGGCCCAGCGCGTCCTTGACCATCTGCGCCACCACCGGCGCGGCGCCGCCGAGCTGCGCATGGCCGAACGCGTCGCGCGTGCCTTGCTCGGCCAGGAAGGTGCCGTCGGGGTAGTGGCAGCCTTCGGACACCACCACCGAGCAGTAGCCGTGCTGCTTGACCAGTTCGTCCACGCGCGCGAGAAAGCGCGCCTTGTCGAACTCGATCTCGGGGAACAGCACCACCACCGGAATGCCGTGGTCCGCCGCAAGCCCGCCCGCTGCCGCAATCCACCCCGCATGGCGCCCCATCACCTCGAGCACGAACACCTTGGTGGAAGTGGCCGCCATCGAGCGCACGTCGAACGAGGCTTCGAGCGTCGACACCGCCACGTACTTGGCCACCGAGCCGAAGCCCGGGCAGCAGTCGGTCAGCGGCAGGTCGTTGTCGATGGTCTTGGGCACATGAATGGCCTGCAGCGGGTAGCCGAGCGACTGCGACAGCTGGCTCACCTTGAAGCAGGTGTCGGCCGAGTCGCCGCCGCCGTTGTAGAAGAAATAGCCGATGCCGTGTGCCTTGAACACCTCGATGAGCCGCTCGTACTCGCGCCGGTTCTTCTCGAGCGACTTGAGCTTGTAGCGGCACGAACCGAAGGCGCCCGAAGGCGTGGTGCGCAGCGCCGCAATGGCTTCGGCCGGTTCGGCGCCGGTGTCGATGAGTTCTTCGGTCAGCGCGCCGATGATGCCGTTGCGCCCGGCGTAGAGCTTGTCGATGCGGTCCGGGTGTTTTCGTGCCGTCTCGATCACGCCGCAGGCCGACGCATTGATGACCGAGGTGACGCCGCCCGACTGGGCGTAGAAGGCGTTGAGGATGGGCATGCGCCATTCTCCCGCAGCCTCAAGCCAGGCGCCAGTGGCCCCGGTTTCAGCGCCCGCCAAGCCCCATCGCGCGCGTGATCACTTCCTTCATGATCTCGTTGGTGCCGCCGTAGATGCGCTGCACGCGTGCATCGGCGTAGGCGCGGGTGATCGGGTATTCCCACATGAAGCCATAGCCGCCGTGCAGCTGCACGCACTCGTCCATCACCTTGCACTGCAGGTCGGTGGTCCAGTACTTGGCCATGCTGGCGGTGGCGGTATCGAGCTTTTCGGCCATCAGCAGCTCGATGCATTTGTCGACGAACACCTGCGCCACCTGCACCTCGGTCTGCAGTTCGGCCAGCGTGTAGCGCGTGTTCTGGTAGTTGCCCACGGGCTGGCCGAACACCTTGCGCTCCTTCACGTAGGCCACGGTCTGGTCGATGGCGGCCTGCGACGCCGCCACCGCGCCGATGGCAATCTGCAGCCGCTCCCACGGCAGCTGCTCCATCAGGCAGACGAAGCCGCGGTTCATCTGCGCGGCATCACCGAGCAATGCATCGGCCGGCAGCCGCACGTCGTTGAAGAACAGCTCGGAGGTGTCTTGCGCCTTGAGCCCCAGCTTCTTGAGCCGCTTGCCCTTTTCGAAGCCCGCCATGCCGCGCTCGACCAGGAACAGGCTGGTGCCCTTCGCGCCCGCGGCCGGGTCGGTCTTGGCGACCACGATCACCAGGTCGGCATGCCAGCCGTTGGTGATGAAGGTCTTGCTGCCGTTGAGCAGGTAGCTGCCGTCAGGTTGCCGGATGGCGCTGGTCTTGACCGCCTGCAGGTCGCTGCCCGCGCCGGGCTCGCTCATGGCAATGGCGCCGACCATCTCGCCGCTCGCGAGCTTGGGCAGGTAGTGCCGCTTCTGCGCCTCGGTGCCGTAGCGCAGGACGTAGGGCGCCACGATTTCGCTGTGCAGCCCGAAGCCGATGCCCGTGAAGCCGCGCGCCCAGAGCTCCTCGAACTGGATCACCGAATAGAGCAGGTCGGCGCCCGCGCCGCCGTATTCCTCGGGCAGCGCCATGCAGAGAAAACCGTTCTCGCCAGCCTTGGACCACACGGCGCGGTCCACATAGCCCTGTTCTTCCCACGCCTCGTGGAAGGGCGCGATCTCCTTGCCCATGAAGCGGCGGAAGCTGTCGCGAAAGGCCTCGTGGTCGGCGCTGAAAAGCGTGCGTTCGATCATGCTCAGCGCCCCGGAAACGTCGGCGGGCGCTTCTGCAGGAAGGCGCTCACGCCTTCGCGGAAGGTGGGGCGGTCGATCAGCTCGCGCTGGCGTTCGCTTTCGTAGTGCAGCTGTTCGGCCAGCGTGTGGCGCTCCGAGGCTTCGAAGGCTTCGCGTGCTTCGACTACTGCATGCGCCGGCAGCCGGGCGAGACGCTGCGCAATGGCGCGTGCTTCCTCGAGCAGCTGTTCGTCGTCGGCGCAGGCCCAGATCAGGCCCCACTGCACCGCACGCCCCGCGCTCAGGCGCTCGTCGAGCAGCGCCATGCCCATGGCCCGTGCCTTGCCGGCCCGCCGCGGAATGGCCCAGGTGCAGCCCAGGTCGGGCACGATGCCGAGCTTGGGCAAGAAGGGCAGGTAGAAGTAGGCGCTGCGCGCCGCAATCGTCACATCGGCCGCCAGCGCCAATCCGACACCCGCGCCCGCCGCCGCGCCGTTGACCGCGGCCACCACCGGCACGGGCAGCGTGCGCAGCGTTTCGATGAGCGGGTTGCTGAGCGACTGCATCCACTCGGCTGTCTGGTCGCCGAGCGACTTGCCTTCTTCACCGGGCGTCATGGCGCTCAGGTCCGCGCCCACGCAAAAGGCCTTGCCGGCACCGGTCAGGATCACCGCGCGTACTCCGCGGTCGTCGCGGATGCGCTCCAGTGTGTCGCGCAGTTCGATCTGCAATTCGCGCGCAATCGGGTTCAGCTTGGCCGGCAGGTTGAGCGTGAGCGTGGCGATGCCGTCGGCCAGCTCATAGAGCACGTAGGGTTGCTGCGCGGTCATCAGAGCCTTTCCACGATGGTGACGTTGGCCATGCCGCCGCCTTCGCACATCGTCTGCAGCCCGTAGCGCTTGCCGCGCCGGCCGAGCGCATGGATCAGCGTGGTCATGAGCTTGGTGCCCGAGGCGCCCAGCGGATGGCCGAGCGCAATGGCACCGCCGTTCACGTTGAGCCGGGCCGGGTCGGCGTCGAGCGCCTGCAGCCAGGCGATGGGCACGGGCGCGAAGGCTTCGTTCACTTCGTACAGGTCGATGTCCTCGATGCGCATGCCGGCCTTCTTCAGTGCGCGCTGCGTGGCGGGCAGCGGGGCTTCCAGCATGATCACCGGGTCGTGCCCCATCACGCTCATGTGGTGGATGCGCGCGAGCGGCTTCACGCCCAGCGCCTTCAGGCCGCGTTCGTTCACCACCAGCACGCCGCTCGCGCCATCGCAGATCTGACTGGCGGTGGCGGCGGTGCAGCGTCCGCCCTCGGCAATCAGCTTCACACCCGCGATGCCCTCCAGCGTGGCGTCGAAGCGAATGCCTTCATCCACCATGTGTCGTTCGCCGCTGCGCGTGCCGTCGGCCAGCAGGATCTCGATGGGCACGATCTCATCGCTGAAGGCGCCTTCGCGGCTTGCCGCAATTGCGCGCCGATGGCTTTCGAGCGCGTAGCGGTCGAGCTGGTCCTTCTCGATGCCGTAGTTCTTCGCAATCATCTCGGCGCCCGTGAACTGACTGAACTCCACGCCCGGGTAGCGCTGCTTCATCGCAGGGCTCATGTAGGTGCCCAGGCCCGCCTTCGCGGGCAGCGCGTTGGGCGTGAACATCGGCACGCGCGTCATGCTTTCGACGCCGCCCGCAATCACCGAGTCCATGCTGCCCGACATCACGGCCTGCGCCGCGAAATGCAGCGCCTGCTGCGACGATCCGCACTGCCGGTCGACCGAGGTGCCAGGCACCGATTCGGGCAGGCGGGACGCCAGCACCGCATTGCGCGCCACGTTGGTCGCCTGCTCGCCCACCTGGCTCACGCAACCAAGAATCACGTCTTCCACCGCCGCCGGGTCGATGCCGCTCCTGGCCACCAGCGCGTCGATCACCTGCGCCGCCAGGTCGGCCGGATGCCAGCCCGCGAGCCTGCCGCCGCGCCGGCCGCCGGCCGTGCGCGCCGCGGCCACGATGTATGCCTCTGCCATGGTCATGTCCTTCCTCGAAAGAAAACAGCGTGAATTGGGCGCCCAACGCAAAAAAGCCGCCCGTCACAACGGCGGCGTTCAATGCTTGGAAAGTCCATGGCATCGAGGTTCGATGCCGGGGGCGCTCGGGTCAAGCCGGGGACAACCCGAGAGAAGGCAGTCGCCAAGGCGACCGGCGGCCCGACCGCGCGGCCAGCGGCATGGCGGCCGGCTGAGCGTCCGAGACGGTGATGCACGAAGACTCCAGCGCCGAGACCAGCACGCGCCGGTGTTCGGTGCCTTCGAATCGCTCCCCCGGCGCAAGCACGATGTCGCGCGTGTCGTGGTCGAGCGTCACCCAGACCGAGCCGCTGCGGCATTCGATGCCCACCCCGGCGCCATCGGGAACGGCAAAGATGGAACGGACCGGCAGGCTGACATGAAAGCGGGAAGAGGGGTGTTGGGTGCTCATGGCAAGCTCCATTGCATTCGTGATACGAATGAATATAGTGAGTTGATCCTCCTCTTACACGCGGTGATTCGGAACTCGTTGCATGCATCCAGAGAATGTGAAGACCCATGGCGCCTTGGGCGGCGAGCTCCCGCCGCTGGAGTTGCTGCGCAGCTTCGAGGCCGCGGCGCGCCGGCTGAGCTTCACGCTCGCGGCCGGCGAGCTGCACCTCACGCAGTCGGCGGTCAGCCGCCAGATCCAGCAGCTGGAAGCCAGCCTGGGCGTGCTGCTGTTCGAGCGCCGGCACCGCTCGCTGGTGCTCACCGAGGCGGGCGGTGTCATGCAGCGGGCCGTCACCGACAGCCTGGAGCGCCTGCGCGACGCCACGGCGCGGCTGCGCGCGACCTCCGCGCCGCGGCAGGTGGCCATCACCAGCACGCCCGGCTTTGCGTCGTTCTGGCTCATTCCAAGGCTGGCGCGCTTCACCGGCAGCCATCCGCAGGTCGACGTTCGCGTGTCGGCCACGCTCGAGGTGCTCGACCTGGAGAGCAGCCGCATCGACCTGGCCGTGCGCTTCGTGCCGATCGGCCGTGGCATCGGCACGGCGCTGTTCGAGGAGTCGGTGATCCCGCTGTGTTCGCCGCAACTCGCCGCGTCGCTGCGCGAGCCGTCCGATTTTTCGAAGCTCACCTTGCTGACCGTGGACTACCCCGACCACGGCGAGGCCCCCACTGTCGATTGGGAGCCCTGGCTTCGCGTGATGGGGCTCGACCAGCTGCGCATGAAGAGCACGCTGCGCTTCACCCTGTACACCGATGCCGTGGCCGCCGCGGTGGCAGGCCAGGGCGTGGTGATCGGCCGCCTGCCGCTGCTGCGCGATCTGGTGCAGGCGGGCCGGCTCGTCGCGCCGCTCGGTGAAGGCGTGGCCTCGCACCGCGGCTACTTCATCGAAACATCGAGGCGCGCCGCGGGCAACCCCGACGCGCTGGAGTTCGCGCAGTGGCTGCGCGAGGAAGCCGAGGCGGCGCAGCGAGGCTGATGACGAGACCGCCGAGGGCGAGGTGATCAGCCCGGCAGCAGCACCTTGTCGACCACGTGGATCACGCCGTTCGACTGGTAGACGTTGGCAATGGTCACCGTTGCCGTGCCGCCGGTGGCGTCGCTCACCCTCACGTTGCTGCCGCTCATGGTGGCCGTCAGCGTGCCGCCGCTCGCGGTCTTCAGCGTGGCCTTGCCGCCGCCCGCCTTGATGGCGCTCATGAGCGCGGCGCCGTCCATCTTGCCGGGCACTACGTGGTACGTCAGCACCTTCGTGAGCGTGGGCTTGTTCTCTGCCTTGAGCAGCGTGTCGACCGTGCCGGCCGGCAGTGCCGAGAAGGCTGCGTTCGTCGGTGCGAACACGGTGAAGGGGCCGGGGCTCTTGAGCGTGCCCACCAGGTCCGCGGCCTTCACCGCGGCCACCAGCGTGGTGTGGTCCTTCGAATTCACCGCGTTGTCGACGATGTCCTTCGTCGGGAACATCGCGGCCCCGCCCACCATGGGGTTGGGCGCGGTGGCGCCGCTCATGCCCATGCCGCCCGCGCAAGCGCCGAGCAGAACCGAAACGCCGATTGCGATCACGAGTTTTTTCATTGAGGACTCCTGGTAAGAATGTTCTGGAAGACAGCTGTGGAAACCGCCGGCAGCTCGGAGGCGCGATGCGCTCGACACCTATACGGCGCGTGGGCGCATTTGGATTCACGTGGGCTTTGCGCCACATCGGCGCGCGCGGCACTTGCGCGCCGCACGCGTGCTCGCCAGAATCCGCCCTTCCTTTTTCAGCAACAGTTTTTTATTCGCGCCCGGCGACGACCAACCTCCCGGGCGGCAACTCACTCAATGAACCGTTTTCTGAACACCTGATCCGCACACCGACCGCCCCGGCCGGACGTGCATCCATGCATCCGCCGAGGCCCATCGACAAAGGCCCCGCGCAGCCATTCGCCGGGGCCTTTTTGTTTTTGGAGTGTGCGCACATGAGTGCTCAACGAAAGGCCCGCGACGACGAGAAGCGTCTGGGCCGGTTTTATTTTTCGGTGCCGAGCGCGGCACCTCGCAACCCCGTGGTGGCCGCGATGGCGCGCCGCGAAACCAGCCAGGGCGCGGGGCGCCACTTGCGCACGCACCGTGCCGAGCGCCGCGCGCAGAAGGTTGCATTGCAGAAGGCCGCGCGCGGCTTCGCGGGGAGGACCGACGATGCGTGACGACATGGACAAGGTCATCGTCGAGAGGCCGCGCCGCGGTGGTAGCTGGCAGGGCGACGGGCGTGCCTGGCGCAACAGCAAGGAGGCGGGTTCGCGCCT
This sequence comes from Variovorax sp. CCNWLW225, assembly GCF_037204045.1. Lineage (NCBI taxonomy): Bacteria > Pseudomonadati > Pseudomonadota > Betaproteobacteria > Burkholderiales > Comamonadaceae > Variovorax > Variovorax sp. CCNWLW225. Next base: position 71,687 of record NZ_JBBCBV010000004.1, on the reverse strand, counting down.
GGGCATGAAGCGCGGTTACCACCGCACGAAGGGGCTCAACGAAAACCTTGCGCCGCTGAAGCGCTGGCTGCACAAGCAGGTGCATCGGCCGTGGAACAAGGTTTACGCAGAGCTGTGCAGCGGCATCGACCGCCGAAGCACGGTGCAGGCGCACATCTTCGAGCACATCGACGACTTCGTAGCGCGCAACGCCGAGCTGCGCGACGGCCAGGTGTGGGTGCCCGCCGAACGGTGGCGCAGCCACCTTCGCGCACCGTTGAGCGAAGCTGCGCATGTGGAGCTCTTCGTGCATCCGGTGACTGGCATCCTGTTGCCCAACCGGCGCTTGCATGAGGCGCGCGAGGCCAGGAAGGAGGCATACCGCGCGTCAAGGAGCAAACCGCCGGCGCGTGCGCCGCACGTTTTTCACGTGATCGACGAAGTCATTCAATGGCACCGCATCCAGGGCTGCTGGTTCGAGGTCACCATCGCGCCGATGCCCGAGCTGAGGCGAACGATGCTGGACGTGACGTATTACGACGTGCTGCGCCGCTGCCCGGTCACGCGCCGCGGCGGTTGCGAGAAGCCGGCCTTTGGTTCACCCGATCATCGGGAGATGTACGGGCGGGACCACGTCTATGCCGCGTCGATGCGCAGGCTCAACCAGCAAGAGGTGCGGGAACGCTTCGGCGATTGATCAGCGCGCCTGGGCGGTCGGGGTTTCAAACAGCGTGCTTGCCGGTCTCGTTTCCGGCAGCACGTAGATCACGGCCTTTGCAGTGCCGAACGACGGCTTCACATGCGCGTCGTAAAAGGCTGCCGGCACGTTGATGCAGCCGTAGGAGATGCGGTTGTCCGCCGCAGTTGGCGTGGCCAGGCGTTCGAGCCGGCGCTCGGCCTTGTTGGTTGCGCGCACGCGGTGCATCGACACGGCCGCGTCGTAGTCGACCCAGACGATGTCCTCGCCTGAAAGATTGCGGCCCGGCTCGCTGACGAAGCGGCCCGCGGGCGTGGTGCGCTCGTCGTCGCGGATGTCGGCCATCTGGCGCTCGCCGATGCCGGGCACCGAGTGGTCGCCTTTCGCAAGGCCGAGCAGGATGGGCGAGGACGCCCGCCGCTTGCCGTCCGCATCGAAGATGTGGACCGCCGCGGCTTTCTTGTCGACGATGGCGAAGGGCGTGCCCTGGTTGTCGCCGGTCGTGCGCACCCAGCCGGCCACGGTTTCGGTGTCGCGCGAAACCGCCGGCGACGAATGCGCCGGCGGTGCCGCAATCAGCAGCGAAGCGAGCGCAGCTACGGCGATGCCGGAAGCGAAGCTGCGCCCGCGGCGCTCAGAGCTGACCCGCATCGCGCGATCAGTTGCGGTCGGCACGTGCCACGCGCATCGAACCGCTCTGGTTCGACATGTCCTGGCTGGTGCTCGGCGATGTGGTCGCCTGGTTTGTCGTGGTGCTACCGGTCGAGCCCGACATCGTGCCTTGGTTGGTGGCCGGCGTGCCGGTGGTGCCCATCGGGGTGTTCTGCTGTGTCTGCTGGCCGGCGCCAGTGGCCGGATTCGGCGAGCTGGTCGTCGGCGGATTGCCCTGTGCAATGGCGAAACCTGCGGCGCTGGTGAGGGCGATGGCGGCCATGGTCATCTTGATCGAACGGGTCATGTGTATCTCCTTGGATGGAATGAGTGAATCGATCGCTCGATGGAGCAACCGATGCTCAAGCTAGCCTTGGTACACGCCCGCGCGGTCGGTGGGCCGCGCGGTCAGCTGTAGGACGATGGGTGTCTCAGGCGCCCGCCTTCACCTTCAGCCGCCATGCATGCAGCAGCGGTTCGGTGTAGCCGCTCGGCTGCTCGATGCCCTTGAACACCAGGTCCTGCGCGGCCTTGTAGGCGGCCGAGGTGTCGAAGTTGCCGGCCATCGGCTGGTAGATCGGGTCGCCCGCATTCTGTTCGTCGACCACCTTGGCCATGCGCTGGAAGGCCTCGTCGACCTGCGCCTTGGTGACCACGCCGTGCAACAGCCAGTTGGCGATGTGCTGGCTCGAGATGCGCAGCGTGGCGCGGTCTTCCATCAGGCCCACGTTGTGGATGTCGGGCACCTTGGAGCAGCCCACGCCCTGGTCGATCCAGCGCACCACGTAGCCGAGGATGCCCTGCACGTTGTTGTCGATTTCCTGCTGCTTCTCGGCGTCGGTCCACTTGGCTTCGGGCGCGATGGGCACTTGCAGCAGCGCGTTCAGGATGTTGTCGCGTTCGGCATCGGCATCGATCTTTTCGAGCTCTTGCTGCACGGCCGTGACGCTCACCTGGTGGTAGTGCAGCGCGTGCAGCGTGGCGGCGGTGGGCGAGGGCACCCAGGCGGTGTTGGCGCCTGCCTTGGGGTGCGCAATTTTCTGTTCGAGCATTGCGGCCATGAGGTCGGGCATGGCCCACATGCCCTTGCCGATCTGCGCCTTGCCGCGCAGGCCGCACGAGAGGCCGACCAGCACGTTGTTCTTTTCGTACGCGCCGATCCACGCGCTCGACTTCATGTCGCCCTTGCGGATCATCGGGCCGCCCTGCATGGCGGTGTGCATCTCGTCGCCTGTGCGGTCGAGAAAGCCGGTGTTGATGAAGGCCACGCGCGCGGCGGCCTCGGCAATGCAGGCCTTGAGGTTGACGCTGGTGCGGCGCTCTTCGTCCATGATGCCGAGCTTCACGGTGTTGGCAGGCAGGCCGAGCAGCTGCTCGACACGGCCGAACAGTTCGCTGGCAAAGGCCACTTCGGCCGGGCCGTGCATCTTGGGCTTGACGATGTAGATGCTGCCGGTGCGCGAGTTGCCCTTGCGCTTGAGGTCGATCATCGCGATGGTGGTGGTGACCACGGCATCGAGAATGCCTTCGGGGATTTCCTTGCCGTCCGCGTACAGCACGGCGGGGTTGGTCATCAGGTGGCCCACGTTGCGCAGGAACATGAGCGAGCGGCCGTGCAGCTTCAGGGGCTTGCCGTCGGCACCGGTGTATTCGCGGTCGGGGTTGAGGCCGCGCGTGAAGGTCTTGCCGCCCTTGGCCACTTCTTCGGTGAGCGTGCCCTGCACGATGCCGAGCCAGTTCGCATACGCCAGCACCTTGTCGGCCGCATCGACCACGGCCACCGAGTCTTCGAGGTCGAGAATGGTCGAGAGCGCGGCCTCGAGCACCAGGTCGCTCACGCCGGCCGGATCGGTCTTGCCGATGGGCGTGCTGCGGTCGATGCGGATGTCCAGGTGAATGCCGTTGTGCTTGAGCAGCACCGAAGACGGCGAGGCCGCATCGCCCTGGTAGCCCACGAAGGCAGCCGGGTCGCGCAGCGTGGTGCTGCTGCTCTGCAGCGCAATGTGCAGCTGGCCGTCTTTCACGCTGTAGCCGGTCGCCATCTTGTGCGAACCGTTTTCGAGCGGCGCGGCCTGGTCGAGCACGTTGCGTGCAAATTCGATGACCTTGGCGCCGCGCACGGGGTTGTAGCCCTTGCCCTTTTCGGCGCCATCGGTCTCGGGAATGGCATCGGTGCCGTAGAGCGCGTCGTACAGCGAGCCCCAGCGTGCATTGGCGGCGTTGAGCGCGTAGCGCGCGTTCAGGATGGGCACCACCAGCTGCGGGCCGGCCTGCAGCGCGAGTTCGGAATCGACGCTCGCCGTGGTGGCCTTCGCGCCCTTGGGCTGCGGCAGCAGGTAGCCGATTTTTTCGAGGAATGCGCGGTACGCCGGCATGTCGGCAATCGGGCCGGGGTTCTTCTTGTGCCAGGCGTCGAGCTCGGTTTGCAGGCGGTCGCGTTCGGCCAGGAGCGCAATGTTCTTCGGAGCGAGGTCGCTCACGATGGCGTCGAAGCCCTTCCAGAAAACGTCGCTGGCCACACCGCTGGCGGGCAAGACCTTGTCTTCGATGAAGCGGTGCAATTCGGTCGCGACCTGGAGTCCGTGGGCGGTGGTGCGGGCGGTCATGTTTTTCTCCTGGAGAACGATTCAATGTGGGCGGAACAGGAGGCGGTGTCTGTCAGAACAGCGCTGCGCCGTGGTTCCATGCAAGGACTTTATTCGATACTTTGCTGGCCTGTAAGAGCCGAAAGCGTGATTTATCAGTGACAAAAATGTGGGTAATCACACGCCTTCGACGCTCGCTCCGTCGCGTTTTCAGCTCATTTCGCTGAGCTGGCGGGCCGCGGTGCGCACCGGCTCTATATGGCGCGCGTCGTAGCGGTGGGCGGGCATGGTCAGCGTGACCGCGGCGGCCAGACGGCCATCGGCATGGAATACGGGCGCCGAAATGCCCGCCAGCTCGGCCGTGCGGTCGCCCACCAGCGCGCAGTAGCCCTGCGCGCGAATGGCGTCGTACAGCTTCCGCTCCTCGGGGCTGCGCGGCTGTTCGGCTTCGGGGCCGAAGGCGATCAGCACGCGCGCACCGGCGCCGCGGTCATTGGGCAGCAGGTCGCCCGCGCGCACGTGGTCGCGCACCACATGCGACGAATCGACGCGGAACTGGCACAGCCGCACCCAGCTGTCGCCCTGGCCCTGCCGCACGTGGTACGCCGCGCTTTCTCCAGTGGCCGCCGCGAGCGCGCGCAGCACCGGCAGCACGAGGCGGTCGAGCGAAAGCGACGCCGCGTAGAGGCCGTGCAGGCGCGCGATCTCGGCGCCGAGTGCATAGCGCCCGTCGTCCTGCCGGCGGATCAGCCGTGCATGTTCGAGCGAAGCCAACAGACGCAGCACCGTGCTCTTGTAGAGCTGCGTGCGCTCTGCAAACTGCGCGAGCGACAGCGCCTCGTCGCCGGGCTGAAAGGCTGAGAGCAGGCTCAGTGCGCGGTCGACCGCCGCGGCACCGCCGGGGGCGGCATTGAGGTCTGAAACCGATTCGGTCTGGGCTTTGCGGGGCATGGCGTTGGCTTGACAGGGAAAGTCGTTCGGCGGTGTAATTCTGTTTAATGGAATTTAGTTCTGCAAGATAGAACTGTCAAGCGAGTGCCGCCCGCCAAGTGGCCAGCCAATCGCTCCAAGGAGACAAGAGTCGATGACACCCCCCGATGTTGTGATCAGCGAGGTCGGCCCGCGCGACGGCCTGCAATCGGTCAAGGCCACCATGCCCACGGCTGACAAGCTGCGCTGGATCGACGCGCTCTACGCCGCCGGCGTGCGCGAGATCGAGGTGGCCTCCTTCGTGCCCGCCAGGCTGCTGCCGCAGATGGCCGATGCGGCGGAAGTGGTGCGCCATGCCGCTACGCTGCCCGGTCTGGTGGTGATGGCACTGGTGCCCAACCGCAAGGGCGCGCAGGCCGCGCTGGAAGCGGGGGCGCACAAGCTCACCATGCCCGTGTCGGCCAGCGTCGCGCATTCGATGGCCAACGTGCGCAAGACGCCGGCCGAAATGGTCGACGAAGTGCGCGCCATTTCCGAGTTGCGCCGCGACACGGCACCGGGGGTGCTGCTCGAAGTCGGCATTTCCACCGCCTTCGGTTGCACGCTGCAAGGGCTGGTGCCCGAAGACGACGTGATCCGCCTGGCCGCGCAATGCATCGAAGCGGGCGCGGAAGAAGCTGGCCTTTCGGACACCGTGGGCTATGCCAACCCGGCGCAGGTGCGCCGGCTCTTCAGGCGGCTGCGCGCCGAACTCGGCACGCATGCCGGCGCGGCGCACATGCACAACACGCGCGGCCTGGGCATTGCCAATTGCCTTGCGGCGTGGGACGAGGGCGTGCGCACCTTCGACGCCTCGCTCGGCGGACTCGGCGGCTGCCCTTATGCACCTGGCGCCTCCGGCAACGCAGTCACCGAAGACCTCGTCTTCATGTTCGAGGCCATGGGCGTTCGCACCGGCATCGACATCGAAAAACTCATCGCGGCGCGCGCGCCGCTCATGGCCGGCCTGCCGGGCGAACCGGTGTACGGCATGACGCCCGAAGCCGGCCTGCCCAAGGGCTTTGTCCAAGGCCCTGTCCAGGAAACCAACCCACATGCCTGAATCCAATCCGCTTCCCTACGCCGGCGTCCGCGTCGTCGAGTTCACCCACATGGTCATGGGCCCAACCTGCGGCCTGCTGCTGGCCGATCTCGGCGCCGAGGTCATCAAGGTCGAGCCCATCGAGGGCGACAGCACGCGCCGCCTGCTCGGTTCGGGCTCGGGCTTCTTCCCCACGTTCAACCGCAACAAGAAGAGCATCGCGCTCGACCTCAAGACGCCAGAGGGCGTGGAGGCCGCGCTGCGCCTCGTCGCCACGGCCGACATCGTGAGCGAGAACTTCAAGCCAGGCACCATGAAGAAGCTGGGCCTGGACTACGACAGCCTGAAGCAGCTCAACCCGCGCCTCATTTATGTGAGCCACAAAGGCTTTCTGCCGGGGCCGTACGACCACCGCACCGCGCTTGACGAGGTGGTGCAGATGATGGGCGGCCTGGCCTACATGACCGGCCGCGCCGGCGACCCGCTGCGTGCGGGCACCAGCGTGAACGACATCATGGGCGGCATGTTCGGCGCCATCGGCGCGATGGCCGCGCTGCGCCAGCGCGAACTCACCGGCAAGGGCTGCGAGGTGCAGTCCGCGCTGTTCGAGAACAACGTGTTCCTGGTCGCGCAGCACATGATGCAGTTCGCCGCCACCGGCAAGGCGGCCGACCCGATGCCCAGCCGCATCTCGGCGTGGGCCGTGTACGACGTGTTCACCGTGAAGGACGGCGAGCAGATCTTTCTCGCGGCCGTGAGCGACAAGCAGTGGGCGATCTTCTGCAAGGCCTTCGGGCTGGAAGAAATGCTGGCCGACCCGCGCCTGAAGACCAACAACGACCGCGTGCTGGCGCGCGAGTGGATGATGCCGATCCTACGCTCGCACCTAGCCGGCTATAGCGCGGCCGAACTCAGCGCGGTATTCGAGCAGAACGAGCTGCCCTTTGCGCCCATCACCAAGCCGCAGCAGCTGTTCGACGATCCGCACCTGATTGCCACCGGCGGCCTTGCGCCCGTGCGCATGAACGACGGCCACATGGCCAAGGTGCCGCTCATGCCCTTCACGCTCGACGGCGAACGACCCGGCATTCGCCTGCAGCCGCCGCACATCGGCGAGCACACCGCCGAGCTGCTGAAGGAGGTGGGCTACAGCGACGAAGAAATCGTCGCCTTCGAGGCGCGCCGGGCCGGCGCTGCCGGTTGAACCCAAGGCAAGGCTCGGGACAGAAAACCCGGGATATATAGTTCGGGCGCCATGGACCGCCTGAAGCAACTCGAATCCTTCGTCTCGGTGGCGACCCGCGGCGGTCTCACGGCCGCGGCCAAGGCCGAGGGCGTCGCGCCCGCCATCATGGGGCGGCGCCTCGACGCGCTCGAGGCCAGGCTGGGCGTCAAGCTCTTGGTGCGCACCACGCGGCGCATCACGCTCACACACGAAGGCAGCGCCTTTCTCGAGGACTGCCAGCGCCTGCTGACCGAATTCGCCAATGCCGAGGCCAGCGTGAGCGCCGGCGGCATCAAGGCCAGCGGGCACTTGCGCGTGACGGCGCCGGCGGGCTTCGGCCGCCGGCATGTGGCGCCGCTGGTGCCGCGCTTCCATGCCATGCACCCGGAAGTCACGATCTCGCTCAATCTGAGCGACCGCGTGGTCGACGTGCGCGGCGAGAGCTTCGATTGCGCGGTGCGCGTGGGCGACATGCCCGATTCGTCGCTGGTGAGCGTGCGGCTGGCCGACAACCGGCGCCGCTGTGTCGCCACGCCGGAATTCGTGCGCCGCCACGGCATGCCCAAGCACCCGAGCGAGCTGTCGCGCTTTGCCTGCCTCACGCTCTCGAGCGATGCTTCTCAAACGCGCGGCTGGGCATTTCGCCTGCCGGCCGAAGAGGGCGAGGGCGGCGAAGAACTGATCTACCTCCGGCCCGAGGGTCCGCTCGATTGTTCCGACGGGCAGGTGCTGCACGACTGGTGCCTGGCCGGCCACGGCATTGCCTGGCGCAGCACCTGGGAGGTCGAGGCCGAAATCGATGCGGGTTTGCTGGTGCCGCTGCTCGACGAATTCGCCGCGCCGCCCAACGGCATCTACGCCGTGTTCACGGGCACCAAGCACCTGCCGCTGCGGGTTCGGCTGTGGCTTGATTTCCTCAAGGAGCAATACGGACGCCCCGAATTCTGGGGCGGAAGAGGGTAAAGCCGTCCGAGCGGCGGCACAATGCGCAAGCATTTGCAACCCCATTGAAGAAGAAAGCCATTCGATGACCCTCGAAGCCATCCTCGCCTACCTGCACTTGCTGGCCATCCTCACGATGGTGGTGTTCATCTCGAGCGAAGCGGCGCTGTGCCGCGTGCAGTGGCTCAATGCCGCCGTGGTCGAGCGGCTCGCCAAGGTCGACCTGGTCTACGGCATTGCCGCCATTGCCGTGCTCGCGACCGGCATTGCCCGCACCGTGTGGGGCGTGAAGGGCACCGCCTGGTACTGGACCAACCCGCTCCTGCACGTGAAGCTCGGCCTGTTCATCATCATCGGCGTGCTCTCGATCTTCCCGACGCTGACCTACTTCCGCTGGCGCAAGGCGCTGCGCGCCAACGGCACGCTGCCGACCGAAGACGATGTGCGGAAAACGCGCAAGCTGGTGATGGTGCAGGCCCACCTGATTGCGGTGATTCCCCTGGTCGCCGTGTTCCTTGCGCGCGGCTTCGGCAAGTAGGGCCGGCATGGAACGCGCCGGCATCCAGCTCCTGTTTGCCGGCACCATCTTCAGCAGCGCGTTCCTGCTGTTTCTCGTCCAGCCGCTCATCGCCAAGCAGATCCTGCCCTGGTTCGGCGGCTCGGCCGCCGTGTGGTCGATCTGCATGGTGTTCTTCCAGGCGGTGCTGCTCGCGGGCTATGCCTATTCCGATTGGGTGACGCGGCACCTTCGCGTGCGAGTACAGGCCGCATTGCATGTCGGTCTTCTGCTCGCGAGCCTGGCCTTCCTGCCGCTGGTGGTTGCGGCGCGCTGGAAGCCCACGGGCGCCGAAGACCCCACGTGGCTGATCCTGGGCCTGCTGCTTGCGACCATCGGGCTTCCCTACTTTCTGCTTTCGACCACCGGGCCGCTGGTGCAGTCGTGGGTGGCGCGCACACCCTGGAGCGCGCGGGTGTACCGGTACTTCTCGCTGTCGAACCTGGCCTCGCTGCTGTCTCTCCTGAGTTATCCGGTGCTGATCGAACCGCGCAGCTCGCTGCTCCAGCAGGCGCAGGGATGGTCGTGGGGCTACGGGGCGTTCGTGGTGCTCTGCGCAGGGACGACCTTGCTCGTGGCGTACCGCTGGTCGGAAGCCGTGCCGGCATCGACATCAACGGCGACGGCGGGCGAGGAGACGCCTCCGCGCTGGTCCGACGCGCTGCTCTGGCTCGCCTTGCCGGCGCTCGCGTCGTGGCTGCTGCTGGCGGTGACCAACCACATCACCCAGAACGTCGCGGCAGTGCCGTTTCTCTGGATCTTGCCGCTGTCGCTGTACCTGTTCACCTTTGTGCTGTGCTTCGAAAGCGACCGCTGGTACCGGCGCGGCGTTTTCCTGCCGCTGACGGCGGGCGTGCTGGTGCTGTGCGCCTTCGGCCTGCAGCACCACATCGGCTCGGACGTGCGCACGGGGCTGCCGATCTACGTTGGCGGGCTTTTCGTGCTGTGCATGTTCCTGCACGGAGAAACCGCAAGGCTGCGGCCGGCACCGCGCTATCTCACGCGCTTCTACCTGATGCTGTCGCTGGGTGGCGCCATTGGCGGCGCCCTGGTGGGGCTGGTCGCGCCGCACGTGCTGCCCGCGTACTACGAACTGGGCATCGGCCTCACGCTCACCGCGCTGGCGGCGGTGGCCGTGCTGCGTCGTCGCCTGTGGCTGCGGCTCTCCGGCGTGGCCCTGGCGGCCTGCTGCGTCTTTTTCCTGGTGGCGCAGATCCGCAGCGACAGGTTGGGCGCGCGCCATCTGGTGCGCAGCTTCTACGGCGCACTGATCACCTTCGACGTGCGCCGCGCCAATCCTCCAAGCTACGTGCGGCTGCTGTCGCATGGTTCCATCAAGCATGGCGAGCAGTTTCTCGACCCGCTCAGGCGGCGCGAGCCCACCACCTACTACGGCGCCACCTCGGGCATCGGCCGGGCCATGGCCGCCGCGCCAGACGGGCCGCGTCGCGTCGGGCTGATCGGCCTTGGCGCGGGCACGCTTGCGACCTACGGCCGAAGCGGCGACGTCTACCGCATCTACGAGATCAATCCGCAGGTGTTCGAACTGGCGGACAGCGAGTTCACCTTTCTGCGCGACAGCTCCGCGCAGACCGAGCGCGTGCTCGGCGATGCGCGGCTGGCGCTGGAGCGCGAGGCGCCGCAGGGCTTCGACCTGCTGGCAGTCGATGCATTTTCTGGCGATGCGGTGCCGGTCCATCTGCTCACGGCCGAGGCGCTGGACGTCTACCTGCGCCACATGAAGCCCGACGGCATCGTGGCCTTTCACGTGTCCAACCGCTACCTGGAGCTCGCACCCGTGGTCGCGCGAATCGCGGCATTGAAAGGGGTGCATGCGGTGCTGGTGAGCGACGACGCCAAGGAATCGAAGTGGCTCAACTCGACCGACTGGGTGCTGGTTGCGCGCGACCCCGCCGCGCTGGCGCGTGAGCCGCTGCGCGGCGCGGCTTCGCCCATCGCGCTTCCGGCGAACACGCGCCCCTGGACCGACGACTTCAACAACCTGCTGGGCGTACTCAAGTAGCACCCATGTAGCGCCCATGAAAAAGCCCCGCCGGCGCGGGGCCGTGCGGGGCTCGATTCAGAAAAGCGCGGCTGGTGTCAGGCCTTGGCGCTCAGGCATTCCTTCATGAACGCCTTGCGGGCGTCGCCCTTGAGGGTCTTGGCCTTTTCGTCGGCGTTGCAGGTCTTCATTTTTTCCTGCTGGGTCTGCTTGGCGGTCATGGCGGGCTTGGCGCTCAGGCAGTTCTTCATGAACGCCTTGCGCTCGTCGCCCTTCTTGTCGCCCGCTTCCTGGTTGCAGGTCGTCATCTTGCTTTGCTGGGCGGTGGGGGCCTTGGCCGCGGGCGTGGCCGGTGTAGCGGGGGTGGCGGGGGTGGCGGGCGTCGCGGCCGGAGCAACGACGACAGGCGCGGGCGCCTTGTCTTGCGCCTGTGCGGCGCCAAAGGAAAGGCAGGCGCCCAGGGCGACCAGGGAAAGGAGCTTCTTCATGGTGATATGTCCTTGCAAGGTTGTGTTGTGACAGGTGCCCCGCCCCCGGGGCCGCTCATCCTAACGGGCGGGGGCATGCATTCGATGACCGCCGGCGCCGCCGAGCGGGTTTGCCCCCGGTAAAATCCGCAGATGCTATTGGTCAAACAGGAGCTGCTCGCGGCGCTCGCGAACACGCTCGAATCCCTCTCGCCCGGCGCCGGCTCCAAAGCCGCGTTCGAGTCGCCCAAGGTGGCCGCCCATGGCGATTTCGCCAGCACGGCCGCCATGCAACTCGCCAAACCGCTCGGCCGCAAGCCACGCGAACTGGCCGAGGAGCTCAGCGCCGCGCTGCTCGCCACCCCCGTTTTCGGCCAGTGGGTCGAAGCCATCGAAATCGCCGGCCCCGGCTTTCTCAACATCCGCCTCAAGACCTCCGCCAAGCAGCAGATCGTGCGCGAAGTGCTGAATGCGGCCGACGCCTTCGGCCGGCAGCCCGACACCGGCGAGAAGGTGCTGGTCGAGTTCGTCTCGGCCAACCCGACCGGGCCGCTGCACGTCGGCCACGGCCGCCAGGCCGCGCTCGGCGACGCCATCTGCAACCTGCGCGCCTCGCAGGGCGACACGGTCTGGCGCGAGTTCTATTACAACGACGCCGGCGTGCAGATCCAGACGCTCGCCAACAGCACGCAGCTGCGCGCCCGGGGCTTCAAGCCCGGCGACCCCGAATGGCCGAGCGGCGAAAAGGCGCCCGCCTACAACGGCGACTACATCGCCGACATTGCCGAAGACTTCAAGGCGAAGAAGACCGTCAAGTCGGACGACCGCGAATACACCGCCAGCGGCAACATCGAAGACCTCGACTCCATCCGCGAATTCGCCGTGGCCTATCTGCGCCGCGAGCAAGACCTCGATTTGCAGGCCTTCCGCGTGCGCTTCGACAATTACTACCTCGAATCGAGCCTCTACACCAGCGGCCGCGTCGAGGCGGCGGTGCAAAAGCTCGTGGCTGCCGGCAAGACCTACGAGCAGGACGGCGCGCTGTGGCTCAAGTCGACCGACTACGGGGACGACAAGGACCGCGTGATGAAGAAGCAGGACGGTACGTACACGTACTTCGTGCCCGACGTCGCCTACCACATTGCCAAATGGGAGCGCGGCTTCCACAAGGTGGTCAACATCCAGGGCACGGACCACCACGGCACCATCGCGCGCGTGCGCGCCGGCCTGCAGGCGGCGGGCGTCGGCATTCCCGAGGGCTACCCCGACTACGTGCTGCACACCATGGTGCGCGTGATGAAGGGCGGCGAAGAGGTCAAGATCAGCAAGCGCGCAGGCAGCTACGTCACGCTGCGCGACCTCATCGAATGGACCAGCACCGATGCCGTGCGCTTCTTCCTCCTGAGCCGCAAGCCCGACACCGAATACACCTTCGACGTCGACCTGGCCGTGACCAAGAACAACGACAACCCGGTGTACTACGTGCAATACGCCCATGCGCGCATCTGCTCGGTGCTGGCCGGCTGGGGCGGCGACGCCGCCACGCTCAAGAACGTCGACCTGTCGCCGCTCGAAAGCCCGGCCGCGCAGGCGCTGATGCTGCTGCTTGCCAAATACCCGGCCATGCTGACGGCGGCGGCGAAGGATTTCGCCCCGCACGACGTGACTTTCTATTTGCGCGAACTGGCCGCCAGCTACCACAGCTACTACGACGCCGAGCGCATCCTGGTCGACGAAGAGCCGGTAAAGCTGGCGCGGCTCGCGCTCGTCGCCGCCACCGCGCAGGTGCTGCACAATGGCCTCGCGATTCTCGGCGTCAGTGCGCCGAGCAAGATGTGAAACCACCATGAAGAAGACAACCAGACAACGCGGCAACATCGTCATCGGCCTCATCATCGGCCTGGTGCTGGGGTTGGGTGTCGCGCTGGGCATTGCGGTCTACGTGACCAAGGTGCCGATTCCGTTCGTAACCAAGACCCAGCGCGGCGGCGCCGAGCAGGACGAAGCCGAGGCTCGCAAGAACCGCGACTGGGACCCGAATGCGCCGCTGGCCGGCAAGCCAGGCACGCCCGCCAAGCCGCCCGCAGCCGCAGGCGGCCCGGTGGCCCCCGCTGGCGGCGACAACACGGCCGTGGCGCCCGGAGCCGCACCGCCTGCTCCGCCGGTGCCGGTGGTCGTGGCGCCCAAGCCCACGCGTCCGGCGCCGGTGCCGGCGGAAGCCAATCCGCTGCCGCCGTCGAACGATCCGCTGGGCGATCTGGCCCGCGCGCGTGCGGGTGGCAACAGCGGCAGCAGCACGACAACGGCCTCCGCCGCGCCCAGCAGCAACAGCAGCGCGGCACCGTCGTCGGGCCCCGATCCGTTCATGTACTTTGTGCAGGCCGGCGCGTTCCGCACCACCGACGACGCCGAGGCCCAGCGTGCCAAGCTGTCGCTCATGGGTGTCGAAGCCCGGGTTACCGAGCGCGAGCAGGCGGGCCGCACGGTCTACCGCGTGCGCGCCGGTCCGTTCAACAAGAAGGACGACGCCGATCGCCTGAAAGAGCGGCTCGACAGCGGCGGCCTCGAATCGGCGCTCGTGCGCGTGCAGCGCTGAGGTGTATTCCCGGGCGGCTGCGGCCTTGCGGCAGCCGTCATGAATAATCCCTAAGCTTTGCGGCACGGGCCGCCGCCAAGATCGTATTGGGCATGCCGCATGCGGGAACTCCGCGCGGCGCCCCGGCTCTGTCTGCCGTACCCAACAGGAGAACTTTTTCAATGAAACGTCGTGACTTTTCGCTGGCCGCCACTTCGCTCGGTCTGATTTCGCTGGCTGGCAACACGGCGCACGCCCAGGCGCGCGCACCCAAGGCCGGCACCGAGTACCTGGTGCTCGACAAGCGCGTGCCCGTCGACGCGCCGGCCGGCAAGGTCGAAGTGATCGAGTTCTTCTCGTACAACTGCCCGCATTGCAACGATTTCGAGCCGCAGCTCGACGCCTGGCTCAAGACGGCTCCCAAGGAAGTGGCTTTCCGCCGCGTGCCGGTGCCCTTCGTGGGCAACGACGTCGAAGCCAAGCAGCGCCTGTACTACGCACTCGAAGCCATGGGCAAGGTCGAGGAATTCCAGCCGAAGATCTTCAACGCGATTCACAGGCAGCGCCAGAACGTCAACGGCGATACCAACATCGTTGCCTGGGCCGCGGCCAACGGCCTCGACGGCGCCAAGTTCAAGGAAGTCTTTACCTCCTTCAGCGTGGCCAGCAAGGCCAAGCGCGCCACGCAGCTGACCGAAGCCTACAAGGTGGCCGGCGTTCCGGCGCTGGCCGTGGGCGGCCGCTGGTACGTGGACGGCGAGCTCGCCGGTAACATGACCAAGGCGCTCCAGGTCACCAACTACCTGATCGGCGAAGCCAAGAAGGGCTGATCGCCTTCAGGGGCAAGACAGCGGCCCGGCCACGCCGGGCCCGCAGTGTTCCCGGATCGGATGTCAAGCCCGCTTTGGCGGGCTTTTTCATCTCTGCGCGCTGGGCTGGCGCGATCCGCCGCATACAATGCAGAGCAAGTTTCGTGCCTCTATGACATCGCACTCCTACTCCAACACCACTCCTCTTCTGGGTCGCATCGGCCGCCTGGCCCGCCTTGGCATTGGCGCGCTGTGCCTGGCCGGCGCCGCTTCGGGCGCGCTGGCCGAGACGGCCGACCGCACCAAGCCGATGAACATCGAGTCGGACGCCATGCGGTACGACGACCTCAAGCAGACCAGCGTGTTCACCGGGAACGTGCTGGTCACCAAGGGCACCATCATCATCCGCGGCGCGCGGATCGACGTGCGCCAGGACGCCGAGGGCTACCAGTACGGCGTGGTCACGGCGGCGCCCGGCAAGCGGGCCTACTACAAGCAGAAGCGCAACGCCCCCGACGAGTGGATCGAGGGCGAGTCGGAAGTCATCGAATACGACAGCCGCGCCGACAACGTCAAGTTCATCCGCAATGCCGTCATGCGCCGCCTGATCGGCGCCACGCCCAACGACGAAAGCAGCGGCGCGCTCATCGTCTACGACCAGAGCAACGACACCTATACGGTCAACGGCTCCACCGTGCCGCCGAATGCGGGCGTGAATGCGCCGTCGGGCGGACGCGTCAGGACCATCCTCACGCCCAAATCGGCCACCGCGCCCGGTGCTGCCGCGCCTGCCGCGGGTGCACAGCCGGCGCCCGCGGCAACCCAGCCGGCACCCGGAACGGGCCTGCGCTCGACCACCACCCTGGGTGGCGAAGGGGAAGGGCGCAAGTGATCGAAAACGCCGGAAACCAGAACGCCGATGGCACGCCGGGCAGCCGCCTGGTGGTGCGCGGCCTGCAAAAAAGCTACGGCAGCCGCAAGGTCGTCAAGGACGTCTCGCTCGACGTGCAAAAGGGCGAGGTCGTGGGATTGCTCGGCCCCAACGGCGCGGGCAAGACCACCTCGTTCTACATGATCGTGGGCCTGGTGCGGGCCGACGCCGGCGAGATCACCATCGACGGCGAGCCCATCGCGCACATGCCGATTCACCGCCGCGCCCGCATGGGCCTGAGCTACCTGCCGCAGGAAGCGTCGATCTTCCGCAAGCTCAGCGTCGAGGAAAACGTGCGCGCCGTGCTCGAGCTCCAGCGCGAGCCCGACGGCAACGGCAAGCCCGCGCCACTCACCAAGCAGCGCATCGAAGAACGCCTTTCCGCGCTGCTGGCCGACCTGCGGGTGGACCACCTCCGCGATTCCCCCGCACTCGCGCTTTCGGGCGGCGAACGGCGCCGGGTCGAGATTGCCCGCGCGCTGGCCACGCAGCCGCGCTTCATCCTGCTGGACGAGCCCTTTGCCGGCATCGACCCCATCGCGGTGATCGAAATCCAGCGGATCATCAGCTTTCTCAAGGAGCGCGGCATCGGCGTGCTCATTACCGACCACAACGTGCGTGAAACGCTGGGCATCTGCGATCACGCGTTCATCATCAGCGACGGGCATGTGCTGGCACAAGGCACACCCTCGGAGATCGTCGACAACGCCGAAGTACGCAGGGTGTACCTCGGCGAGCACTTCCGGATGTAAGGGAGGAGTCGGTCTCCATGAAGCAAGGGCTGTCCCTTCGCGTCTCGCAGCACCTGGCGCTCACGCCCCAGCTGCAGCAGTCGATCCGGCTGCTGCAGCTCTCCACGCTCGAACTGAGCCAGGAAGTGGAGCAGATGCTCGACGAAAACCCGTTCCTCGAACGCACCGCGGAAGAGGCGGCGCGCGAGGAATTCGGGCTCGACGCCGTCGACACCCCCGCTCCGCGCGATGAAGCGGCGGAGGCCGGCGAGGGCGACTTCGCTTCGCTGCCGGCCAGCAGCGCGACCGCCTCCACCGCCGAAACCAGCACCTCCGCCACCGACGCCGACACCCCCGCTGCCGACATTGCCGAGCGCGAGCCCGACTGGGAAGGCGACGGCACCGTCGACATGGCGCCCGACGACAGCGAGTGGGGCGGCGATGCGCCCGCGCGGCAGAACAACCTCGGCGACGACGAGCGTGCCGACGCCACCGAGCTCGCGCGCAGCCAGGAGTCGCTGCAATCCTTTCTGCACCGTCAGGCGCTCAGTCTCCGGCTCAACGAAAACGACAGCGCCGCGCTGCGCTTTCTGATCGAATCGCTCAACGACGACGGCTACCTCGAAGATTCGCTGCCCGCCCTGGCCTCGGGCCTTGCGGGCGACGACAACGACCAGTTCGACGAACTGGTCCACCACTTTCAGGTGGCGCTCGGCCTGCTGCAAAGCCTGGAGCCCGCCGGTGTTGGTGCGCGCGACCTGGGCGAATGCCTGAGCATTCAACTGCGTGCGCTGGCCGGCAAGGACGAGACCGAGGAACAGGCGCTGGTCCGCAAGACCGCCATAGCCATCTGCAAGCAGCCGATGGAGCTGCTCGCGCGGCGCGACTTCAAGCGCCTGGCCACGCTCACCCGCACCAACGAAGACCTGGTGCGCTCGGCGCTGCAGATCATTTCGCGCCTGGAGCCCAAGCCGGGCCGCCGTTTTGTCGACGTCGAGCGCAACATCGTGATTCCCGACGTCATCGTCACCAAGATCGGCCGCGGCACCAACGTCAAGTTCCGCGTCATGCTCAACCCCGAGGTGATGCCGCGCCTGCGCGTGCACGACATCTACGCCGGCGCGCTCAAGTCGCACAAGGGCGAGGGCAGCCAGGCGCTGTCGCAGCGGCTGCAGGAAGCGCGCTGGTTCATCAAGAACATCCAGCAGCGCTTCGACACCATCCTGCGCGTGAGCAATGCCATCGTCGAGCGGCAAAAGAGCTACTTCGTGCACGGCGAACTCGCCATGCGGCCGCTGGTGCTGCGCGAGATTGCCGACGAACTCGGCCTGCATGAATCGACCATCTCGCGCGTGACCACGGCCAAGTACATGGCGACGCCGTTCGGCACGGTCGAGCTCAAGTATTTCTTCGGTTCGGCGCTCGGCACCGAGACCGGCGGCAACGCGTCGAGCACCGCCGTGCGCGCGCTGATCAAGCAGTTCGTGAGCTCCGAGAGCATCAAGAAGCCGCTGTCGGACAGCCAGATTTCCGAGATGCTGAAAGAGCAAGGCATCGAGTGCGCACGCCGCACGGTAGCCAAGTACCGCGAAGCGCTGCGCATCGCGCCGGCCAACCTGCGCAAGGCCTTGTAGGCCGAAGCTTGCCGGCCGGAGGGCCGCTCAGCCGCCCCGCGCGCCGGACAGCAGCTTGACGCCCAGCAGCACCATCACACCGCCCGCCGCACGGTCGATCCAGGCCTTGTAGCGCAGGTAGGCCGAACGCGGTGCCGCCGACGAGAGCGCCAGCGCGACGATCGAATACCAGCCCGTCTCGATGCAGAAGATCACGGCCGGCACCGCGAGCGCCAGCGCCAGTGGCACTTCACGCGGCAGAAACGCCGCGAAGATGCTGGCGTAGACCACTGCGGTCTTCGGGTTGCTGATTTGCGTGCCCATGCCGAGCAGGAACGCGCGCCATCCGTTGCCCCGGGTGCCGGGCGAACCCTCTTCCTGCGAAACGGCCAGCGGCTCGCGTGCGCCGCGCCAGATGCGGATGCCCAGGTACACGAGGTACGCCCCGCCGAGCAGCTTCACCCCCAGGTAGAGCGCGGGAACCGCGAGGAACGTAGCCTGCAGGCCCACGAGCGCGGCAACGGCGAACACGATGCCCCCGGCGCCCATGCCGAGCGCGGCGGCCAAACCGTCGCCGCGCGACGCCGACACGGCGGTGCGCGCGACCATGACGAAGCTCGGGCCGGGGCTCATGGCCCCGACGATCATCGCGCCCGCAATGCCCAGGAGGGGAACCGTGATGTCGTTCATGATTTCGGTGGCTGTACGTTGATTCGGGCCACTATATAGAGAAGCGCCGCGAGGGCGGCGACAATGGCATTCCCCCTGCAGCCGATGACGATGGCGAACCCCTTGTGAACGATCTTTCCCTTTTCCTGCCTTGCGCCGCCGGCGTCGAGGAACTCCTGGCGCAGGAAGTCCATGCGCTCACCGGCCGTGTGGGGCAAGACCTGCTCACGCTGCGCGGCGGCGTGCGGGTACGCGCCGAGTGGCGCGACATGCTCAAGCTCAACCTGCACAGCCGGCTGGCCCAGCGGGTGCTGGTGGAGCTGGCCCATGCGCCCTACCGCAGCGAAAACGACCTATACGCCATCGCGAGCGGCGTGGCGTGGGAGATCTGGTTCACGCCCAAGCAGACCTTCAAGATCGAGACCACGGCGCAGCACAGCCCGCTGCAGAGCCTGAATTTCGCCACGCTGCGCATCAAGGACGCCATTGCCGACCGCTTCCGCGCCAAGGCCAACGGCGTGCGCCCGAGCATCGAAACGCAGTGGCCCGACTGCCGCGTGTTCGCCCACCTGACCACCGACCACTGCACGCTCTACATGGACACCTCGGGCGAGCCGCTCTTCAAGCGCGGCTGGCGGCAGGACAAGGGCGATGCCCCGCTGAAGGAAACCCTGGCCGCCGCCATGCTGGCCGCCAGCGGCTGGTGGAACCCCGAAACCGGCGCGGTGGCCGGCGAGCCGCTGTACGACCCCTGCTGCGGCAGCGGCACCATCGCCATCGAGGCAGCGCAGATCGCGCGCGGCATTCCGGCCGGGTGGCTGCGGCGCTTCGGCTTCGAGAAGCTGCTGCCGTTCCAGCCGCACGTGTGGGACGCAATCAAGAAAGAAGCCGAATCGGCGGCCACCCCCAAGGAAGTCGCCATCTTCGGCTCCGACGTTTCGCACCGCATGGTCGACTTTGCCGAGCGCAACGCGGAGCGCGCCGGTGTTGCCGATGCCATCGAGTTTCGCGGCGGCGACGCACTGCAGCGCATGCCGCCGGCCGAGGGCGGGGTGATCATGCTCAACCCGCCTTACGGCGAGCGGATCGAGGTGGGCGGCGTGGCGCGCTTCGGTGCCCGTGAGGCCGCGCAGACCTCCGGCCAGCGGGAGGGGGACGAGGGCGGCCAAGGTGGCGATGGCGGCGAGTTCTTTCCGCAGCTCGCCACGCACTGGAAGAAGAACTACGCCGGCTGGACCGCCTGGGTGCTCACGCCCGACCTGAAGCTGCCCAAGCAGATGCGGCTCAAGGAATCGCGCCGCGTGCCGATGTGGAACGGGCCCATCGAGTGCCGGCTGTTCCGCTTCGACATGGTGGCCGGCTCGGCCCGCAAGTAGCCTGGGGTCAGGCGGCGGGCAGGCTACTTCGTCGCGCCCACGCCGCACGCGGCGTTCACCGTCCGCACGGCCAGGTCGCCCGGCAGGCCGGCAAAGTTCATCGGACGGACGTCGGCTTCATCGAACTCGCGCACCGACAGCGGCGGCCCGACGAAGTTCGGCTGCCCGAAATAGGTGGCGCTCACATAGCGCGCCTTGCGCGCCTCGCAGTCCACGCTCGCCTTCGCCGCGACGGACCGGAACTTCAGGCCGTCGTCGCCGGTGCGCGGCTCGGCCAGGCTGATCCGCACCGCCACCAGGCGCTTGCTTCCTTCCACCACCACGCTGGTGGGGTCGACCTGCACATAGGTGTTGCCCGCTTCCCCGGCCGAACCGGTCAGGGTGAGCCATTCCGCATGGGCGAGCGGACCGGCGCAGAGGGCGAGCAGCAGGAAAAGTCGTTTCATGGTCAGGGGTTGAATGACGCGGCGCACGGGGTCGGGGAGCAGATTGTGAATGGACTGCGTCGTTTGCGTTTGCGATAGCGCATGGTGCAACATCGGGGTTATTCCAAACGCACAAATTTCCATTTCTCCGGCAGCAGCAAACGCCGCGCCCGGCGCCTTCGTGGTCATCGACACCAACATCGCGCTCGACCTGCTGGTGTTCGACAACCCCGATTGCCTGCCGCTGGCCGCCGCGCTTGCCGCAAGCGAGTTGCGCTGGCTGGCCACCGCCTCCATGCGCGACGAGCTCGAGCGGGTGCTCGGCTACCCCCTCATCGCAGCCCGCCTGGCGCGCGGCAACCTGGCACCGCAAGGCGTTCTGGCGGCGTTCGATGCCCGCGTGCAGCTGGTTGCCGAAACGCCGCCGCGCGCCCCCTGCGTCTGCAAGGACCCGGACGACCAGGTCTTCATCGACCTGGCGGTCGCCCGGCGCGCACGGCTGCTCAGCAAGGACCAGGCCGTGCTGACGATGCGCAAGCGGCTCGCCGCGCAAGGCGTGGTGGTGCAAGCGGTGCTGGCGTTCTAGCCGGCCAAGGCTAGCGGTTGGTCGAAGCCGCCCCGGCCCCGTGCCATCGCCCCAGGAGTCGTGCCACCGCGCGCACGCGCTGCGTGTCGCGGCCCCATCGGCGGCTGGCGGGCAGGCGCTGCGCCCATTTCATGCGCCGGGCCGCCTCGGCGATGCGCCCGCGGACTTCATCGCTCACCTCGGCCAGCGCGGCGTGCCAGTGCACGCCCGCGGCTTCGGGCGCCGCGGCCTCGAGCATCATGGCCGTGGAGTGCAGGTAGCTCAGCCAGTCGCGCGCCTGGCACTCGGCCAGCGTCATGACTTCGGAGGGGTCGTCCTCGAAGTCGATGTAGCCGATGACTCCGTCGGGGCACTGCACCAGGTTGCGGTCGAAAGCCTGGCTCAGGTGTTGGCCGTGCACATGCACCCTGGCAATGGCGGCCAGCCCCTCGCGCCACACGGCCAGCAGCGCCGCCGGCCCCGCCGCCGCGGCCTGGTCCAGCTTTTCCTGCAGCACCACGGTGTTGCGGCCGCTCTCACCCAGGTCGGAAATCAGCAGGCCGTCCGGTTGCTGCGCCAGCACCGCGGGCACGCGCAGGCCCGCCGCCGCCAACTGCCGCAGGCGCCGGGCCTCGGTGGCAATGGCCGCTTCGCCGCCCGGATTGGGCACCGGCTTGATGATGTCCAGCCGCGCCATGCGCGCGACCGCCGCCATCACGCGGTAGCCCCACTTGCCGTGGCGCGGGCCGGCCTTCTTGAGCCACACGCGCTCGCTGCCCAGGCGGTGGCTGGCGACGTTCTTCTGCTGTTTGGGCAAGGCGGCGCGCAGAAACTCGGCGTAGTCGCCCGGCCCCGGCACGAATGGCTGGGCATCCAGCGGCGCCGGCGCCGAGGCCGCACCCTTGGCGCTTTGCAATCGCGCCGACCCGCCGCGTCGCAACGGGTTCATGCGGCGAGCGCGAGACTCGACACCAGGCCGTGCGGCCCCTGTGTCACGGGCTGGAAGCTCTCGGCGCTGGCCAGAGGCCAGTAGGTTCGGAACACGTTGTGCTGCTTGTCGAGCGGGCCGAGCAGGGCGCCCGGCTGCACCTGCATGACCAGGTTGCTCAAGAGCCGCACCTCGGTGTCGGAGATGCGCCGCACGATGTGGTGCGCGGTGATCTGCTGTGGATGGTCCAGGCCCGCGGCCTGCACCAGCTCCTGCAGCGCATGCAGGGTGCTGCGGTGGAAGTTGCGAACCCGCTCGGCCTTGGTGGGCACCACCAGCGCCTGCTGGCGCACCGGGTCTTGCGTGGTCACGCCGGTGGGGCAGTGGCCGGTGTGGCAGCTCTGCGCCTGGATGCAGCCCAGCGCCATCATGAAGCCGCGCGCCGCATTGCACCAGTCGGCACCCAGCGCCATCATGCGCGCCACGTCGAAGGCCGTGATCACCTTGCCGGCGCAGCCCAGCTTGATGCGGTGGCGCAGGTTCACGCCGATGAGCGTGTTGTGCACCAGCAGCAGGCCTTCCTGCAGCGGCGCGCCCACGTGGTCGCTGAACTCCACCGGCGCGGCGCCCGTGCCGCCCTCGGCGCCGTCCACCACGATGAAGTCGGGCGTGATGCCGGTCGCCTGCATGGCCTTGACGATGGCGAACCACTCCCACGGATGGCCCAGGCAGAACTTGAAGCCCGTGGGCTTGCCGCCCGAAAGCTCGCGCAGCCTGGCGATGAAATGCATCATCTCGATGGGCGTGCCGAACGCGCTGTGCGACGAGGGCGAGATGCAGTCCACGCCCACCCGCACGCCGCGCGCGGCCGCGATCTCGGGCGTGACCTTGGGGGCGGGAAGCACACCGCCATGGCCGGGCTTGGCGCCCTGGCTCAG
Organism: Variovorax sp. CCNWLW225; assembly: GCF_037204045.1. Classification (NCBI taxonomy): domain Bacteria; kingdom Pseudomonadati; phylum Pseudomonadota; class Betaproteobacteria; order Burkholderiales; family Comamonadaceae; genus Variovorax; species Variovorax sp. CCNWLW225. The sequence goes on along the minus strand of NZ_JBBCBV010000004.1, from coordinate 49,012 downwards.
CTTGATCTCGATCATCTTCACCTGCGGATCGCGCGCATTGGCGCTGAAGCGCTCGGCGTTGAAGGTGCCGTCGTCGTTGCGGCAGCCAAAGTAGCCCGAGCCGATTTCCCAGATCAGGTCGCCGCCGTGCACGCGGTGGTGCTGCGAAATGGAGCCCTCGCCCGTGTCATGCGCAAAGCCGCCCATCTTGGCGCCCTGGTTAAGGGCGAGGATGGCATTGGCCGACAGCGCGCCGAAGCTCATCGCAGAAATATTGAACACGCTGGCGCTGTAGGGCTGTGTGCAGACCTGGGCGGGATTGGCCTCCGTCGGCTGCGGCGTGCCGCCGATCACGATGCGGAAATCGTGGTTGTCAAGCCTGGTCGGCTGCATCGAGTGGTTGATCCACTCGTAGCCCGCAATGGTCACGTTCAGCTGCGTGCCGAAGGGCCGGTTGTCGGGGTCGCCCTTGGCGCGCTGGTACACCAGCGAGCGCTGGGCGCGCGAGAACGGCGCGGCCTCGGAGTCACTCTCGATGAAGTACTGCCGCATTTCCGGCCGGATGAATTCGAGCAGAAAGCGCAAATGGCCGATGACCGGGTAGTTGCGCAGGATCGCGTGGCGCGTCTGCCGCAAGTCGTGCACGCCGGTGGCGCTGAGCGCGCCGAAAACCACCAGCGCCACCCAGGCGAACCACAGGTGCGGGGACACCAGCACGGCGGCCAGGCTGGCGACAAGGCCCGCCACGCACAGTGCAAAGGCGCTGTAACGCGTCGGAAACGGAATAATCGTGGACATGGGGTGAAATGACTGCCGGAGCCTGCTGCATCATAGAGGGGTGCCCGGAACTTGCCATGACCAACACCAACGACACTCCCCAGGCCGCAGCGCCCGCTTCCGCCCCCCTCGGCCCCGACGATTTCGACGCCCTCGACCAGGCGCTGGACGCCATGCGCGAGCACGACGAGGAAATTCCCCAGTGGGAGTTCTGCGAAGGCTTCATGGCCGCGCTGATCTGCACCCGCCGCCCCATCGAACCTTCCGAGTACTGGCCCGTGCTGCTGGGCGACGGCTTCGTGCCCGCGCAGCACATGGAATTCGTCTGGAACTGGAAGCGCCGCTGGCTCGAAATCGAGCAAGGCCTGGATGCCGACGTGGAGTCGCTCGAGGACGAGCGCAGCTGGCAGCCCGAGGTGCTCGACACCCGCGGCGCCATCGCCTCGCTGCCCGAGGAAGAGCGCGCCGAGATCGAGGGCGAGGAAATCCCCTCGTTCGCCCAGGTGTGGGCGCTGGGCTTCATGTACGCGGTAGAAAACTGGCCCGAAGACTGGGCCGCGCCGCGCGACAAGGAAGCCGCGCAGATGCTGAACGACGCGCTCGACAACATCGTTGCGCTCACCGAGGACGACAAGGCCAAGCCCACGCTCTCGATGTACAGCGACGATGCCCCGCCCAGCGTGAGCCAGCAGCGGCTGGACGACTTCGGCGCCGCCATCTGGGCCGTGTACGACCTGCGCCAGCTCTGGAAGAGCCTGGGGCCGAAGGTCGAGACCATCCGCAAGGAAGCGGAGCCCGGCCGCAACGACCCGTGCCCTTGCGGCAGCGGCAAGAAGTACAAGAAGTGCCACGGCGCCTGACCCAGGCGCCGCCGCACGCCGCCTTCAGATCTTGAAGGCGCGCTGGACGTCCGCCCGCACCAGGTCCGCGTATTCGCGGTGCTTGCGGATGTAGCCGGCAATGAACTGGCACACCGGAATCACGTGCAGGCCCTTGGCGCGCGCCTCGTCGAGCACATGCCGCGCAATGCCCGAGCCCACGCCTTTGCCCTCGTGCTCGGGCAGCACCTCGGTGTGGGTGAACATGATGGCGTCGGTCAGCAGGTTGTATTCGGCGTAGGCCGCAAGCTGGCCCTCAAGCGCGGCTTCGTAGCGGTGCTGGGCTTCGTTGTTGGTGATGGCGAGGTTGTTGCTCATGGTTGGCGTGCGAGATAGGTGGCGAGATTGGTGGCCGCGGTGGCGCGGACTTTCTTGCGCAGCATCGGCGTCCAGCCGAGAAGGAGCCCGGGTGCGCCCAGCGCCTGGCGCGACCAGGCCCAGAAATCGAAGCTGTCGCGGTGCGTGGCAATCAGCCCGTCGGGCGTGAAGCCGAAGCGCGCGTCGATGCTGTTGTCGACCAGCCGGCCGGTGGCGCTGAAGCGGTAGTGCGCGTCCCAGTGCGCCTGGCCGCTGGTGTCGTCGGCATGCACGTCGCGCCACGTCAGCTTCCACACGTCGGCGCCGCCGGCCTTGGTTGCGCTGCAAAGCATGCGCCACATGCCGCCCACCTGCTGGCGCCCGCGCAATGAAAAGGCTTCGTCGTCGAATTGCGCATCGCTTGCATAGCAGGCGGCCATGGTGGCGGCGTCCAGCCGCGAGAACGCCTCGTAGAAGCGCTCGATGGTCTGGGCATTGGCTGCTGCTGTCATTGAGTGTCTTTCTTATGGATGACGTGCGATGGCTGCGTGGCCGAAATGCGGCGCAGCGCGAAATCATAGACGGCGCGGCATTCGCGGCGCGCGTTCTGGTCTACGGGCCGAGCAGCCCGGCCAACGTCTGCAGCGCGTAGTGCACCGTGGCCGCGCGCACCGCGGCGCGGTCGCCGTCGAAGCGGCGCCGCTCGATGCGCACCTGCCCGTCGACCGACCAGCCGAACCACACGGTGCCCACCGGCTTGTCGGGGCTGCCGCCGGTCGGGCCGGCCACGCCGGTCACGGCCACCGCCACGCGTGCGGCCGAATGCGCGATGGCGCCCATGGCCATCGCGCGCGCCACGGGTTCGCTGACTGCGCCGTGGGCTTCGATCAGCGCCGCATCGACGCCCAGCAACTCGGTCTTGGCGGCGTTCGAATAGGTGACGAAGCCGCGCTCGAACCAGGCGCTCGAGCCCGCCAGTTCGGTGCAGGCGCCGGCGATGAGCCCACCGGTGCAGCTTTCGGCCGTGGCGAGCATCCAGCCTTTTTTCAGCAGCAGCCCGGCCGTGGCGGCGACGAGGGCGGGCGTGTCCAGGTCGGCAAGAAAGTTGAAGGGGGCCGAGGGTTCCATCGAGTTCACCATGCGCGCCAGAGCGCAATGACCAGCAGCGTGCAGAACGCCGCCACCAGGTCGTCGAGGATGATGCCGAAGCCCGCGCGCCACCAGCGCACCTCGGCGGCATCGCGCTGCTTGAACAGCCCGTCCGCCCAGGCCACAGGCCCTGGCTTGGCGGCATCGAAGAAGCGGAACAGCCCGAACGCCACCGCCTGCGCCAACAGGCTGGCCGGCGTGACGAGCCAAAGCACGATCCAGAACGCGACCACTTCGTCCCACACGATGCTGCCCGGGTCCGCCACGCCCATGTGGCGCGCCGTCACGCTGCAGGCCCACCAGCCGATGGGCAGCGAAGCGAGGATCACCCAGCCGATGGTGGCCGGCGTGAACCACAGCTGCATGACCACGAAGGCCGCCCAGGCCCAGAGCGTGCCGACCGTGCCCGGTGCCACGCGCGGCAGCCCGGAGCCGAAACCCAGGGCAATGAAGTGCGCAGGGTGCGAGAGCAGGAAGGCCTTGGTCGGCCGGCCCGGCGCGCCCACCGGAATGGGGCCGGACGATGAAGGAGACGAGGAAGAAGAAGGAGGCGGAGGAACGGCTTGCATCACGGCGAAGTGTCGCGCATCCGCGGGCCGGCTGAAGCCCTCTATTTATCAAAGCTTTATCTTGTTTAATTGATCGGCGCGGCCTAGTATCGGGCCCTCTTTCGACATTCGCCTCCTTTGCCGGGGCGCCGCCCCCATGCCTGCCGCACCCGCCGCACCCAGCTCCGCCGCCGATTCCGCTTCGCCGGTTTCCGATCCCTCCACTGCCGCGTGGGGCGACCTGTTCCGGGGCCGCAACGGCTGGCGCGCCGTTGCGCTGACGGGCGGCGTGGCGCTGCACGCGGTCAACGTGCACATCGTCACGACGGTGCTGCCCTCGGTGGTGAGTGAAATCGGCGGGCTCGACTGGTATGCCTGGAGCACCACGCTCTTCGTGGTCGGGTCGATCGTCGGCGCCACGCTCTCGGTGCGCCTGCTCGCCGCGTTGGGGCCGCGCGGTGCATGCCTTGCGGCGCTGGCGGCATTCACCGCCGGGTCGATCGGCTGCGCGCTGGCGCCGGCCATGCCGTGGCTGCTCGCGGGCCGCACGGTGCAGGGGGTCGGCGGCGGCTTGCTGGCCGCGCTGAGCTACGGGCTGATCCAGCTGGTGTTCGCGCCGCGGCTGTGGTCTCGCGCGGTGGCGCTGGTGTCGGGCATGTGGGGCGTGGCCACGCTCTGCGGCCCGGCGGTCGGCGGCCTGTTCGCACAGGCGGGGCACTGGCGCTGGGCGTTCTGGTCGCTGTTGCCGCTGGCGGCGCTGCAAGCGCTTTTGGTCGCGGTGCAGTTGCGGCCCGCTGCGGGCGTGCGGCATGTGCGCCCCGCCGGCATGCCGCGCATCCCCGCATTGCAGATCGGCTTGCTGGCGGCGTCGGTGCTGCTGATCGCGGCGAGCGAGTTCGCGCCCGTGCTGGCTTGGCAGGCCGTCGGCGTGGCGGCGGGGCTCGGGCTCGGCGTCGCCGCCACCCGGGTGGACGGGCGCGCCGCGGTGCGGTTGCTGCCGACCGGCGCCTATGCGGTGCGCGCGCCGATGGGCGCCATCTACGCCGGCGTGGTGCTGCTGATGATCGGCACCACCACCGAAATCTTCGTGCCGTACTTCCTGCAGTTGCTGCACGGGCATTCGCCGTTGCTGGCGGGCTACCTCACCGCGGCCATGGCAGGCGGCTGGAGCGCGGGTTCGCTGCTGTCGTCGGGGCGCAGCGGCGCTGGCGCCGACCGCATGCTGCGCGCGGGGCCGGTGGCCTGCACGCTGGGCCTGGCTGCGCTGGCCGTGCTGATGCCTGCGCATGGCCGCCTTGCCGCGGGTGCCGAAACACTGCTGGTCGCCATCGCCTTGGGCGCTGTCGGGCTGGGCGTAGGCATCGGCTGGCCGCACCTGGTCACGCGCGTGATGTCGCTCGCGCCGGCGGGGCAGGAAGGCCTGGCCTCCGCCTCCATCACGACCGTGCAGCTCTACGGCATGGCCGTGGGCGCGGCGGTTGCGGGGCTGGTGGCAAACGCGGCCGGCCTCACCGCTCCGGGCGGCGTGGCGGGTGCGCGCTCGGCTGCCTTCTGGCTGTTCGCGAGCTTCGCGCTCGCACCGGCGCTCGCGGCATGGCTCGTCGCCCGCTTCGCGACCGCCGCACGCAATCGATGAGAGCGCGCGCGGCGCGGCTCAGGCAATCACGCCTTCCCACCTCAGCAGCCGCCTGCGGCCCTGAAGATGCCGCCTCTCGCCGCGCAGCTGCGCCACCAGTTCATAGGCGTCGGGCGGCACATAGGCACCGCGCCAGGCCACGTGCTGGTCGGCGCGGCACAGCACCAGCCGGTGCATGTACGCGGCCGGCACCTCGGCCGCCTCGATGTCGACCACGGTGAGCGGCATGTCATAGGCGCGCGCCGCGCGCTCGAGCGCCGATACATCCGCGCTGCGATCGAAGCGCAGCAGCGTGTAGCCGGGCCCGAAGGCGTCGTAGAGCGAGCGCCCATCGCCAAGCCAGAAGTGCGGCGCGCGGCAGCCCGGCACGGTGGAGGGCGTGAAGCCGCCCATCGAATAGGCCGGCGCGGTGTGCTCGCCATCGGCCACGATGATCGGCGAGCCGGTGTAGAAGTAGCCGAAGTTCAGGCCCGCGCAGCAGAACTGCTGCACATTAAGTTCGTACGCCTCGCGGCCGATCTCGGCGCGCAGCGCATCGCCCTCGGGGCCCGGTGCCTCGATGTCGTGCGGCACGGCGCGGCGTGCGCGAATCATCTTCTGCGCATGTTCCATCGCAAAGTTCGACACCTGCTCGGTGATCGGCAGGCGCTCGGCTTCGTAGGCATCGAGAATGCCTTCGTCGCCCCAGCCGCGCACGCAGGCCGCGAGCAGCCACGAGAGGTTGAGCGCATCGGCAATGCCCGCGTTCATTCCGTATCCCGCATAGGGCACCCACAAATGCGCCGCGTCGCCCGCAAGGAACACGCGGCCTTCGCGAAAGCGGTTGGCCACAAGTCGGCGCCCCACCCAGTCTTCCTTGCTGATGATCTCGTACGAAAAATCAGGCCCCACACCCAGGATTTCACGCAGCGACCTGTCGCGGTCGACCGAATCGAACTCGGGCTCGTCGGCGTTCAGGTGGTTGTGCACCAGCCAGGTTTCCTGCCCGTCGATGGCAAACATCGTGCCGCAGCGGCGCGGGTTCATTGCGTAATAAGACCACGCGGGCTTGCCCGGCATGAGCGCGCGCAACTGCGGCGCGCGAATGAAGGTCGACTGCACGCGCTGGATCACGGCCGTGCCTTCCAGTTGCGCGCCGATCTGCTTGCGCACGGCGGAGCTGCCGCCGTCGCAGCCCACCATGTAGCGGCATCGAATGGTGTGCGTCGCGTGGCTGTCCAGATTGAGGGCGGTGGCGCTCACACCGCCGCTGTCTTGCGTGAGCGCCGTGAACTGCGTGCGGTTCAGCAACCGCACGCCGGGCAGCGCCGCCGTGTGCCTGAGCAGGATCGGCTCCAGGTAGATCTGGTTGATGCGGTGCGGCGGCTCGGGCGTGGGCCAGCGCGCATCCGGTCCTTCGGTTTCGGTATACCGGTCGCGCCGGCACGGAATGGGAATGCGCGCGAGCTCCACGCCCGTGGCGCTGGTGCGAAACACCACGTCGTTGGGATAGTCGGCCGGCAGCCCTGCGCCCCGCAGCTTCTGCGCCACGCCCAGGCGGCGAAACTGCTCCATGGTGCGCGAGGACACGTGGTTGCACTTCACGCTCGGCACCTCGGCGAACCGGCGGGTTTCGCAAATGATGACCGAGAGGCCGTGCGAGACCAGGTCCATGGCCAGCGTAAGGCCCACCGGGCCCGCACCGACGATCAGCACGTCGGCTTCGAGATTCTTGTCTGTCATGGTCTGTTGAACCCCTTCAGTCAAGCTTGATGCGGGCGTCCTGGATGACCTTGGCCCACTTCTTCGTTTCGGTGCGGATGTAGGCGGCAAAGGCCTCCGGCGTGCCCGGCGAGGGCTCCACGCCAAGGTTGCGCATCGCGGCCTTGTTCTGCTCGTCGGTCAGTGCGGCATTGATCTCGACATTGAGCCTTGCCACCACATGTGGAGGCGTACCGGTTGGCGCCACCACGCCGAACCAGCCGGTCGAGTCGTAGCCGGGCAGTCCGCCCTCGGCCACGGTCGGCACGTCGGGCAGCATGGGAAGCCGCTCTGGGCTTGTCACGGCGAATGCCACCAGCTTGCCGGCCTTGATCTGCTGCAGCGACGAAGGCAGGTCGACCACCGCAAGCGGTATCTGGCCCGCCAGTGCATCGAGTGCCGCCGGCCCCGAGCCGCGATAGGGCACCTCCACCAGCTTGATGCCCGCCATTTGCGAGAACAGCGCGGCCGAGAGATGCATGGCCGTGCCGTTGCCACCATGGCCGATGGAGAGCGAGCCCGGCTTTTCTTTTGCAAGTGCAATCAATTCGCGCTGCGTCTTTGCAGCCACGGAAGGGTGTCCGACGATCACGAACGGAATGGCCGCAAGCATGCCCACCGGCCTGAAGTCCTTCAGCGGATCGAAGGGCATCTGCGGATACAGGCTCGTGTTGGCCGACAGCGCGCCGGCCGCGCCCACACCCAGCGTGTAGCCGTCGGCGGGCGCCTTGGCCACCAGCGCAAGGCCCACGTTGCCTCCGGCACCGGGCCGGTTGTCCACCACCACCTGCTGGCCGAGCTTCTCGTTCATGCGCGGCACCAGCATGCGCACCACGCCGTCGGCGCTGCCGCCAGGCGGAAAGGTCACCACCATGCGAATGGGCTTGTCGGGAAAGTCGCCGGCGGCGGGCGCCTGTGCCTGCGCGTGGGCGGTAACGGTCAGCAGTGCGCAGGCCGTGCCCAGCAGCAGTAGCTGCCGGCGAAGCGCATGTGCCTGGCAGGCCATGGTTGCAGTCATCGAATCACTCCTTGAATATTGGTCTTGTTTGATGCCGATTGGACGATGCCAGCATTCATCCGTAAATCAAGGAATTCCGCATCAAATATCATCTTTTCTAATGAACGCGAACTTCAGTCCTACGCTGCGCCAGTTGCGTGCATTTCTTGCCGTGTACCAGATGCGACAGCTCAGCGCGGCGGCGCAAAAGCTCTTCGTCACGCAATCGGCGGTGAGCATGCTGATCCGCCAGCTGGAGGAAGGGCTGGGCACGCGGCTGTTCGACCGCACCACGCGTTCGCTCAAACCCACCGCCGCCGCGGAAGAAATGCTCTCCACGGTCGAGCGCGTGCTGCGCGATGTCGATTCGCTCTCGGCCGATTTCCGCGAACTCAGCACGCTCGAGCGCGGGCGCGTGACGCTGGCCATCACGCCTACCCTTGCGGCGCTGCTCCTGCCCGATGCGATGCGCGTGTTTGCCGAGCAGCATCCCAAGGTGCGCGTGCTGGTGAACGACTGCGCGCCCGACCAGTTCATTTCGCGCATCCTCGGCGAGCATGTGGATTTCGGCATCGGCACGCCCGAGCGGCCCGGCGCCGAGGTCGAGACGCAGCGGCTCATGCGCGACCATCTCGCGCTGGTGTGCCGCAGCGACCATCCGCTGGCCAATGCACGCGTGGTCCGCTGGAGCGATCTCGGGCGCCACCCCGTCATTACCGTGCGGCCGGGCTACGGCGTGCGGCCGCTCATCGACGGCACCGCGGCCGATGCCGGCGTGGCGCTCGACGTGGTGAACGAAGTCTCGTTTCTTTCAACGGCCCTGTGGATGACCGCCAGCGGCATGGGACCGTCGATCATGCCCTCGGCCTTTGCCCGCGCCGCGAACGATCCGACGCTGGTGATCAAGGTGCTCAGCGCGCCGCGCGTGGCGCGCGACATCTCGGTGGTCACCAAGCGCGGGCATTCGCTGTCGGCGGCGGCGCGCAGTTTCATCGACGTGCTGAAGCAGTCGTTGTAGTTCTTTTCCATTCCTTCCGCAGCGCGCGCGGCCCGTATGCTTGGCGCCTCATTCAAGCGCGAAAGCCACTCATCATGAAAACAACCCTGGTCCGTTTCAACGCGTTGTGCCTGTGCCTCGCATTCAGTCTGTTGCTTGCAGCCTGCGGCAACAAGGAGGCCGAGCAGCGCGCCGCATTCATCGGCTTCTTGCAGACCCGCGTGCTCGACAAGCCGGGCCTTCGCGTGCCCGCGCCCAACGCCGACGAGAAGGCCTCCTTCGGCGACTATGCGCAGCACTACGCGGTGATTGCAGACTTCAACGAAGGCATGAACAAGTCCGTCAGCCAGCCCATGACCCAGGTCATGGCCAAGGGCTCGTTGCGGTCCGTTGCCGACCTGGCATCGCGGCGCGACGACCTCAAGGCTGCGAAAGACGGCCTCGGCGGCTTGCGCACCGCGCTCGACCAGGAGCTTGCCAAGGCCGACGCCGCACGCGCCAAGCTCAAGCAGCCCGACGACCTGAAGCAGGTGTACGACAAGGCCTATGAAAAGACGGTAACGGCGCCGGCCGCCACCTTCAAGGAAGTGTTTCCCGCACTCGATGCGGTGTTCGATGGCGCGCTGGCCGTGGGCAACTACATCGAGCAGAACAAGTCGAAGATCCAGGTCTCCGGCTCGACCGTGGCCGTGACCGACCCCGTGGTGCAGGCGCAGCTCAACAAGATGCTGCAGGACCTCAATGGCCATTCGAAGGCCATCAATGCCGCCCAGGCAAAGATGCAGACAATGGTCCGCGGATCCTGATCAGACGAAGTGGTCGAACGAGCCGAATCGCTGCGCAACCGGTGAGCCGCTCGCGTCCACGATGCGCAGGCCCGCTTCGGCATCGATGCGGCCGATGCGCGTCACGCGCGTGAAGCTCTCCTTGCCGGCTTGTTCGACCGCAGCGCGCGCGGAGGGCGCGGCGGTAAAAACCAGTTCGTAGTCGTCCCCGCCCGAAAGCGCGCAGGTGCGCAGTGCTTCAATGTCCAGTCCCGGCGCCGATGCGGCGGCCACCGTGCTCGTGGCCGCATCGGCATCGAGCGTTGCGCCCACCCGGCTCGACGCGAGAATGTGGCCCAGGTCGCCGACGAGCCCATCGCTCACGTCCACCGCCGCCGAGGCGATACCGCGCAAGGCCTGCCCCAATGCGACACGCGGCATGGGCTGCTCCATGCGCATGCGTGCCTGCGCGAAGACATCGGCCGGCAATGCGAGCGTGCCGCGAAAAACTTCAAGCGCCAGCCGCGCATCGCCCAGCGTGCCGCTGACCCATATGTCGTCTCCCGCGCGCGCGCCAGAGCGCAGCAGCGCCGCACCGGCCGGCACTTCGCCGAACACGGTAATGCAGATGTTGAGCGGGCCGCGCGTGGTGTCGCCGCCCACAAGCTCGCAGCCGTGCGCATCGGCCAGCGCGAAGAGCCCGCGCGAAAAGCCTTCGAGCCAGGGCTCGTCGATGCCGGGCAGCGCGAGGGCAAGCGTGAAGGCCAAGGGCTTTGCGCCGCAGGCCGCAAGGTCGCTGAGGTTCACCGCCAGCGCCTTGTGCCCGAGCCGGGCCGCATCGACCGTCGAAAGAAAGTGCCGGCCTTCGACCAGCATGTCGGAAGACACCGCCAGCTGCATGCCCGGCGCGGGCGCGAGCAATGCGCAGTCGTCGCCCACGCCGAGCGGGGAGCGCTTGGCGGGGCGCTTGAAGTAGCGTGTGATCAGGTCGAATTCACCCATGGGGCGAGCATAAGCGCTGCGGCGTCCGCGAACGCCGGGCGGTGCTCACCCCCGCGCGCGGCGGTTCGACATCACCACGTTGTCCTTCTCGATCGGCTGGCCGGCCTGCAGGGCGGCAATCCACGCGTCGGTGCTTGCCACGGCCGCGAAATTGCTGTGGAAAACGACGCTGAAGACGCGGTGGATTTCTTCGGCGCTGACCTTGCCGGCCGCGTTCTCGTACGGTAGCGCGCCGGTAGCGTCCGAAAGAAACTCCACGTTCAGCCCCCGGTGCATGGCCTCGAACACTGTCGACGCGTCGCAGTTGTGGGTCATGTAGCCAGTCACAGCCAGCGTGTCGATCTCATGGCGCACGAGCCAGTCGGCAAAGTCGGTGCCGGTGAACACGCTGGGGAATGCCTTGGTGATCAGGTGGTCGCGCGGGCGCTTGGCAATTTCGGGATGCAGTTCGCCGTTGTGGGTATCGGCCTGGAACACCGGCGCTCCCTTGGGTGCGTGATGGCGAACCACCACCACGGGCGTGCCGGCCGCGCGGGCTGCGTCCATGGCCTTGGCGATGTTCGGCAGCGATTGTTCGACGGGCGGATATTCGATCGGCAGGCCGCCGCCTTCGAAATACTCGTTCTGCACGTCGATCACGACGAGGGCGCGACGCGGTGTGGGGTTGCTCATGGTGTGTGGCTCCTGGCTATGGTTGTGTTGCGATGGCTTGATTCTTCCCGCTTGGGCGCGCCGGAGAAAGTGGCCCGAAAGCCATTGATCGATAAAATCGGGCCATGGCTCAAAAATCTGCGGAAACCATCGCCGTCGTCGCCTTCGACGGCATCAGCCCCTTTCACCTGTCGGTGCCGTGCATGGTCTTCGGCGAAGACCGCACCGAAGCGGGCGACCCGCGCTTTCGCCTGCTGGTGTGCGGCGTCGAGCCCGGGCCGCTGCGCACCAATGCCGGCTTCACGCTGACGGTGCCGCACGGCCTGGAGGCGATCCGCAAGGCACAGATCGTGGTGGTTCCTTCATGGCGCGACGACATGCGGGCCGCGCCGCCTGCGCTGATCCGCGCACTGCAGGCGGCGCACCGGCGCGGTGCCGTCGTGGTGGGGCTGTGCCTGGGCGCGTTCGTGCTGGCCGAGGCGGGCCTGCTCGACGGCCGCCCGGCCACCACGCACTGGAATCTGGCCGAGGCCTTTGCCAGGCAATACCCCAAGGTCACGCTGCAGCCTGAAGTGCTGTATGTCGACGACGGCGATGTGCTCACTTCAGCCGGCACGGCCGCGGGCATCGACTGCTGTCTTCATCTGCTGCGGGTGCGCTACGGCGCAGAGGCGGCGAACCGCGCCGCGCGGCGCATGGTCGTTGCGCCGCACCGCGAGGGCGGGCAGGCGCAGTACATCGAGCGGCCGGTGCCCGCCGCCGCGGAAAGCGACCGCCTTGCGCCGCTGCTCGAATGGCTGGGCCGCCATTTGCACAGCCCGCATGAGCTGGACGAGCTTGCCAGTCGCGCGCTGATGAGCCGGCGCACCTTCACGCGGCGCTTTCGCGAAGCCACTGGCACCACGGTCGGCCAGTGGCTGCAGAACCAGCGCCTGGCGCTCGCGCAGCGGCTGTTGGAGACCACCGGCAAGCCGGTCGAGCGCGTGGCGACGGACGCCGGCTTCGGCTCGGCGGTGTCGCTGCGAAAGCACTTCGTCGCGGCCTTCAAGATTTCTCCCACGGCGTACCGCAGGCAGTTCTCGCAGGAGGCGGTGGCCGCCTGAACAGCGCTCCCTGCGGCGCGCTCAGGCCGCGCCGCGAAAGCGCAGCGCCGCCTGCCGCACCACCTCGGCCAGCAGGCGCTCCTTGCCTTGCTTCTCGCGCAGCCACCGTGCATCGTTGCGGTTGGCTTCCACGCTGGTGCGCAGTTCGCCGAGCGCCTGCGTGGCGTTGAGCGCCTCGCTGTGCCATTCGAGCTGCGTCATGGTCATGAGGATGTGGTCGCGCAGCGGCATGTGCTGGCCGCTGGCGGGGTCGACATACACCGCGTCGAGCCCGAAGCGGCAGGCCTGGAAGCGGTTGTAGGTGTACACCAGGTAGTCGTCTTCCGTCGGCTCGAAGGGCTGCTCCTGCAGGAACCACGCGGCCAGCGACTGCACGTAGCCCGCCAGCGCCGCGGCGCGCTCCACCGTGAGCGGCGTGTCGAACACGCGGATCTCGATGGTGCCGAACTCGGGCTTGGGCCGGATGTCCCAGTAGAAGTCTTTCATGCTGCGCACGACGCCGGTGCGGGTCATGCGCTCGAAATACGCTTCGAATTCTTTCCAGCTCAAGGTGAAGGGCGCGCGTCCCGAGAGCGGAAACGCGAACACCGAGTTGAGCCGGGCCGAGTCGAACTGCGTGTCCTGCCCCTGCACGAACGGCGACGAGGCCGACAGCGCAATGAAGTGCGGGATGTAGCGCGACATGCGGTGCAGCATCAGCAAGGCCGCGTCGGCATCGGGGCAGCCGATGTGCACGTGCTGGCCGAAGATGGTGAACTGCTTGCTCAGGTAGCCGTACAGCTCCGACAGCTCGCGAAAGCGCGGCTTGTCGTAGATGCGCCGCTCATGCCATTGCTGGAACGCATGCGTGCCGCCGCCCACCACCGCGATGTTGAGCTTGTCGGCGTTCTTGATCAGCGCCTCTCGAATGGGCGAGAGCTGCTTGATGACGTCCTGCGCCGAATGGCAGATGTCGGTCGAGATCTCGATCATGCTCGAGGTCATCTCGGGCACCACGCTGCCGGGCAGGGGCGTTTGCGCCATCAGCCGCAGCATGTCCTCGGCATACGGCGCCAGGTCGTAGTCGTGCGTGTTGACGAGTTGGAGCTCCAGCTCCACGCCGAGCGACAGCGCTTCGGAGCGGTTGAAGGGCTCCAGCTTGACCACGCGGCTCGCGGGGTCCGCGGGAAGCGCCGGCGAGCGGAAGTCGTCGCTGTCCACCGTGCCGGGAACGAGAGGGGCGTTGGAGCTGTCGGGAAAGCCAGTGGACGCGGTCATCGCTGCGTGTCCTCCGTGGTGCTGAAAGCCTGTGGCGCCCAGGGCACCGAGCTTTCGCCCACCGCGTGTATGGCCACGGTGGCGAGCACGGCGCCCATCACCTCCATGAGGAGAATCGAGGGCAGGGCCACCTGCGTGATCATGGTGCCGAGCAGTGGCGACGCGGTGGTGAAGTTGGATGCGATCAACAGCGCAATCGACGACAGCGGCGACATCGCGCAGCCAACCCAGAAGGCCTGCTTCCAGCTGGCGCCGCTGCCGGGGTTGGCAATGGCCACGCCCGCGATCTTGGCAAACAGGCGAACCACGATCACGGCCAGCACCACGCTGGCAACGGGCAACGTCCAGTCGGCCTGCGCCGCCACGATGGACACCAGCACGAACATCAGCATGGTGAGCAGCGAAGCGGCCGTGCCGAGCTGCCGCTGCCAGGCCCAGGGCTTGGGGTTGAGCGTCTTGAGCAGCACGCCGCCGATCAGCGCGGCGAGCGGTGCGGAGCCGCCGACGTGCGCCGTGAGCGCGGCGCCGGCCGCAATGAGCGCGAGCAGCAGGATCGAAGTGCTCTCGCTCGTCGGGCTCATGAACCGCAGCGCCGTGCGAAGCGCCAGCGCCAGGATGGCGCCGATCACGAAAGACAGGCCAAGCACCACCGCCACCGGATAGAGCTTTTGCAGCAGGGTTTGCGGCGCGCGCTCGATGAGGCCCGCCTGCGCATAGCCGAGCGCCAGCGCATAGAAGGTGTTGAGCGTGGCCAGCGTCATGGCGCGCTCGGTCACAGGGCCCGAGGCGCGCGTGTCCATGATCACGCGGCTCAGCACCGCCGGCGAGGCGACGATGGCCATCAGTGCGATGGGGTTGGCCACCGGGTCGGGCAGGCCCAGCAGCTGCAGCGTCCACAGCACGCCGAAGTAGGTGAGCGTGGCTTCCAGCAGGCTTTGTCCCAGCACCATCGGGTTGTGGCGGAACCAGCGCAGCGGCAGCCGGCCGCCGGCTTCGAACAGCACCACGGCGGCGCCCAGCTCCAGCAGGAACAGGCTGATGCCGCGCAGCGGCCAGATGGCGCCCTCGAAGCCGGCAAAGCCGACCACCGCGCCGACGATCGAATAGCCCACCACCTTGGGCAAGCCCAGATAGCGCTGCACCAGGTGGCCGGAAGCCGCCGCGGCGGCCAGCAAAAGCGACCAAAGCACCGTGGGCAGGCCCGCCGAGGGGCGCAGCCACTCGGACCAGAAGCCCAGCAGGTCGTTGAAGAGACTCGTCAAATTCATGCAGGTAGAAAAAAGCTTACGGGCCGGCTGCGCCAGCGTGCCCAGATGGCGCTGCGGATGCGCGCGCGGTCACCAAGGCTCACGCTGTGCGCGCGCAGGGCCAGACGGAATGCGAAATAGAAACTCACGCTCACATTGAGCGCACCGATCACCGGGATGGCCGCCACCGCCCACCACAGCGCGGGCTGCTGGAGCACCGGCATGCCCACGGAGGCCGCGGCCGCCGCTATTTGCCCGGCCGACAGTGTCACGTGGCGCACGTCCAGGCCTAGCCCGAAGAAACCCGCGAATGCGGGCAGCAGGCCAAGCATGAGTCCGAGCGAAATGTTGGAAGCGAAGCCCGAGATGTGTGTGCGCATGAAGGTGGCCCAGCGGCGGGCACGGGCGGCACCCAGAAAAGCGCCGATGCGAGGGTTGTAACGCATGGCGGAGTCCAGCCTGTGCAGGACAAAGGCGTTTTCTGTCCAGCCCGCGACGATGCTGGCGGCAAACAGCAGCACGCCCGTGAGCGCAGCGTAGAGCGCGGTGGGGCCCAAGAGCGAGAGCGATTGCAGCGTGGCCGCGGCATGCGCCGCATCGAGCAGCGGGCGGCCAAGCGCGAGCTGCACCACAAGCGCCAACCCCAGCATCGCCGGCACCACCACACCCACATTGCCCAGCACCGCCGCCACCTGCGAGCGCACCAGGTTGGCCACCTCGTCGACAAAATCGGCCACCGCGGCGTCGGTCTTGATGTCGCGCAGGCGCGCCGCCATGGCGGGCGCCGTCATCGCGGGCTGCTTGGTGGCCAGGGTCAGGTGCAGCAGCTGGATGGCGACGAAGCTGGCGGCATACATCAGGCCCGACCAGAAGCCGCTCCAGAACGCCGACAGGCCAATGGCATAGATGCTGAACTTGAGCAGCACCGTGAGCGAAGTGAGCGCTCCGCCGCCCGCGGCCTTGCGCACCATCTGCAGGTAGCTCGCGCGGTCGCGCGTGATGTAGTGCTCGCCGGTTTCGGCGCTGCGCTCGGTCACCCGGGCCGCAAGCATCGACGAGTTCGATGCAATCAGCGCGCGGATGCTGTTGCGCTCGCCGCCCGCCAGCACCAGCCGGCCCACCAGCCGCGCCACGTTGGGCGCGGGCGCGGCCGGCATCAGGCAGTCGAGCAGTTCGCGGATGCGCAGCACCCGCTCGCGCAGCTGGCGCAGCCGGAACACCAGGCCGACCGAAATGCCGTTGTCCTCGAAGTGCGCATAGACCGACGAGGCACTGGCACGGCAGGCGTCGAGCCGGTCGCGAAAGGCCAGGAAGGCGGCTTGCAGCGCCGCATCGCCCTTTTCGCCTTCTTCGCCCGCGGGCTTTTCGAACATCTGCTCGCGCAATTCGTCCAGGTCGGCCATGAGCGCGTGGAACGGCCGGGCCTCGTGATGCTCCACGCTGGTGCGCAGGCGAAGCTCGGGCGAGAAGCCGGCGGCCACCACCTGGCTGCTGCAGTAGGTGACCGCGTCCATCACCGTGTGGCGCCAGCGAGGCGTTCCGTCGGCCTCCAGGGTTGCGTCGGCGAGCAGGGCGCCGATGCGGGCAAGCTGGGTTTCGTCGAGCAGCGCGATCCAGCCCGCGTCGAACACGCCGGGCAGCACCATGCGAAAGAGGTCCGACGCGTCGGTGGTCTCGGGCGTGCCGGGCAATATTTTCCGGCGAAGGCGTTCGGTGAGCTCGCTCACAAACGCAGTGCGCGGCGCAAAACCGTAGTCCGCCAGCAGCGTGGTCAGGTCGACCGCCTGCGTGAACGCGTGCCACCACGCGCGCAGGCGCTCGCGCAGCTCGGGCCGCGCCTCCACTGCGTCGAGCAGCAGCGACACGCGCCCCACGGCGGCCTGCGGCGACGCGCGGTCGCCGCGAAGCCAGTCGAAAACGTCGATCAGCCAGACATGGCGCTGCGCCACGTCCGCCGTCGGATCAAGCCGGGCCAACAGGCCCTGCAGGTCATGCGATGCAGCAGCCATAAAAAATGTGAAAACGGAAAACCAAATACCAGAAACACCGAGGAACCGGCTTTGCCGGGCCTCTGGTGTTGCCCCCGGCGAGGGGGAGGGAGAAGCGACACGCAGTGCGCGAAGCCTGGGGGAGTACTAGTGCAATACGCGCGAGACAGGCGCCCCGCCAATGTCGGCTTCCAGCACGAACATCGGAACCGGCACGTCGAAGCGCTCGCCCTCTTCAGTCACCACGAAGAAGCTGCCGTGCATGGTGCCGCTCGGCGCCTGCAGGCGGCAGCCGCTGGTGTAGCGGAACGATTCGCCCGGCGCCAGGAGCGGCTGCTGGCCGATCACGCCAAGGCCTTTGACTTCCTGCGCATGGCCGGAAGCGTCGTTGATGAGCCAGTGGCGCGCGATCAGCTGCGCACCCACCTGGCCCACGTTCGAGATGGTGATCGTGTAGGAGAAGGTGTAGATGTTGTCCTTGGCGGAGGACTGGTCGGCCAGGTAGCGGGGCTCGACCTGGACGCTGAAGGGGCTGTGTGACATGCGCGCGATGGTAACTGGAGCCTTCTCTTGCACGGCTTTCCGGGTTTTGCGGCGGCTGCGACAATCGGCGCATGAGCACGCCGTTCCGCATCGCCCCCTCCATTCTTTCCGCCGATTTCGCGCATCTTGGCGACGAACTGACCAAGGTCATCGCCGCCGGCGCCGACTGGATCCATTTCGACGTGATGGACAACCATTACGTGCCGAACCTGACCTTCGGCCCCATGATCTGCAAGGCCCTGAAGCCCTACGCCAAGACGGCGGACGGCGAGCCGGTGCCAATCGACGTGCACCTGATGATCCAGCCCGTCGACGCGCTGGCCGCGTCTTTTGCGGAAGCGGGCGCCGACTACATCAGCTTTCACCCCGACGCATCGCCCCACGTCAACCGCAGCATCCAGGCCATCAAGGGCGCGGGCTGCAAGGCCGGGCTGGTGTTCAACCCGGGCCTGGGGCTGGAAGCGCTGGACTGGGCCATCGACGATATCGACCTGATCCTGATCATGTCTGTGAACCCGGGTTTCGGCGGGCAGAGCTTCATCGACTCGGCGCTGCGCAAGATCGAACTCGCGCGCAAGCGCATCGAGCAGAGCGGCCGCGACATCCGCCTGGAGGTGGACGGCGGCATCAAGGCCGACAACATTGCGCGCGTGGCCTCCGCGGGCGCCGACACCTTCGTGGCCGGCAGCGCGATCTTCAACGCCAAGGACTACGGCGCGGTGATCTCGTCGATGCGCGACCAGCTCGCCGGCGTCGGCAAGAAGAAGTAAACCAAGCTCAGCGCTTGACCTTGTCGTTGTAGACGCGGTCCGTCACCGGGCCGCGGTCGGTATCGACGGCGCCGCGCTCGATGTCGTCATGGCCCTTGCGGCCCACCTCGCTCGGCTGCCCGTCCTGCGCCTCCTGGCTGTCGGAAGACTGGTCGCGCTCATGCGGCAGGCGCGGCGCCGAATCGCCTCCTTGCTCGACCTTGGTGTTGCCGCCGCCGGCGTCCCGCACCGGGTCGTCCGGTGTGCCGGGGGCCTTCGAACGGGGCTTGCTGCTGCTCATGGCGTGTTCCTCTCGGTGTCTATCTGATGATGTCTATCTGATGAGTCGAGCCTGCACCGCTCGGCCGGCAGCGGCGGTAGGACAGCCGAGGCGGGCCCTGTAGGCGTGCCGCGCCGCTATGAAACCAGTAGCGTCTTTGCGCACAGGGCGACCCCTCCGCAATAATCGGCCGGATGTCTTCCGATGATCCTCTTGCCGGCGCCACCGCCGACAGCCTGCGCATCCACACCTTCGCCTCGCTGAACCCCGGCCCGCGGCTGCTGGTGCTGGGCGGGGTGCACGGCGACGAAACCTGCGGCACCGTGGGCATCGAGCGCGTGCTGGCCGAGCTCGACGGCGGCGCGCTCCAGTTGCTGCGCGGCCAGCTCACCTTGCTGCCCGTGGCCAATCCGCTCGCGCGGAGACGCCTGCAGCGGGAGGGCGAGCGCAACCTCAATCGCCTGTTCAAGCCCAGCGAGGCGCCGGCCGACTATGAAGGCCGGGTGACCAATGTGCTGTGCCCGCTCATCGAGCGGCACGACGTGCTGCTCGACCTGCATTCCTTCCAGAGCGAGGGCGAGGCCTTCGCGATGATCGGCCCGCGCGACAACACCGGCCCGCTGGAGCCCTTCGCCCGCGCCGCCGAGGAGGGGCTGCTCGCGCTCCACCTGGGCACGCCCATCGTGGTGGAAGGCTGGCTCGACATCTATGCGGCCGGGCTCGCGCAGCGCTCCGCGGGCGTTGCGGTCGACGAAGACGCGATCGACTTCGGCCGCGGCACCAACGAATACATCCGCAATTGCGGCGGCTACGGCGTCACGCTCGAATGCGGCCAGCACCGGGACCCGAAGGCCCCCGAGGTGGCGTGGCGCGCCATTCGCCGCGCGCTGGCGCTGCTCGGCATGGCGGAGCTGCCGCAAGGCATGCCAGCCGCGCCGCCCAGCCCGCCCCAACTGCTGCGGCTGGCGAGCGTGACAGACCGGCTGCACGAAGAAGACAGTTTCGTGCGCGACTGGGCCACCTTCGATGCGGTGCAGCGCGGCGAGCCCATCGGCATGCGCCACGACGGCACGCTGGTCAGCGCGCCGGACGACGGGTTCATCGTCTTCCCCAACGCACTGGCACTGCCCGGCGCCGAGTGGTTCTACTTCGCGCGGCCGAGCGAGCGCGTGCTCGACCCTGTGGCCTGAAGCATCTGCTCCTTCCCCTTCTGGGGGAAGGCTGGGATGGGGGCGGGCAGAGCGCCCAGTAGACACGCCGCTTGCCCCCACCCCGGCCCTCCCCCGGAAGGGGAGGGAGAAAAGCCGGGCCGCGCCTTACGGCAGGCGCCGCAGCGCTCCTACACGGGCCGGAGGCCCTTGGCGCAAAGTCTCGAGCCTGAAGGAGTGTGTCCATGGCAGTCTCGAAAAAAGCACCCGCGCCGCGCGTCCTGTGGAAAGGCGCGATCAGCTTCGGCCTCGTCCACATCCCGGTGGCGCTGTACTCGGCCACCACCAGCCAGAGCATCGACTTCGACTGGCTCGACAAGCGCACCATGGACCCCGTGGGCTACAAGCGCATCAACAAGAAGACCGGCAAGGAGATCGCGCGCGAGAACATCGTCAAGGGCGTCGAATACGAAGACGGCGAATACGTGGTGCTGAGCGACAAGGAAATTGCCGACGCATACCCCAAGACCACCCAGACCATCGAGATCGAGACCTTCGTGCCCGCCAACGGCATTCCGTTTCTCTACCTCGAGCGCCCCTACTACGTGGCGCCCATCAACCGCGGCGCCAAGGTGTATGCGCTGCTGCGCGAAACGCTGCAGCGCAGCGGCCGCATCGGCGTGGCGCGCGTGGTGATCCAGACCAAGCAGCACCTTGCCGCGCTGGTGCCCGTGGGCCCGGGGCTGGTGCTGAACCTGCTGCGCTGGGGCACCGACATCCGGCCCTGGACCGAGCTGCCGCTCCCCTCCGAAGACGCGAAGAAGGCCGGCCTGAACGAACGGGAGATCAAGATGGCCGAACAGTTGGTGGAGGACATGAGCGCCGACTGGGACCCTGACGAATACAAGGACGAGTTCAAGGACGAGATCCTGCGGCTCGTCGATCGCAAGGTGGCCGCGGGCCAGACCGAGACGGTGACGCAGATCGAGCCCGAGGAAGGCCAGGCCGTCGAAGGCCGCGGCGCAAAGATCATCGACCTGACCGAGCTGCTGCAGCGCAGCCTGCGCAAGGGCGGCGGCGCCAAGGCCTCCACCAGGACCGCCGACGCGGACGAAGAAGACGACGACGAAGAAGAAGAGCCTGCCAAGCCGTCCGCCAAGAGCAAGAGCACCACCAAGGCCAAGCCGAAGACCAAGGCCCACGCCAAGACCACCGCCAAAAGCACCAGCGGCAGTGCCGCGGGCAAGCGCAGTGCTGCCAAGACCGCTCCCGCCCGGCGCCGCGCAGCATGAACGGACGGGAGAGCGACCGGATGGAGACCAAGGAGACCAAGGCACCGCGCATCACCCATGCGGAACGCGTGATCGACACCGTGAGCGGCGTCACCAAGGGAGACCTCGCAGAGTACTACGCCACCGTGGCGCCGCTGATCCTGCCGCACCTCAAGGGGCGCCCCGTGGCGCTGGTGCGCGCGCCCGAGGGCGTGAGCGGCGAGCTGTTCTTCCAGAAGCATGCGCAGCACAGCGACATTGCCGGCATCAAGCTGCTCGACCCGGCGCTGGACCCGGGGCATGACCCGCTGCTGCAGATCGACACGGCCCAGGCGCTCATCGGCGCGGCGCAGTACAACACCATCGAGCTGCACACCTGGAACGCCACCTCGCGCGCCATCGGCAAGCCCGACCGCATGACCTTCGACCTCGACCCCGGCGAGGGCGTCGACTGGCAGCAGATCCAGGAGGCCGCGCTGCTGGTGCATGTGCTGCTCGACGAACTCGGCCTGCCTTCGTTCCTGAAGACCAGCGGCGGCAAGGGGCTGCACGTGGTGGTGCCGCTCAAGCGCGAGCTTGGCTGGGACGAGGTGCGGGGCTTTTCGCGGGCTATCGTGCAGCACCTGGCGCGCATCGTTCCAGACCGCTTCGTGGCCAAGAGCGGGCCGCGCAACCGCGTGGGCAAGATCTTTGCGGACTACCTGCGCAACGGCTTCGGCGCCACCACGGCCTGTGCCTGGTCGGCGCGCGCGCGTCCGGGCATGGGCGTGTCGGTGCCGCTGGCGTGGGAAGAACTGCCCGACCTGGGCAGCGCCGCCCACTGGACGGTGGCCACCATTGCCGACCGCATCGGCGTGGGCAACACGCCATGGGACGCCATGGAGAGCAGCCGAACGGGTCTGCGGGCCGCCATGGAGATGCTGGGCTACATGCCCTCGTGAAGCCGGCCGACCTTGCCGGCCCGCTTTGCTACTGGAGCACTTCGTTCGTCGTCACTTCGAAGCGCTGCAACGAGTTGGCGCCGAACACCATGGTGATCGGCACGTCGGCCGCATCGCGCCCGCGTGCAATCACGATGCGGCCGATGCGAGGCACGTTGTGCCGCGCATCGAAGGTGTACCAGCGGTCGCCCAGGTACACCTCGAACCAGGCGCTGAAGTCCATCGGGTACGGCACGGGCGGAATGCCGATGTCGCCCAGATAGCCCGTGGCATAGCGCGCCGGAATGTTCATGCACCGGCACAGCGTGATGGCCAGGTGCGCAAAGTCCCGGCACACGCCGGTGCGCTCGCGAAATCCCTCGAGCGCCGTGCGCGTGGCGCGCGCGCTCTGGTAGTCGAAGCGCAAATGCTCGTGCACGAAGTCGCAGATGGCCTGCACCCGGTGCCAGCCGGGCGCCACGCGCGAAAAGTTGTTCCACGCGAACTGCAGCAGCTCGCTGTCGACTTCGCAGTAGCGGCTCGGCAGCAAAAAGGGCAGCGTCGACACCGGCAGGTCGGCCGCCGCGTGCTCCACGGCGCTGTAGTCCACCGGGTCGGACCAGCCCGGGTCGAACACCACGGCATGGTTGCGCAGCCGCACGCTTTCCACGCCCGCGGGTATCCGCACCCGCGCGCAGTGGTTGTCGAATGCATCCATGTAGTAGTCGGTATGCAACGGCGGGCTGATCGTGATGTGCTCGCCGTTTTGCAGGTCCGCCGCGCGCGACGGGTGGACTTGCAGCATGTAGATCAGTGCCGTGGGTGCCGTGACGGCGAGTTCAATGTCGAAACCGATCTCTATCTGCATGTCGTTTTTCCCTGTGGGCCAAGTATGTGTTCTGTCCGGATGTGCAAGCAGGCTTCGTGCCTCCTTTGTTGATGCTATCGGTGCCCCGATGCCGGGGCACGCGGGCAGATGCGCAAAGCCGCGTAGGTGCGAGCCCGGTTCTGTCGGCGCGCTCCTACCTTGCACGCCTCACCTCTCCCACAAGCGGGGGCGAGGCGTCACTACGGGTAACAGTCTGCGGCAAACATAACCTTTCGATTCGCTCGCAACGCCTTCAAATCGGCTCTTATCGCCCTTACCGGCTGCAGCGCAAGCATCACGACTTGTCCAATCTGATCTGCTGGAGCGAATCATGAATATCTCTGCCCTGTTCGATTCACTCACCGGTACTTGGGGGGATGAAATCCTGTTCTGGGTGGTGGCCGCAGTGGCAGGGTTCATCTGCCTGATTGCGTTGGTGAACGTGCTGGACCTTTTTCTCGACAACGAAGCTGACCCCCCAATGAAAGATCCTCGATGACGCCACAGAACAAGGCCGCCGCCGGACGCCGATCGAAGGCCACGGACGGCACCAATGCCAAGCAGCAGCAACTCGAAGGCTTCGCGACCGATCATGCGCCCAATCTGACGACCAACCAGGGTCTTCAGATTCCGGACAACCACAACTCGCTCAAGGCAGGTCTGCGCGGGCCCACGCTGCTCGAAGACTTCATCCTGCGCGAGAAGATCACGCACTTCGACCACGAGCGCATTCCGGAACGCGCGGTGCATGCCCGCGGCTCGGCGGCGCATGGTTTCTTCCAGGTCTACAAGTCGATGTCGCAGTTCACCTCGGCCGACTTCCTGCAGGACCCCGATGCGAAGACGCCCGTTTTCGTGCGCTTCTCGACGGTGGCCGGCGAACGCGGATCGGCCGATACGGTGCGCGACGTGCGCGGCTTCGCGGTCAAGTTCTACACCCGCGAAGGCAACTACGACCTCGTGGGCAACAACATCCCGGTGTTCTTCATCCAGGACGCGATGAAGTTTCCCGACCTCGTCCACGCCGTCAAGCCCGAGCCGCACCACGCGATGCCGCAGGCCGCGAGCGCGCACGACACCTTCTGGGACTTTGCCTCCCTCATGCCCGAGAGCACCCACATGCTGATGTGGGCCATGTCGGACCGCGCCATTCCGCGCAGCTATCGAATGATGGAAGGCTTCGGCGTTCATACCTTCCGCTTCGTCAACCATCGCGGCGAGAGCCATTTCGTCAAGTTCCACTGGAAGCCCAAGCTCGGCATCCACGGCCTCGCATGGGACGAAGCCCAGAAGATCGCCGGCAAGGACCCGGACTTTCACCGGCGCGACCTGTGGGAAGCCATCGAGAACGGCGACTTCCCCGAATGGGAACTCGGCGTGCAGCTCATCGCACAAGACAAGGCGCAATCGCTCGGCTTCGACCTGCTCGATGCGACCAAGCTCATTCCCGAAGAGATGGTGCCGGTGCAGCGCATCGGTCGGCTGGTGCTCAACCGCAACCCCGACAACTTCTTTGCCGAAACCGAGCAGGTGGCGTTCCACCCAGGACACGTGGTGCCCGGCATCGACTTCAGCAACGACCCGCTGCTGCAGGGGCGCCTGTTCTCGTATACCGACACGCAGATTTCGCGCTTGGGCGGGGCCAACTTTCACGAGTTGCCCATCAACAAGAGCGTCTGCCCGTTCCACAACTTCCAGCGCGACGGCATGCACCGCCAGACCATTGCGCGCGGCCAGGTGGCCTATGAACCCAACTCGCTGGGCGACGGCAAGGAGTTCCGGGTGGACGGCGGCAGCGTCGGCTTCCAGTCGTACCCCGACGAGATGGAGTCGCCCAAGGTGCGCCGGCGCAGCCCGACCTTCGACGACCACTTCACGCAGGCGCGCCTGTTCTTCAACAGCCAGAGCGCGGCCGAGAAAGAGCACATCGTCGCGGGCTTCCGCTTCGAGCTCTCGAAGGTCGATGTGCCGGCCATCCGCCAGCGCATGGTCGACAACCTGGCGCATGTGGACGAAAAGCTCGCGCGCCGCGTGGCGGAGCCGCTCGGTATTGGTGCGCCCGATGCCAAGGCCGCCGCGGGCCGCGCAGGCTATCGCGAACACCGCATGACGCTGCCGGTCTCGGAATCGCCCGCGCTCAGCATGGCCGATACCGGCGACGGCACGATCCGCACGCGCAAGATCGCCATCCTGGTGGCGGACGGCATCGACTCCGCCTCGCTCAAGCCGATTCGCGATGCGCTCGAGCAGGCCGGCGCGCGCTGCAAGGTGGTCGGCCCGCGCCTGGGCACCGTTGCCAGCGCGTCGAAGCGGCAGATCGACATCGACATGACCTTTGCCAACGCGCCTTCGGTGATGTTCGACGCCGTGCTGGTGCCCGGCGGCAGCCTGGGCGCCGCCGCCCTTGCGGCCGCGGGCGATGCCGTGCACTTCGTGCTCGAGGCGTACAAGCACTGCAAGGCCATCTGCACCGTGGGCGAGGGCGTGCAGCTGTTGTCCAGGCTCGGCATTGCCGCCGACCCGCAACCCGGCGATCTGCCTCCCGGCGTCGTCGTGGCGGCCACGCCGGTCACCAACCTGGGCGACAACACCGCAGCCACGCAGATCGCGCAGGACTTCATCGCGGCCATTGCCAAGCACCGCCACTGGGAGCGGGCCGACATCGAATCGGTCCCCGCCTGACGCACTCCCTGAAGTAGTCCGTTTGCGCTAGGCCTTCTTGCGAATAGCCGCCGCGGGAGGGCGCTCCTAGACTTTCCCCACGAGGCCTGAACGGCGCGCACTTCCGCGACGTCGACCCCCGCAACCGCGGGCACACGGGCCGCACGCGGGGGTCCAATGACGTGGTTTTCGAGAACGGGATGGGAGCGCTCGGCACGTCGTGCAGGAGTCGCGGGTGCTCTCGGGCTGGCTGGCATTCTCTTGCTGGGGCACGGGCCATTGGCCCTTGCGCAGCAGCAGGCGCCCAACGCCGAGGCCGCGGCCAGCAAGGCCGAGCAGGCCCGGCTTGCCGACACCGACACCTTGCTGGCATTGACCAGCGAGGGCGCGGTGCTCTACGGGCAAGACGCGGTCAAGCTCTCCGGCTACCAATATTGCAGCCAAGCGGTGGCGCTGGCCGAAGCCGGTGAGTTCAGGCAGAGCGTGCGGGCCGCCAGCAAGGCGCTGCATCTGGCCAATGCCACCCGCGACCCGAACCTGATGGCCATGGCCAACCGGGACTTGGCCATCGTCTACAGCTATTCGGGCCAGCTCGAGAAGGCCGAAGAATTTGCACGCGAGGCGCTCAAGCACCAGGCGCGCGACCCCAAGCTGGTGGTCGGCCCGGTGCAAAAGGTCATCGGCGACGTGCGCACCCGCCGCGGCGACTATGCCGGCGCGGTGATCAGCTACGACGAAGCGCTGGCCAACAGCTCCGCGCGCTATGCGCCGCTGGTGCAGGCCTCTCTCGTCAACGCGCTCATCGAATCGGGCGATGCGGCCAGGGCGCGCGAAGTGCTCGGCGGCATGGCGGCGCCCAAGGACGCACCGCTCACGGCGCAGCTCGACCGCACGCGCGCACGGCTGCTGCTGGCCGAGAACAAGCCGGCCGAGGCGCGCGACCTGTACCGCGCGCTCACGGCCCGCCAAGTGGGCACCGACACCGAGTACTACCGCCTCTGGGCCTGGGACGGCGTGGCGCGCAGCGAGCTTGCGCTGGGCCAGAAGCAGGCCGCGGCCGACGCCGTGGCCCGCGCGCTCGGCAGCGTCGACCAGGTGCGCGCCAAGTTCCGCAGCGAAGAATTCAAGATGGGCCTGTTCTCGGACCTGCAGTCGGTGTTCGAGCGCGGCGTGTCCATCTACAGCGACGCGGGCGATGCGCGCCAGGCCTTCGAAGTGAGCGAGCGCAGCCGCTCGCGCGCGCTGCTCGATGCGGTGCGCGGCCGCGCAAAAATCAACGAACGCGCCTCGCACACCGTCGACCTGGCCACGCTGCAAGGCACGCTGGCGCCCGACGAGCGCGTGGTGCAGTTCCACGCGCTGCCCGACCGCCTGCTGGTGTGGGTCGTGAGCCCCGCCGGCATCGAGGCCAAGACGGTGCCGGTGCGCCGCGAAGAGCTCACCGAACTGGTGGAAGTGTTCCGCAATTCCATCGTGCGCGGCCGCCGCGCGGCCATCACCAATGCCGACAAGCTCGGCACAGCGCTGCTCGGCCCGCTGGGCCTGGCACCCGGGCAGCGCGTGATCGTCGTGCCCCACGGGCCGCTGCATTACCTGCCGTTCCAGGCGCTGCGCCTGGGCGGGCGCTACCTGATCGAGACGAATCCGGTGGCGGTCGCGCCTTCCATCAGCATTGCGGTGCAGCTGGCGCAACGCACGCCGCGCGTGAGCGCATCGCTCACGGCCTTTGGCAATCCACGCATCGAAGACAAGTACGACCTGCCCGGCGCAGAGGTCGAGGTCAAGCAGCTCGCGCAGCTGTTCCCGCGCAACACCGTGTACATGGGCGCGGCAGCCACCAAGACGCAGTTCCGCGAGGTGGCCGCGCGCTCGCCGCTGATGCACGTGGCGGCCCACGCAGAGGCCGACGCGGTCGACCCGCTGTATTCGCGCATCCTGCTGGCCAACGAAGGCGGCAAGCAGAATTTTCTGGAAGCGCACGAGATCCTCGGGCTGCCGATGGACGGCACGGCGCTCGTCACGCTTTCGGCCTGCGAGTCGGGCCTCGGCCGAATTGCGCAGGGCGACGAGGTGCTGGGCTTCACGCGGTCGTTTCTCTCGGCCGGAAGCTCGAGCCTCATCGCATCGCTGTGGCCTGTGTCCGACGACGCAACCGCCGTGCTCATGGGCACGCTCTACGGCGAGCTCGCCAAGGGACGCGATCTGCAGAAGGCGATGCAGGCGGGGCAACTGGCCGTGCTGAAGGACCCGAAGATGTCGCATCCCTTTTTCTGGGCGCCGTTCAACCTGATCGGCAACTGGCGTCTCACGGTGGGGATCTGACATGAAAAGACGAACCACTGCCATGTCTGGTCGTTGTGTTGCGCGCGGTTGTTCAGGGCGCTGGTCGATCAGCCGCACACCAGCAGCGTGCCCCGGTAGCCTTTGCACACGCCCTGAACAGCAGCAGCGCCAAGAACACAACCAACCCACGGTGGAGCACTGAGATGCGCGCTAGCCAACGCTCTACGCCAATTGCCTTTGCTGTCTCCGCTTTGATGGGCGCCACGTTGCTGGTAGCAGCCCAGCGCACCCACGCAGCAGAAACAGACACCAACACGCTGCTCCCCACCAAAGACCCCTGCGGCACCTGCGACCGCCCGCTCGCCCAGGCCACCGGCACCGTTGCACCGCAAAGCTTGCCTGCACCGCCGCAACCGCCTGCCGCTTCGTTCAAGCTCAACGACCTGCGCCTGAACGGCGTCAAGGCGCTGACCAACGAAGAACTGCAAAGCATTACCGCACCCTACATCGGCCGCAACGTCACGCTCGGCGATCTCGAAAGCCTGGCGCAGGCCATTACCGCGCGCTACAAGGAGCGCGGCTACTTTCTCGCGCAGGCCGTGGTGCCGGTTCAAACCGTGCGCGACGGCATCGTGGAAATCAGCGTCATCGAAGGCAGGCTCGGCAAGGTCGATGTCACCGTCGCACCCGATGCCCCCATCAGCGAAGCCCGCGTGCGCGGCTTTCTCGCGCCCCTGCAGCCCGGAGAAGCCGTGAGCGCGCCCGCCTACGAGCGCGCGATGCTGCTGCTGTCGGACCAGCCCGGCATTCGTGTCACGTCGGGGCTGCAGGAAGGCACGCAAAGCGGCACCACCGATCTTTCGGTCGAGGTCGTCGCGGGCCCGCGCTGGGCCTTCACGGCCGAGGGCGACAACCACGGCACCAAGGAATCGGGGCGCTTTCGCGTCGGCGGCACCGTGCGCTATCTCAGTCCCTTCGGCATCGGCGACAACCTCGACATGCGGTTGATGGTTTCGAACAGCAATGCGCTGCAGTTCGGCCGCGTGGCCTACGAGGCGCCCATCGGCACCAGCGGCCTGCGCGCCGGCATTGGCCTTGCGCGCGTCAACTACGAGCTTGGCGGCGAGTTTGCCGAACTCGGGGCGCAGGGCAGGGCCGACGTGCTCGACGTTTCTCTCAACTACCCGTTGATCCGCCAGCGCCAGCAGAACCTCTTCCTGCGCCTGGGCGCCGACGTGAAGAACCTGACCGACGAGATGAACGCGGTCGACTTCGCGTCGAAGAAGCGTGTGCTCGGCCTGGGCCTTGGCTGGGCCTGGGAGCGCCGCGACGAGGTGCTCGGCGGCGGCTACTGGGCCAGCTCGGGCACGCTTTACCGTGGTGACCTTTCCATTCGCGACGAGCAGAGCCGCGCGTTCGACCAGAGCGTGGCGGGCCACCGCACCGAGGGCGGCTACACCAAGCTGAGCTTCCAGATTTCGCGGCTGCAGGCCATCGTGCCGAACCATTCGCTGTATGTGGCGCTCGGCGGCCAATGGGCCAGCAAGAACCTCGACGCTTCCGAGAAGCTCTCGCTCGGCGGTGCGCGCGCAGTGCGTGCGTACCCGTCCGGCGAACTGCTGGTGGACGAGGGCGTCATCGGCACCGTCGAATGGCGCTGGTCGCTCAACTCGGAGCTCACGCCTTTCGTGTTCTACGACGCCGCGCGCGGAAAGATCGTGCGCAACCCTTCGCCGTTCGACACCGGCCCCAACCGCCACAGCCTGCGGGGTTTCGGCATCGGTATTTCGTGGGCGCGGCCCGGCAACTTTGCGATCAACGCGACGCTCGCCTGGCGCGACGGCACACGGCCGGCGCAGACCGATGGCGGCGGCCGCAACCCGCGTTTGTACGTGCAGGCGCAAAAGGTGTTCTGACATGGCAATGCACAACCGTTCCCCACGATTCCAGCCGCGCCCGCAACTGCGCCCCGTCGCGCTCGCACTGGTGTGCCTGGGCCTGGCGCCCGCGCTGGCCCAGACCCTGCCCACCGGGTTCTCGCCCATTGCCGGAGGCGTGTCCGTCGCAACGCCGAACGCCGCGACGATGAACATCACGCAGACCACGGCGCGGGCGATTGCGCAGTGGAACACCTTCTCCATCGGAGCGGACGCAACGCTCAATGTCGCGCAGCCGAGCACGAGCAGCGTGCTGCTGAACCGCCTCGTGGGCGGTGCTCCGGCCTCGGTCATCGCGGGCAAGATGAATGCAAACGGCCATGTCTACCTGATCAATCCGGCCGGCGTGACGTTCTCCAAGGGCTCGTCGGTCAGCGTCGGCGGGCTGGTCGCTTCGACGCTGAACATGTCCACGAGCGACGAGGCATTCATGGGCGGTGCGAACCGGCTCGAGTTCGCACGGCCCAGCGGCGCCTTCGAATCGGTGGAGAACGACGGCAGCATTACGGTCGGCAACGGCGGCACCGCCGCATTGATCGGCTCGCTGGTGGCCAACCGCGGCACCATCGTTGCGAACGGCGGCACGGCCGCCATGGCTTCGGGTGAAACCGTCACGATCGACTTCGCGGGCGACGGCCTGACCACGTTGCGCGTGACGCCCGGGCTCTACAGCGGCGTCGCGAACAGCGGCACCATGCAGGCCAACGGCGGACGCGTGGCGCTGATCGCGACGACCGGTTTCGAGGTCTCGAACGGCGTGGTCAATTCACGCGGCGTGCTGCGCGCCGATTCAATGGCGTCCCGCAACGGCGAGATCATTCTCGATAGCGGTCTTTCGCCCGAGGGCGTGCGCATGACCGGCGGACTGGTCTCGGCGGTCGGCGACGGTGCCGGCCTCACGGGCGGCACGATCGACATCAGTGGCCGCGTGATCGGGCTGGAGCCCTTCGTACCCCCGCTTTCGTCCGTTCCGCCACCGCCGC
Organism: Variovorax sp. CCNWLW225; assembly: GCF_037204045.1. Classification (NCBI taxonomy): domain Bacteria; kingdom Pseudomonadati; phylum Pseudomonadota; class Betaproteobacteria; order Burkholderiales; family Comamonadaceae; genus Variovorax; species Variovorax sp. CCNWLW225. The sequence goes on along the minus strand of NZ_JBBCBV010000004.1, from coordinate 18,359 downwards.
CGCCTGGGTCCGACGACCGGGGCGTCATCGACGCGAGCGGCAGCGCCGGCGGCGGGCGCATCCGCCTTTATGCGAACGCGGCGGCCGAACTCGGCAACACCGGCGCCATCGCGATCGGCGCCGGCTCGATCCTGCGCGCGAACGCCGCCGCATCGGGCAACGGCGGCGATGTTCGCCTGCTGGCCGAACGCACCCTGCGCGCCCACGGCAGCATCTCGGCGCGCGGCGGCTCGGGCGGCGGCAACGGCGGCTTCATCGAAACTTCCGGCGGTTTTGCCGCGCCCGACGACGGACAGGGCGGCGGCTTCAGCATCAACGGACTGCGCGTGGACGCCTCTGCGCCCGCGGGTACCGCGGGCACGTGGATCATCGACCCGTTCAATGTCGACATCGTTCCCGGCGCAGCGGCCGGCACGCTGCCGACCAATCCCTTCGAGCCGCTCGCGGCCAGCACCATCCAGGACGGCGACATCAACGCCGCCCTCAACGGCGGCACCAGCGTGCGCATCACCACCGGCGATCCCGGCGCGGGGTCGCCGACCGATGGCGACATCCGCATGTTCAACGGCGTTCGCATCAACTACAGCACGGCCAACGGGCCGTTGACCTTCCAGCTCGACGCCCACCGCAGCGTGCGCGGCGACAACAACGTGGTGATCGAGTCCTCGGGCGCCGGCGGGCCGCTCAACGTGGTGTTCAACACCGACGTCAACGGCGGCGGTGCCGCGACCGGCGGGGGGCAGGTGAGCTACAGCGGCGACATCTACACCAACGGCGGCAATGTGGTGATGAACGGCGCCTGGTCGGCCTCGGGGTCGGGGCCGAGCGTGAGCCTGAACGGCAACGTCATCGACACGCGCGTCGGCCGCACCGATGCCGGCGCGGGCGGCTCGGTAACGATCAACGGCAACACCAGCGGGCCCTCGGGCGGCGGCTTCACGGACGCGGCGGTCTACATCAGCGGCGTGCAGATCGCCACGTCGACCGGCAACGTCGACATCACGGGCATCGGCGCCGAAACCAGTGGCGTGCGGCTCAACTCGCGCTTCACGGGCACCGGCCTGCCGAACCGGCGCACGGACATCTCGACCACCAGCGGCAACATCACTGTGCGCGGCGTCGGCAACTTCACTGGCAACAGCAGCGAGATTCCGGGCCATGGGGTGGTGATCAACGATTCGGCGCTTCGCTCGGTCAGCGGGAACATCGCAGTGCGCGGCCTGCGCCAGGCCGACACGGATCCGGGCACGGGGGGCGACGGCGTGCTGCTGCGCACCGGCACGCAGATTGCCACCACCGGCAGCGGCAGCATCGAGATCACCGGCCAGGCCGAGGGCGACGGCGCCGGCGTGCGGATCGGGCCGCCAGCACCCGTGCCGGGCGTGTTCCCTCCGGTGCTTGCGGGCGTTTCCGTGTCGTCGGCCGGCGGCAACGTCGTGCTGCGCGCCAGCAACGACGGCAGCACGGACGCGCTGGTGATCGATGGCACCGTGAGCGCGGGCAACGTCGTCAACCTTCGCCCCGGCGGCGTGGCGGCGGACGGCACGGCCTTCGACCAGGTCGCAACGCCGATCACGCTCGGCGGCACGGCCAGCACAGGCTTCGCGGTGTCGGCGGCCGAGTTCTCCCGCATCTCGGCCGGCAACGCGATCGTGGCCGGCAGCAATGCGCATGCGGCCGACATCAACGTGGTGGGGCCGCTCGCGCTGGCCTCGGGCCTCACGCTGCAGAACGAAGGCGGCGGCAACATCTCGCTGCAGGCGCCCATCACGGCGCCGCGCGTCGGCCTGGTGTCGGCAGGCAACATCACTCAGACCGCAGCCGCACCGATCACGGCGGGCACGCTCTTGGCCCGTTCCAACGGGGGCAGCGTGCTGCTCGACCAGGCGGCCAACAACTTGAGCGCGAACACGATGGGCGGCGGCGCCGCCGGCGCGTTCCGCTACCAGGACGTGGATGAACTGCGCATCGGGCCCGTCTCGGTCGTCGGCTACGACGCGGCCGGCAATGCGCCGCAGGTGGTGTCGGCCGGCTCCATGGCCGCGGACACGGTGTTCGTGCGCACGCTGAGCGGCGACCTGCAGCTCGGCACGGCGGTGACCAGCACGTCGGGCGCCGACCTGGTGGCCGCGGCGCGCTTCCAGAACGTGGGCGGTGCCAGCCTGGGCGGCGCGCCCTGGCGCGTGTGGGCCGACACCTGGATCGGCGAAACGCGCGGCGGCGTTGCCGGCTCGGGCCTGCTGCCCAACCTCTACAACTGCGCCTACCTGGGCCTGTGCGGCGTGAGCGTGTCGCCGGGCGATAACCACTTCATCTATGCGCAGCGGCCGACCGCGACGGTCGTGATCGGCAATGCGTTCCGGCCGGCCGGCCTGAACAATCCGCTCTTCACCTGGAGCATCACGGGCCTGATCCTCGGCGACACCGGCGCCGGCTTCAGCGGTGCGGTGGGCACCGCCGCCAACCAGTCGAGCCCGCCCGGCGCCTATGCGATCAACGGCAGCTTCACCTCGGCCGAGGGCTATCTGGTCAACGTGGTGCCCGGAACGCTCACGGTCGGTGGCTTTCCGCAGATTCCGAAGCCCGATGTGGTCCGCGACCTGCCGACCACCTGGCTGTACGACCGCAACATCGGCCCGCCGCCGATCTGCTTTGCGACCGGCCCGCTCGAAGGCGACCGCGCCTCGCAGGGCAACGACGTGCTGGCGCGCGAATGGTCGCGCGTGCGCTCGCGGCCCAATCTCACGAGCTGCGTCGACACCGAGAAGCGCAACGGCTGCGCCGACTTCTAGGGCTTGCCGTTCGTGGGCTGGGCCGCGGCCCCGAAGCGGCCCGTATACGTGCGCAGGCCCTGGTGCGCCAGGTCGGACTGCGCGTCGATGTGGACCTTGCCGCCCAGCGCCTGCCAGCGCCGGCAGAACGCGTAGTCCTCGCTCAGGTAGCGGCCGTTGTCCGGCTCGGCCAGTACGTCGAAGAAGCGGTAGTGCGGCCACGCCTGCGCGGCAGTGTCGCGCGACGGCTCGGGCGTGTAGCGCAGGTCGGGCCGCCCCTCGGCCAGGCGCTCGAACACCGAACGGGCGATCAGCATGAAACCCGTGGGCGCGTCGAGCACCTCGATGAAGCCATCGGCATCGACCTTGCCCTCGCCGGTCCATGTGTTGGCCGGAAAGCGTGCGTGCCGCGCCTCGAAGTCGGCGCGCGTGCTGCCCGCGGGCAACGCTTCGCGCAGGCCGTCGCCGGGCCAGCCGTCCTCCTTGAGCGGATAGACGCCGGCCACCACGTCGCGGCCGGCCAGCAGCAGCCGCAGCGCCGCGGAAGGCTCAAAGCCGATGTCCGCGTCGATCCAGAACAGATGCGTCCAGCGCGTGTCGGCCATGAACTCGGCCACCAGCCGGTTGCGTGCGCGCGGAATCAGGCTGTCGCCATCGAGAAAGCGCGTCTGCATCGAAAAGCCGTGGCTCCACGCGAGATTCACCAGGCCCAGCAGGCTGCGCACGTAGATCGAGGCCAGCGCGCCGCCGTAGCTCGGCGTCGCGATGAAGGGTCGGATGTCTTTCAGTGCGGCAATGTCGAGCATCGGAAGGGCTCCTGTCGGCAGGCGTCGAGGTCGGTAGCGTGTGTGGCGGCGCTCAGGCCGGCGAGGCGGCATGCCGCCGCGTGGAAAGCAGCGCGCGCAGTTTGGCGGGCGCGACCGGCTTGGTGAGCAGCATCACTCCGCCATGGCGCAGACGCTGCAGCACTTCGGGCCCGGTGGCGCCGGACACGAGCACGGCGAGCGCGTCGGGCTGCAGGCGCTTGGCGGCGGTGATCACGTCCATGCCGTCGTCGGCGCCGGCCAGTTGCAAGTCGCACAGCACCGCGTCGAAGCGCTGGTCACCGGTGCCCAGCCGCGCAATGGCCTCGGCGCCGGTGGCGATGCATTCGACCTCGCACCCCCATTGCTCCAGCAGCGCGCGGCTGCCGTCGAGGATCACGGGGTCGTCGTCGACCACCATGCAGTGCAGGCCGGCGAGCGGTGTGAGTGCGCGCGGCGCGGCTGCCGGCGCGGTGGCTTCAGCCGCCTGGGCGGCGGGCAGGGTGAGCGCAAAGGTGCTGCCCGCCTGCAGCGCCGAGCGCACCGTGATGCGGGTGCCGAGCAGCGCGGCGATGCGCGCGCAGATGGCAAGGCCCAGCCCGAAGCCGCGACGCCGGTCGCGCTCGGTATTGGCCACCTGGTAGAACTCTTCGAAGATCCGGCCCTGGTGAATGGGCGCAATGCCCACGCCGTTGTCGCGCACTTCGATGCGCACGTTGTCGCTGTCGGCCCGGCTGCGCCGCGCGGCCACCAGCACCGTGCCGCCGGCGGGCGCATGGCGCAGCGCGTTGGCCACCAGGTTGCCCACGATGCGCTGCAGCAGCGCCGCATCGCTGCGCACCGCAAGCCCGCGGTCGCTCCAGCGCAGGCGCACGCGGGTCTCGGCCGCGGTGGGGGCGTGCTGCGCATCGAGCTGGTCGAACAGCGCGGCCAGGGGCACCTTGGTGATCGCCGGCGTCAGCACCTGGGCGTCGAGCCGCGAGATTTCGAGCAGGTCGTCGAGCAGCACGCCCATGAACTCGGTGCTCTCCTGCAGGCGCAGCACGGCCGGGCGCTGCGCCTCGGTGGCGCTTGGCAGCAGGCCATCGATGAAAAGCCCCATGGCATGCAGCGGCTGCCGCAGGTCGTGGCTGGCCGCGGCCAGGAACCGTGCGCGCGACAGCGCCGCCTGCTCGGCTTCGGCCATGCGCTGCAGCGCCACCGCCGTGGCTTCGCGCACGCGCTCCTCGCTGACCTGTCGGTTGCGCTGCAGCCGCTCGGCCAGGCGATCGATGTCGTGCGCGAGCACGGCCAGCTCGTGCGTGTGGCCCTTGCCGGACGATGCCGCGGAAACACTCCGCGGCTCGCCTTCGACCACGTCGCAGCGCGCTTCGAAGTGCCCGGCCTCCAATGCCGCCACCGTGCGCGACACGCGCCGCAGCGGCCGAGCCACCGTGCGCGCCATGTGGCGCACCGAGGCCCATGCCGCGAGCAGCGCCACCATCGCAATGCCGATGCCCGCCATGAGCGAGCGGCTGCGCTCGCGCGCGTAGGCCGTGGTGTCCCTGAAGGTCTGCACCAGGCCGATAGGCGTTTCGCCCGCCGCGGTGGAGCCCGCGGGCGCGAAGGCACTGGCGCGCGAAGCCTCGCGCAGCGTGACGGGCGAGGTGAACATGCGCAGCTGCGCAAGCGCCGATGCCTTGGGGCCGGCGGTGACGAACACGCCCGCGCTGTTGCTGATCTCGACTCGCATGACCTGTCCGCCGCGCAGCGCCGCGTTGGCCACGTTCTGCAGCGCGGGCAGGTCGCCGGCATAGAGGCTCAGGTCCGACATGGCGGCCACCTGGCGCGCCACGGCCTGGCCTTCGGCATCGAAAGCCGCTTCGAGCGTTTGCAGGCGGTTGTGCGTGAACCAGCCGGTGAGCGCCAGCGCCACCGCGGCGCACGGCACCACGCCAAGGCGGAACAGGTCGCGCTGCAGGTTGCCCCGCACCACCAGCGTGGGCGTGGACAGGGGCTGCGGCTGCGCCGGCGAATCGGCGTGCGAGCCTTCGGGCGTCGTCCCCTTGTCGCTCATCGCGTGACGGTGAGCCGCTCGGTCAGTTCCCGCTCCTCCGGCAAGCGCAGTCCGAGTCCGCGCGCCACGGTCACGTTGACGCGCACGGTGGCGGGCGTGGCCGATTCCACCAGCGGGCCGGCGCCGGCACTTGCCAGCTTCTGGCCGAGCAGCCGCGCCTGCCGCGCGAGCTGCGCCGGCGTGGAGACCGCCGCCGCAAGCCCGCCGGAACGCACCAGCCCTTCACTGGCGCCGAACACCGGCAAGCCCGCTCCGGCGCCCGCGCGCAACACCGAGAGCGTGGCGGCCTGGCTGTCGCCGATCAGGTCGGGCAGCACCATCAGCGCGTCGCTGCGGGGCACCACCGAATGCAGCGCCGCGGCCAGCGACTTGGCGTCGGGCGCGTATTCCACCTGCACGTCCCACGGCGGGTTCGCGCCCTGCGCCGCGCGCTGCAGCTCACGCACCAGCGGTTCCGATTCAGGCGTGGCGACCACGCCGATGCGGTACTTGTTCGGCAGCACCGCACCCACCAGCGCAAGCTGGTCGCCCATGGCGGGGTCGCGCAGCAGCACGCCCACGCGCCTGTCGCCGCGGCGCAAGGCCGGGCTGCTGGCGCGCAGGGTCTCGTAGTCGAGCCGGCTCAGCATCGCGAGCACCAGCGGCTGCTGGCCGGGCTGCTCGAGCGCCGCGCGCGCGGCCGGCACGCCGACCGCCAGGGTCATGCCGGCGTCCGCCGGCGCCGTGCGGAGCCCGCGCGTTCGCACGCCGGCATTGGCGGCCCGGTCAGGCTCGGCGGCGGCTGCTTCCAGGGCTTGCGAGGTGTCCGCGCCGCCCTGCGGAAGCCGCACCAGGTCGAAGCGGCCGCCGGGCTCCTGGCCCGCGCGAAGATGCTGCACGAACTCCGAGTGCGCCGCGAGGTCGTCGCCCATCAGCACCGTGAGACCGGTGGCCGATGCGGCGGCGGCCAGCTGCACCATGCCGCAGGCCAGCGCGGCGCGAGCGCCGCAGCGCAGCCGTTTCCGGAAGAGCAAGATGAAAGGGTTCACGACAACAAACATGGACTGCTTCCGCAGCAAGACAGAGCAGTACCCAATGTAAGGAAGCCCCCTGCTTGGCGCGATAAGGCGGAGGGCTTATGTCGGCACCCGCCAGCGCTTGCAGGCGTGATGAAGTGCACAGCGCGGCGGCTGCTTGGCCTATGTCCGATGGACTAGGGCCTGCGGGACCCTAGGCTTCGGCGTTGAGCAGCGCCGCCGCGCGCTGGGCCTGGATGGCCTGGCGCAGCACCCGTGGAGAAACCGGCTTGTAGAGCACCGCGATGCCGGCGCTGGCCACTTCGCGCAGGCGGTCGGGCTTGGTTTCTCCCGTGACCAGCAGGCGTGCCGTGCCGGGCCCGATGCCGCGCGGATGGCGTTCGAGCGCCGCGATCACGTCCAGCCCGTTGTCGCCGCCCTGCAGGAGCAGATCGCTCACCACCACGTCCGGCGGCCGCTCCCACGCGTCGGCCAGCGCGAGTGCTTCGGCGCGGGTCTGCGCCGCCTGCACCTCGGCGCCCCAGTTGGTGAGCACCACCGACAGGCCTTCGAGAATGGTGCGCTCGTCGTCGATCACCAGGATGCGCAACTGTTCGAAGCTGGGTTCCTCCTCGACGGCGCTGGGAGCCGGCGCCACGTCCAGCGCGGGCAATGCGGCCGGCGCCGATCGCACCAGCACCCGCACACAGGTGCCCTTGTTCGGCCGCGAAGTCAGCTCGACGCGGGTGTTGAGCAGCTCCGTCAGGCGCTGCACCGTGGCAAGCCCCAGGCCCATGCCGCGCTGGCCGCGCGGCGCCTGGCGGCCGGTGGCCTCGACCTGGTAGAACTCCTCGAACACGCGCGCCTGGTGCTGCACGGCAATGCCCACGCCGGTGTCGACCACGTCGATGCGAACGCCCTTGCCGCGCCGCCGGGCGCCGATCAGCACGCCGCCTTCGATGGTGTGGCGCAGCGAGTTCGACACCAGGTTGTTGAGAATGCGCGAGAGCATCACGTAGTCGCAGCGCACCCAGAGGTCGGTCTTGCGCGCCACCAGCCGGAGGCCCTGCTGCTCGGCCACGGGACGGAAGTTGCGGCTGATTTCATCGAACAGCTGGTCGAGCGGAAAGTCAGCCCACTGCGGCTGCAGCACGCCGGCATCGAGCTGCGAGAGATTGAGCAGCTCCGAGAACAGCCGGTCGAGCGAATCGACGCACTCGCGAATGTGGCCGATGCGCTGCAGGCGCACGGGGTCGGTCTCGCCGTTGGCCAGGCCGTCGGAGAACAGCGTGAGCGCGTGCAGCGGCTGGCGCAGGTCGTGGCTGGCGGCGGCCAGCAGGCGCGTCTTGGCCTGGCTCGCGACTTCGAGCTGCTGGTTCTTGCGCGCGAGTTCGGCCGTGGCCTCGCTGATGCGGCTTTGCAGCAAGCGGTGGCTTTCGGCCAGTGCGCGCGCCGCCTGGTTGAAGCCGTGCTGCAGGTGCCGCACTTCGGAGGTGCCTTCGATGGTCACGCTCGCGGCCTCGCCGGCGCCCAGGCGGTCGACCGCCTTGCCCAGCGCGCGGATCGGCTCGCTGATGCGCCGCGCGGCCCACCAGCCCGCCAGCCCCACGCCCACCAGGCTGGTTGCGAGCACCAGCACCACGTTGAGCCACACCGAGCGCCGCGCGTCCTGCACGGCGTCCAGGCTCATCTCGACCATGACCTTGCCGCTGTGCTTGCCGTCCTCGCTCACGATCGGCACCACCACCTGCAGGCCCTCGCCCCGGGCGCGGTCGACGGTTTCGGAGTTGGCGACGATCTCGCCGTCGTCCGACCAGATCTGCACCTGCTGCACGTGCGGCTGGTAGGTGCCCGACTGGGCCGTGCGCTGGAGAATGCGGCGGTCCATGCGCACCAGCGGAGCTTGCGCCGCGGTGGCAACCTGCAGCGCCACCGTTTGCGCATTGGCGCGCATCAGCTCGGTGAGGTTGTCCAGGTGCTGGCGCGTCAGAACGGCAATGGCCGCCAGCGTGGCGGCGGTTGCCGGCACCAGCGCCAGCAGGATCAGCTGCTGGGCGAAGGTGAGGCGCGCAAGCCCCCGGACGACGCGGAAGTTCCAGTTCATGGGGGCATTGGGCGCATGAAGATCGAGCTTACGGGCGCTGGTTACGGTGCGAAAGATGGGAAAAACATCACAAAAACGACTTGTATTTGATATCTAATCGTGTCCGCGTTTGTCCATGTTAGACCCGCTGACCCGCAGCGGCTCATGTTCCGTGCCCAAAAATGCAGGCCTCCCCCAGCTGCGTCCGGAAGGCTTCCGGCGCCATTGACGCCTTTCGTGCCCCGCACCGCAGCCCGCGGTTCAGGCGTGCTGCCGCCGTGGCGGTGCGCCGCGGCGCACTTGCCTTGGCGCTGCTCGCCGGCCTGCCCTTGGTGGCCGCCTCGCAGCCCGCGCTGCAGCCCGATGCACCGGTGCGCTTCGGCATCCTGCCGCTCGGCGGTGCTTTCGAATCGCGCAGCGACTGGGACCCCCTGCTGGCCGAACTGAGCCGGGCCATCTCCCGGCCGGTGAGCGTGCTCTCGGTCAATTCGTATGAAGCGCTGGAGCAGGCCATCCGCCGCGACGAGGTCGACATGGCGTTCCTGTCCGGAAAGATGGCGCTCGACGCCGTGACGCAGCGCCGCATGAAAGTGGTGGCGCAGGTGGTGCGGCACGATGGCCTGGCGGGTTACCGCGCCCTGCTGCTCACCCGCAAGACGCCGCCGTTCAACACGAAGAAGAGCCTGCTCGGCGAGCCGGAGCGCTGGCGCCTTGCGCGCGGCGAGCGGCAGTCGGTCTCCGGCTTCATCGTGCCGCAGCTGCAGTTCTTCTTGCCCAACCACATCGCGATGGAAACCCGTTTCCTGAGCGAGATCGTCGGCACCCACCAGGCGACCGCTCTGGCCGTGGCCAACAACGAAGCCGATGTGGCCACCAACAACACGGCCGATTTCGAACGCTTCAAGCAGCGCTTTCCGGCCGAGGCGCAGCGGCTGCAGGTGCTGTGGGAATCGGAGCTCATTCCGCATGCGCAGATCGTTGTGCGGCGTGAATACCCGCCGGAGCTGCGCAGCAGCGTGCAGGCCTTCCTGGTCGGCTACGGCCGCGCCAAGGGGCCCAAGGGCGATGCGGAGCGGGCCGTGCTCAAGTCGCTGCACGACCTGGCCGGCTTCGTGGCGGCGGACAACAGCTCGCTGCAGCCGGCCGCCAAGCTCGCCTATCAGCTGGCCAGGCAGAACGCCATGACCGCGCAATGGGTCAACGACGAGGCGCGGCAGGCGCGGCTGAAGCGCATCGAAAGCGGCTATGCGGAGCAGGTCACCGTCCTTCGGGACCTGTCGCCCTGACATGCGTGTTCGCGCGCTGCCTCGCGCTGTCGGGTGGCTTGCCGCCATGGCAATGCCGCTCATGCTGGTTGTTGCCGCGCTCTTGCTGGCGCCGGGCGGCGCCGGTGCCACCGAAAAAGCGGCCGCTCCCACCAAGCCCGTGCGCTTTGGCGTGCTGCCGCTGGGGGGCGCGGTCGAGTCGCGTGCGTTGTGGATGCCGCTGCTGGCCGACATGAGCCAGGCCATCGGCGTGCCGGTGACTGCTTACTCCGTGGCGTCGTACGAAGAGCTCGACCGCGCCATCAAGCGCGATGAAGTCGACATGGCGTTTCTTTCGGCCAAGATCGCGCTCGAAGCCGTGATGCAGCGGCGCATGAAGGTGGTGGCGCAAATCGCCCGCCGGCCCGGCATGCCCACCCACCGCGCGGTGCTGCTCACGCGAAAGACCGGCGTGCCCAACACGCTGGAAGCGGTGCTCACCGAACCCGAACGCTGGCGGCTCGCGCGCGGCGACAGCCGCTCGGTGACCGGCTTCCTCATACCGCAGAGCCAGCTTTTCCTGCCGCGCAACATCCAGATGGAAACCCAGTTCCGCGGCGAGTTCGTCGGCAACCACCAAGCCACCGCGCTCGCAGTGGCCAACGGCGATGCCGACGTGGCCACCAACAACACCACCGACTTCGAGCGCTTCAGGGAGCAGTTTCCCGTCGAGGCCGCGCGGCTGCATGTGGTGTGGGAGTCCGACCCGCCGCCCGGCGCGCAGATGGTGGTGCGGCGCGACTACCCACCCGCGTTCCAGGCCAAGCTGCAGGCTTTCCTGATCGGCTACGGCCAAGGCAAGGGCCCGCGCGCCGATGCCGAGCGCGAGGTGCTCAAGACGCTGCGCGCTGCCTACGGCTATGCCCCGGCTGACGACAGCGCACTGCTGCCCGAGGCGGCGCTTGAATACCAGTTGGGCAAGCAGAACGCGATGGCGGCTGCATGGGTGAACGATGCGGCGCGCGAGCAAAGGCTGCGGCGCATCGAGCAGGCGTACAAGGAACAGGTCGAGACGTTGCGTGCGGCGTCTGCGGCCGCACGTTGAACGAGGCGTGCTGGCGCCCGCCTAGTCCCTTCGCCGTAGCTCCAAATCCCTCCGCCTAGGCCGTTAGGCGGATTTGCCGCCGGCCTTGCGCGCCGGAAACTCCGTGCTTCTTTCGGGCAGCCCTTGCCTTTGACGGAGTGCGGATGAGTTGGCGAACAAAAGTGGTCTGGAGCGAGGGGATGCTGCTGCAGCCCCAGCACCTGCAGCAGAGCGAGCGTCATGGCGACCATGCGCGGCATGTGCTTTTGCGTTCGACCACGCCCTATGCCTGGGGTTTCGCGGAGATCGAGATCGACCAGGCCGCGCTCACACTGGGCAAGCTCGCACTGGTGCGCGCGGTGGGCATCTTCGGCGACGGCACGGTGTTCGACATGCCGGCGGTCGATCCACTGCCCGAGCCCATCGACATTCCGCCAACCATGCGCGACGAGGCCGTGATGCTGGCGCTGCCCGTGCGCCGTGCCGGTGCCCGCGAGGCCGACGCTGAAGAATACGAAGAGCTGGTGCGCCACCGCGTGCTCGAGTCTGAAGTGCCCGACTCCAACACCGCCGGCGAGCGCACCGCCATGCTGCAACTAGGCCAGCTTCATACACGCCTGATGCGCGCCAGCGAGGCGACCGATGCATGGACCACGCTGGGCGTGGCCCGCGTGGTCGAGCGCCGCGTCGACAACCAGGTGCAGCTCGACCGCGCCATGCTGCCGCCGCTGCTCGACGTGGCGGGCCATGCGGTGATCCGCTCGTGGCTCGACGAATTGCTGGGTCTTTTGCGCCAACGCGGCGAGGCGCTGGCCGGCCGCATGACGCAGGGCGGCACGGGCGGGGTGGCCGAGATTGCCGATTTCATGCTGCTGCAGACAGTCAATCGCAACGAAGCCGTCTTCGCGCATCTGGCCAAGAGCGCCATGCTGCACCCGCAGCATTTCTTCGAGCATGCGCTCGGGCTGGCCGGCGACCTGGCGAGTTTTCGCGATTCGCGTCGCGTCACACGCTTCGGGCCCTATATCCACGACGACCTGGCGCTGAGCTTCCGACCGGTAATGGACGACCTGCGGCGCAGCCTCTCGATGGTGCTGGAGCAGTCGGCCATCCGCATCGAGCTGCACGACCGCAAGCACGGCGTGCGCGTGGCGGTGGTCACCGATGTGGAGCTGCAGCGCAAGGCGACCTTCGTGCTCGCGGTGAATGCCAACATGCCGAGCGAGGCGCTGCGCGCGCGCTTTCCCACGCAGGTCAAGATCGGCCCGGTCGAGCGCATCCGCGACCTGGTCAACCTGGCGCTGCCGGGCGTCACGCTCACGCCCATGCCGGTCGCGCCGCGCCAGATTCCCTTTCATACCGGCGCCAATTACTTCGAGCTCGAAACGCGCAACAGCGACCTGTGGCGCCAGCTGGAGCAATCGGGCGGCATCGCGATGCACATCGCGGGCGACTTTCCCGGCCTCGACCTCGCCTTCTGGGCCATTCGTTCCTAGCCGCATCGGGCTGACGGAAACGGAACACCATCATGACCACACCAGACCCCTTCGCCGCTTTCGAGTCGGAGCGCACGGTCATCAAGCCCAAGCCGCGCACGCCGGCCGGCACGCCGCCGCCACCCGCGGCTGCGCCCGCGCCGTTCTTCGGCGGTGCCGATCCGACACCCGCCGCGGATGTAGGCGAGATCGGGCTGCTCAACCCGCTGGTCTCCGCGGCGGGCAAGCTGCTGGTGCTGATCGGCAAGCTGCGCAACCTGGTGCAGCCGCCCAACGTGCCGGCCCTGCGAGCCTCCACCGCGGACGCGGTGAACCAGTTCGACGCCGCCGCACGCCGCGCCGGTGTGAGCAACGAATCGGTTCTGGCCGCGCGTTATGTGCTGTGCACGGCGCTCGACGAAGCCGTGGCCAACACCCCCTGGGGCGTGCAGGCGGGCTGGAACAAGCAGAGCCTGCTGGTGCAGTTCCATAACGAGACCTGGGGCGGCGAAAAAGTGTTCCAGCTGCTCGCCAAGCTCGCGCAGGACGTGCCCACGCACCGCCAGCTGCTGGAGCTGATCTACAGCGTGCTCGCGCTGGGCTTCGAAGGCCGTTACCGCGTGGTCGACAACGGCCGCGCGCAACTCGATTCGGTGCGGCAGCGGCTGGCCGATCTCATCGCCAAGGACCGCCCGCCGCTCGAGGCCGAGCTTTCTCCGCATTGGCGCGGGCAGGGCGCAGGCACGGTGCGGCTGCGTGAATCGCTGCCGCTGTGGGTGTTTGCGGCGGGCTTTGCGCTGCTGCTCGCGCTGGCCTGGTTCGGCCTGCGGCTCACGCTCAACTACCGCTCCGACACCACCTATGCCGCCGTGTCGGGCCTGCGCGTGCCCAACATACAGATTGCGCCGCCCGCCGTGCCGGCCAAGTCGCCGCGGCTTGCGCGCTTTCTGGAGCCCGAGATCAAGCAAGGACTGGTGACAGTGACCGACGAGGCCGACCGCAGCGTGGTGCGCCTGCGCGGCGACTCCTTCTTCGGCTCCGGCAGCGCCGAGCCCATGGCCGCATCGCTGCCGGTGCTGCGCCGCATCGGCCAGGCACTGGCCGAGGTGAAGGGCGAGGTGCTGATTACCGGCCACTCCGACAACCAGCCGATCCGCTCGCTGCGCTATCCGTCCAACTGGCACCTGTCGGCCGCGCGCGCCGATGCGGTGAAGGGCGCGCTCACCACGCTGGTGGAGCCGGCGCGCATGCGCTCCGACGGCAAGGCCGACGCCGAGCCCGTGGCCGCCAACGACACGCCCGCCAACCGCGCGCGCAACCGGCGTGTCGACATCGTGCTGTTGTCCGAGCCCGACCGGGTGGCTTCGGCGGGAGTGACGAAATGATCAAGAAAATCTTCGGCTTCCTGTTCAGCCCGCTGCTGCTGACCCTACTGGCGCTGGTCATCGTCGCGCTGCTGATCTGGTGGATCGGCCCCATGGTGAAGATCGGCGCGCTGGCGCCGCTCGAAAGCGAACTCGTCCGTGCACTGCTGATCGGCGCCATCGTGCTCATCGTGGTGCTGCGCGCACTCTACCGCCGCTGGCGCGCGCGCCGTGCGAGCCAACACCTGACCGACGGCCTCATGAAGGCGCCGTCCGCGAAGACGGACGCGCCGGTCAACGGCGAACAGAAGATCCTCGATACGCGCTTCAGCGAAGCCGTGGCCACGCTCAAGCAGATGCGCCTGCATGCGGCCGGCAAGAAGCCCGGCTGGCGAGATTGGCTCTCCATCTCCGGCGGCAGCTATCTGTACGACCTGCCGTGGTACGTGTTCATCGGCGCGCCCGGCGCGGGCAAGACCACGGCGCTGGTCAACTCCGGCCTTTCGTTCCCGCTGGCCGAGAAGTTCGGCCCCGGCGCCATCCGCGGCGTGGGCGGCACGCGCAACTGCGACTGGTGGTTCACCGACGAAGCCGTGCTCATCGACACCGCCGGCCGCTACACCACGCAAGACAGCCACCAGTCGGAAGACAAGAGCGCATGGGAAGGCTTTTTGGGCCTGCTCAAGAAGGCGCGCCCGCGCCGGCCGCTCAACGGCGTGTTCCTCACGGTGAGCGTGGCCGACCTGCTGAGCCAGGGCCCCGAGCAGCGCACGCAGCTGGCCGCTTCCATTCGCGCGCGGCTGCTCGAGCTGGATGCGAAGCTCACCACGCGGCTGCCGGTGTACGTGCTCGTCACCAAGAGCGACTTGCTCTACGGCTTTACCGACTACTTCGACGACCTTGGCAAGGAGCAGCGCGCGCAGGTGTTCGGCTTTACGCTGCCGGCCGACGAGAATGTGCAAGCCGACGAGAAGGGCCTTTCCACCGCCTTCAACCGCGAGTTCGCGCTGCTGCACAACCGCGTGAACGATGGGCTCATTGCGCGCATGCAGCGCGAGACCGATGGCACGCGGCGCGCGGCGATCTTCGGCTTTCCGGCGCAGTTCGGCTCCATCGGCTCGATGCTTTCCGACTTGCTCGACCAGGTGTTCACCGGCTCGCGCTTTGCGCAGCCGCCGTGGGTGCGCGGCGTCTATTTCACCAGCGGCACGCAAGAGGGCAGCCCAATCGACCGCGTGATGGGCAGCCTTGCCCGCAGCTTCGGCCTGGAGCGCGCCATGCTCGCGCCGCAGAAGTCGAGCGGCCGCAGCTACTTTCTCACCGCGCTGCTGCGCGAAGTGGTGTTTCCGGAGCAGCGCCTGGCCGGCGCCAACGTGAAGCTGGAACGCCGGCGCCACACGCTGCGCATGGCCGGCGTTGCGGCCATGACGCTGGTGACGCTCGCGCTGCTGGCTAGCTGGGGCTACAGCACGCTGCAGAACGTCAACTACCTGAAGTCGGTCGAGGCGCGTGTCGAGCCCGCGCGCCAGACCCTTGCGGCGCTGCCTTCGCGGGTGCAGAACCTGGTCGAGGTAGCGCCCGTGCTGCAGGGCCTGCGCGACATCTGGAAGACGCCCGATAACCGCCAGGGCGACGAGCCGCTGTCGATGACGCTGGGCCTCTACCAGGGCGACAAGCTCGATGCGGCCGCCATGCTCACGCACCAGCGCGCGCTCAACGATGCCTTCCTGCCGCAGATCGCCAAGCGCATCGAGGACCAGCTGCGCACCGCGCAGAAGGACAACCTGGAGTACACGTACGAGGCGCTCAAGAGCTACCTCATGCTCTACCAGCCCGAGCATTTCGATGCCGAGGCGCTCAAGGCGTGGATCACGCTCGACTGGGCGCGCAGCCTGGACCGCGGCATTCCCGAAGACCAGCGCCAGGCGCTCGAAGACCAGCTCGACGTGCTCATTGCCCAGGGCCCGCCGCGCTCGCCGCTCAAGATGGACGAGAACCTGGTGCGCAGCGTGCGCGCGGTGCTTGCGAGCTACCCGCTGGAGCAGCGCGTGTTCAGCCGCCTCAAGCGCCAGCGCGCCACCAAGGACATTCCGGGCTTCAGCATCGCCACCGCCGCCGGCCCCTCGGCGCCGCTGGTGTTCGAGCGCATCAGCGGCAAGCCGCTGACCGAAGGCGTGCCGGGCATGTTCACCTACGACGGCTATCACAAGCGCTTCCAGAACGAGGTGACGGTGCTCACCGGCTTGCTCGCGCAGGAAGACCCGTGGGTGCTGGGGCAAGACCGCAGCGCCACCGACCGCATGCGAGACGTGGCCGCGCTCGGCGCGCTGACCGACCGCGTGCGCCGGCTGTACTTGGCGGAATACGTCAAGGTGTGGGAGACGCTCCTGGCCGACGTGCGGCTGATTCGCGCCACCGGGCTCGAGAAGAACATCGAGGCCGCGCGCATTCTTTCGGGCGTAGGTTCGCCGCTTGCCAACTTCTTGCGCGCGGTGGTGAAGGAAACCACGCTCATTCCCGCCGACCAGCCCAAGGACGTGGTGAGCAAGGCAACCGCCACGGTTGCCAACACGCGCAAGGGCCTCGAAGACCTCTTCGGCGGCGACCCGAACAAGCCGGTGGCCAGCGGCAAGCGCATCGAAAGCATTGTGGACGACCGCTTCGAGCCGCTGCGCCGGCTTGTCACGCCCGTTGCGCCCAACCAGCCCGCACCCATCGACGAGGCGCTCAAGCTCTTCAACGAGGTGTACGTGTACCTCAACGCCGTCGACACGGCCGTGAAAGGCCGCACCTCGCCGCCGCCCGGCGACGTGGCCGGCAAGCTCAAGT
Organism: Variovorax sp. CCNWLW225; assembly: GCF_037204045.1. Classification (NCBI taxonomy): domain Bacteria; kingdom Pseudomonadati; phylum Pseudomonadota; class Betaproteobacteria; order Burkholderiales; family Comamonadaceae; genus Variovorax; species Variovorax sp. CCNWLW225. The sequence continues at coordinate 1,655 of NZ_JBBCBV010000004.1, read as the reverse complement.
CGGACGCCGGGCGCCTGCCCGAGCCGGTGCGCACCATGGTCGAGAACCTGAGCCAGTCGGGCGCCGCGCAGGCGCAGGTGGCCGAGCGCGGCAACCTGAGCCAGGACCTGCGCCCCGTGACCGAGTTCTGCAACCGCGCCATTGCGGGCCGCTACCCCTTCGTGGGCAGCAGCAAGCGCGACGTGCTGCCCGAAGACTTCGGCCAGATGTTCGGTGCCGGCGGCCTGATGGACGACTTCTTCCAGAAGCGGCTGGCCGCCTTGGTCGACACCAGCACCAAGCCGTGGCGCTACAAGCCGGTGGCCGAGCGCGGCGCTGTCACCACGCAGGCGCTGGCGCAGTTCGAGCGCGCCGCACGCATCAAGGACATCTTCTTCCGCGGCGGCGGCCGCGGCCCTTCGATGCGGCTGGACTTCAAGCCGGTGGAGATGGACGCGGGCATCACGCAATTCATTCTCGACGTGGACGGCCAGCTCGTGAAATACGCGCACGGCCCCGTGGTGCCCATGGCCGTGCAATGGCCGGGCCCCAAGGGCAGCAACCAGGTGCGCATTCAGGTGAGCCCGCCTTCGACCACCGGCAGTTCAGGCTCCGCGGTCGATGGGCCGTGGGCGCTGTTCCGCGCGCTCGACGACGGCCAGCTCGAAGCCGGCGATGCGCCCGAGAAGTTCTTCATCACCTTCCAGGTCGGCCCGCGCAAGACGCGCTTCGAGGTAACGACGAACAGCGTGCAGCACCCGATCCGCTTGAAGGAACTGCGTGAGTTTTCTTGTCCGGAGGGGTTGTGAGCGACGCTGTTGCCTTTCCTTCTGCTTCGGCTGCATTGCCCGGATGGTTCGGCAAGTTGCCGGGCATGGGGGACTTTGCGCACCGGCGACTGCCCGAGTCGTTTCGCTCTGAATGGGACCACTGGCTGCAGCGAGGGCTGGCGCGGTTGAAGGACCGGCATACGGACTGGATGGCGCATTACCTGCAGGCGCCCGTGTGGTGTTTTGCGCTGGGGCCGGGCGTGGCGGGCGAGGGCGCCTGGATCGGCGTGATGATGCCTTCGGTCGATGGGGTGGGGCGGTACTTTCCGATCACGCTGGCGGTCGAGATCGATGCTTCTGTTGGCGATGCGCTGCAGGGGGATGCGCTGCGGGGTGTGCTGCTGTGGTGGGAGCGGGGGACGCAGGCGGCGCTGGAGGGGCTTGAGGGGGATATGGACGCGCTGGGGTTCGATGCTTTGCTTGAGCGGTTGTTTGTTGCTGAAGGTGGGGAGGTGAGGGAGGGGGCGGTGGAGTCGCTGGCTTTGCCTGGGGCGGGGAGGTCCTTGTGGCTGGACGATCCTGCTGCTTCCGCTGACGCCGGGGTGATGGTTGCTGGCTTGCCTTTGGATGGGGAGTTCGAGGCTTTGTTTGTGGGGGAGGGGGAATGAACTCCTTGCTTCGTTTTGTTGTCCGAGGCCGGGTCTCGCCCCGGCGGGCGACTCACTTTCTTTGCTTCGCCAAAGAACGTAAGCAAAGAAAGGCGACCCCTACTGTCTGCGTCCCCTGCGCTGCGCTGCGGGGAAACCTGCGGTGCTCGACTCCGGCGGGGGTCCGCAGAACTCGCTTCGCTCAAACAGCTGCGGCCCTGATCCCGCCTCCATCTGCGCTCCTCGGCGCATACAGAAG
>NZ_JBBCBV010000003.1:0-434405 GCF_037204045.1 Variovorax sp. CCNWLW225 | reverse complement strand
CGCACCCGCTGGCGGGGTGCCTTGCGCAGCGAAATAAAGGAGGAGGCCGCAGGCCGGGGGACATTCGCGGAGAAAGGCACCCCGTCGGCGGGTGCGCGCCCTGAACCGCAGCGCCCCCAACAAAGCACCAAACGCACGACGCGGCGAACAGAACAGCAAGCCATCAGTGCCCCAGATAAACGTCGATGACCTTCGGGTCCGCCTGCACCTTCTCCATAGGCCCCTCGGCCAGGATCTTTCCCTGGTGCATCACGGTGACCTTGTGCGCAATCTGCTTCACGAACGCCATGTCGTGCTCGATGACGATCACCGCGCGGTTCTGACAAATGCGCTTGAGCAGGTCGGCCGTGAGTTCGCGCTCTCTCGCGCTCATGCCTGCAATGGGCTCGTCGAGCATCAGCAGTTCGGGTTCCTGCATCAGCAGCATGCCGATCTCCAGCCATTGCTTCTGGCCGTGGCTGAGCAGGCCCGCCTCGGTGCGCAGCTTGTCGGCAAGGCCGATGTCTTCGGCCACCGCCTGCACCTTGGCCTTGACCTCGTCATCGCACTTGAAAGCCAGCGCACCCAGCACCGATCGGCCCTTCGGAAAAGACACCTCCAGGTTCTGGAAGACGCTCAGGTTCTCGTAGATCGACGGCGTCTGGAACTTGCGCCCGATGCCCAGCCGCACGCGCTTGTGCTCGGCCATTTTTGTGAGCTCGGTGTTCTTGAACTTGATGCTGCCGCCGCTTGCCCGCGTCTTGCCGCAGATCAGGTCGAGCAGCGTGGTCTTGCCTGCGCCGTTGGGGCCGATGATCACGCGCAGTTCGTTCTTGTCGATGTAGAGCGTCAGGTCGTCGATGGCCTTGAAGCCGTCGAAGGAGACGGTGAGGTCTTCCACGGCGAGCGCGAAGTCGGTGTTGCTCATGCGATGGGCTCCGGTTAGGCGCGTTGGCTGCCGATGCCGTCTGGCAATGCGGGTTCGGTCTGTGGTGCGGGAGATTGCGCAGCTACGGTTGCGGCCGGCGGCTTTACTGCGGCTTCGCGCAACGCCTGGCGGCGCCCCTTCCACCAGGGCCTGATCTTTTCGTCCCACAAGCCCGCCAGGCCCATCGGAAAGGCCATGGTCACGCCGATGAAGAGGCCGGCCATCAGGAACAGCCACAGGTCCGGAAAGCTTTCGGAGAACAGCGTCTTGCCTGCATTCACCAGGAGCGCGCCGTACACGGCACCCACCAGGCTCATGCGGCCGCCCACGGCGCAGAAGATCACCATCTCGATGGAGGGCACGATGCCCACGAAGCTCGGCGACATGAAGCCCACCTGCAGCGCGAACATTGCGCCACCAATACCCGAGAGCCCGGCCGCAAGGCAGAAGATGAAAACCTTGAAGTTCGACACGTCGTAGCCCGAGAAGCGCACCCGGTCTTCCTTGTCGCGCATGGCCAGCAGCAGCGTGCCGAGCTTGCTGGTCTGGATCCAGCGGCACAGCACGATGCTGGCGACCAGCAGGCCCACGCACACGTAGTAGAGGATGTACTTGGCGCCGTCGGTGCGCGTGTCCCAGCCCAGCATCGTCTTCAGGTCGGTCATGCCGTTGACGCCGCCCGTGTAGCCCTGCTGGCCGATGATGAGCACGGTGCAGATCAGCGCCACCGCCTGCGTGATGATGGCAAAGTACACGCCGCCCACGCGGCGCTTGAACATCGCAAAGCTCACGAGCCAGGCGAGCGCCATCGGCGCCAGCACCACCAGCGCCAGGCTCAGGGGCAGGCTCTTGAACGGCAGCCACAGCATGGGCAGCTCGGTGATCTGGTTCCAGTCCATGAAGTCAGGAATGCCGGGTGTCGACTGGATCTTGGTCGTGATCGGGTCCGAGGCTTCGAGCTTGAGAAACATCGCCATCGCATAGCCGCCGATGCCGAAGAACACGCCCTGCCCCAGGCTGAGCACACCTCCGTAGCCCCACACCATCACAAGCCCCACGGCGACGAAGGCGTAGGTGAGGTACTTGCCCACGAGGTTCAGGCGAAAGATGTCGAGCGACAGCGGCAGCACCATCGCCAGCAGCAGCACCAGCAGCAAGAGGCTGCCCAGCTGATAGCGCAGGATCGAGGCCTTGATGAAATTCATCATCGGAACGTTCTCCAGGAAGGAAGCGGGTTCATCAGCGGCGGACTTTCACGGCGAACAGCCCTTGCGGACGCATCATCAGAATCAGCACGATCAGCGAAAGCGTCAGCACCTTGGCCATCGAGCCGGTCATGAAGAATTCCGAGATCGATTGCGTCTGCGCAATGCCGAAGGCGGAAACCACCGTGCCCAGCAAGCTCGCAGCGCCGCCGAAGGTAACGACCAGGAAGGCATCGACGATGTAGAGCGATCCCGAGGTCGGCCCCGTCGAGCCGATGGTGGTGAAGGCCGCGCCCGCCATGCCCGCAATGCCGCAGCCGATGGCGAAGGTCAGGCGGTCGGTCTTCATGGTGTCGATGCCGGTCGCGTTGGCCATGGTGCGGTTGGCCACGGTGGCGCGCACGCGCAGGCCCCAGCGGCTCTTGTGCAGCGCGACGAGCACACCGCCCGTGACCAGCGCGGTGAGCGCCAGCACGAAAAGCCCGTTGATCGGAATGTCCAGGCCTTCATGCGGCGTCCACGAGCCCATGAGCCACTCGGGCAGCGTGGGGCTCACTTCCTTCGGGCCGATGAAGGTGCGAAAGAGCTGCTGCAGCCCCAGGCTCACGCCCCAGGTGGCGAGCAGCGTGTCGAGCGGGCGCTTGTAGAGGTGCCGAATGAGCACCCACTCCACGATCCATCCGACGATGAAGGCGAACACGAAGGCCAGGCCGATCGCGATCGGAAAGTAGTACGGCATGAAAGCCGGCGCCAGGCTTTCGGTGACGCGCGCGGCCAGGTAGATCGAATAGGCGCCGATGGTCATGAACTCGCCATGCGCCATGTTGATGACACCCATCTGGCCGAAGATGATCGCGAGCCCCAGGCCCATGAGCAGCAGCACCGCGAAGAGGCTCAGCCCCGCGAAGCCCTGCATGAGGCCGATGTTCATCATGTCCGACAGAGTCATGAAGGATTCCTGTGTTGGCTGTTGGCTCCTTCCCCCTCTGGGGGAAGGTTGGGATGGGGGCAGGCAGGGCGTGCCCAGTGGCAACGCCGCTTGCCCCCACCCCTGCCCTCCCCCAGCGGGGGAGGGAGAAAGGCAAAGACTTACTGATAGCCCTTCGGAAACGGATCCGGCTTGATCAGCTCGCTCGACTCCGCCACCACCTTGAACGTCCCGTCCAGCTGCCCCTGCCCGATGCGTGCCTTGCTCCACAGGTGGTGGTTCGCATCCAGTTTCACATAGCCTTCGGGCGCGGTCTTCAGTTCGATGCCCGGCGAGCTGGCCACGACCTTGTCCACGTCGAAGCTGCCGGCCTTTTCCACAGCCGCTTTCCAGAGCCACGGCCCCAGGTAGCCCGCCTGGGTAACGTCGCCGATCACCGCGTCCTTGCCGTACTTGCCCTTGAAGGCCTCCACGAACTTCTTGTTGTTCGGGTTGTCCAGCGACTGGAAGTACTTCATCGACGAATAGAAGCCAGCGAAGTTTTCGCCGCCTACGCCGGTCATTTCGTCTTCGGTGACGGCCAGCGTCAGCAGAAACTGCTTGTCGCCCGTGATGCCCGCGGCCTTGAGCTGCTTGTAGAAGGCCACGTTCGAGCCGCCCACCACCGCCGCGAAGATGCAGTCGGGCTTGGCGACCTTGATCTTGTTGATCAGCGAGTTGAAGTTGGTGTGGCCCAGCGGGTAGTACTCCTCGCCCTTGACCGAGCCCTTCTGGAAGTTCTCGATGTGCTTGCGCGCGATCTTCATCGAGGTGCGCGGCCAGATGTAGTCGGAGCCGACGAGGAAGAAGGTCTTGGCCTTCTTCTCCTTCGCGCCCCAGTCCAGGCCCCAGATGATCTGCTGCGTGGCTTCCTGGCCCGTGTAGATCACGTTCTTGCTCTGCTCCAGGCCTTCGTAGAAGGTCGGGTAGTACAACAGGCCGTTCTCTTTTTCGAACACCGGCAGCACGGCCTTGCGCGAGGCGCTGGTCCAGCAGCCGAACACCGCGGCGCAGTGGTCGTTGACCAAGAGCTTCTTCGACTTTTCGGCAAAGGTCGGCCAGTCGGAAGCACCGTCTTCCTTGATGACCTTGATCTTGCGGCCGAGGATGCCGCCCATCGCGTTGATCTGGTCGATGGCGAGCTGCTCGGCCTGGATGGAGCCGGTCTCCGAAATGGCCATGGTGCCGGATGACGAGTGCAGCTGGCCCACCGTCACTTCGGTGTCGGTCACCGCGAGCTTGGTGGTGTTGACCTTGGCCGTGGGGAACTGCGACTGGCCGAAGCTCAGGCCGCTCAGGCCCATCACGGGCAGCGCGGCGGCGCCCTGCAGCAAACGGCGGCGGCGCAATGCCAGGGCATCGAGAGAAGGATCGGAATCACGCGACATCAGGAACTCCAGGCGGGTTGAAAAATGAACTGGCCGCGCACCATCACAGTGCATCGGACGGTGCCTCGAGCACCATGGCTGGTACTTTAGAAATCACTTGCGCCGCCGCGAATACGTCATTCAACGTAGCGGCCACGCGCCCCCGGGCCTGCAGACTTGCAAGCCGCGCAAAGGGCGCAAGGCACGCAGGGAGCGCTTCTTGCTCTGCTGCCTTCCATGCCGCCGCCCTCGCCCTTGCCGCAAGACCCCACCATGCAACCCGTCACCGGCCAGAAGATCTTTCGCATCCGCCGCGACTACAACGCGTGGGTGGCGAACGAAACGCTGGAGGACTACGCGCTGCGCTACACGCCGCGCAGCTTTCGCAAATGGTCGGAGTTCCGCGTTGCCAATGCGGCCTTCGGCGCCACCTCGTTCCTGGCGCTGGAAGCCATTGGCGGGGCCATTGCACTGAACTATGGTTTCTCGAACGCGCTGTGGGCCATCCTGGTGGTGGGGCTCATCACCTTTCTCACCGGCCTGCCGATTTCGTACTACGCGGCCAAGCACGGCGTGGACATGGACCTTCTCACGCGCGGCGCGGGCTTCGGCTACCTGGGCTCCACCCTCACCTCGCTCATCTACGCGAGCTTCACTTTCATCTTCTTTGCGCTGGAGGCGGCCATCCTCGCGCTGGCGCTGCAGCTCTACCTCGACTGGCCGTTGCCGCTGCTCTACCTGCTCTCATCGATCGTGATCGTGCCGCTGGTCATGCGCGGCATCACACTCATCTCGGGCCTGCAGCTGTGGACGCAGCCGATCTGGATCGTGCTGTTCGTCTGCCCCTTCATCGCGGTGCTGGTCAAGAAGCCCGAGCTGTATGCCGACTTCACCGGCCTGGTGGGCCGCACCTCCGACAGCAGCGGCTTCGACCCGCTGATGTTCGGCGCCGCCGCCACCGTGACGTTCTCGCTGGTGGTGCAGATCGGCGAGCAGGTCGACTACCTGCGCTTTCTGCCCGAGAAGACGGCCGCCAACCGGGGCCGCTGGTGGGCCGCGGTGCTGGTGTCGGGGCCGGGCTGGATCGTGCCGGGCATGCTCAAGATGATGGGCGGCGCGTTCCTGGCCTTTCTTGCGCTTCAGCACGAGATTCCGGGCAAGCACGCCATCGAGCCCACGCTGATGTACCTCACGGGCTTTTCGTACGTGCTGCGCGACCCGGCCTGGGTGCTGGCAATCACCACGCTGTTCGTGGTGGTGTCGCAGATGAAGATCAACCTCACCAACGCCTATGCGGGCTCGCTGGCATGGTCCAACTTCTTTGCGCGGCTCACGCACAGCCACCCGGGGCGCGTGGTGTGGCTGGTGTTCAACGTCGTCATCGCCATCTTGCTGATGACGCTGGGCGTGTTCGCGGCGCTGGAGCACGTGCTGGGCTTCTACAGCAACATCGCCATCGCATGGGTCGGTGCACTGGTGGCCGATCTGGTCATCAACAAACCGCTGGGCTGGAGCCCTCGCACCATCGAGTTCAAGCGCGCGCACCTGTACGACATCAACCCGGTCGGCCTGGGTGCGATGCTGGTGGCTGCCGCGCTCGCCATGCTGGCCTACTCCGGCGTGCTGGGCCAGTGGGCCCGCGCGTTCTCTCCGTTCATCGCGCTGGCAACGGCGCTGGTCGTTTCACCGCTGCTCGCCTGGCGCACGCGCGGGCGCTACTACCTGGCGCGCACCGACATCCGACGCTGGACACCGGGGCAGATGGTCAAGTGCTCGGTGTGCGACAACAGCTTCGAGTCCGAAGACATGGCGCATTGCCCCGCCTACAGCGCGCCGATCTGTTCACTGTGCTGCACGCTCGAATCGCGCTGCCACGACCGTTGCAAGACCGACTCGCGCGCGGCCGAGCAGATGAGCGGCTGGCTCAAGGCGCTGCTGCCGCCGGCGCTGTCGGGCCGGCTCAACTTTCGCGTGGCGCACTACCTGATGGTGGCAACCTCGCTGGTGGCGCTGCTGGCCACGGTGATGGGCGTGGTGTATGCGCAAGAAACCATCACGGGCTCCGATGCCACGGACCCCGCCTTGCGCAGCGCTTTTCTCAAGGTGTTTGCGCTGCTCTCGCTGGTGGCGGCCGTGGCGGCGTGGTGGATCGTGCTGGGCAGCGAGAGCCGGCAAATGGCGCAAGAGGAATCGAACCGCCATAACCACCTGCTCACCGTCGAGATCGAGGCGCACCAGCGCACCGATGCCGCGCTACAGACCGCCAAGGAAGCCGCCGAGGCGGCCAACCAGGCCAAGACCCGCTACGTGGCCGGCATGACGCATGAGCTGCGAACGCCGCTCAACAGCATCCTGGGCTACTCGCAGATCCTGCTCAAGGGCGAGGCCGTAGCGCCGCCGCGCGAAGCGGTGCAAACCATCCAGCGCAGCGGCGAGCACATGCTCGGGCTGATCGATGGGCTGCTCGACCTGGCGCGCATCGAGGCGGGCCGCCTGCAACTGGAGCCCGCGCCGCTCGCGCTGCCCGCCTTTCTCGACGAGGTGGTGCACATGGTGCGGCCGCAGGCGGAGAACAAGGGCCTTGCCTTCGTGTACACCCACAGCGGCCGGCTGCCGCCCTGGGTGCATGCCGACGCCAAGCGGCTGCGGCAGATTCTCATCAACCTGCTGGCCAATGCGGTGCGCTTTACCGACAGCGGCACGGTCACGCTGCATGTGGATGCACGGCGCGAAGTGCTGCGCTTCGACGTGGTCGACACCGGCATCGGCGTGGCGCCGCAGGACCACCAGCGCATCTTCCTGCCGTTCGAACGCGGGGCCGCGGGGCGCCGGCGCGGCGAGCCGGGCACGGGCCTTGGCCTCACCATCACCGGCCTTCTTACGTCGCTGATGGGCGGCGAACTGGCCCTTGCCGCCACGTCGCCCGCGGGCAGCACCTTCAGCGTGCGGGTGTACCTGCGCGAAGTGGCCGACCCCGGCCCGCAAGCAAAGGCCGGCGCATTGCGGCGGCTGGTGTCGGGCTACATCGGCGAGCGCCGCACGCTGCTGGTGGTCGACGACCAGCCGGTGCAGCGGCAGATGCTGGCCGGCATGCTGGTGCCGCTGGGCTTCGAGGTGCGCGAGGCCGCGAGCGGCACCGAGTGCCTCGACAGCCTGCGCGAAAACCTGCCCAGCGCGATTCTCCTGGACCTCACCATGGACGACATGGACGGCTGGCAGACCGCGACGCTGGTGCGCGCCTCGGGCTTCGACCGCATTCCGATCATCATCGTCTCGGCCAACATGTTCGAGAACCAGAGCGAGCTGCTGCGCGCCGCGGGCTGCCAGGCGTTCGTGGGCAAGCCGGTCATCGAATCGGAGCTGATTGCCACGCTGGAGCGCCACCTCGGACTCGAATGGCTGGCGCTCAACGACGCCATGCCGCCGACGGTCGATGTTTCGGTGCGGCCCGATCAGTTGGCCCTTTCCGAAGACGACCGCGCCGAGCTGATGCGGCTGGTGCAGATGGGCCACGTGCGCGGCCTGCACCAGGTGCTCGACCGGCTCGCCGCGGCGTCTCCGCCGGCCGCCGTGACCTGCACCTGGCTGCGCGGCATGGTCACGCGTTTCGATCTCGACAATCTCCGCAAGGCACTCGCAGAAGATGCAAACACCCTCGCTCCTTGAAGCCGAACGCCCCGTGGTGCTGGTGGTGGACGACGCCCCCAGCAGCTTGGGCATGCTGTGCGACACGCTCGAGTCGAGCGGCTACACCGTGCTGGTTGCCGCCGATGGCGAGGCCGCGCTGCAGCGCCTGGAACTGGTGGTGCCCGACGCCATCCTGCTCGACGGCATGATGCCCGGCCTTTCGGGCTTCGAGACCTGCCGGCGCATCAAGGCCAATGCGGCGCTCGCGCACATTCCCGTGCTGTTCATGACGGGGCTTTCGGAAACGGCGCACGTGGTCGAGGGCTTCGAGTGCGGCGGCGTCGACTACGTGGTGAAACCCATCCGCGCGCAGGAAGTGCTCGCGCGGCTGCACACGCATACGCGCAATGCACGCATCACGCGCATGGCGCGCGACGCTGTCGACGTGGCCGGCATGGGCGTGGTCTTTGTCGATGCGCACGGTCGCGTCGCGTGGCGCTCGCCCCAGGCCGCGCTATGGCTGCACGCGATGGATGCGCCGCCGGCACCGGGCCTGCTTCCCGCTTCGCTGAACCCGGTTCTCGTGCCCAGCGCCGCAATAACCGTCATGACCGCGGCCGGCACGCGGCTGTCGGTGCGCAACCTGGGCGCCGCGGCGCTCGGCGAAACGATGCTTCTCTTTGCCGTGCAGCGCGAAGGTGCCGGCGGTGCGCCTTCGGCGCGCCTTGCCGAAGCGGCCCTGACGCCGCGAGAGACCGAGGTGCTGTCGTGGCTTGCCAAGGGCAAGACCAACCGCGACATCGGCGAAATCCTCGGCACCAGCCCGCGCACGGTCAACAAGCACCTCGAGCACATCTTCGAGAAGCTTGGCGTCGAGACGCGCGCCGCCGCTGCGGCGTTGGCGAGCGGGCAGCTCGCTTGAAAAAGGCCGGCAGCGCCATCGCATTGCCGGCCCCTGTTTGCAGCAGGCTACCTCTTGGGCGCCGGCGTTGCGGGCACCGCAGGCGTCGTGGTGGTGCTGCCCGACTTGGAAGCCGGCACGGCCGGTGTCGCGGGCGTCGCGGACATCGTCGATGACGTAGACGAAGAAGACTGCGGCGACGGCGTAGCCGGTGTTGCAGGCGTGGCCGGCGTGGTGGCTGTTGTGCCGGTGCCCGGAGTGGCAGGCGTTGCGGGTGTCGCGGGCGTTGCGGCATTGGCCGATGCATTGGAGCCGCTGGTCGCGCCTGCGCCATTGCCGTTCGCACCTGCGGCCGCGCCTACGCCGGCACTGCCGCCACCGCTTCCGCTACCGCCACCCGAACCTCCGCCACCGCCACCGCCACCGCCACCACCCCCGCCGCCCGCAGCCAAGGCAAGCGGTGCAACGCAGGCGCCCATGACGATTGCCACGAGGGCCGGTGTAATACGTTGTTTCAGCTTCATCGAGTGCTCCTTGTTGATGTTTCGACGAAGCCAAGCTAGACGAGGCAGAAAGCCGCTCATGTAGTCAAAAGTCATCATGGTGGGCCGGTCCAGTCGGTCGAAGCCGCCGGCCAGGCGCCCACCTCGGTACTTACCCCGAAGGTGCTGAAGGCTGATTGACAGCCTTGCTGCCTACGATGAACCTGAACCACTCAGGAGACACCATGAAGACCCAGCCTTTCTCGTTCAATCGCCTGACCCGCCGCACTGCCCTGCTGGCGGCTGCGGCCGTTCTTGCCGGATGCGGCAGCCTCGGCGGCCAGGCACCCGCCGGCGGCGACATCCACGTGATGACCTCGGGCGGCTTCACGGCCGCGTACAACGACCTTCGCCCGGGCTTCGAGCGCAGCAGCGGCCGCACGGTCAAGACCGCGTATGGCGCCTCCATGGGCAACGCGGAAGATTCGATCCCGAGCCGGCTCTCGCGCAACGAACCGGCCGACGTGGTGATCCTCGCGCGGCCCGCGCTCGACGCGCTGGTGGCGCAAGGCAAGGTGGTGCCGGGGAGCCAGGTCGACCTGGTGCGCTCGTCCATCGGCTTTGCGGTGCGCAAGGGCGCGCCCAAGCCCGACATCTCGACCGTGGACGCGCTCAAGCGCACGCTGCTGGCGGCGCCTTCCATCGCCTACTCGGCCAGTGCAAGCGGCACCTACTACGAGACGGAGCTGCTCAAGAAGCTCGGCATCGAAGACCAGGTCAAGCCCAAGAGCAAGCGCATCCTGAGCGAGCGCGTGGGCACCGTGGTGGCACGCGGCGACGCGGCGCTGGGCTTGCAGCAGGTGAGCGAGCTGCTCCCCATCGAAGGCATCGACTACATCGGCCCGCTGCCCGCGGAAGTGCAGCGCGTCACGGTGTTCTCGGCCGGCGTGGCCACGGCATCGAAGCAGCCCGATGCGGCACGCCAGCTCATTCGCTACCTCAACGCGCCCGCGGCAGCGCCGACCATCGCAAAGACCGGACTGGAGCCGATAACGGCACGCTGACGCATCGAAGCGGGTCAGTAAACTGGCGTACATCATCTTCCTGCAACGATGGACGCCATGACCCAGCCGCAACACGCCATTGCACCCGCTCTTGTTTCCGCCTTCGCGCCCGGCGGCACGCTGCGCGCGTCAATCAACCTGGGCAACCCGATTCTTGCGAACAAGGACGCGGCCACGGGCGAACCGGTGGGCGTCTCGATCGATCTCGCACGCGAGTTCGCACGGCGGCTTGGCGTGGGCGTGGAGCTCGTGGTGTTCGAAAAGGCGGCGGCGTCGGTCGATGCGGTGAAGAACGAGAAGGCCGACATCGGCTTCTTCGCCATCGACCCCGCGCGCAGCGAAGGGTTGCTCTTCACTGCGCCCTATGTGCTGATCGAAGGCAGCTACCTCGTGCGTGACTCGTCGGAGCTCACCGGCAACGAGCAAGTCGATCGCGCGGGTCATCGCATTTCAGTCGGTGCGGGCAGCGCCTATGACCTGTTCCTCACGCGCGAGATCAAAGAGGCCGAGATCGTCCGGCTCCAGGGCGCGGCCGCTGCGTTGGCGGCACTGCGCTCGGGTGCGGTCGAAGTGGCGGCCGGCATTCGCCAGCTGCTCGAAGGCGAGGCACAGCGCGAACCAGGCGTGCGCGTGCTGCCCGGCCGCTTCATGGTGATCCAGCAGGCCATGGGCACGCCCGCGAGCCGCGGTGCCGAGGCGCAGGCGCTGCTGGCGGCTTTTGTCGAGGAGATGAAGGCCAGCGGTTTTGTCGCCGATGCACTGGCGCGCCATCGCATCGAAGGTGCGATCGTGGCGCCTGCCTCCACTGGAGCGGCTCTGTAGTTTTCTTAGCGCTGTTGTTCAGGGCTTGTGCAAGGGCCACCGGGTACTCCCCTCCGCGAATGTCCCCCGGCTTCGCCTCCTCCTTTATTTCGCTGCGGGGAGCACCCGATGCCCTGTGCACTTGGGCACGCTCTGGGTGTACCGCTGATCAACGATCGCTCTATGCAACGCGCCCGCTGGCGGGGTGCCTTGCGCAGCGAAATAAAGGAGGAGGCCGCAGGCCGGGGGACATTCGCGGAGAAAGGTACCCCGTCGGCGGGTGCCCGCCCTGAATGAACCCGAACCCGCGCCCTCTCCCTTCAACGCAAGCGCAAGCGCCGCATTACAGCTTGTACGCCTCCACCGGCCCCTGCGAATAGAACAGGAAATAGCCTGTCTCGGTCTTGAAGCTGTTCTTCTGCCACCCCGGCGGCACCTTGAAGATGGCGAGCTGGTCGCTCGATACGCCGACGAAGGCGGTGTTCTCGGTGTCGGTGGTGATCCTGCGCCAGGCCTCGCGCGTCACCGGCTGCATCTGCATCTTGGGTTCGCTCCACTCGGGCGTTCGAACCTTGTCGCGCATGATGTAGCGGCCGCCCTGCCGCTCGATCTTCACCAGCTCTTTCAGCGCGCCGTTCTTCTTCACGGCATAAACGCCGACCAGCTCCGCCTCCGGCCCACCGCCCGCGCCGCAGCCTGACAACAACAGCAGTGCAGACACGCCGGCCGCAAGGTAGCTCAATGCTTTCTTCATGGTGCTGCCCCTCAGCGCTTCTGGTTCTCGCGCAGCTTCAGGCTGCCCTGGTAGCGCAGCGCATGCGGGTAGTCTTCCTTGCCGCCGGCATCCTGCGCCATCATCTTCTGCTGGCTTGCCTCCGTCTTGGCCAGGAGTGTCGACGGCAGGTTGATCACGCCCTTGATCTGGTCGTACTGCCCCTGCGTGATGCGCCCCACCGACAGCAGCCGGAATGCGTCCCGCTCGATGTTGAGCAGCAGCGGCTTGTTGTCGGCAAAGTTCTGCGCCTTCGCCAGCAAGTCGCTCCACGACTGCGTGCTGTAGTTGCTCACGTAGTAGTCCTGCCCGGTCGGCCCGGCAAGCACCGCGGTGCAGCCCGGAAGCTCCAGCTGCGTGGTGCTGGTCGCCATGACAAAGGTCTTGCGCTGCTCCATCGCATCGCCATAGGCCAGCGTCACCGGAATGGTCCATGACGACGCCGGATAGGCGTTCTGGTTGGGGAACGGCTCCTGGGCGATCGACACGAAGGTGCGGTCGCCCGCGCATTGCGCGTCCACGGTCAAAAGCGGCACGCCGGTCTGCCGGATGAAGCTGTCGCCGATGTCGGCCACCCTCTTGCCGCCACTGGCTTTCTCAATGGAGTTCCACAGCCGCGAGGGCGTGGCATTGCCGAATGCGTAGTCCTTCAAGTAGATCTGCAAGCCCTTCTGCATCGCTTCTTCGCCGATGTAGTTCTGCACCATCTCCAGCACGTGGCTGCCCTTGTTGTAGACGAAGATCGAAGGGCTGATGAAGCCGAACGAACCCGCGTCGTTGAGGTTGCGCTGCACCGGCACCGCCGTGTCCTTCAGGTCGGCCACGATCACGCTGTGCTTGTCGAGCACGTAGTCGGAGAAGCTGTAGTAGTTCGGGTGAAACTTGATCGTGGTGCGGCGGTCGAACCAGCGCGCGAACGATTCGTTGAGCCACACGTTGTCCCACCAGTCGAGCGTGACCAGGTCGCCGAACCACTGGTGCGCAATTTCGTGCGTGACCACCGTCACCGAATACAGCGTGGGCGTGTCGCCCGGCTTGGTGAGCACGCGGTCGGCAAACTCGAAGATCGAGCCCCAGTTCTCCATGCCGCCGAAGCCGGTGTTCGGCTTGTTGTCGTAGCTGTCGTTGGCCGCCACGGTGTCGAACTTCTTGAACGGCAGCGGAATGCCGGTGTAGTTGTAGTAGTAGTCCATGGCCACCTTGGTCCACTCCATGGCAAAGGTGGCCCAGGTGGAACGGCCCGGCGGCGTGAACCAGCGCAGCGGCATCTCGCTGCCGTCCAGCGGGTTCTTGAAGGTGTCCGAGAGAATGTCGAACTTGCCGCCGCCGAAGAAGGCCAGATACATCGGCATGGAAGGCGTCTTCTCGAACGCCACCTGCTGGTAGCCGTCGGGCAGCTTGACGGCCGACTTCTGCGCGGCATTCGACACCGTTTGCCAGTCGCCGGGCACCTCGGCCGAAATCTCGAAGGTATGGCGAAACGCCGGCTCGTCCCAACCCGGGAACCATTGCCGCGCAAAGTTGGTTTCGCCCTGCGTCACGATGGCGTCGCTGCTCACGCCCTCAGGCGTGGAAAGGCCCACCTTGAAGATGCCGGTTGCCGCCGAGCAGAACGGGTTGCGCGCCATCTCGTCGGGCGGACAGTACTCCGCGTCGGAGAACTGGATCTTGCCGTCCCACTCCATGTGCAGCAGGTACTTGCCCTTGGCAATCTGCCCGTCGTTGCGCCGCAGCTGGACGAAGTCGCCCAGCGTCTGCGGCGTGGGCACCAGCGCAATCACCTCGGAGGGATTCGACAGCTTGCGCAAGGTGGTGCGGCCGTTGGCAAACTTCAGGTTGTGCGCGGCCACCACGATGGCGTCTACCGGCTTGAGCACTTCTATCTCCACGTCGCCGCGCCCCACAAAGGTCTTGAGCGCGGCATCGGGCCTGAACCAGAGCTTGTAGTTGATGGGCCAGACGGTATCGGGCAACTCCATCGGCTTCACGGAGCGGTCGACCTGGGCCAGCGCCGCATCGGGCGCGAGAGCGGGTCCGTCGTCGGGCGCCTTGGGCGACGCCGCACTGTCTGCCGATGGCCCCGGGGCACTCAGTGCTGTGCCTCCCAAGGAGGATTCGCCGCCGCCTCCTCCGCCGCCGCAGGCTGCCAGCGCGGCAAGAGTCACGGCGGTAATGGCAAGGTTGTTGACGACTGGCTTGACAAGTTTCTTCATGATGATCGCCTCTTGGTAAAGACAGGCACCGCCCCGCACCTACCGGCGGATAGCCGGCCGTGCGCGAGCGCGCGCGGTGATGAATGGAATGGAATGGAACTGAACATCGAACGAACAGGCAGCACCGCGCCCTCCCGGCGAACGAAACGTTCGCAGGAAAACGCGGGCAACGCCGAGCCACACCGCGGTCAGGCAGGTGGTCCCAGGATGCGAGGGACGAGGGGTTCCATTCCCGTCGATGCGCGAGGGCGATGGAAGGCTGTGCGGGCCGAGCCTGAATGCTCGAGAAGGTGGCCTAGCGCGCGCGCGTCAACGCTGCGTTTTCAGCGGCGTGGCTGGCGGTGTGTTCTATCTCGCGCTCGACCACGTATTCACTTGCCGCGAAGGCGTGAAATCGGAGTTGCGACGGCAAGTTCTTGTGGGCTGTTATGAATAGCTTCACGTGCGCTCTCCCTCCTTGGAAGTGCGAACATTTTTAGCTGATCGAATGCAACAGCGTCAACGAAGTACGGAACTTTTCCCTCTCAAAATGTTCGCGCGCCATACGACAAAGGGAGTCATTGAACGCATGCAAGCAATGCACTACGAAGATGGTTCCTTCTTCTTTTTGCAAGCGCTTGGCCGGCGGCGAAAACCGGCGCATGCCATGTGACCATGCAGCCACAGATGCATGCATTCATTGCGGCGTTAAAGCCAGAGTGCGTCTTGCAATTGCCGCGCGGTCCAGCGCCTGGGCTGCCGCGGCCACTCTTCGAGCAACGCCGACATCCTTGCGTTGCGCGGCGCTTCCATGTCCTGGTCGTGCGCAAGCCGCACGACCTCTCCGCTGAGCGCATCGATTTCGGTGCGCCGCCCGAGTGCCAGGTCGTCCGCCATGCTGGAGCGTGCCTTGGCATCGATGCGCAGCATGCGCGCCGCAACGATGCGAAACAGCCAGTCGGGCAGCCGCAGCACTGTGGAGAGCCGCCGCGCCGGTACCGCGGCCACCTGTGCGGGCGCAATGCCGGCGCTGCCGAGCACACCCAGCGCCTCATCGATCAGCGCGGCAAAGCAGCACCGGTAGCCGCGCTGCAGCAGCTCATCGCGCAGCGGCAGGCCCGAGAGCGCGTTGACGGGATTGTTGAGATTGAGCAGCAGCTTGCCCCATTGCACGGGCAGCAGGTCGGCGTACAGGTCGATGGGTATGCCGGCACGCTCGAACACCGGCAGCCAGGGCCGCAGAGCCGCGTCGTCCTTTGCGGCCAGCCGCCCTGCCGTGCCCCGATGGAAGGCGCCCGGCCCCGTTTCCGCCACGTTGTAGGGCACCATGCCGGGCAGCAAGCCGAGCGTGGGGCCGGCCTTCGATGCCTCTGTGCAATTGGAAATGCCGTTCTGCAGCGAGACGACCGTGGTGCCCGCGGGCAGCGCAAAGGCAAGCTCGGCGGCCGCCTCGGCCGTGGCTCCGCTCTTCACGCACAACAGAACCAGCGCCGGCGTGGCACCGACAGGCACCTGGTCACTCAGGCGCAGGCTGGCAGCAGGCAAGCGGTGCGAGCCGCCTTCCAGATCGCTGAGCGCAAGGCCGTGCGCCGCAAGGCTTTGCAGCACGCGCGGGCGGCCGACAAAAGTAACCGGAACACCGGCCGCGGCAAGGCTGCCGCCGATGAAGCAACCGATGGTGCCCGCTCCCATCACCAGCACTTCGCCGGGAGGGGAGCCGAGCACCTCGGTGGCGGCCATCAGGTGCGTTCCGCCACCCAGGCTTGCACCGACTGGAGCGCTGCGGGCAGGCCCGCGGCATCGGTGCCGCCGGCCATGGCCATGTCGGCCTTGCCGCCGCCCTTGCCGCCCACTTGCTGCGCAACAAAGTTGACCAGCTCGCCGGCCTTGACCTTGCCCACGGTGTCGTTGGTCACGCCCGCGGCCACCTGCACCTTGGCGCCGTCGGCCGCGGCCAGCACAATGACCGCGGTCTTGAGCTTGTCCTTGAGCTTGTCCATGGTGTCGCGCAGCGTCTTGGCGTCGGCGCCATCGAGCTTGGCAGCCAGCACCTTGATGCCGTTCACGTCGATGGCCTGCGACACGAGTTCGTCGCCCTTGGACGAAGCGAGCTTGCCCTTGAGCGCGCCCACTTCGCGCTCCAGCGCCCTCACCTGCTCCAGCACCTGCGTGAGCCGGCCCTGCAGCTCGGCGGTGGGCGACTTGAGCGTGGCGGCCACGCTCTGCACGGTCGATTCGAGGTCTTGCAGGTAGCTGAGTGCATTGGCGCCCGTAACCGCTTCGATACGGCGCACGCCGGCAGCCACGCCACCTTCGCTCACGATCTTGAAAATGCCGATGTCGCCCGTGCGGCCCACATGCGTGCCGCCGCAAAGCTCACGGCTGGTGCCGATGTCGAGCACGCGCACGCTCTCGCCGTACTTTTCGCCGAACAGCATCATGGCGCCGGTCTTCTGGGCCGACTCCATGTCCATCACGCGGGCGTGCGTCTCGGTGTTGGCCAGAATCTCGGCATTCACGCGCTTTTCGATCTCCAGGATCTGGTCGTGCGTGACGGCCGCGTTGTGCGCAAAGTCGAAGCGCGTCTTGTCGGCATCGACCAGCGAACCCTTCTGCTGCACGTGCGTGCCCAGCACTTCGCGCAGGGCCTTGTGCATCAGGTGGGTGACCGAGTGGTTGCGCATGGTGGCCGCGCGGCGCGCGGTGTCGACCGCGGCCTTGACCGTGTCGCCCACTTTCAGCGTGCCCTGCGTTTGCGTGCCATGGTGGCCGAACACGTCGGCCTTGATCTTCTGCGTGTCTTCGACGCCGAACTGCACGCCTTCGGCCACCAGCACGCCCTGGTCGCCGACCTGGCCGCCGCTCTCCGAATAGAACGGCGTGGTGTCGAGCACCACGATGCCCGGCTGGCCTTCTTTCAGCTCTTGCACGGCCGCGCCTTCGAAGTACAGCGCCACCACCTTGGCGGTTTCTTCGAGGTGTTCGTAGCCGGTGAAGACGTTGCCCGCGCCGCCGTATTCGACGTTGCGGTCCATCTTGAACTTGCCGGCCGCACGGCCCGCGGCCTTCTGCTTTTCCATGGCGGCGTTGAAGCCGGCCTCGTCCACGCTCACGCCGCGCTCGCGGCACACGTCGGCCGACAGGTCGAGCGGAAAGCCGTAGGTGTCGTGCAGCTTGAAGGCCACGTCGCCCGGCAGCGTCTTGGCGCCGTTGGCAAGCGCCGCGTCGAGAATTTCCATGCCGTTGGCGAGCGTTTCGAAGAAGCGCTCTTCCTCCGCCTTCAGCGTCTCGGTGATGCGCTTTTCATCGGCCACCAGCTTGGGGTATGCGTCGCCCATCAGCTTGACCAGGTCAGGCACCAGCTTTTGGAAGAACGGCTTCTTCTGGCCGAGCTTGTAGCCATGGCGAATGGCGCGGCGCACGATGCGGCGCTGCACATAGCCGCGGCCTTCGTTCGACGGAATGACGCCGTCGGCCACCAGGAACGAAGTGGCGCGTATATGGTCGGCAATCACGCGCAGCGAGTTGTTCGACAGGTCTTGCGTGCCGGTCTCGCGGCCAGCGGCCTTGATGAGCGCGTCGAAGATGTCGATTTCGTAATTGCTGTGCACGTGCTGCAGGATGGCCGCCAGGCGCTCCAGGCCCATGCCGGTGTCCACGCAGGGCGCCGGCAGCTTCTTGACCGAGCCGTCGGGCTGCATGTCGAACTGCATGAACACGTTGTTCCAGATCTCGATGTAGCGGTCACCGTCTTCATCGGGGCTGCCGGGCGGGCCGCCGGGGATCTCGGGGCCGTGGTCGTAGAAGATCTCGGAGCACGGGCCGCAGGGGCCCGTGTCGGCCATCATCCAGAAGTTGTCGGACATGTAGCGGCCGCCCTTGTTGTCGCCGATGCGCACCACGCGCTCCGGCGGCAGGCCGATTTCTTTCGTCCAGATGTCGTAGGCCTCGTCGTCTTCGATGTAGACCGTGGCCCAGAGCTTTTCGGCCGGCAGCTTGTACACCTCGGTCAGCAGCTCGAACGCCCACTTGAGCGATTCACGCTTGAAGTAATCGCCGAAGCTCCAGTTGCCCAGCATCTCGAAGAAGGTGTGATGGCGCGCGGTGTAGCCCACGTTCTCGAGGTCGTTGTGCTTGCCGCCGGCGCGCAGGCAGGCCTGTACCGAGGCGGCGCGCACGTAGGGGCGCTTGTCCTCGCCCAGGAACACGTCCTTGAACTGAACCATGCCCGAGTTCGTGAACATCAGCGTCGGGTCGTTGCCCGGCACCAGCGAACTCGAGGCCACCACCGTGTGGCCCTTGGAGGCGAAGAAATCGAGAAAGGTCTTGCGGATGTCCGCGACCGTGAATGTGGGCTGGCTCATCTTTGGATTTCGTGTTCTGTCGAGGGCGGCCTGGCGATGGCGACCCTCTCGTCGAACCCACTGCGTCGAACCGACCTAACTGCTTGATTTGCTTGAACAAACGATTATAGGTTTGGCTACCGCCCCGCGCCTTGCCGGGGCCGCAGTCAGCTGGCCGTGGGGAGCGCCGCTACGATGGGCCGGGCCCGGGGAGAACCAAATGCGTTCGGCTTCGTCCTAATGGCTGTTTTCATCCCGACGTGAATCAAGGAGCATGCATGGCAGGTCATGAGGCGCCACACTGGAAGATCGAGGATCTGGAGTTTTCGCGCATTGCGCGCGACGAAGTCCGCCGGGACGAGAATCTTTTCTACCTCGTTGCTTCCGCCTCCTTCATTGAAAGCGGCTCGGACCTCTACACCCAGAACCTGGTCGACTTCTTTCGCGGCGACGACGAGGTGACCGACTGGCTCACCCACCACTGGGAGGCCGAGGAACTGCAGCACGGCAAGGCCCTGCGCGCCTACGTGGCCCATGTGTGGCCCGAGTTCGACTGGGAAGCCGCCTACCGCGGCTTTCTCGAGGAATACGCCACCTACTGCAAAGTGGAGCTGCTTGCCCCCACGCGCGGGCTCGAAATGACGGCACGCTGCGTGGTCGAAACCGGCACCGCCACCTACTACCGCGCCATGGCGCGCAGCACGGACGAACCGGTGCTGCGCGACCTGGCCAGCCGCATTGCGGCTGACGAGGTGAGCCACTACAAGCATTTCTACCGCTTTTTTCGCCGCTACCGCGATGAGGAGCGGCTCAGCCGCTTTCGCGTGCTGGGCACCATCGGCCGGCGCACGCTGGAGCTGAAAAGCGAAGACGCCGATTGCGCCATTCGCCACGTGGTGCGCACTCGGTCGCCCGAGCGCGCCGGCGACACCGCCTTTGTCCAGCAGCTGAGCGCCCGCCTGAGCAGCACCGTGCGCACCAACCTGAGCGCCGGCGCCACCCTCAAGATGCTGATGCGCCCGCTGGAACTGCCGGCCGGGGTGCAAACCATGATCCAGTACCCCATCAGGCAGTTCATGGAGCACGTTTTCCTGCGTTGATGAGGCTGGCGGCCAGCTGCAAGGGGTGAATTCGCTCACAAATTTCAAGAACGCAGATGTATACTTTAGAGGTACTTTGTTGGATTTAGCGAGATGCCTGAATTTGCCCCAAGAAATGCCCGCCTCGAATGGGCGTCGCTGTTCGCCGCCGAATGGACGCGGCTGGCCGGTGGGCGGGCCGATCATGAATTTTTGATCGACCAGGGCCTGAGCCTGGTGCGGGTGGTGGGCGATCGGCAACCCGCCGACGTGGCGCGCCAGCATTTCGAAAACACGCCCGAGCCCGAGCAGCTGGTGCGCGACCCCGAGACCAATTTCACCGCGCTGGCGGCCGAGGTCGGCATCATCAAGCCGGGCGAACGGCTCGACCAGATGCACATCGAATTCGCCCACGGCATTGCCGAACTGTGCGCTGCGGTGGGGGACGGCTACGGCGATTCGGCCTCGGCCAATGCGGGCCGGCACATCAGGGCGCTGTACGGCCCTGTTTGAAGACTCGGCTTCTTTTGCCCTTCAGCCGAGCTTCGGCAGCCCGAAGCCGAACCCGAACACCGGTCCGCTCTTCTTCGCTGGTTTCGCCAGGCCGGGCTCTTCTTGCTCCCGAGGCCCCAGGTCGAGGTCTTCGATCATCTTCTGCAGCTCGACCAGGCCCGCGGCCATCGCGGCCTTGTAGGTCTTCATCGCCCTCGGCTGCTGGCGCAGCACGCTCCAGCCCTGCCCCAGCTCCTCGTCGCCAAGCTCGACCAGGCGCCAGCGATAGGCGCCCTCTTCCACTTCGATGACGGTGACGGCAATGCTCCGGAGCGTTGACATCGCCGGATCGTCGGCGATGCGCAAGCCGCACCGTGTCGGACGAGCGCGGTTTCTCGCTGCTTCGGCATTCTTCAGGCCTTCTTCCGGCCTTCCGGTCAGTCAGATCGGCGCGCCGGATTCCGATTCAGGTGCCGGGCAGCAGCTGCAAACTGGAGCGTTCGGCTGATGGGGAGCGCCGCATCGGATGCATTGCTTTCGGCGCCGCCTGGCTGCCCGCCATGTCGTTGCGGGCCGCATCCGTTCGGTGCGCAACTTCATGATCTCGGCAATGCCGTCTTCGGTGATTGCCGTGACGATGGCGGTCCGCGCCATGTTGAACTTGCCGGATGGGTCGATGGCCGGTGCAATTTCCGCTTCTACCAAGCCAGTGGCCTTGAGAACCGAAACATGCTTGATTTCTTCGGGCCTCACGATCTCGGCAGGCAACTCCACATGCTGGAGCCGCAGCAAGAAGAGCAGGTGCATTTCTTGATCCCCTCAACGAATGCTTTTTGTTGAACCTGAGGGTGCCGGATTGTTTTGAGGCAATGTGACGGTGTCTACATTAGTTGGGCAAAAAAGTCGGGTTTGCGCGGGTGGCGCACCATGCCGAGCCATGAACCCGACATCTCCCGCGGCAGCACCCCGCTCACGAGAGGCCTCATGACCAAAGAAGCGTTCGAACGATCCGCCGCGCCTGGCGGCATGCATCACCGGCTGGCTGCGATGGCCGGCAACTGGGAAGGCCGCTTCCGGCTCTGGTTCGAGCCCGGCAAACCGGCTGATGAATCGGTACAGCGCGGCACCATCCGCCTCGTCGGCCGCGGCCGGTTCCTGCTGCACGAGTACGAGGGCCGTTGCAGCGGCGAGCCTTTCGAAGGTGTCGCGCTATGGAGCTACCACCTCGATGAAGACGCCTTCGAGTGCGCCTGGGGCGAGAGCTTCGGCACCGGCACGTCGATCATGTTCAGCACCGGCCGAGTGGAGGACGGACGCTTCGGCGCGCTGGGCAGCTACGGCACCGGCGCGGGCGGGGAACGCTGGAGCTGGCGCACCGAGGTGTCGCAGCCTGACGCGGAACACCTGGACATCCGCATGTTCAACATCACGCCGGGTGGGGAGGAAGCGCTTGCAGTTGAGGTGAACTACAGGCGGGTGCCTGCATCGTCATCCGACTCAAGTTAAATGGCACTCAGACCGAAGGCAAAGAAGGCCAGCCCAGCAATAAGTGTGAAATATTTCTCAGAAATGGTTCTAACTTATAAGCAAGTAGTGGCGACCGAGTTGCACTTGTAGCTACATTCCGCCGACCAGAAATGGCCGGCATTTCCTGGCAGACCGAAGAACAAGCGCCGGCACTCGGAGACTCGAATGCCCCTCTCGTTCTTGATGCGGCTGCTGCATGCGCGGCTTCCGGTTCGTGTCGCCAATCCGGAGGACGTCAGGCACGTCTCGGTCCTTTTGGCTACCGGTCTGATCGAAGCTGAGATCCAGGCCCTGGAGTCCACCGTCCGCTATGCCACATCACGCGCTGCCACGGTGCTTCGCATCACGGAGGCCGGCTTCACCGAACTCGCAAAGATGGGAGATGCCCGATTTCGTGAGGAAGGGACCGGTTGACCGGGTCTCCAACTTCCCTCTGTAGAATCACGCACTCAGCTCGATAACTCGTAGAAATCAACGGGTTGCCAGATGCGGGTGTAGTTCAATGGTAGAACGGCAGCTTCCCAAGCTTCATACGAGGGTTCGATTCCCTTCACCCGCTCCAAGCGCTGCGCAAACAGCTGAAACTCCGCACGAGTAAGAAGCGCTTTGGCAGCCGCATCTACAGCATGCCCATGCCAAGCAGTGCTGTGCAAGACCCCTACAGTTCATCCCACCTGCATCGCAAGCATTCGCTAGGCCCGGGCCATGCGCAACATGCGGCCCTTCGAGAGAAAGCAGCGCATTCTGCGCTGCTCCTCCGACCCGTACGCCCCGTCATGCAGGAGACAGCCGCCCAGGCCGCAGCCGGGCACCATCGAGGCACTCCCAACGCCCCTCGAAAGACGTCTCTCATGGAATTCGCCTACACGCCCAAGGTCCAGGACCTGCGCACGCGCCTGCTTGCCTTCATGGATGCGCACATCTACCCGAACGAGAAGCGCCAGGCCGAAGAGGCGCATCAGTCGTACCTCAACGCGCAAAAGAACGGCGGCTTCTACACCGGCCTGCCGCTCTTGGAAGAGCTGAAAGAAAAGGCGCGCGCGGCGGGCTTGTGGAACCTGTTCCTGCCCGAGACGGCGCACGGTGCGGGTTTGACGAACCTGGAGTACGCGCCGCTGTGCGAGATCATGGGGCGCCGCTACTGGAGCGCGGAAGCGTTCAACTGCAGTGCGCCGGACACCGGCAATACCGAGGTGATCGAGCGCTATGGTTCGGCCGAGCAGAAGGCGCGCTGGCTGCAGCCGCTGCTCGACGGGCAGATCCGCTCCGCCTTTGCAATGACCGAACCGGCAGTGGCCTCTTCGGATGCCACCAACATCGCGTGCAGCATCCGGCGCGAGGGCAACGAGTACGTGATCAACGGGCGCAAGTGGTACATCACCGGCGCAATGAACGAGCGCTGCAAGCTGTTCATCCTGATGGGCAAGACCGACCCCGACAACGCCGATCGCCATCGGCAGCAGTCGATGATCATCGTGCCCGCGGACACGCCCGGCATCACGGTGCTGCGCGACATGGCCCTGGTCAATCACTTCGATGCGCCGTTCGGCCATCCGGAGGTGCTGTTCGAGAACGTGCGCGTGCCGGTCGACAACATTCTGCTGGGCGAGGGCCGCGGCTTCGAAATTGCGCAGGGCCGCCTTGGCCCGGGGCGCATTCACCACTGCATGCGCATGATCGGCATGGCCGAGTCGGCGCTGGAGATGATGTGCGAACGCGTGGTGTCGCGCGTGGCCTTCGGCAAGCCGCTTTCCGAACAGGGTGTGTGGCGCGAACGCATTGCCACGAGCCGCATGCTGATCGACCAGACGCGCTGGATGGTGCTGCACGCAGCCTGGCGCATGGACACGGTGGGCAACAAGGTGGCGGCGCAGGAGATCGCGATGATCAAGGTGATTGCGCCGAACAACTGCATCCAGGTGATCGACGACGCCATGCAGGCCTTCGGTGCCATGGGCTTGAGCCAGGACACGCTGCTGGTGAACTTCTGGGCCTACGCCCGCCACCTGCGCATGGCCGATGGCCCGGACGAAGTGCACCGCAACGCCATCGCCAAGCACGAGCTCGCGCGCTACGCACGCTGACAACGGCGAGAGCGCTAGCGAATAGCCCTCTCCTGCCCCCTACCCGGCAAGGTCGAAGCAGCACCCCGCGTAATACGGTTTGTCCCCGCCCTCGACAAAGGGCACTTCGATGGGCTTGCCTTCATTGCGCCAGGCATCGCGCCGCTTGTATCCGGCGTTTCTCAACTCGGCCCACAACTCCTCGTCGTGCTGGATGCGGTAGGGGCACACCGCAAAGCCGATGCTGTTGAGCGTGTAGATGGTGCGCTCGGGGTGAACGGCGGTCGTGTTCAGCACGATGCGCTTGGGCTTCACTGCAAGCGACGCAATGATCCTGGAGATCTGTACGGGCAAGTACTGCAGGCTGCCCGATGCATACAGCACGTCGCAGCCGCTCGCATCTTCGTAGTTGGTGGTAAAGCTCAACTGCGCGGTCGCCTCGCGCCGCACGGCCAGCTCGCGCCCGGTTTGCACCACCCCCGGAACATCGCAAACGGTCCAGCGCAGGTTGTCGGGGTAAGGCATCACGCGGCGAAACGCGTAGTACTTGATGCCCACGTGCCCGCCCAGGTCGAACACGCGCGACATGCCCGCGTCGATGGACCTGGAGAGCCAGAAAAGACCCGGATAGTCGTAGAAATAAATCTGGTGGCTGTAGATTTCCCAGGCCGCTTCGGCGTTGTCGTAGCCCACCGCCTTCGAAGGAGGTGCGCCTGCTTCGGCGGCGGCAAAACTCTCGAACGAACCCATGAAAAGGTTCTCGTCCTGGTTGGCCAAAAATTTGCGCTCGTAGTCGCTCGGTGTCAGCGGCATCAGGGTTGAAAGCATGGGTCGGTCTCCTCTTTGTTGTTGTGAAAACGGCTTTATTCCGCCGTCATGTTTGGCGCATCGCCGCGGCGCTTGGCTACGCACATCAATGACAACGCGCTGGTAGGTGCGGACGGGCGCCGGCCGGACAGCACATTGCCCAGACGGTACTTCCATTGCGCGGGCCCCACAACGCCGCTCAGCGCTTCGGCGCCGATCTGGTGGTTGTGCGGATAAACGTGCACATCGAAGCCGAGCGGCTCCAGTGTCGACTTGAAGAACTCCTTCGTGACGCCGTCACCGGGCTGGTGATGGACTTCGGTCCTGAGGCCCCACGACTGCTGGCTGCCGGTCTTGTGAAAGCCATGCCGGATGGCCCGGTAAACCCACAGCCGCGCATCCCACATGAGCTTGGCGATGCCCTTGTAGTCCCACGCGGTAAGCTGCGGATCGTGGTCGGTCACCAAAAGGCCGTGCGGCTTGACGAGCCGGGCGCCCTCGCGCAGCACCGCAGCCATGTCGTCGCAATGGTGCAGCGACGCATTGATGGCGACGATGTCCGCCACGTGCGAGCGAAAAGGCGTGTAGGCCGCATCGGCCAGCACCGCCGTATAGCCCAGTTTTGCCGCCAGTTCCAGCGAGCCGGGGGCGACATCGACGCCCACGAGAAGCCGCGGCTTTCCGCCCACGGTGGCAAAGATGTTCCCGGGTCCGCACCCCAGGTCGATGACGACCTTGTCCGTCCAGTCGCCAGCCGCCGCGAGCCATCGGCTCCTGAAATGCGCATCTCGATGGCAAAAATCGAGGTACTCCTGGGCCCACTGCGGATTGCCAAAATAAGTGGCGTTGGCGGTAATGGCTTCGGTTTTTCGCTCCAATCCAGACTCGTAGTAGACCCCGGATTGCTTCAATTTTGCATTTGGCAATAAGATGTCCCGGAACATTTGGAATCCTTCAAAAGTTGCGACAATCTTGAGACAAGTTATTGCTCAAGAATTACATGAACTCGGGTTCCATGACGGGATTTTTTAACTTGGTTACAAGCTCGGATGATTAATAACAGGGGCCGTTTACCCTGTTTATCCATACATCCTTAGTTCTCGATATTTTCGCGTCGCGTTCGCGCCACTTGCAGGCACCGATTCGGGGCAGCGCCGCTGCGATCAAGGCCGAACTGTAATCACCTGGCCCCCGGTGCAACGCCGGTATCCCCTCTCCCTCTTTTGACCGCAGCCCGCCGCGCCATGCAGGCGCTTTGTCATGGGTCCGTCCGAGGGAAACGGGGCGATTGTCTCCCCTGAAAGGGGGCACATCGCTCATGCGCCAAGCCCACGGAATTTTTACATTGGTTCCCCCGTGAACAGGTCACGGCCACTGTTTTCACGCAGACCGGGAAACCCGAGCGCACCCTCGATAGCGAGTTACCTACTTGAATCGAGTGATTAGCTACCCTGTTTGGGCGATATCAGGTAGTACGTCTATGTAACAAATGATTCCGGAGTGTAACTTGACCAACATTTGCCCCCACCGTTTGCGTCAAACACCCTAGGATTGCCTCCGAAATATGACCAAACGTACTACCTCCTTTTATTCTTACTTAATGCAATTTTTCCGTATTCAATGTATTAGCAGATATTACTCATTCGAGCTTTTCCATGAAATTTCATTCGGTATTTTCGGCGCAATTCGAAGTCCCCCAGCTCTCACTGGGCGACCTGTTCGTTTCGCTGCCCAGCTCGGCAACGGCAGAACGAATTGGCAGTTCAATGGCACTTGCACCGAAAGATGTACGGCATTGGAACCAATGGACTGCAGTCGCCGGTCAATTGCCGGACACCCCGTTTGCAGCAGCCTGGCTCCTGTTGCAGGCCCGCTGGCTCGGCGCGCAACAAACGGTCCTGCACGAAGCCTCGGCGCACGGATCGCAAGCAGCCGCACGGCACACCGCGCTTGCCGAAACCCTCGATCCCGCGCAGCCGGCGGGCGCATGGCTCGCCACGCTCGACCAGAAGCGGCGCCAGGCCGCTGAAGCACCCGGCACAGACACGCCCGAGTCCTCGCCCAGCTTTCTCTGGCTCCGCGCCGAGACCGTCGCCCCCACGCTCCAGGCACCCCTTCACCTCTGGCTGAACGCCGCATCCGACGCGCCGCGCCTCCGCGCCGACGCCGCAGCAGGTCTTCTGGACGCCGCATCCATCGAGCAATTGCTGGCCGCAATCGCCGACACGGCCGCCGACCTGCTCTGCCGCCCCGACGCACTGCTGGGCGACATCCGCACCCTGCCCGAGGCTGACCGCGAGCAACAGCTCATCGCATGGAACACGCCGCCTGCCCCGCTGAACCGCCAACTCAATGTGGCGCAAATGTTCAGCCGCCAGGCCGCCGTCACCCCCGATGCGCCGGCCCTTGCCGAAGGCGATGCGCAGATGAGCTACAGCGAGCTCGAGCGCCGCTCCGGCCGACTCGCCCAACGCCTGCAGCAAACGGGTGTGCACGCAGGCGACACCGTCGGGCTGCTGCTCGATCGTTCGATGGCGGCGGTGGTGGCCCAACTGGGTGTTCTCAAGGCGGGCGCCGCCTATGTGCCAGTGCCGACGGACTTTCCAGCCGAGCGTATTGCCTACATGCTCGGCGAGGCGAACGCGCGGCTCACAATCGCCGCGCCCGCGCATCGCCATCTCGCGCCCGAGTCGATGGCCGTGCTGGTGCTCGACGAGTCCGCAGAAGTGCCCGACGGCGCCGAAGGCAATGCTGCGCCTGCTTCGTGGGAGGCCCCCGCCACCAACGGCGAATCGGTGGCGTACGTGATGTACACCTCTGGCTCGACCGGCACGCCCAAGGGCATCGAGATCTGCCATCGCGCAATCCTTCGCCTGGTGATCGATGCGGGCTATGTCGAGCTGGCTCCCGGCCGCGCGATGCTGCATGCCGCGCCGCTCGGCTTCGATGCCTCCACGCTCGAAGTCTGGGGCCCGCTGCTCAATGGCGGCTGCTGCGTCATTCACGACGAGCGCGTACCCACGGGCGCCGGCCTCGCCCGCACCATTGCACGCCACAACGTGCACACCGCCTGGCTGACGGCGGCGCTGTTCAACGCGGTGATCGACGACAACCCGGCGCACCTCTCCGGCCTGCGGCACCTGCTTACCGGCGGCGAAGCTCTTTCGGTGTCGCATGTGCGGCGCGCGTTGGCCGCGCTTCCGCAGCTCGCGTTGAGCAACGGCTACGGCCCCACCGAATGCACCACCTTCGCGGCCACCTACCGCATTCCTGCCGCGCTGCCCGCCGACCTGCGCTCGGTGCCGCTCGGGCGGCCCATCAACGACACGGTGCTGCGCGTGCTGAGCCCCACGATGGCCCTGCTTCCCACGGGCCTGGTGGGCGAGCTCTGCATCGGCGGACACGGACTGGCGCGCGGCTATCTGGGGCAACCCGCGCTGACCGAAGAACGCTTCGTGCCCGACCCCTTCGGCGCGCCGGGCGAGCGCCTCTACCGCACGGGCGACCTTGCGCGCTGGCTGCCCGACGGCACCCTCGAGTTCATCGGCCGGCGCGACGGGCAGGTCAAGATCCACGGCCACCGCATCGAAACCGGCGAGGTGGAAGCGGCCATCCTCGCCCATCCGGCGGTGAAGAGCTGCGCCGTCGTCGCGCGGCCCGATGCCGACGGGCAACTGAGCCTTGTCGCCTACCTTGTCGCGCGTTCGCAGGAAAAGCTCTCATGGGAGGCGCTGCGCGCGCACCTCGCGGCCCGCCTGCCCGCGGCCTTGCTGCCCTCCGCACAGGTCTGGCTCGATCAGCTGCCGGTTACCGCCAACGGCAAGCTCGACCGCAAGGCCCTGCCTGAACCGGCCGGCGAGCGGCCGGATCTTGCACAGCCGTTCGAGGAAGCGCGCAACGCCACCGAGCAGCGCGTGTGCGAAGCCTTTGCGCGCGCGCTGCGCATCGCCAAGGTCGGCCGCAACGACAACTTCTTTGACCTCGGCGGCGATTCGATGCGCGTGCTGCAGGTGCTGGCCGATCTGCAGCGGGACAGCGCAAAGCCGCTTTCGACCAATCTCTTCTTCCGCTATCCGACGCCGGCCGCAATGGCGGCTCAGCTGGCGCCCGCCGGTGATGCCGCGCCCACAGCCATCGATCGCCCACGCGCACCCCACGCTCAGGCAGGCACAGACTTGCAAGACGCCGTGGCGCTGGTCGCCACCGCGGGCCGCTTTCCGGGCGCCGCGGATGTCGAGCAGTTCTGGGACAACCTGGTTGCCGGCCGCGACACCATCAGCTTCTTCGACGACGAGACGCTCGACGCCGGCGTGTCCGAGGCCTTGCGTAGCGACCCGGCCTATGTGCGCGCCCGCGGCGTGATCGAAGGCATCGAGAACTTCGACGCCGCCTTCTTCGGCATCGGCCCGAAGGAAGCGGCACTGATGGACCCGCAGCAGCGCGTGTTCCTCGAGATCTGCTGGGAGTGCCTGGAGCGTGCCGGCTATGTGCCCGACGCCGCCCCCGGCCCCGTGGGCGTGTATGCCGGCATGTACAACGCCAGCTACTTCCAGCGCCACGTCAGCACGCGGCCCGACCTCATCGAGGCCGTGGGCGAGTTCCAGGTGATGCTGGCCAACGAGAAGGACTACATCACCACGCGGGTGGCCAACCGGCTCAACCTCACCGGCCCCGCGGTGAGCGTGCACACCGCCTGCTCGACATCGCTGGTGGCCGTGGCGCATGCCTTTCATGCGCTGCGCACGGGCCAGTGCTATATGGCGCTGGCGGGCGGCGCGTCCGTTACCTGCCCCACGCGCAGCGGCTACCTCTACCAGGAGGGCTCGATGCTCTCGCCCGACGGCCGCACGCGCAGCTTCGATGCGCAGGCCCAGGGCACCGTGTTCAGCGATGGCGCCGCGGTGGTGCTGCTGAAGCGCCTGGCCGACGCACAGGCCGACGGCGACACCATCTACGCGGTGCTGTGCAGTGCCGCCGTCAACAACGACGGCGGCGCCAAGGCGAGCTTTACCGCGCCCAGCGTGGATGGCCAAGCCGCGGTGATTCGCGCCGCATTGGCTGCGGCCAATGTGGAGGCGCGCAGCATCTCGTATGTAGAAGCGCACGGCACGGCCACGCCAATGGGCGACCCGATCGAAGTCGAGGCGCTGACCTGTGCCTATGGCGAACACACCGATGCGCTGGGCTTCTGCACGCTCGGTTCGCTCAAGAGCAACGTGGGCCACATGGTCACGGCGGCCGGCGCGGCCGGGCTCATCAAGGCAGCGCTTTCGCTGCACCACGAAGTGATTCCGCCGACGGCGCACTTCACCGCGCCGAACCCGTCCATCGACTTTTCGCGCACGCCCTTCTACGTGACGCCCAGCCTTCAGCCGTGGCCGCGTGCCGCCGAGCCGCGCCGAGCGGGCGTCAGCTCCTTCGGCGTGGGTGGCACCAACGCGCATGTCATCGTCGAAGAGGCGCCCCCGCGCCCCGCTTCGCCAATCGCGGTCGGCCCGCAGGTGCTGCCGCTTTCAGCCCGCTCGGAGGCCGCACTCGCAATGGCCGCGGAGCAGCTGGCGGCGCATCTCGATGCAACGCCCGGGCTGCCGCTGGCCGATGTGGCCTATACGCTGGGCGTCGGTCGCAAGGCACACGCCTTCCGCCGCGCCGTGGTGGCCAGCGATGCGGCCGAAGCCGTTGCCGCGCTGCGTGGCAGCGACGGTGCATGGCGCGTCAGCGGCCACATCGATTCGCGCGCGCCGCAGCTGGTGCTGATGTTCCCCGGCCAGGGCGCGCAGTACGCCGGCATGGGCAAGAACCTGCATGCGAACGATCCCGTCTTCGCGGCCGCCTTCGATGCTTGCGTGAAAGCCTTCGGCAACGCGCTGGACTTCGATTTGCGCGAGCGCATGTTCGAAGGCGAAGCCGATGCGCTGTCGCCCACCGCCGTGACGCAGCCCGCCATGTTTGCGCTGGAGTACGCGCTGGCACGCAGGCTGCTCTCGCTGGGTGCGCGGCCGCATGCGCTGATCGGCCACAGCGTGGGTGAGTTCGTGGCCGCGGTGCTGGCGGGTGTGATGCGGCTCGAAGACGCCGCACGGCTCGTCGCCCGCCGCGGCGCGCTCATGCAGGCCCAACCCGCGGGGGCAATGCTGTCGGTGCGCCTGGGTGCCGAACAGCTCACGGCCAGGCTCGGCGATTCGCTATCTCTTGCCGCGGACAACGGCCCGACCGCCTGCGTGGCCGCCGGCCCCTTCGAGGCCATTGCGGCGCTGCAGGCCTCGCTGCAGGAAGAAGACATTCCGAGCCGCCCGCTGCAGACATCGCACGCATTCCACAGCGCAATGATGGACGGCGCAGTCGAGCCCTTCGAAGCGCTGGTCAGTGAAGTGGCACTGCATCCGCCGACGATTCCGATCTATTCGACGCTCACCGGCCGGCTGCTCGAAGACGCCGAGGCGACCAGCGCCAGCTACTGGGCCCGCCACCTGCGCGGCACCGTTCACTTTTCACCGGCCGTGCGCAACGTCATGGAACACACGACGCGGCCGCTCTTCGTCGAGGTTGGCCCCCGCAACGCGCTGACCACGCTGGTGCGCCAGCACGGCGCCGGCGAGGTGATGCCGCTGCTGCATGGCGAGCCGGCCGACGAGGCCCGCACCCTGCGCCTGGCGCTGGCGCGCCTTTGGACATCCGGTGCCGATGTCGAGTTGTCGCGGCTCGCGGTGCGCACCGGCGCCCAGCGGGTTCGCCTGCCCACCTATCCGTTCGAGCGCAAGCGTTTCTGGGTCGACATCGCGGCCCCCGCGGCAAAGCCGGCCACCTTGCCGGAAGCCGCGCCGCCCGTGCCCGCCCTTTTCGTACCACCCCCCGTTTTGGAGAAGACCGTGACAGTTGCTGCAGCGCCCCCGCTACCTGTTTCTTCCGCATCCGCTTCGTCGGAGGCCTCGCTGGACGCGCGGCTGCGGTCTCTGTTCGAAGACATCTCCGGCATCGACATGGCCCAGGCGGAAGGGAACGCCGCCTTCAGCGAACTCGGGCTGGACTCGCTCACGCTGACCCAGGTCGCCACGCAGATCAAGAAGCGCTTCAAGGTGAACCTGAGCTTCCGCCAGCTCATGGAGAACTACCGCAGCCTCGACGCGCTCGGCGCATTCCTGCGGGAAAGCCTGCCGGCCGAATCCGTAGCTGCAGTCGCGGCTGCTCCGGTAATCGCTCCGGTAGTGGCTCCGGTGAGCGCAACCGTTTTTGCCCCTGCGGCAACGGCAATCACTGTGCCGGCCGCCGTGCATCCGTCGCCCCTTTTCACGCCGCTGCAAGCCAGCGGAATCGGCGCCACACCGCTTGTACAACTGGTTACGCAACAAATGGAATTGATGCGGCAGCAGCTCGCGCTGCTGTCGGGCGCCGGGGCGGATCTGTCCCATGACGCGGCTGCACAGGCGGTGCAACAGGCCACCCAGCCCGCCATGCAGGCCGCCGTGCCGCAGCCGATGCCGGCCTCACCAGCGCTGCCCAATGCCGACGAGCCCGCCGCAGCCAAGGAGCCGGTGCGCTACGACGTGACAAAGGCTTTCGGCGCCATCGCACGCATCCACACGCAGCGCACCGCCGAGCCGAGCGGCCGGCAAAAGGCGCGGCTTGCGGCCTTCATGCGCCGCTACGTGGCACGCACGCAAAAGAGCAAGCAGTTCACCGAAGCCAACCGCCCCCACATGGCCGACCCGCGCGTGGTCAACGGCTTTCGCCCGATCACCAAGGAGATCACCTACCAGATCGTCATCGAGCGCTCCAAGGGGTCGAAGCTCTGGGACCTGGACGGCAACGAATACGTCGATGCGCTCAACGGCTTCGGCATGAACATGTTCGGTTGGCAGCCCGACTTCGTGCAGGAAGCCGTGCGCCGCCAACTCGACGAGGGCTATGAGATCGGCCCGCAGCATCCGCTGGCCGCCGAAGTCACGGCGCTCATCTGCGAGCTCACGGGCAGCGACCGCGCGGCGCTTTGCAACACCGGCTCCGAAGCGGTCATGGCGGCGCTGCGCATCGCGCGCACGGTCACCGGGCGCAGCACCGTGGTGGTGTTCACGGGCTCCTACCACGGCACCTTCGACGAAGTGCTGGTTCGCGCCGGCAAGGGCGGCAAGGGCCTCTCGGCCGCGCCCGGCGTGATGAGCGGCATGTTCGGCGACATCCGCGTGCTGGACTACGGCACGCCCGAGGCGCTGGCCTTCATCCGCGAGAACGCCGAAGACCTTGCCGCCGTGCTGGCCGAGCCGGTGCAAAGCCGCCGCCCCGACTTCCAGCCGCGCGAGTTCCTGGAAGAAGTGCGTGCCATCACCGCGCAGAGCGGCAGCTGCCTGATCTTCGACGAGGTCATCACGGGCTTTCGCGTCGGGCTGGGTGGCGCGCAAGAACTGTTCGGCATACGCGCCGACCTTGCCACCTACGGCAAGGTGATCGGCGGCGGCTTCCCGGTCGGCGTGATTGCCGGCAAGCGCGAGTTCATGGATGCGCTCGACGGCGGCGCCTGGCAGTACGGCGACGACTCCATTCCCGGCGTGGGCGTGACCTACTTTGCCGGCACCTTCGTGCGGCACCCGCTCGCGCTGGCCGCGGCCAAGGCATCGCTCACCTATCTGAAAGAGGCTGGCCCCGCGCTGCAGATCGGCCTCAGCACCAGCACGGGCACGATGGCCGAGGAGCTCACTGCGTGGTGCGCCGAGGTGGGCGCGCCCATCGCCATCAGGCACTTCGCTTCGCTCTGGCGCGTGAGCTGGCTCGAAGACCATCCGCTGCAGGACCTGCTGTTCGCAATGATGCGCAGCCGCGGCGTGCACATCCTGGACAACTTCCCGTGCTTCCTCACGAGCGCGCACAGCGCCGAGGACATCGAGACCATCCAGCGCGCATTCAAGGAGTCCGTGGCCGAGATGCAGGAATCCGGATTCCTGCCGCGCCGCGCAACGGTCATCACCGGCTTCGACTACCGCAAGGCCGAGGAAGAAGACGGCTCCGTTCTCGCCCGCGACATCGATGGCCAGCCCTTCTGGTACGTGCCCGACACCACCTCTTCCCCCAGCCATCTGATCAATGGAAAGGCCACAGCATGAACGCCGTTCTTCGCCCCCCCGCCGCCGCGGGCCTTATCGAATGCGTCATTCCGACGACTGAATCGCAGCGCGAAGTCTGGCTCGGCGCAACGATGAGCACCGAAGCCTCGCTCTCGTACAACGAATCGGTGCTGCTGCGCTTTCGCGGGCCGCTCGACCGCGATGCCATGGCGCGTGCCGTGGCACGCCTCGTCGCGCGCCACCAGTCGCTGCGCGCCACGGTCTCGCCCGACGGCACCTGCATGCTGGTCGGCCAGCCGCCCGAAGACCCGATGGAGCAAAAGGACCTGAGCGGCCTCTCGCCCGAAGCCCGGGCACAGGCGTTGAAGACGGCCCACGACACCGCGGTGTGCACGCCTTTCTCGCTGGAGCAAGGCCCGCTGTTCCGCGCCGTGCTGTACCGGCTTGGCGATGCCG
The DNA here is from genome assembly GCF_037204045.1 of Variovorax sp. CCNWLW225. Lineage (NCBI taxonomy): Bacteria > Pseudomonadati > Pseudomonadota > Betaproteobacteria > Burkholderiales > Comamonadaceae > Variovorax > Variovorax sp. CCNWLW225. The sequence continues at coordinate 400,297 of NZ_JBBCBV010000003.1, read as the reverse complement.
AGCATGAACTCGTCATGTCGGCGCACCATGTGGTCTGCGACGGCTGGTCGTGGGTGGTCATTACCGAGCAGCTCGGCCATCTGTATGCCGAGCAAACCGGCAACGGCCTGCGGCTCAAGCCGGCGCCGACCTATGCGGCCTTTGCCGCGGAAGAAGCCGCCGAAGCCGCGCATCCCGACATGCAGGTGCATGTGGACTACTGGCTGGAGCGCTTTCCCGGCGGAACCCTGCCCGTGATCGAGCTGCCGCTCGACCACCTGCGCCCCGCCACGCGCACCTTCAGCTCGCGCCGCGCCGAGCGGCTGCTCGACCGCCGCCTGGTGACCACGCTGCGCTCGATGAGCGCTAAGACCGGCGCCAGCCTGTTCGCGGGCCTGCTCACCGGCTTTGTCGCCACGTTGCACCGCCTTACCGGGCAGGACGACATCGTGGTCGGCATTCCGGCGTCGGGCCAGATCGCGCGCGACATGCCCGACCTGGTGGGCCACTGCGTCAACCTGCTGCCGCTGCGCCTTGCCGCGCACGGCCAGATGCGCTTCGACGCATTGCTGGGCGAATGCAGCACCGCCGTGCTCGATGCCTTCGACCACCAGGCGCTCACCTACGGCGCGCTGCTGGGCAAGCTTGCGCTGCAGCGCGACCCGAGCCGCCTGCCGCTGGTGAGCGTGGTGTTCAACGTCGACCCCGACGTGGCCAGCAGCACGCAGGCCTTCACCGGCCTGGATGTCACGCAGGACACCATCCCCCGCCAGTACGAGAACTTCGAGCTCTTCCTGAACCTGCGCCCGCTCGACGGCGGGCTGCAGATGGAGGCGCAATACAACGCCGACCTGTTCGACGAGGCCAGCGTGCAGCGCTGGCTCGACATGTTCGAGTGCGTGCTCCGCTCGGCCGCGCGCAATCCGGGCGAAACCGTCGGCCGGCTCGAGGTGCTTTCACCGGAAGGCGCGCAAGAACTCATCGCGTTGCAGCCGCCGCCCACCCCGCTGGAAGGCGCGCCGCATGCGCTCGCACGTTTCCTGGCCCGCGTGCCTCTGCAGCCTGACCGCCCTGCCGTGCGCGACGGCGCGCGAATCTTCACCTATGCCGAACTAGACGCGCAGTCCAACCGGCTCGCGCGTGCATTGCGCGAGCGCGGCGTGCGGCGCGGCCACCATGTGGGCCTGTGCCTGGAGCGCAGCCTCGAGATGGTGCTTGCAATGGTCGCCGTGCTCAAGGCGGGCGCCGCCTACGTGCCGCTCGACCCCGCCTTTCCGCAGGCGCGCCTCGACCACTACGCCAAGGATGCCGGCCTCAGCCTGCTGCTGACCTCGTCGGACATTGCCGCGGCGCCGCGCAGCTGGCGCGAGGGCGCGGGCGAACAGGTGTTCGAGATCGACCGCGACAGCGCCTGGCAACAGGCCTCCGGCGATCCCCTGCCCCCGAGCGAAGACGACGCCGGCCCGGACGACCCTGCCTATGTGATCTACACCTCCGGCTCCACCGGCCTGCCCAAGGGCGTCTCCGCGCGGCACGCATCGGTGGCCAACCTGCTGCAGTGGATGCAGAGGAAGTCCGGCATGAACGCCAGCGACCGCATTGCCGCGGTGACCACGCTGTCGTTCGACATGGCGGTGCCCGACCTGCTGCTGCCGCTGGCCGTGGGCGCCGAGATCGTGATGGTGCAGCGCGAACTGGCCATGGACGGCGTGCGCCTGAGCACGCTGCTTCAGGAAGAGCAGATCAATTTCCTGCAGGCCACGCCCGGCATGTGGCAGCTGCTGCTCGACGCCCAATGGCCGGGCGCACCGGGCTTTCGCGGCTGGATCGGCGGCGAGCCGCTGCGCCCGAGCTTTGCGCTTGCGCTGTGCGAGCGTCTTTCGGAGCTCTGGAACGGCTATGGCCCGACCGAAACCACGGTGTATTCGACCGCATGGCTGGTCGACCCCAAGGCCGTGGCATCGCGCGGCGTGTCCATCGGCCACCCGGTGGACAACACCGAGATCTGGATTCTCGACGCCGACCTGCAGCCCTGCCCCATCGGCGTGCCGGGAGAAATCTGCATTGCCGGCGACGGGCTGTCGCAAGGCTACATCGACCGGCCCGAGCTCACGGCCGAGCGCTTCGTCACCGCCCGCATCTTCGGAACGGCCAAGCGGCTGTACCGCACCGGCGACCGCGGCCGCTGGCGCAACGACGGGCTGATCCAGCATCTGGGCCGGCTGGACTTCCAGCTCAAGGTGCGCGGCTACCGCATCGAGCCGGGCGAGATCGAGGCGCGCTGCCGCGAGGTGGCCGGCGTTTCGCGCTGCGTGGTCGTGGCGCGCGAAGACAGCCCGGGCGACGTGCGCCTGGTGGCCTACCTTGCGCTCACGCCCGGTGTCGAGTTCGACCAGGACGTGCTGATGGCGCACCTGCGCGAGCACCTGCCCGCCTTCATGCTGCCGCAGCACGTGGTGGCGCTGAAGACGCTGCCCACGCTGCCCAACGGCAAGGTCGACCGGGTTTCGCTGCCGCCGCCGCAGGCCGTCTCGCGCGACGAGGCGCGGCGCGGCGCGGCCCCCCGCACCGATTGCGAACGCAAGGTGCTCGAAACCATGGAAAAGGTGCTGAGCCTGCCCGGCCTCGACATGCGGGACGACTTCTTCGCCATGGGCGGCCATTCGCTGCTGGCTTCGCGCCTGACCACGCTGCTGAGCCGCGAGTTCAAGATCACGCTGCCGCTGCGCTCGCTGTTCGAAGCGCCCACGGCCGAAAAGCTGGCCGCCGTGGTCGAAGGCCTGCAAAGCGCGGGCTCCCGGGCACAGGCGCCGCTGCCCTGCCGCATCAATCGCAAGACGGCGCCGCTGACGCCGTCGCAGGAACGCATCCGGTTCATGGAGGACCTGCATCCCGGCCGCTCGGTCTACAACGCGCCCGCCGCCCAGCGCCTGACCGGCAACTTCGATATGCAGCGCTTCGAGGCCGCGTTCAGGGAAATCATTCGCCGCCAGCCCGCCCTGCGCACCCGCATGGCGACCGACCCGCACACCGGGCAGCCGGTGCAGGCGATGTCGGAGGCGGTGGACTTCGAACTGCCGTTCATCGACCTGCGCAACCTGCCGGCCGATCAGCGCGAAGCCGAGCTGGCCGATCGCATGCAGGAGCTTGCCGACCGGCCGATCGACATTCACCGCGCGCCCATGATGCATGCGGCGGTGTTCCAGCTCGATGCGCATGAGCATGTGTTCGTGTTCGTGCCGCACCACCTGATCTGGGACGGCTGGTCATTCGATCTGCTCCAGCGCGAGCTCTCCGCCATCTACGACGCGGCGGAACGCGGTCGCCCGCACGGCCTGCCCGCGCTTGCCACCACGCATGGCGACTATGCCGAATGGCAGGCCAACTGGATGAACGAGCCCGGCTTCCAGGAGCAGCTGGACTTCTGGCTGAAGCGCTTCGCCGAGGCGCCGATGCCGCGCCTGCCCAACACCGACATGCCGCGGCGCTCGGGCAAGAGCGGCCAGGGCGGCGCGCAGTGGATCCGCGTCGACCTTGCGACCACGCAGCAGTTGCGCAAGGTGGCCCGCGACGTGGACGTGACGCTGAGCATGCTGACCTTCGGCATCTATGCGCTCACCATGAGCCGGGTCATCGGCTCGGAGTCGATCGTCATCGCCAACCCGGTGCGCGGCCGCCAGCAGCCCGAGACCGAAGACGTGATGGGCTTCTTCAACAACGTGCTGCCGGTGTCGCTGCAGGTCAAGCTGGACCAGCCGCTCGCCGAGTTCATGCGCTACGTGAAGCGTGAGCTGCTGTCGATCATGAACTACCAGCAGGTGCCGTTCGAGCGGCTCATGGCGGAGCCCGCCCTGGGCGCCCGCATCCGCGCGGTCGGCCCTTACCAGACGATGTTCTCGTTCCAGGACGCGCGCGACCGCGCACGGCGCCTGGGCAGCCTGCAAACCCGCCAGCTGCACCTGATGCAGCACGGCGCCACCGACGACATCGGCATGTGGCTGATGGACAAGCCGCACGGGCTGGAGGGCGCGCTGAACTACAACGCCGACATCTACCTGCGCGAAACCGGCGCGCACCTGCGCGACCGCTACCTGGAGTTGCTGCAACGGGCCGCCGAGCATCCCGAAGCCACGCTGGACGAACTGTCCACCGAAGAAGGCTCGGCCAGCGCCGTGTACCTGCGCAAGCTCGCGGCGGTCGATCCGCTCAAGGCCACGGCCGCGGCACCGGTCAACGGCACGGCCGTGGCCCCGAAGGCGGACGAAACGCTCCTGAACCCGGAGCACGCCCGCCTCGCGCAGATCTGGGCCTCGGTGATCGGCATCGACGTGAACGACATCCGCCCGACGGACAACTTCTTCGACCTCGGCGGAGATTCGCTGCTCGTGCTGCGGGCGCTGCAGCAGACCGAGCAGACGCTGGGCTATCGCGTGCAGTCGCGCCGCTACCTGTTCGAGAACCTCGGCCAGATCGCAGCCTCCGCCCGCGAAGCGCATGACAGCGCCGATCTCTCGGAGCTCGCGCCGCTGGCCATGGGCAACCTCAAGGCCGGTGCGCGCGGCGAGGGCCTGCTGAGCCGCACCTTCGGCGGCTGGCTGCGCAAGGAGTAACGATCATGGGACACGCGGCCTTCGCCCTTTCTTCTGTCGACGCACCGCTTTGCCGGTATTTCGACCTGGATGACTGCGCCGGTCCCGGCGCCGCGCTGATCCTCTCCAAGGAGGAACGCACACGCGCCGGACAGTTCCGCTTTCCCCAGGAGCGGCAACGCTACGTGGCGGCGCACGCCGCGCTGCGCTACGCGCTGGCCGAGCAGACCGGCGCACGCGCCGATGCGCTGCGCTTCACGCACAGCGCCTTCGGCAAGCCGTCGCTGCTGGGCTGGCCGCGTGTTCATTTCTCGCTGAGCCACAGCCAGGGGCTGGGCCTGATCGCCATCGGCGAGCGCGGCCCGCTGGGCGTGGACGTGGAGCAGCTTCGCCCGGTGCCCGACGCATTGGCACTTGCCGCCACGCATTTCACGCGGCTGGAGAACGAAGCGCTGCGCGCCCTGCCCGCCAACGAGCGCGACCAGGCCTTTCTCACCTGCTGGACGCGCAAGGAGGCCTGCCTCAAGGCCATCGGGCTGGGGCTGATCGTGCCTCCGGAGCGCTTTGAAGTGGGTGTGGACGCGGACTGCCGCAGCGTCGAGGTGCCGGTCGCCGGCCGAATCCTGTGGCTTGTGCTGCAGCCCGCGCCTTCGCGCATGGACAGCGTGGGATCGATCGCCGAGTGGCGGCAGACCCACACCCGCGCCAGCGTGCCGCGCGGGGCAACGGAGAGCTTTGCATGACCCCCTATCCATTCCTTTTCGGCCCCGCATCGCGGCAGATCTTCGGCCTGTTCCACGCCGCCGAGGAAGCTCTGCCCGGAAACACTGCGGTGCTCATCTGTCCGCCTTTCGGGCAGGAGGGCATGCGCACGCACCGCTTCTTCAAGGTGCTGGCCGAACGCCTGGCGCGCTCCGGCATCGCAACCTTGCGCTTCGACTTCTACGGCACCGGCGATTCACCGGGCGACGAGGACGACGGCGAGCTCGACGGCTGGCGGCGCGACCTGTGCTCTGCGCATGAAGAGCTGCGCCGGCGCGCACCGGGGAGCCGCATCGTCTGGGTGGGCGCGCGGCTCGGCGCCACCCTGGCCGTGCTGGCGGCGCGCAACGGGCGCTGCGACCCGGCGCGGCTGGTGCTGTGGGAGCCGGTGATCGACGGGCGCCGCTATGCGCGCCTGCTGCGCGAAGAGCATGTGGCGGCCCTCGACACGACCTTCTGCATTCCCGACCTGGCGTGGCGCCGCAGCCTTTCGCGCGAGCCCGGCGCCATGCCCGAGGAGGCACTGGGCACCTCGCTTTCGCCCACGCTGCGCACGCAGCTGGCCACGCTCACGCCTGAATCGCTCCCGCTCACGGCCCTGCACGACACGCTGGTGCTCACAGGGCCGGACGACGAAGAGACGGCGCAGTGGGCGGCCGAGCAGCAGTCGCGCTACATGCCGGTACGCCTTGCGTACTTCCAGCACCGGCTCGACTGGACTTCAGACCCCTACCCCAACAGCGCCATGGTTCCGGCCGACGCGCTCAACCGCCTGCAGGGGGCCCTTCATGAATGACATGACGCAAACCCCGGTGCGGTTCGGCGCCGGCAACTCGCTGGTCGGCACCGTCACGATGCCCGCGCGGCAAGTGCCGGCCACCGCCGCATGCCTGATGTTCAACATGGGCGCCAACCATCGCATCGGCCCGCGCCGCATCAACGTGAAGCTGGCGCATGTGCTGGCCGCGCGCGGCGTGAGCAGCCTGCGCTTCGACCTGGGCGGCGTGGGAGACAGCGAGGCGTCCGACTTTTCGCACGACCTGCAGACCCGCGCCATGCACGACCTGCAGGCCGGCATGGACCTGCTCGAGAAAACGATGGGCATCCGGCAGTTCGTGATCGTGGCCATGTGCTCGGGCGTGGAGCACGCCATGGCGGTGGCCGAAGCAGACCCGCGCGTGGTCGCAATTTCGCTGTTCGACGGCTTCGCGTTTCCGGAATGGCGCTCACGCTGGGAGCGCACGGTGCGGCGCGCCATTGCAGCCCCCGCGCACCCGGCGTTCGCCGGCAAGGCCAAGCGCTGGCTCCAGCGGCACTTTCTGCGCAGCCATTCGACAAAGGCGCTGCCCGGCTTCTTCACGGAAAGAAAGCCGCCGCAGGTCAACGCCCTGTGGTTCGGCGCGGCCATGAAGCGCCTGGTCGAACGGAAGGTGGCGGTGCAACTGCTGTACTCGGGCTCCCTGCATGTGTCGGACCGCGGCCGCGACCAGCTCGGGCCCTTCCGGCGCGAGCCCTTCGCGCAGGCCCTCCAGTACGAGTTCATGCGCGAGCTCGACCACACCTTCTGCACGGCAAAGGGCCAGCAGCTCTTTCTCCAGTCGGTCGGCGACTGGGTGACCGCATGCGCCTCGGGCGCCGGCGCCGAGCGCCGCACCGTGAGCCCCACGCCGGCCGTTGCCGAGCCCCCGCTGCATGGCGCCTACGCGCCGCAGTGAACCCATTCCAGGACTTTCAGGATCCCCCACGAGCAAAGGACCATCCCATGGCACACCTTGACCCAGCCAGTTCTTCGCGCGGCGCACCCGTTGCCCCCGCGTCCGTCCAAGCTTCCGCCCGCGAGCGCGTCCGACGCCGGATCGGGTCGGTGGTTGCGCTGGTGCTGCCGCTGTGCCTGGCTGGCTGCGGGATTCCCGGCTTCAAGACGCCGGACACCAGCGGCTGGAGCAGCTCCCACGCGGAAGGCGAGCCGAAGATCGTTCCCATCACGCCCGAGCTGATCCGCACCCGCGCCGCGCAGGAGCCGCAGGGCGTGCCGGCGGAGGTGCGGCAGCTCTTCGGCAAGGCCCCGGCCTACACGATCGCTCCAGGCGACGTGATCGGCATCGTGGTGTACCGGCATCCGGAACTCATGCCCAATGCGGGCGCCGTGATCTCGCAGCAGTCGGACCCGACGGGCGTGAGCGTGGCTCCCGGCTTCATCGTCGACGGATCGGGCGAGATCAGCTTTCCCTACATCGGCCGCACCAAGGTCGAGGGCATGACGGAAAGCGCCGCCTCAGACCTGATCACGCGGCGCATTTCACCCTTCGTGAAAGACCCGCTGGTCAGCGTTCGGATCCAGTCGTTCCGCAGCCGCCGCGTGTACGTGGAAGGCGAGGTCCGCACCCCGGGCCTGCAGATCTTCACCGACGTGCCGATGACGCTTGCAGAGGCGATCAACCGCGCCGGCAGCGTGACCACGGCCGCCGACCGCTCCCGCGTGACCCTCACGCGCGGCGATCGCACGGTGACCATCGACCTGCCGCTGCTGCAGCGCTACGGCTTCGACGCGAGCCGCATTCCGCTGCAGAACGGCGACCTCGTGAACGTGGGCACCCGCGAAGACAGCCGCGTGTATGTGATGGGCGAGATCCGCAACCCCTCGGCCCTGCTGATGCGCAACGGCCGGCTCAGCCTGAACGAGGCGCTGGGCGATGCGGGCGGGCCCGACCTGCTGACCTCGTCGCCCGGCCAGATCTACGTGGTGCGCAACTCGCGCGGCGAAGTGCCCGAGATCTACCACCTCGACGCGAAGAACCCGGTGGCGCTGGCGCTGGCCGACCGCTTTCCGCTGCAGGCGCGCGACGTCGTCTACATCGACCCGGTGCCGCTGGTGCGATGGAACCGCGTCATCAGCCTGATCCTTCCCGCCGCGCAGGTCGTGAACCTTGGCGGCACGGCAAGCCGCCGCTGAACCCTCCCCTCCCGTCCAGGCAACCCAAAAAGGTGATCTCATGAATGCGCACTGGCAACCCATGGTTACCGCCCCCACAGATGCGGCGCCGGCTTCCGAGCAGCCTCCTTCAAGACTGCGGGAGCACATCGACCTGCTGATCGACAACCGATGGAAGATCGCGAAGATCACCGCGGTGGCGCTGCTGATCGGCGCCGCCTACGCGATGTTCGGGCCGCGCGTGTACGAGGCCAACGTGCTCATCCAGGTCGAAGACCCGGAGCGCTCGGGCGGCACGCTGGTCGGCGACTCCGCGAGCAGCGCACTGAACGCCAAGACGCCGACGGCCGGCGAGGCCGAGATCCTGAAGTCGCGCCTGGTGCTCGGGCAGGCCATCGAGAACACCAAGCTCTACATCGAGGCCGAGCCGCTCTATCTGCCGATCGTCGGCCCCTGGCTCGCACGCCGCGCGAAGACGCTCTCCGAACCCGGTTTTGCGGGCCTTTCGGGCTACGTGAGCGGCAACGAGCGCATCGTGGTGGCGCAGATGGACGTGCCGACGGATCTGGAGGGCACGCGCTTCCTGCTGACCGCGGGCGAGAACGGCGCCTACACGCTGACGCACCCCAAGCTGGATGCGCCGCTCGAAGGCAAGGTCGGCACGCCGCTCGACGCCGAAACGCCGCTCGGCCCTGTGCACCTGCTGGTGGGCTCCGTCTCGGGGTTGCCGGGCGCTGCGTTCTCGCTGGTGCGCCAGTCGAAGCAGCTCACCCTGCTCGAGCTGCAGAAGGACCTGCGCGTCATCGAAAAAGGCAAGCAGTCTTCGGTGATGGACGTGAGCTGGCAGACCGGCAACCGCACGCAGCTGGCCAACCTCCTCAATGAAGTCGCTCGGCTGTATGTTCGCGTGAACATCGACCAGAAGACGGCACAGGCCCAGCGCGCGCTCAACTTCCTGGGCGGCGAGCTGCCCAAGTTCAAGCAGCAGCTGGAGGACTCCGAAGAGGTCTACAACCAGTACCGCAACCGCAACGGCACGATCAGCCTCGACGACGAGGCGCGCAACGCGCTGTCGCAGAACATCGACCTGCAGACGAAGCTCTTCGATGCAACGCAGAAGCGGCTGGAGCTGACCGAGCGCTTCACGGCCCGCGACCCGAGCGTCATGACCATCGACGCGCAGATCGCCTCGCTGAAGAAGGCGCTCGGCGGCGTGGAGCAGCGCATCCGGCGCATGCCGATGATGCAGCAGGACTCGCTGCGCATGCAGCGGGACATCAAGGTCAACACCGACCTCTACGTGTCGCTCCTGAACAGCTCGCTGCAGATGCGGCTCGCGAAAGAGGGGCGCATCGGCAACGTGCGCGTGCTCGACCAGGCGCTGACGCCTGAAAAGCAGATCCGACCCAAGGCCTCGATCACCATGGCGCTTGCGCTGCTGGCGGGCCTGTTCCTCGGCGCGGCCTCGACCTTCATGCGCAGGTCGTGGCGCAACACCATCGCCAGCCCGGCCGAGATCGAAACCCACACGGGCCTGGACGTGTACAGCACCGTCACTCTGAGCGACCAGCAGCGCCATCTCGACCGCGCCGTGCTCCACGGCAAGCCCGGCGTGCACCTGCTGGCGGCGGCTCATCCGGACGATCCGGCGCTCGAGGGCTTGCGGCGGCTGCGCACCGCGCTGAAGTTCGCGATGCCGCGCGCGCTGAACAACCGGATCATGATTTCCAGCGCCACGCCCGGCGCGGGCAAGACCTTCGTGTCGTCCAACCTCGCGGCGGTGCTTGCATCGAGCGGCCGGTGCGTGCTGCTGATCGATGCCGACCTGCGGCGCAGCAGCGTGGCACCCCGCTTCGGACTGAAGCGCACAGGCGGCCTCTCGGAGCTGATCCAGGGCTCCATCGAGCTCGACGGCGCCATCCACAAGGGAGTCCTGCCGCATCTCGACGTGATGACGACAGGCGCGTTGCCGTCCGACCCGACGGGCCTTCTCACGAGCGATGCCTTCGCCCGCGTGCTCGAGAAGGTCTCGACGCGCTATGACGTGGTGATCGTCGACACGCCGCCCACCCTGCTCGCATCGGAAACGGCCGAGATGGCGACCTGCATGGGCACGCTGCTCATGGTTGCGCGCGCCGGCGACAACGAGCTGGGCGACCTGACCGAAAGCGTGAAGCAGCTGCGGCACGCCGGTGCGCATTTCCAGGGCGTGGTGCTCAACGCGCTGGACACGCGCCGGCGCTACTACGGCAGCCTTGCCTACCGCTACGGTGCCTACCGGCTGCGGGCACACGACTATCCGACCGCGCCCGAACTGCCCCGGCCCGCAACGCCGGTCGCAGCCGCGGCCGCCGCGGAGGGAGCGACAGCGTGAACACCCTGCGATCGAATGCTCCCGTCCAGTGGGCGGGCAATTCGCGGTTGCTGATGGCCACCAAGCGCGGTATGGACATCGTGATGGCGAGCTGCTTCTTCCTCTTCCTGGGCTGGGTCTACGCGCTGGTGTGGCTCGGCGTGCGGCTGACCTCCGGCGGCCCGGCGATCTACAAGCAGCCGCGCTACGGCCGGGACGGGCGCGTCTTCAGCTTCTACAAGTTCCGCTCGATGGTGGCCGACTCCGACGCGGTGCTGGCGCGCCACCTGCGGGAGAACGAAGAGGCGCGGCGGCAATGGGACATGTACCAGAAGCTCGAGCATGACCCGCGCATCACGCCCTTCGGCGCGTTCCTGCGCAAGTACAGCCTCGACGAACTGCCGCAGTTCTGGAACGTGCTCAAGGGCGACATGAGCATGGTCGGCCCGCGCCCCTGCATGTTCTCGCAGAAGGACCTGTACGGCCCTTACTGGGGCCACTACTGCTCGGTGCGCCCGGGCATCACCGGCCTGTGGCAGGTGAGCGGGCGCAGCGAAGTCAGCTACCGGCGCAGGGCCGCCATGGACGCCGACTACGTCGCCACGCTGTCTCTGCGCCAGGACATCGTGATCCTGCTGAAAACCTTTCTGGTGGTCGCGGGCGCAAAGGGTTCCGGCTAGGCGCCGGGGGCGCGCGCACTCCCTGTTCCGACCATCTCAATCCTCAACCTTCAACCGAAAGAACATATGCGTATATACGTTGCTGGTCATCGCGGCATGGTGGGTCAGTCGCTCATGAAGCGCCTGCGGGGCCTGGGGCACGAGGTCGTCACGCGGGGCCGCGAGGAGCTCGACCTGCTCGACCAGGAGGCCGTGCGCCGGTTCTTCGCCACCGAGCAGATCGACCAGGTCTATCTCGCGGCGGCAAGGGTCGGCGGCATCCACGCCAACATGACTTACCCGGCGGAGTTCATCTACCAGAACCTCCTGATCGCCGCCAATGTCACGCACCAGGCGTTCCTTGCGAACGTCAGGCGTCTCCTGTTCCTCGGCTCGAGCTGCATCTACCCGCGGCTTGCCGAGCAGCCCATCCACGAAGGTGCGCTGCTCGGCGGCAAGCTCGAGCCGACGAACGAACCCTATGCAATCGCGAAGATTGCAGGCATCAAGCTGTGCGAGAGCTACAACCGGCAGTACGGCGCCTCCCACGGCATCGACTACCGCAGCGTGATGCCCACCAACCTCTACGGGCCCGGCGACAACTACCACGCGCAGAACAGCCACGTGGTGCCGGCCCTCATCAGGCGCTTTCACCTGGCCAAGGCAGAGAACGCCCCCGAGGTGGTGATCTGGGGCACCGGCCGCGCGCGGCGCGAGTTCCTCTATGTCGACGACATGGCCGACGGCTGCATCGCGGTGATGGACATGACGCGCGACAGCTACGAGCAGCACACCACGCCCATGTGCGCCCACATCAACCTCGGCACGGGTGAAGACCTGTCGATCGGCGAACTGGCAGCGTTGATCGGCGACGTCGTCGGCTACCGCGGCCGGATCTGCTTCGACACCTCGCAGCCGGACGGCGCGCCCAGGAAGCTGCTCGACGTGTCGTGCGCAGCCGCCATCGGGTGGCACGCCACGGTGCCGCTCGAAGAAGGCCTGCGCCGCACCTATGCGGCCTACCAGGAGGCGATCCGCCCGGTCCAAGAGATCGCCCACGCCTGAGCCGAACACTTCACACCCCCGACCTCTACAAGGCCTGTCATGAGAACACTCTGCTTCTGGTTCGGCATTGCGGCTGCGTTCGCATGCGCCCAGGTAGACCCGGTCTGGGGCTACGCGGCGGTGTGCGTGCTCTCGCTGGTGCAGCTTGCAACGCTCGGCGCCGCGGGAACGAGCACGTTCCTGCTGATCCACTACACCGCCATCCTCACCTACTTCTCGGTGGCGCCGGCCATGCAGATCGCGGCCGACGTTTCGTTCTGGGACACGGGCGTGATCGGCGCGGGCGCGCACACGCAAGCCATCACGCTGCTGCTGCTGTACATGGCGGGTGTGGAGGCCGCCAGGTTCGGCATGCATGAGGCGGCGGCCCCGGCTCTCGCGCGCGGGGCCGGCGTGCCCGAGACGCAGATCGCCGGCGTTGCGCACCCCGTGCTGCTGCTGTTGAGCGGCACGGTCGCGGCGTTCGCGTCGCTGTTCATCCGCCCCGACCTGAACTTCATCGCGCGCGGCCTGCCGGACGAAGGCCAGAACCTTCCGGTCGATTTCATCGTCTATTCGACGCTGCCGAAGCTCATCGTACTGATGTGCTTCGTGGCGCTGGCCATCCACGCATACCGCCGCCGGACGATCTGGTCGTGGTGCGCCGCCGGCTTTGCGCTGGTGCTGGCCGGCATTGCGGCCTATCCGGTCAACACGCCGCGGCAGATCCTGCTGATCGGCCTGCTGCCGCTTTTCATCTACGTGCTCGGCGTGAAGCGCCGCTGGCTGCTCGCCATGCTGATCTTCGGTGCCATCGCCGGCCTCGGCCCGGTGCTGAACCTGATTTCTCGCGGCAGCTTCTGGGGCGAGACGCTAACCACCTTTCCCTACAGCCAGGACTTCGACGCGATGTACATCGTGGCCGGGCTGCTGGAGCGCGCGCCCGAACCCGAGCTCGGTTTTGGCCGCTACCTGTTGTCGGCCTTCTCTTTCATGTTGCCGCGCAGCCTGAAGATGTATCCGGAGTTCGACCCCCTGGGATGGCCGGCCGTGCTGGGCAACTTCTCGCAGAGCAACCTCTCGCTGCCGCCATTCACCACGGCGTACTTCGACTTCGGCCTGGCGGGGCCGGTGATGCTCGGCCTGGCGGTCTCGGCCCTGTTCCGCGTGCTCGACAAGGTGGCCCAGCCGCATGCCGCGCTCTCGAGCACCTACCTGTGCGCTCTGGTGCTGCTGGCCGCATATGTGCCCTTCATGCGCGGCCCGATTCTCGGGTGGGGCCCGTTCGCGGCCTCGGGGCTGATCGCGGCGGTTTTTGCCGGGCTGCTGAGCTCGCGGTTTCGCCAGCCGCGCCGCGCGCCGGCGATCTACGCCCAGGGCACGACGTGAGGTTTCACCATGTACAAATACCTCTTCTACGACTCGATCAGCCTCAACAAGGGCGCGGGCGGCGTGCTGAATGTGTCCGATCTTCTGCTGCGCAGGATGCGCATGTGCAAGGGCGACCACATCCAGCCGATCAGCGAGCGGCACCCGCGCATCTACGCCGCCGCGCAGCGCCTGAAGATCAGCCGGTTCCTGCTGGAGATAGCGCTCTACAACTATCACCGGCTGAGGGCGCTGGTGTCCGGCGAGACGGTGTTCTCGCTGTTCCCCAACTACTTCCTTCCGTTCACGCTTTTCGGGCGCCACCGCGATTCGATCGTGGTGGTGCACGACCTGCAGTACAAGGCCTACCCGCAGTATTTCAGCCGCACCAAGCGCTTGTGGCTCGACTGGTGCCTGCGGCGCGTGGCGCGCAGCGCGGCCGATGTGGTGTTCATCAGCAGGAGCAGCCAGCAGGATTTCGAGCGCTACTTCGGGCGCTGCGAGCACCCGAACGTCATCTTCAACCCGGTCGATGCGACGCGCTCGCCCGGCCCGCCGGGCCCGGTCAAGCCGGCACGCGCGGCGGCCATTGGCGAGCGCTACCTCATCGCCTCGTACCACTACTACCCGCACAAGAACTTCGACGGCACGCTGAAGCTGTTCGAGCGCATGAAGCGCGAGGGCCTGGTCGACTGGCTGGACGTTACCGGCAACGGCGCCGCAGAAGTGAAGCGGATGGCCGCCCGCATGGATCCCGCCATCAGCGGCTGCGTGCGCCACAGGGGAATGGTTTCGCGCAAGGAACTGACGCAGCTTTACTGCGGCGCGGCGGCCTTCATTTCGCTGTCGGCGTTCGAGGGCTTCAACCTTTCCGCCGCCGAGGCCGCCACGCTGGGCGTGCCGCTCCTGCTGTCGGACATTCCCGTGCACAGGGAGCTGTTCGGCGACTACGCCTTCTTCATCGGCAACGGCTCCACCGACCTCGACGGTTTGTCGCGCTACCTGGCCGAGCACCGGGCCAAGCAGCCGGCCTGGCCGCTCGCCGAAGCTTGCGCACCGGGCACGGTGGCAAGGCGCTACCTCACGCTCAAGCATGAAGCCGTTTCGCTCGCGGGGGCCATGTGATGACCTGGCTTGCAGGCGCTCTTCGGCGGCTTCTCCCGGCATGGCTGCTGTGCGCGGCTTGCGCGGCGTCGGCCGCGCCGCCGATGACGGGCTTCGGGGTGATGGTGCATTACCTGCCCGACAAGCAGACCATCGCCGATGTGGCGCGATTCGATGCCGAGGCGCTTGCGGCATCGCTCGCACGCATGCGGGCCTCCTACCTCATCCTGACGCTCGGCCAGAACAACGGCCAGTTCATCGCGCCCAATGCGGCGCTGGAGCTGCTGTGCCCCGGCAGCATCGAGAACCGCCCACCGCGCGACCTGCCGATGGAGATCGCCCGCGCCTTGCAGCGCCGCGGCATTGGGCTGGTGCTGTATTTGCCCTTCCGTGCGCCGCAGGGCGATGCCTACCTGATGGATTGCCTGGGCGATGTTTCGGAGCAGAAGCCGCCGCCCGCGCGCTTCATCGCCGGATGGACCGCGGTGGTCCGGGAATGGTCGGAACACTACGGCGCGCTGGCCAAGGGCTGGTGGTTCGACGGTGTCTACAACACCAAGGGCATGTCGGCCGAAGACTGGAACGGGCTCTGCGCCGCCGCGCGCACCGGTGCGCCCAAGCGGTGGCTCGCCTTCAACTCCGGCGAGGGGCCGCAGCGCTTCAGTGCCAAGGCCGCGCCGTGCCAGAACCTCATGGCGGGCGAGCTCCTGCAGCCTCCGGCGCCTTCGGTGCCTTCCACCACCCCCGCATCGGGCCTGGCGTTCCACGTGCTCACGCCGCTCGGCGCGTCGTGGGGCCAGACCACTGCGCCGCGCTTCACGGCCGCCCAGGTGCGCGACTGGATCGCCGATGCGAAAGCGCGCGGCGGGCTGTTCACGCTCGACCTGCCGCTGGACTCGGACTACCGCTTTCTACCCACGCACATCGCGCTGGTGCGCAGCGCCACCGCGCCCCGGCCCTGAGCGCCGACCCACGACCAACGCCATCTTTTTTCCATAGCCCATGACCAACGCTCTCGCATTCATCGTGGTGGAAGACCGCCAGAACAAGACCCTGCTGCTGTGCCGCGAGTCCGCGGCCCGGGCCGAGGAGCATCTCGTCGTGCTGGCGGGCACCGACGCCGGACCCGACTACGAGCGCCTGTGCAGCCACTATGTGCACCTGTCCAGCAACTCGCCGGAGTTCGAGAAGATCTGCTTCCGGCGCTACTTCCTCCTGGCCGAATATCTCAAGGCGCATCCGGAGTGCCGCGAGTTCGTGCTGATCGACAGCGACGTGCTGCTGTTTCGCGGCGTCGGCGCGCACATACGGCGCGTGGCCGGAAAGGCGGATTTCTCCGGCTCCTACATGCGCCCCCGCGACGGCTGGGACCCATGCCAGATATCGCCGCACGTGAGCTACTGGACCGCGATGGGCCTGCAGCGCTTCATCGCCTTTGTGCTCAACACCTACGCCACGCCCGCCGGCCGCCGCAAGCTGCGCGCCATTGCGGCGCGGTTCGCAGCCCGCGGCGTGCGCGGCGGCGTGTCCGACATGACGCTGCTCCACCTCTGGGCCCAGGCGAGCGGCAATGCGGATCCGATCAACCGCGTGTTCGGCGGACGGATGATCGACCACAACATCAACGGCGGCCACAACCTGCTGTTGAACGAATTCCAGGCCCGGGGCGGCGCCAAGCGCATCGTGTATGTCGACGGCCAGCCCAGCGTGGTCACGCCGGCCGGCGAGCTGGTGGGCGTGATGGCCCTGCACTTCCAGGGCAGCGCAAAGATGGCCATGTCGCACGTGCTGCATGGCCGCGTGCACACGGCCGCCGCGCTGACGTATGTGCTGCAGGCGGCGCGCCGCGCCAAGAACTGGGCCTTCGGCCGCGGCCTGCTCGCGCAGCGTGCCGCCAGCGCCGGCCCATTCGCGGGCGCCTCCGCGCCGAAATGACGCGGCCCGGCACGCAACAGGCGCAGGCCATGAACCTCCTCGACCGCTCCATCACGCTGCCCGGCTTTCGCGCCGTGCAGTTGCGCGGCCTGGGTGCGCTGGCTTCGCGACTGTATGCCTACCTGTCGGGCTTCCTGGCCGTCTTTCTGATGGCGGCGTATGTCTCGCCCGCGGAGTTCGGCGAGTACTCGATCTACCAGTCGGTGCTGGAAGCGGCGCTGGTGGTGGGAACGCTGGGCAGTTCGCTCCTGTTCTCGCGCGAAGCCGCCAGCGTGCCGCCGGGCGTGCGCCGGGGCGACGTGCTGCGCACCCTGGCCATCGGCATTCCGCTGGCCACGCTGCTGATCGTGCTGATCCTGAAGGTTCAGCACCTGCCGGTGGCGGGCGCGCCCTTTGTGCTGATGGTGTCCACGCTGGCGGTGTTCTCGTTCATCAGCCTGCGCCTTTCCTACAGCCGGGGGCTGGGCTATGCGGGGCTGCTCAACCTGGAGACGGGCATCCGCTCGAGCATTCTGGTGCTGGGCATCGCGGCGCTCATCGTGCTGGGGTTCGAGCTGGGTGCCTGGCAGCTGCTGCTCATCAACCTGTTGGCCTTTTTGCTCGTGGGCGCGGCCAGCATGCGCACGGGCTGGGCTGCGGGTCCGCCGCGCGGCCGGCCGGCGCTGCGCCTGCAGTCGCAGGGCGGCGCCACCGTTTATTCGCTGCTGATGTTCCTGCTTCGCAAGTCGGACCTGCTCGTGATCGCCTTCTTCATGCCGCTCGGATACGTGGGCGCTTTCAAGGTCGCGTTTCTGCTGGCGGAAGCACCGTCGCAGTTCGTGCAGGCGTTTCTCTATACGAAGACGCGCGCCATGCTGGGTGCCGAGGCCGGCAAGCTCGATGCGTCGACGCTGCAGCTGGCCAAGCAATCGTTCTTGCTGGGCTGCGTGCTCTTTGCCGGCCTGGCCGCGCTGATCACGGTGGCCGCGCCGCTGCTGAAGGTGGGGCACGAGGCGCTGGAGATCTTTCTGTGCATTGCGCCGTACTTCCTGCTGCGCACCTACACGATCCACCACGAGATGCTGCTGGCGCTCAAGAGCCCGGTGGCCGCACTCGGCGGCTGGGCATTGCTCGAAGTGGCGCTGCGGCTTGTGTCCTACGGCGTGGTGGTGTCGGTTTTTCCCGGCAAGCCGCACTACGTTTTCTTCATCGCCTTCTTCACCGACTTTCTTCTCTACGAAGTGCGCATGCGCGCGCTGTTCGGCTTCTACCCGATCGTGCGGCTGGTCCGCGGTTCCTTTGAAAGGGCATCGTGAAAATTCTGCTTTACTCGATGAACTTCGCGCCCGAGCTGGTCGGCATTGGCAAGTACTCGGGCGAGATGGCGCAGTGGCTGCATGCAAAGGGCCACGACGTACGCGTGATCGCATCGCCGCCCTTCTTTCCGAACTGGGCGCCGTTCGAGGGGTATTCGGCCTGGGCCTACCGCAAGACCGATTGGAACGGCATCACGGTCTGGCGCGCGCCGACCTGGATACCCGCGCGCCCGCGGGCGCTCGCGCGCCTGGCGCATCTGTTCTCGTTCATGGTGTCGAGCTTGCCCTTGCTCCTCGCGCAGATCCGCTGGAAGCCGGATCTGGTCTTCGTGGTCGAGCCGCCCCTTTTCTGCGCGCCGTCCGTGCTCTTCTTCTCGCGGATGATCGGCATCAAGTCGTGGCTGCACATCCAGGACTACGAGGTGGACGCCGCCTTTGGCATGGGCCTGGTGCGCGGCGCGCGGGTGCGGCGCTTCGCGCTCTCGGTCGAGCGCTGGCTGCTCGGCCGGTTCAACCGCGTATCGACCATCTCGGCCGCCATGCTCGACAAGGCAAAAGACAAGGGCATCGACGAAAGCCGGCTGGTACTGCTGCCCAACTGGGTGGATGTGCGCTCGATCTTTCCGCAACCCGCCGGTGCATCGGATGCGAGCGGCACCACCGGCTACCGGAGCATGCTCGGTATTCCAGCCGACGAGGTGGTGGTGCTCTATGCGGGCAGCCTGGGCGCCAAGCAGGGCATCGAGCTGCTGGCCGATGCGGCGCACCGCCTGGTTGCAGCGGCGCATATCCATTTCGTCTTCTGCGGCAACGGCCCGAGCCGCGAGCCGCTGAAGGCTGCCTGCGCAAACCTGCCGCGCGTTCACTTCATCGACCTGCAGCCTGCCGAGAGGCTCAACGATCTGCTGGGCATGGCGGACATCCACGTGCTGCCGCAGCGCGCCGACGCCGCGGACCTGGTGATGCCTTCGAAGCTGGCCGGCATGCTCGCGAGCGGCAAGGCCGTGATTGTGACGGCCCATGCGGGCACCGAGCTGAGCAACGTGGTGTCCGGCCGCGGCATGGTGGTTGCCCCCGGCGACGCGGACGCACTGGCCGACGCCATCGCGCAGCTTGCGATGTCTCGCCCGCAACGCGAAGCGATGGGCGCGGCCGCCCGTTCGTTCGCGGAAACAGAGCTGGACCGCAACGCCATTCTTCAGCGCCTGGAGCGCGAGCTGATGCGCTGCGTGGCCGAGCCGCTCGCGGTTCCCGCCCCTACCGGATCCAGGCCATGACTTCTTCAAAGCTGCCTGCAAAGGCTCCCAAATTGCCGGCCCCGGAGGGCCGGCGTATCTCGATGCAAACGTGAAACCTCCTCCAACCCTAACAACTCTCTAGGAACCTTCATGTCCGACACCGCGCCTCACTCTTCCGACTCCCCTGACTCCGCTCGGGCGTCCGAGCGCCGCACGGTTTATCCGTCCGGCGTCTGTCCTCCGGCCGAACCGCTGTGGCCGCATTTCCTGACGGGGCAGGAAGACGCCCCGGTTCGCGTGCTGCTCGTCGACGACGACGAGTTCATGCGCCGCGTGATTGCCCAGGAGCTGCTGTCGGACATGCGCATCCAGCTGGAGGCGCAGGCCGGCAGCGTGCGCGACGGCCGCCGCCTGCTGGCGACCCATGAATTCGACGTGCTGATGGTCGACCTCCGGCTCGGCGACGGATCGGGCTTCGAGCTCATTCGCGAGGCGCGCAAGCTGCATCGCTACTGCGAAATCATCGTCATCTCGGCCATGGAAGACGACGCCCATGTGATGCATGCCTTCGAGCTTGGCGCCACGGGCTACCTGCTCAAGCACGCCTGGCTGCAGAGCTTTGCGCAGGCCGTGCTGCAGGTGGTGAACGGCGGCGCGGCCATCACGCCCAAGCTGGCGCGCCGGCTGCTGACACGCATGAACCAGCACACCAGCGAGCCGCCCCCGGTAGAAGCACCGCAGCAGCGCGAGGTAACGCTGACGACGCGCGAGCGCGAAGTGCTCCGCTGCGTGGCGCGCGGCTGCGTATCGAAGGAGATCAGCATGAGGCTCGGAATCTCGGGGCAGACGGTCAACGCCCACATCAAGAACATCTACAAGAAGCTGCAGGTGCATTCGCGCGCGCAGGCGGTGAGCTTCGCCACCAACACCGGGCAGCTCTGAGCGAGCCGGCCTTCAGCTTTCATCAAGGACGTTGTCATGAACACCCCCACCATCCATCCCGTCGTGCTCTGCGGAGGCAGCGGCACTCGCCTGTGGCCACTCTCGCGCAAGACGCTTCCCAAGCAGTTCGCACCGCTGATCGGCGACAAGAGCCTGCTGCAGATGACGCTGGAGCGCCTGTGCAGCCTGAACAGCAACATCACCTGCATCGCATCGGAAGACCACCGCTTCCTGGTGCGCGAGGCCGTCGAGAAAGCCGGTGCAATCGGGCGGCAGATCCTGGAGCCGATGGCGCGCAACACTGCGGCAGCCATGGCGGCGGCGGCACTGCTCGCCAACAAGGACGACCTGCTTCTGTTCGCCCCCTCCGACCACCACATTCCCGACACGCCGCTGTTCGCCGAGACGATAAGGCGCGGCGTCGACGCGGCGTTGGCCGGGCACATCGTGACCTTCGGTGTGATGCCCTCTTTCGCGAGCACCGCCTATGGCTACATCGAAGCCGGCGCCGTGTCGGCCGACGGCTGCAGCCGGGCCGTGGTGCGCTTCGTCGAAAAGCCCACGGCGTCGGTGGCCGAATCGCTGATCCTGCACGGCGGCTACAGCTGGAACGCGGGCATCTTCCTGGTGCAGGCAAGTACGCTGATTGCGGCGTTGAACGCCCATGCGCCCGACATCCTGCTGGCCTGCCAGCGTGCGACAGCCGGTGTTTCGAGCGAAGGCAGCTTCGACCGCCTGGACCCCGAGGCCTTCCAGGCCTGCCGCAGCGACAGCATCGACTATGCGGTGCTCGAAAAGCAGCAGAACATTGCCGTGGTGAAGTTCGAAGGCGCCTGGAGCGACGTGGGAAGCTGGAACGCGGTGGCCACGCTGCATCCGGAAGACGGCACCGGCAACCGCCTGAGCGGCCAGGCCAGGACGCTGCGTGCGCGCAATACCTTCATTCATGCGCCGCACCGGCCGGTGGTGGCCCTGGGCACCGAGGACCTGATCATCGTGGACACGCCCGACGCTGTGCTGGTGGCGAAGGCGGATTGCGCCGAGCAGGTCGGCGAGGTGGTGCGCATGCTCGCGCAGCAAGGCCAGGCCGAGGCGACCGAACACCGGCGCGTGGTGCGGCCCTGGGGCGCCTACGACAGGCTCGACTTCGGCGACCGCTTCCAGGTGAAGCGCCTCACCGTGAATCCGGGCGCCAAGCTGTCGCTGCAAATGCACCACCACCGCGCCGAGCATTGGATTGTGGTGCGCGGCACGGCCAAGGCCACCTGCGACGGCCAGGTCAGCCTGGTGCGGGAGAACGAATCCATCTACCTGCCCTCGGGCGCGATCCACCGGCTCGAGAACCCGGGCAAGACCATGCTCGAAGTGATCGAGGTGCAGACCGGCAGCTACCTGGGCGAGGACGACATCGTGCGCTTCGACGACACTTACGGCCGCTGCGCCTCCGTCAGGGCGCAGCCCGAAACGGCGACGGCGATGCCGCCCGAAGCGCTGGCTGCAAGCGCCAGCGCGAGTGCGGGTGCACAGCTGGCGGCACACCCCTGACATGCGCGGCAACAACGCCACCGGAGGACGGGGCTGTTGCCATCACGTAGCATCCGGCCCATGAGCTACACAGTGAACCTGATCGACTTTCCCGATGCACCGGCCGAAGTCATTTCCGCGGCGGAGTCGCGCTTCCGGCGCGAACTCGACAAGCTGCTGGGCGACGGCGTGACGCAGGCCTTGAAGGCCTTCGAAAACGCCAGCGAGTCGAGTGCCGACGAGCTGACGAAAGACGAGATCGCGCTGGCCGCAAACTGGGCCAAGGCCTACGAAGCCGCCAAGACCGCGGGCTTTCGCGCGCTAGGCGAGGCCGACGAAGCGTATTTCGAAGTCCGGCCGGACTGACGGCCGAGGCAGCCACCCCGTTTCAGGCAGGCCCTTCATGACGAAGCGTTGGCCTGCCCTGATCTTGACGGCCGCAGCCCTGCTCGCGGGCTGCACCGCGCCGCCCGCGAGACCTCCCGTCGCCTCGGCTCCGGCCGCCAGTGCGGTGCAATGGCAGTACGTGCGCTCGACCTCGTACGAGGCCGGGCAGCCCGGCCTGGGCGTCAGCCACCGGTACCAAAGCAACGTGGGCTGGGTCGACGTCTACGTGTACGGCATGAAGCGCAGCGACTGGGCCGCCGGCGTCGCCGACCCGGAGTTCGACGAGCACTTCAAGGCCGCGGTGGAAGAGGTCCGGCTTGCGGGCGCGCGAGGCGTCTATGCCAAGGTGGAAGTCGGCCCGGTGCGCGATGAGCTGATCGACGGGCAGGCCTTCCGGCGCGTGAGCTTTCGCGTGCTGCACGCCCAGAGCCAGAAGACCTACGAGTCGTTCACCTTTCTGACGGGGCGCAACGGCCGGTTGCTGAAATACCGCATGTCCTTCGTCACGCCGGCGCCGGCCAATCTGGATGCCATTGCCCGCGAATTCATCGAGCGCAACCTGCGCAGCGGGCCGGACATGCCACGGGCCATGCACCCTCTCCTCAGCATTTGAGACGGCGCAAATATACTGTACGTTCATACAGTGTTTCCTCTAGAATTACTCGTCTCCCAGAGCAACATTCGAGGCGACACCATGACCACCGCCAGCCCGCCAGCGCCTTCTGCGCGGATCCTGTTTTTTTCGCCGCTGAGGCGCTTGCAGCCGCGCCCGCATGCGGGCCGCATTTCGACCTGGCCTTTTCGCATGGTCTCCGACAAGGAGCGCGGCGACGGCAAGGACATCCGCCTGCAGGCGGCCCGCGTCATCCGCACCACGGCCGAAGAGTGGTGGCCTGAGTCCTAGTGATTTGCAACGGCCGCGCAGGCCGTCATTCAGGGCGCATCGTCGCCCAGCATGTCCTGCGCATCGTCATCGAAGCCCGCAATGGGCTGCGCCTTTGCAAGCGCCAGCCACACGCCGAACGGAATGCGCTCGAACGCGCGGTGCACGGCCGCGCGCGCCACCACCAGCCGTTCGCCTTCTAGCACCAGCACGCCGCACTCCTGCGGAATTTCGTCGGGCGACGCAATGCAGCGGCCGCGCGCGTCGTTGCCCAGCACGTACCAGCACTCGCCACCCAGGTCGAGATAGGCGGCGCGCTTGTCGGGCTTGCGCAGGTCGCCCAGCAAGTCGGCGCGGCTCACCTTCACCTCGTGCACGATGGGGTGCGCATAAGCTTCCACGCTGGTATTGCGGATCGAAAACACATCGGGCTTTGCAATGCACCAGCGCGGCTTGCCGCCCTCTTCGAGCGGTGGCAGGCGCGCCCGCAGGCCGAGGCCGCGCCACGCGATGCGGCCGCCGCGCGTCATTTCGCGTGCCACGCGCTCGACCAATGCCTCGTGCGGTGAGAGCGCCGCGCGGTTGATGGTGAGCGTGGTGGCAATGCGTGCAATGCCGGCGTCGGTGACGCGCAAGGTCTCGTGGCCGTGCGGCGTGCGAACGCGCTCGAGAAATCCGCCCGCCAGCAGTTCGACCTCGATGGTGTCGCAGCAGGGCCAGCCGGCCGAGCGATAGATTTCACGCAGCCGCCGCGCGTGCGCCTTTCCGAAAGGCACCTCGCCGGTTTTCTGCATGGGCGGCGGCGGATCGATCACCGGCGGCGGAAAGCCGGGGTCGGTGAACGGCGGCTCCGCGGGCGGTGGATCGCCTTCCGGCGGCGGCCCGGGCTGCGGTGGCGGCGGCATGGGAATGGGTACATCGGGCGCAGGCGGCGGCGGACCGATCGGCAAGGCCACGACGGGATCAAGTGCAAGTGCGGACATGGAAGAAGCAGGTTAGCGAAAAGTGGCCGGTTGCGCGAGCCATGGAACGATCGGTTGCATCCGCGCCGTCAATGAAAATCGCGGCTGGTGTTGCTCTGCGCCAGCCGCCCCATGAGCGGCGTCAGGTCCTTGAAGCCCGTGGCGATCAGGTGCTGCACCTTGCCGCCGGTCTCGTCGTCGCGCTGCCAGGTGCCCTGCACCGCAAGCAGGTGCGACTTGAGCAGCGGCTCGCGCCAGGCTTCGATGACATGGCTCCAGACGATGACGTTGACATTGCCGGTCTCGTCCTCGAGCGTGACGAAGATGGTGCCATTGGCGGTGCCCGGGCGCTGCCGCCCCTTGACGATGCCGCAGGCGCGCGCGGTCTGGCCGCTGGGCAGGCTGCGCAGTTCTTCGGCGCTCATGAGCTTCATGCGTGCGAGGCGCGGGCGCAGCAAGGCGAGCGGATGGCGCCGCAGCGTGAGGCCGAGCGCCGCGTAGTCGCCGACGATTTCCTCGCCCTCGGGTGCCGCGGGCAGCTGCAGGACCTGTTCATTGATCGGCACGCCCTTGAGCAAGGCCGGCGAGCGGCCACCCATGCCGCGGGTGGCGGTGGCATCCCACACCTGCTGGCGACGATGCCCCGAAAGAGACATCAGCGCATCGGCAGCGGCCAGTGCGGCCATGTCCTTGCCGTCGAGTTCGGCGCGCAGGGCGAGGTCTTCGGTGCTGGTGAAGGGCGCTTGCGCGCGCGCTTCGAGCAGGCGCTTGGCGCCCTCCTTGCTGAGGCTCGAAACCCGGTTCAGCCCGAGGCGCACCGCGGGCTGGTTCTCGTTGCCGAGGCGATTGGCGTAGCGCGCATCGGTGCCCGGCGGCATGCGCGGTGCATCGGGGCTGCGGGCCTCGAGCGTGGTGTCGATGTTGCTGCACGCGACATCGACCGGCCGCACTTCCACGCCATGCCGCCGCGCGTCCTGCACAAGCTGCGAGGGGCTGTAGAAGCCCATGGGCTGCGAATCGAGCAGCGCCGCGAGGAAGCAGGCAGGCTCGTAGTTCTTGAGCCAGCTGCTCACAGTGACCAGCAGCGCAAAGCTGGCGGCATGGCTTTCGGGAAAACCGTAGTCGCCAAAGCCGAGGATCTGCTTGAAGATGGCTTCGGCGAAAGACTCCTTGTAGCCGTTGTCGACCATGCCCTTCACGAGCTTCTCGTGGAACTTCTCGAGGCCGCCCTTGCGCTTCCATGCGGCCATGGCGCGCCTCAACTGATCGGCCTCGTCGGCGGTGAACTTGGCCGCGATCATGGCGATCTGCATCACCTGCTCCTGGAAGATCGGCACGCCGAGCGTGCGTCCGAGTGCTTCTTTCAGCTCTTCCTTCTCGTAGTGGATCGCCAAGCCCTTGGCCAACCGCTCGCGCTGCTTGAGGTAGGGATGCACCATGCCGCCCTGTATGGGCCCGGGCCGCACGATGGCGACCTCGATCACCAGGTCTTCGTAGCAGCGCGGCTTCAGGCGCGGCAGCATCGACATCTGCGCCCGGCTCTCGATCTGGAACACGCCGATGGTGTCGGCGTCGCAGATCATGTCGAACACCTTCTGGTCGTCGTTCGGAATCTGGTGCATCTCCACCATCGAGCCACGCCAACGGTTCATGTGGTCGAGCCCGCGTCGTATCGCGCTGAGCATGCCGAGCGCGAGCACGTCGACCTTGAGCATGCCCATGGCTTCGAGGTCGTCCTTCTCCCACTGGATGACGGAGCGGTCTTTCATCGATGCCTTCTCGACCGGCACCAGCCGCGTGAGCTTGGTGTGCGTGAGCACAAAGCCGCCCACGTGCTGGCTCAGGTGGCGCGGAAAGCCCTTGAGGCGCTGCGTCATCTCGATCCATTGCACCAGCTTGAGTTCGTCTTCCTGCACGCCGACGCGCGCGGCCGCCTTGAACAGTTGCTCGCCCAGCACGGTGTCGTCGAACCAGTAGTGGTCTTTTGCAAACTCGTCGATCAGGCGCTCGTCGATTCCGATGGCCTTGCCCACGTCGCGCAAGGCGCTGCGTGCGCGGTAGCAGATGACGACGGCCGCAATGGCTGCGCGCTCGCGGCCGTACTTTTCGTAGATGTACTGGATGACCTCTTCGCGCCGCTGGTGCTCGAAGTCGACATCGATGTCGGGCGGCTCATTGCGATGCCGGCTCAGGAATCGCTCGAACAGCAGGTGGCCTTTTTCAGGGCTGACCGCGGTAATGCCCAGGCAGTAGCAGACGACCGAGTTGGCCGAGGAACCGCGCCCCTGGCAAAGAATGTGCTGCGAGCGCGCAAAGCGCACGATGTCTTCCACCGTGAGAAAGAACATCTCGTACTTCAGTTCGACGATCAGCGCGAGTTCCTTTTCGACCTGCTCGCGCACCTTGTCGGGGATGCCCCCGGGAAAGCGGACCGCCGCGCCCTCCCAGGTCTTGCGCACCAGCGTCTGCACGGGCGTCTCGTGGTTGCCCACGGTTTCGAGCGGGTACTTGTAGGTCTCGCGGATCACATTGGGATCGAACCGGCAGCGCTCGGCCACCACCAGCGTGTTCGACAGCATTTCGGAGAGATACAGCTCGGCCAGCCGCACCCGCTGCCGCAGATGCCGCTCGGCATTCGACTGCAGCGCAAAGCCGCATTCGGCCACGGTCTTGCCTTGGCGCACGGCCGTGAGCACGTCGTGCAGCGGCTTGGCCGAGCGCGCATGCATGTGCACGTCGCCGGCCGCCACCAGCGGCACGCCCGTGTGCTCGCCCGCCTGCATCAGCGTGACGAACCACAGGTCGTCGTCGAGCTCGTTGAGCATTTCCACCGCCAGCCACAGGTTTTCTCCATAGAACGCCTTGGCGGCCAGCAGGTCTTCATGCAGCGAGGCGACGTCCATGGCACCGCCCGGCGCCCTGTGCGGCACAAAAAGAACCTGGCAGTGCTGCAGCGAAGCCACGTCGCTCTCGTCCCAGCTCACGCGGTATTCGCCCTTGGGCAGCTCGGTGTTGCGCGCGGCGGTGATGAACTCGCACAGGTTGCCCCAGCCTTCGGTGTCGTTGGCGATGACCACGAGCCTGAAGCGCTCGAAGCGGAACTCGCTGCCGAACAGCAGCCGGAAATCGGGGTTGCGCGGAAGCGGCGGCTCGTCAGGATGGTCGCGCTCGTGTTCTTCCAATTTGGCCGGCAGATCGCGCAAGCAGACGTGCGCGCGCACGATGCCGGCCACCGAGCATTCGTCGGTAATGGCCAGTGCCGTGTAGCCGAGCTGGTAGGCGCGCTCGACCATCTCCTCTGGCGTCGAGGCGCCACGCTGGAAGCTGAAGTTGGTCAGGCAATGCAGCTCGGCATAGTCGGGCAGCGTGGGCGGCGGCTTCTTGCGCAAGGGCAACGGCAGCGCATGCACCTTGGCGGAGTTGCGTCCGCGCAGCTGCTTTTCGCTCAGGTCAGGCATAGAACCCCTGCAGGTACCAGCGCACTTCGCCCTGGGAAAAGCGTGCGGAGAGCCGCTCGCGAAAGATCCACACCAGTCCGGCTTCGGGGCTTTCCGCCACGTAGTAGTCGCGCATGGCCGGCTGGCCGCCGTCTTCCTTGCCGCCCCACCAGCCGGCTTCGACGCGCTGCGGCCCGATCAGTTTGCTGAGGGGGCCGCGGTAGCACGGGCGCTCGCCGTCCATCTCGAGCAGCAGCGGCTCGGGCAAGAGCCACGGCGGGTAGAGCTCATCGGGCTGCGAAGCCGCGGCCTTCGCCTTTGCAGTTTCCCTGGCTTCCTTGCGGGTGCCCGGCAGCGCAGTGTCTTTCTGCAGCGCGGGCCGCCAGGCCTGCTTGCGCTCGGGCCGGTGATCGGCCTGCGCCACGGGCACCACCACCTGCTGCGGCCCGAGCCGCACGCTGAGCCGCTCGACCATTTCATGCAGCTTGTCGCCCTTGCGGTTGTCTTCGGGCAGAAAGCTGGTGCTGGCGCCGGCCCATGGATCGGTTTCGAGTGTGCGCAGGCGCAGCCAGCTTGCGGGCGCCGCAAGCGTGGTGAGGGCGAGCTTTTCGGAAAGCAGGCGGCGCAGGTGCGCCATGTCCTGCGTGGGCTCGGCCGTGCGCACGGCGACTTGCTGGTGCGGCGGCAGGTTCACGCCGTTGAAGCGCTTGAGGTCGAGCGTCCATTGCAGCTCGAGCGCGCGCGCGCCGCGCTGGCGGGCACGCAGCCAGAACTGCAGCGCCGTGAGCAGCCGGTTGGCCGACCACATCAGCTCGGGTGCGGTTTCGGCCAGCGCGGGCAGCTCGAGCTTCTGCTCGAACACGTCGGGCAGCGTGAGCCAGCTGTGGCTTTCGGGGCGCAGGCCCCAAGCCACGTCGAGCGCCTCGCGCAGCGCCGCGCCAAAGCGCCGCGTGAGGCCGCCGCGCGGCAAGGCCGCCACGTCGCCCCAGGTGCGGCAGCCCAGGCGCGCCAGCAGATCGAGGTGTTCGCGCGCGGCGCTCAGCGTGTCCAGCGGGAGGCCGGCGGGAATGTCCTTGGGCCGGCTCTCTTCGCGCTCGAACAGGCGCAGCCGGGCCAGTGCGATGAGGCTGGTGGCACCCTGCGCGCCGCGCATCACGGCGTCGGGCGCGGGGTTCTCGTGGGCCAGCTGGCGCATCAGCGACGAGCGCCCGCCCCACAGGCGCTCGCAGGCCGAAACCTCGAGCATCAGCGCCTCGTCTTGCCAGGCGACGTGCGGCGTGTATTGCAGCGCCCACCAGCCTAGCGCCTCGGGCGTGGGCAGGGGCTGCGCTTCGTCAGGCGAATCGGATTCAAGCGACCACCGCAATGCGATCCAGTGCACTGGGGCCTCCCTTCCATGCGTCGATGCGCACCACCGTGGCCGTGGCCGACGTTGCCGCTTCGCCGGCCGGCGCCGTGCCCTGCTGCTGCAGCCGCAGCTTGCGGCGCAACCGGGCGGCCGCCAGCAATGCGGCCATGCGCTCGTTGCGTGCGGGCAGCATCACCGGCGCGGCCAAGGGCGGCCCCCGGCGCTTGAGAATGCGCAGTTCGATCTGCGAGCTGTCGGCCTCGCAGCTTTCCACCTGAAGCCGAAGCCGCGCCGGCGACGCACCCTGCGCGGCCGATTCGGGCCGGCACACGAAGAGCAGCACGTCATGCTGGGCGGCGGCCAGTTGCAGCCGCCGCAGCTCGCCCACCCGGGCCTGCGGCAGCCAGGCCAGCACGGCCGACACATCCGCACAGCGCAGCGCCTGCTCGCAGGCCCACAGGCGCGAAGCCGGCGCGTCGCTCCGGACCCACATCAGCGCTTCCACCGGCAAGCCCTGCGCCGCCAGAGACGGCCCGCAGGGTTCATAGGGCGCGCCGATCAGCACCACCGGCCCGCCGCGCGCCTGGACGGCCTGCGCCAAGGCGGGCAGCAGCAGCCGCCAGACATGGGCTTCCGGCGCGGTTTGCAGCAACTCCGTCATGGCGCCTACAGGCCAGCCGCCACCCGGCAGCTCGGCGTCGAGCGCGGCGTGGCCGGTGGCGACGACCTGCGCGTCGGCAAGGCCGAGCTCGTCGGCATGCCAGACGCCACGGCCCGCGGCGGCGGAAAAGGAGTTGAGGAAAGGAAGGCCCATGATGCAATCGTTAACTGTATTTTTATACAGTATTCCATGCGCCGCAACCGGGGCAGGACAAATAGCGATTTACCCAAAGCGCCTTGCCTCTTAAGATGGCCGAACAAACAATTTGTGACCATGCAATACAAAAAGATTCATTTGCTGGCTTCGGCCTTTGCCGCCCTCCTCCTTGCGGTACAGCCTGCGGCGCAGGCCCAAACCAAGCCGCTCCTGATCGGCCAGACCTATGTGCAGACGGGCCCGCTGGCAACGCTGTCGACCGAGCCGCTGGTCGGCATTCGCGCGCTGTTCACCGCAGTGAATGCGAACGGCGGCGTGAACGGCCGGCCCATCGAGCTGCGCCAGCTCGACGATGCCTACGACCCCGCCAAGGGCGCCGAGAACGTGAAGACTTTCGTGAAGGACGGCGCCGTGGGCATCCTGATGCCGATCGGCACGTCGTCGGCGGTGGGCGCCTTGAAGGCAGCCAACGAACTCAAGATTCCGGTCGTAGGCTCGTACACGGGTGCGGCGCCGGTGGTGAAACCGTCCGAATACGGCTTTCCGGTGCGCATCAGCTTCGACGAGGAATACAGCCGCATCGTGAACCACCTGTTCACCATCGGCCTCTCGCGCATCGCCTTCGCGCACAACGACAACCCGGGCGCGCGCTCGGCGATGGAGAGCACGCAAAAATTCATTGCCGAGCGCGGCGAAAAAATGGTCGGCAGCGTGTCGATCAAAAATGACGGCTCGGACGCAGCCGAACGCGCGGCGGAACTGGTCAAGCTCAAGCCCAAGGCCGTGGTGCTGTCGGCCACGAACGACGTGGCGGCCAAGTTCATCACGGCTTACCGCGCGGCGGGCGGCGAAACGGCTTTCTATTCGTTCTCTTTCCTGAACGGCCAGAAGCTGTTCCAGGACATCAAGAAGGACGCAGCCGGCGTGGTCATTTCGCAGGTCGTGCCGTACCCATGGAACACGGCAATGCCGATGATTGCCGAGTACCAGGCGTCCATGAAGAAGATCGGCGCGACGGAGTTCAGCTACGCCAGCCTCGAGGGCTATGTGGCGGCCAAGGTGATGGTCGAGGGCCTGAAGCGAGCGGGTTCGAACCCGACGGCCGATTCGCTGCACAAGGGTCTCGAATCGTTCAAGACGCTGGACATCGGCGGGATTGCTGTGTCTTACCGGCCGGGGGAGCACCGTGGGCTGACCTTCTCTGAGCTTTCGATGCTGAAGGCTGACGGGCGCTATTTGCGCTGAGTTTGTACGTGTTGGGGGGCGAATCGTTCAGGGCGAGTGCAAAGGCCACCGGGTACTCCCCTCCGCGAATGTCCCCCGGCCTGCGGCCTCCTCCTTTATTTCGCTGCGCGGAGCACCCGATGCCCTGTGCACTGGGACACGCTGCTGGTGCACCGCTGATCAACGACCGCTCTGAATCACGCTCCCGTCGATAAACAACATAGGTCGCGCCTGCATCAGAGATGCAAGCACGGTCTTTGAAACTGGTTTTTGTGTAGCGCGCTAGAGCAGCGCTATCCGGCCGGTGGCGGCGAGTGCAAGATGGGCAGCGTCTGAAATCTGCTCGAACAGAACGCGGCGGCGAACGTGAGGACGCAGGGGAAGATGGACCTGTAGGTCTGGATCGCGGAGAGCTAGACCGTGCGGTTGCTTTGGTCAAAGCCTCGAAGGTATGTCGTAGGACCTGTGCCGTAGGCGAAATAACTTTCTCGGGCGAGGTCGGAGACCTCGCGGCGGCCGCGAACGCTCGCCCACGTTTTGCAATGGGGAACGCATCTCATGCCTGGGTCCTCTCAATGAGGCGCGTTTCTATGGGCCCGTGTTCCTGCATGCGCCGATGGTCGGTCGAGCTTGCATCCCGTCCAAGAACCTCTAGGCACGAGTGAAATCTTGTTAATCGCCTAACTTGAAAGCTGGCTGGAGGGCGATTCTTTGACACCAAATATCAGATTCAACATGTACGCGTCCAGCAGCTCATTGGAGCCGGTGTTAAACAGTGCATCCAAATGCGGTTCCTGAACAATCTTCAAAACAAGGGATCGGGCAAACTCATCACATGTGCGAGCAACGTCTACAAGACTCGCTATCACACCTGCCGTGAGAATGTCACCGTGCACGATCTTTGACCGCACACCGTACGCTTTCTTCACGTCCTTAAAAAACCCAAGCCTCTTGTTCGGATCATCCGAAAGGAGAAATGCAATTCGCTCCGACAATTGATGGGAGAGTTCAGAAGCTGAAGTACTTAGTAGTGCCTCGAAGAACGAGCAGTAGTTCGCAACCTTCTGGCCAAGATCATCCGAAGACCTCGCTTGCTGGAGGAACTTCATCCCGCGATCCAGCCGCGCGATGGATTTTCTGAAGACCGTGTGAGCGGGAAAATTCTGCTGCGTGACGCCCTGAAACGATGTCGCGTGAAGCTTGCAAATCTCCGCGAGCAGGCCCTCGTCAACCTTGATGGACTTTCGGCCGCCGGAGTGATCTGTGTATTGCAGTGCAAGTGAGTTGCTATGGACGTGCGGAGTTTCTTGGCCAAATGAAAATGCAAGCTCACAGTTCGCGCTGTTGTCTTTCTTGAGCCATGCGGCCGTTAGAAATGCCTGCACTTCGCGCAGAAAATTGATCACCTCCACCGAGGCCTGAGAAATATCTGGTAGATCATCTACCCGATAGAGCACCACGCTCCCGCCTGTGAGCGGCTTAGCTTCTAGAGAGCCGATGGTCACTATGTGACTGGTCTGGAGAAAGCGGGCAACGTGGCCCGGATTGTTGGTAACAAAAAGGCCATTCTTTATTGCCACAGGGCTCTTGAGCATTGAGTCGATCTGAAAGTCAATCAACGCTGTTGCAAACGCATATCTCATTCGAGGCTCCGTAGATGCGAGTTTTCTGTCGTTGCTCAGATCACTGGAAATTCAAGAGGTACCCCTTCCCTTGGCGAGCATCGCCAACGTCCCCTTCTGGTGTGTTTCGGTCACGCAGCCCGAGCACTCCACTCGCCAGCGTTGTTACGAGCAATGCAGCCTCGCGTGGGTGCTCATTGTGGCAGCCAAGCCGATACAACCGTTTCAAGGCTCCTTGGGCCTGAGGCGGAAGACGGCTGCGCGGATCTGCCAATGGCCGCTAAGCCCAAAGTAGCCCCAACGAGCGCCCAGCCAAGCCTCTGGCGCAAAATTTGATTCGTGACGCCACTCACGAACACCCCACACCTCCCCATCACCCGCGCCCGGCTGCTCAGGCTCGGCGCCGCACTCTGCGCCGGTGCCGCGCTCCCCTCCTTCGCACAGCAACAAGGCAGGCCTGCGATGACCATGAACACCCGCCCTATTCCTTCCACCCAGGAGGCCCTGCCGGTTGTCGGCTGCGGCACCTGGATCGGGTTCGACCAGCGCCCCGGTACCGAGGAATACAAGCGCCTGCCGGGTGTGCTCGACGCCCTCTTTGCCGCGGGTGGCAAGGTGATCGACAGTTCGCCGATGTACGGGCGCTCTGAGGAAACCACCGGCGAACTGCTGGCCTCATCGAAGCAGCGCGAGAACAAGGCTTTTCTTGCGACGAAGGTCTGGACATCGGGCCGCGATGCCGGCATTGCGCAGATGGAGCAGTCTTTCGCGCGGCTGCGCACCGAGCGCATGGACCTGATGCAAGTGCACAACCTGATGGACTGGAAAACCCATCTGGCCACGCTGCGCGGCTGGAAAGAGAAAGGCCGCGTGCGCTACATCGGCATTACGCACTACACCGCCTCTGCCTACGACGAGGTCGAAGCGGTGCTGCGCGCCGAGAAGCTCGACTTTTTGCAGATCAACTATTCGATCGACGCGCGTGAAGCCGAGCAGCGACTGCTGCCGCTCGCAGCCGAGCGCGGGGTGGCGGTAGTCGTCAACATGCCCTTCGGCGGCGGCGGCCTCCTGCGCCGGCTGCGGGACAAGCCGCTGCCTGCGTGGGCCGGCGAGATCGGCTGCACAAGCTGGGCGCAGGTGCTGCTGAAGTTCGTGCTGAGCCACCCGGCGGTGACCTGCACCATTCCCGGCACCAGCCGCGCCGAGCACATGGCCGACAACGCCGCGGCCGGCGCGGGCTCGTTTCCGGATGCGGCGTTCTGGCGCAGCAACGCGCGCTCGATCGGGCTCTGAGCCGCAACCGCGGCGGCTATTCGAACTTGACGTTGTGCTGCCGCACGGTGGAGCCGAAGGCGTCGTATTGCGCGCGGAAGAACTCGGTAAACTTTGCGGGGCTCATGCCGTAGCCCTCGAAGCCCTGCTGCACCAGTTGCGCATGCACGTCCGGGCGCTTCAGCGTGTTCTGCAGTTCCTGCGACAGCTTGGCGGTAATGGCGGGCGGCAACCCCGGCGGTCCGAAAAAGCCGGCCCAGGGCGTGATGGTGAGCTTGCCCAGGCCCAGCTCACTGCCCGTAGGCACGTCGGGCAGCAAGGCGCTGCGCTGCGGCAGCAGCGTGACCAGCGCGCGAATGCGCCCCTCTTTCACGAAGCCCGGGGCCAACGTGCCGGTGGTGAACATCATGTGGATCTGGCCGCCGAGCAGGTCGGTCATGGCTTGCATGTCGCCCTTGTAGCGCGCGTTCACCACCTTGCGCTCGCCCAGCAGCTGCAGCATGGCCAACTCCGAGGCGCTGTTGCTCGACGCCGAGTTGTAGGCGCCGGGCTTGGCCGCGACCAGGGCCAGCAACTCGTTCACGCTCTTCGCCGGCAGGCTCGAAGGCACCACCAGGAACATCGAGAACTGGCCGGCCGAGCTGATCGGCGTGAAGGCCTTGAACGGGTCGTAGGGCGGCGTGGGGCGCAGCGTGGGCGCCGCCACCATGGCGGTGTTGGTGCCCATCAGCAGCGTGTAGCCATCCGGCTTTGCAGACGACGTGGCCTGCGCCGCGAGCACGCCGTCGGCGCCGGGCCGGTTCTCCACGATCACCTGCTGGCCGAGCTGCTTCGACAGCCCCTCCGCGATGATGCGCGTGAGCGCGTCGGCACCGCCGCCGGGTGCGAAGCCCACGATCAAGCGCAGCGGCTTGTCCGGATAGGTCTCGGCGCTCCACGCCGCCGCGCCGGGCAGCATGGCCAGCGAACCACCGGCGGCCAGGGCCGCCAGCGTCAGGTTTCTGCGTCGCATTTCTTGCTCCTTGTTCAGAAGAGATGCCGCACGCCGAGCTCCCAGCCCGACGAGCGGCGGCCACCGGCCGGTGCCACGCCGCCACTGACGACATAGCGCGCCTGGCCGCTGTTCATGAGCCGCGCGTAGGTGCCGTAGAGCGCGGTGCGTTTGGAGAGGTTGTGCACATAGCCGATGCCGAACTGCCGCGCGTCGTCGCGGTTGCGCGGCATGCCGTTGGCATTGCGCAGGCTCTCGTCGCTGCGGTCGTCCAGGTAGGCGTAGCTCACGCGGATGCGGCCGACCTCGAAGGCCGGAATGTGCGCGCCGATCTCGGTGGTGTTCTTGCGAACCGTGCCGGCGGCGAGCTTCACCGTTACCTTGTTGTAGAGCGCGAAGAACTTCGCAAACCCCGCGTCCCACGTGCCGCCGATATTGGCGTGCGTGTAGTTGCCGATGGTGGCGGTCGCGTCGTAGTGGGTGCGCGTCACGGCGGCGGCAATGTCGAATGCCCCCGAGGCGAATCCGAAGCGCGCACCGGCAAAGTTGCCATCGTCGCGGTTGGGCGCGGTGGAATCGTTCTCGCCCGTGCCGATCATCGCCATGCCGTAGAAGCCGCCGAGCCCGGCCGGCAACCAGTAGCTCACCGTGTTGCTGCCCGTGATGGCCGAAGGGAGCGGCCCTGTGCCCGAGCCCGCGAACGTGAGGTTGCCCGCGCGCGCCACGCCGTTGGCGTTGAAGGGATCGAAGTAGATGCTGTTGTAGTGCGTGGGAATGAAGTCGCGGCCCAGGCGCAGCTCGCCAATCTTGTCGTGCGACAGGCTCACGAAGGACATGCGGTCGAAGGTGATCGGCCCCGCCACGCCCGCGCCGCTCGTCTGGTTGTTGCTGTTGCTCGCGCGGCCGGTACCGGTGTCGGGGTTCAGGCTGCCCTCGAGCCAGAAGCCCGCGCGCAAGCCGCCGCCCAGGTCTTCGGTGCCGCGAAATCCGAGCCGGCTCGTTGAAAGCCCACCGTTCGATAGCGCCTTGACCGAGCCGCCGCCATCGCCGTTGGTGTACTGGATACCGAGGTCCATCACGCCGAACACGGTCACCGTGGATTGCGCATGCGCGGCGCCGCTGCTCGCAAGCCCCAGCGCTGACCACATCAAAATCTTCTTCATGGTTTTCTTGTCTCCTGCTTCTTCTCTTGGTTGAAAAACTCGGAACGCGCGCAGGGCTGCGCCACCGGGTGCGCACGGGGGTGCGCGCCGGTCGGCGAAGGCCGGGGTAAAAAGGTGCTGCTAGCCGGAAGGCTCGGGTCGTTCGGTGCGCACGAGCACGGCGCCCTTGGACAGCGGGCTCACGTTGCGCCGGTATTGCTGCAGCCAGCCGGTGTCGAAGGCGGGGGGCGGCGCCTGCCAGTCGGCGCGGCGCGCCTTGAGTTCCGCATCGGTCAATGCAATGTCGAGGCGGCGCGCGTCCAGGTCGATGGTGATCACGTCGCCATCGCGCACCAGCCCCAGCGGCCCGCCGAGAGCGGCTTCGGGCGAGACCTCGGCCACCACAAGCCCCTTGCAGACCAGGCCTGAAAGATGCCCGTCG
This sequence comes from Variovorax sp. CCNWLW225, assembly GCF_037204045.1. Classification (NCBI taxonomy): domain Bacteria; kingdom Pseudomonadati; phylum Pseudomonadota; class Betaproteobacteria; order Burkholderiales; family Comamonadaceae; genus Variovorax; species Variovorax sp. CCNWLW225. The sequence goes on along the minus strand of NZ_JBBCBV010000003.1, from coordinate 364,046 downwards.
GTCAGGATCGCGACCTGGTCGCCCAGGCCCGCGCCGTCGATCGCGAACACCACGCGCGAGGCGCCGCCGCCCATCGCCGGGCCACCGCAGGCACCGGCGCCGCGCATCACGACCACCTGGCCCGGCACGATCTCGCCTTTCTTCAGCGCGGCAATGGCGGCGTCCGAGGTCCAGAAGCACACGGCCGGACCTGTGAAGCTGCGCACCTTGCGTTCCACGATGCCGGTCTTGATGAGGCCGGACTCAGGCGCAAGATTGCCGCGCAGCAGCACGATGGCTGGCAGCGGCGCGACCGGGCGATCGATGGGGCGGATCACCTCTGCGTCGGCAACTTCGGTGCCCTTCAGGTTGTCGGCCACGGTGCCGCCCGTGACGGTGGGCGCGCTCGTGTCGAGCAAGGGCGCAAGCTGCTTCATGAGCGCGCGGCAGCCGCCTGCCGCCTCGAAGGCTTCGATGCTGTGATCGCCGATCGGCCGCACGCCGGCCAGCACCGGCGTCGTCGGGCCGAGGCTTTCGAAAAGGCCATACACGTCGACACCGCACTCGCCTTCGGTCGAAACCGCCTGCAAGTGCTTGGCCGTGTTGAGCGAGCCGCCGATGGCCAGCACCGCGCGCACCGCGTTGGCGAAGGCGCCGGGCGTGAGGATGTCGCGCGGCTTCAGGTCGTCCCACACCATCTGCACGATGCGTGTGCCGGCCGCGCGCACGTCGGCCATCATCTTCGGGCTCAGCGCGGCAACCGGCGCGCTGCCCGGCAAGGCCAGGCCGAGGGCCTCGCAGACGATGTGCATCGAGTTGGCCGTGCCCAGGCCCGAGCACACGCCCGGGCCACGGATCGCCTCGCGGCTCATGCCCACGAGTTCTTCGACCGGCAGGTGGCCCGTGACGGCATGCATCGCGCCGATGAACACTTCCTCGATGTCCATGTGCTTGCCGCGGTACTCGCCGCTGGGCTGGTAGCCGCAGGGCACGAGCAACGTCGGAATGTTGAGCCGCGCGGCGGCCATGAGCTGGCCCGGCACGGTCTTGTCGCACGAGGTGAGGCACACCATGCCGTCGAGCTGCGCGCCCTCCACGGCCACTTCGATGTCGTTGGTCACGAGGTCTCGCGCGCCGAGCATGTAGGCGCCGCGCGCGCCGGCGCCGGTGATGAAGTCGCTGGGCGCCGCGGTGCGGATCTCGAACGGCACGCCGCCCGCGGCGCGGATCGCAGTCTTGATTTCTGCTGCCACCTTGTCGAGGTGGCTGAAGCACGCGGCCAGCTCCGACGAGCTGTTGACGATGGCGATCTTCGGCTTCTCGCAGTCTTCTTCGGGAATGCCGAGCGCGCGCCAGTGCGCATTGCGCACTGACCAAAGATAAGAGCCGCGCGGAAAGTTGCTGCGCAGGGGGCGGGTGGTCATGGGCGGTCTCCGGGTTTGTTCTTCTTGGTGATCTCGATCACGCCGCGGTCGGCGTCCACGCGCACCCAATCGCCGGTCTCGATGCATTCCAGAGGGTCGCGCTCGAAGTCGGTCATCGAAGGCGAGTGCGTCACCACCGCGCCCAGCGCCATCTTGGTGGTCATCTCGTTGAACAGGAACGCCGCGGGCGCGGAGTTCATGAGCCGCGTCATGTGGAACATGGCCGACCAGCCCGACGAGCCCTTGGCCCCCGGAAACACCAGCACCTTGCCCGCAAAGCTCTGGCCGCGCAGCTCGTGCCGCGTCTCGATGACGGTGCCGGTGCGCGGATCGATGCCGCCCCAGCCCGAGATGCGGTCGCGCGTGACGAGTGCTTCGCCCTCCGCAACGCCGCCGACCACCTTGCGGCCGCGGATGACGAGCGTGGATGTGTTGTCGCGCGCATTCATGGTTTTGCTCCTTCCCCTTTCGGGGGAAGGTTGGGATGGGGGCAGCCAGAGCGCTCGATGGATGCGCCGCACGCCCCCACCCCTGCCCTCCCCCAGAGGGGGAGGGAGAAAGTCCGGAGAGCGAGCTTCATTGCATGCCTCCATTCCACCGCCCGGTGCACGCCGCATCGATGCATTCCGCCGTGCTGCCGAACCACGCCTGCACGCCAAGAATGGCGGGCAGGTAGTGCGCCTGCTTGGCCGAATCGAGCGCCACGGTTCTCGTGCCCTTGGGCACGGCGCGGCTCATGGCGGAGCAGCTGTCGGTCATGAGGATGCCGCCCGCGTCCTCGATGATCCTGGTGTAGCCGTTGCGGTCGGCCAGCGACTTGATGGCGCGTGGCGTAAAGATCCACAGCTCGCAATCCGGATGCACCTTGCGCCCTTCGATGAGCTGCGCGGCCTCCCAGATCTGCTCGATGGTGTAGTGCGGGCAGCCGAGCATCACGTACTGCACCTCGGCTTCCTTGCCGGTCGCGTTGATCTTCTCGTAGGTGGCGCGGCGCTCGGCCTCGCCGTAGCGCAGCACCTCCACCGGTGCACGGCCGCCGAGCGCCTGCTCCAGTGTGAGCGCCTCGGGCGTGACGCCGGCAATGTGGTACATCTCCACGCCGCCTGAAGACGAAGCCGCCGCGCCGAAGTGCTTGAGCCGCGGCAGGTTGGGCACGCGGGCGATGCCACGCTTGCTGTGCACCACCGGCACGCGCTCCTGCACGTGCTCGCCGATGTAGTAGCCGAGCAGGCCCCAGTCCTGCACTGATTCAACCTGGACCTCGAGCTCGACCACATGCGTGGCGCGGCGGTTCTCGTCGAGGTGATAGCCCCAGTAGGGAATGCGGCCGGTGAGCATGGCCGCGCCGGTGCTCTCGCGCCCTTCGGTATTGGTGCGCGCACCGAGCACCGAGTTGCAATACACCACGGCCGACGATTCCATCCACGCGCAATGCTCGCCGCGCGTGGGGATGTTGCCGACCTGGTAGGGCGTGCAGGTGTTCATGATCTGCGCGCCGAGGCCCGCCGCATGGCGCTCGCTCTTGTTGTAGAACTGAACGATCTCCTCGCTCACGCCCATGCGCTCGGGCTGGCCGGGGTCGAAGCCCAGTTGCAGGTGGCTGGTGAACACCTTGAACTTCGGAATCTCGACGGTCTCCTGGCTGTCGAGGCTGAACTCGGAGAACACCGCATCCATGCCGCCGCCCTTGGCCAGCGCAAAGTCGCGCTGGAACGGCGTGGTCGAGGTGATGGTGGCGCAGACGTTGCGCGTTTCCACCAGCCGCTCGGCGCCCAGCGCCTCGCCATAGCGCATCAAGAGGTCCATCGCCTTCTGCACGGCCGGTCCGTCACGGCCGTCCATCATGGCTTTTTCTTCATCGCTCAGGTGCATGACCTGTGTCTCCGTTCTTGTGTTTGCAGTCGTGGGGTCGGCCCGCGCCGGGCCTGCTAACCCGGTGAAGGCGTAGGCGTGGGCACATGCCCGCCGATGTCGCGCGCAATGGTCAGGGCGATGTCGTGCAGGCGCGGTGCCAGTTCGTTGCGCAGGCGCTCTTCGGTGAACACGAAAGCCGCGCCGCCGCCGTTGAGCGACATCACTTCGCCGTCGGGCCCGATGAGGGGCACCGACACCGAATTGATCTCGCGGTGGAATTCGCCGAGCGAGAGGCAGTAACCCAGCCGCCGCGCTTCGCCGATGGCGCGGGTCATGCCGGGCGCGATGCTGTCCCACTCTGGGCCGCGCAAGAGGCGCATCGAATCGATGAGTTGGTTGCGCTGCGCCTCGGGCAGCGCCGAAAGGTACGCGCGGCCCAGGGCCGAATTGGCCAGCGGCGCGCGCGAGCCCACATCGAGCCGCGCCGAGAGCATCGACGAGCGCGGCCGGCAGGCCTCGATCAGCACCATCTCCATGCCGTCGCGTATGGCCAGGTAGACCGAGGCGCCCACCTCCTCCGCCATCGCCTGCATGCTGGGCCGCGCGGCGGCGCGCACGTCGAGGCTGCCCAGGAACACGCGCGAAAGCGACACCACGCCGGGCCCGAGCATGAAGCGGTCGGCCACCTGCGCGCTCTTGAGCATGCCCATGGAGAGCAGCGTGGCGACGAGCCGGTTGACCGTGGGGCGCGGAATGCCGGTCATTCGCGCGATGTCGGCATGGCCCAGCACGGGGCGCTCTTCGCTGAAGCAGCGCAGCACCGAGATGCCGCGCTCCAGCGCGCTCACGGTGTCGGAGCGGTCGCCGCGCGCATCGGCGGCTTCCGATGCGGAAAAAGAGGTGTCGTTTTTTTCAGTGGACATGGAAGAACCCGTTGCAAGACTCAAGACTCTGCAATGTAGAGGCTCGCGGGCGAGGTCGGCCGGGCTCATGGCAAGTCATTCAGACGCCGGCTTCGGCCGCAGCCGCTGCCGCCGGCGCATGCGCGCCCTGCCCGGCACCGGCGCGCAGGTACACGCCCTGCGCGAGCAGCGCCGACTGCAGCGCGCCCACGTCGACAAGGCGCGGCTCGATGCCGCCCTGCGAGGCCAGCGCCGCCGCCACGCCGGCCGCCTGCCCGGTGATCCAGCACTGCGGAATCTCGCGCATGAAGCCGTGCGAGTTGCGGTCGCATGAAATATGGCGCCCGCAGGCCAGGAGGCCATCGAGCTGCTGCGGCACCAGCGCGCCGTAGGGAATGGAGATGTTCGGAAACTTGGGCGACACCGCGGGCGTCACGCCCACTTCGTCGGCCAGCGCCACGCCGTCGGGCCATTGGCTGCGCAGCACGGCGCCCACACCGGAGAGGCGCCGCGCATGGCGCACACCGATCTGCGGCGCGCTGAGCATGAGGTACGCATCTTCGAAGCCCGGCGCATGCGCCTTGAAATAGTCCAGGTGCGCGGCCATCGCGCGGTGCGAGCGCACCTCCACGGCCGTGAGGTCGTCCACGTCCAGCGCCGAATAGCCCGACTGCCGCGGCCCCATGAACAGCGCCACGTCGTTGCGCCATGAAACGAACGGCCGCTCGAACAGGCCGCACACTTCGCGCCCGCGTGCCATGAAGGCGGTGAACGCCTCGGGCTGGCCGGCCTTGAATTCGATCCAGCGGTTCATGTCCACGCCGCCGAAGAGCCACGAGGTGTTCATGCAGTGGTGCACGTCGGCTTCCTCGATGTCGTTCACGTAGGCGGCACCGGCACGCGCGAACAGGTCGCCGTCGCCCGTGGCGTCGACCACCACGTCGGCCATGATCGCCATGCGGCCTTCCTTGCTCTCGAAGACCACGCCCTTCACGGCGCCGTCCTGCACGATGGGAATGGCCGCCCACGAGTGGTAGATGAGCTTGACCTTGCGCTCCAGCACGATCTCTTGCGAGAGCAGCTTGAGCCGCTCGGGGTCGATGGTGGGCGACCAGGTGACCACGCCGTGATAAGCGGCCGTGCGCTGCGACCAGTGCGCGGCCTTGGCCGCGTCTTGCGAGCCCCAGTCTTCGCGCGCCGGTCCGGCAATGGCGTCGGCCGGCAGGCGGTCGAACAGTTCTTCTGCAAAGCCGCGGATCACCAGCTTGCCTTCCCAGTCGGTCATGCGGTCGATCCAGATCACGAGGCCGCCGGTGGAAAGGCCGCCCAGGTGGTTGTAGCGCTCGAGCAGCGCCACGTCGGCACCGGCACGGGCGGCAGCCGCGGCGGCCGCGGTGCCCGAAGGGCCGCCGCCCACCACCAGCACGCCGCAGCGGTGGTAGACCGGAATGTTCTTGCCGGGCTCGGCCCAGGTGCCGTGGTCAGGGCGCTTGACGCGGCTGTCGCGGTCGAAGATGTCGGAGCTGAGGATGCGCTCGTCGGTGCGGACGACAGTTTTCATGGATAGGTGTCTTGGATAGGCTGTTTCGTCGTATTTTGATTTCAATGTTCATTTTGTCAAACACAAAAGGTAAAAAATGACCCTTCTTCGGGGTATTCCCTAAAGTATGTGGATTTTTCTGGTTTTCTAAATCAATATAAGAAGAACATTCATAAACGGAGACATCGATGAAGAAACCTCGCGGCACCCGCCGTGCGTTCGGCGCTGCGCTCGGCGCGGCGGCCTTGCTGGGCCTGGCGCCCTTGGCCCTGGCGCAAGACTTTCCGGCGCGCGGCGGCAAGCCGATACGCATCGTGGTGGGCTTTACCGCCGGCGGCGGCACCGATGCGCAGGCGCGCATCGTGGCGCAGAAGCTCGGCGAGGTGCTGGGCACCGGCGTGATCGTCGACAACAAGCCCGGTGCCAGCACCATGCTCGCCGCAAGCGAGGTGGCGCGCGCGCTGCCCGACGGCTACACGCTGCTCTACGCGCCCTCTTCGACCATGGCGCAGAACCCGCACACCTTCTCGCAGGTGCCCTACGACCCGTTCAAGGACTTCACCGCCATTTCGATGGGCGGGCGCGGTCCGCTGGTGCTCTCGGTGAGCACCACCGTGCCGGCCAGCAACGTGAAGGAGCTCATCGCCTACGTGAAGGCCAACCCCGGCAAGGTGAGCTACGCCTCCTTCGGCGCAGGCACTTCATCGCACATCTACGGCGAAGCTTTCGTGAAGAAGGCCGGCATCGACGCGGTGCACATTCCCTACAAGGGCGGCTCGGACGCGGCGAAAGACCTGATCGGCGGCCGCGTGCAGTACATGTTCGATTCGGCCTCGTCGGCCCTCATCACCTCGGGCACCGGCAAGGTGAAGATCCTGGCCATTGCCGCGAACGCGCGCATTGCCGCGCTGCCCGACGTGCCCACCTTCGCCGAGCAAGGCGTGACGGGGCTCGATCTGCCGAGCTGGCTCGGCTTCTACGGGCCGGCGCACATGCCCGCGCCGGTGGTTGCCAGGCTCAACGCCGCGCTCACGCAGGTGCTGGCGATGCCGCAGGTGCGCGACTTCTATCGCTCGGGCGGCTACGAAGCCGGCGCGTCCACGCCGGAAGAGTTCGCCGGCATCACGCGTTCGAGCTACGAGCGCTGGGGCACCATGGTCCAGCAGGTCGGGTTGGCGAAGCAATGAACCGATTGCCCTCCTCCATCGGGCGACGCCGCGTTGCCGCCTGGCTCGGGCTCGGGATCGCATATGGCGCAACCGCATTGCCGCCGGGCGCGCTCGCGGCCGAGCCCACGGCTTTTCCGGAAAAGGGACGCAGCATCCGCATCGTGCTCGGCCTTGCGGCGGGCGGCGCCTCCGATGCGCAGGCGCGCTTCGTCGCCAACAAGCTCGGCGAGGTGCTGCAGACGCCGGTCATCGTCGAGAACCGGCCGGGCGCGAGCTTCATCCTCGCAACGGAAGAAGTGATTCGCGCCGCGCCCGACGGCTACACGATGATGTACGCGCCCTCTTCCGTGGTGGCGCAAAACCCGCAGACGCTGGCACAGGTGCGCTACGACCCGTTCAAGGACCTCACACCCATCTCGCTCGGCGCACGCGGGCCGCTGGTGCTCACGGTGCATGCGAGCGTGCCGGCGCGCACGGTGCAGGAGCTCGTGGCCTACATCAAGGCCAACCCCGGCAAGATGAGCTACGCGTCCTTCGGCACCGGCACCTCGTCGCACATCTACGGCGAGGCCTTCGCGCAGCAGGCGGGCCTGGACGTGGTGCATGTGCCCTACAAGGGCGGCGCCGATGCCGCGAAAGACTTTCTTGCAGGCCGCGTGCAGTACTACTTCGATGCGGCGCCCAACGCCATCCAGAACACCGCCACCGGCAAGGTCCGCATGCTGGCGGTGGCGGCGCCGAAGCGCAGCGCGATGTTGCCCGACGTGCCCACCATGACAGAACAAGGCGTTGCCGGCGTCGACATGCCGAGCTGGCTCGGCTTCTTCGGGCCCGCGCGCATGCCGGCGCCCGTGGTCGCCAGGCTCAACGGCGCGCTCGCGCAGGTGCTGGCGATGCCCGCCACGCGCGACTTCTTTCGCCAGGGTGCTTATGAAGCAGAGTCTTCGAGCCCCGCGCAGTTGGCCGAGCTCACGCGTACCACCTACGACCAGTGGGGCGACATGATCCGCAAGCTGGGGCTGGTGAAGCAATAGCAAAAGCTCCAGCTTAAAAAGATATTAAAAACTCTGGGGCATCATCCGCACTGCTTTTCACGCGCCATACCCACGCCCCCAATGCACCTGCTCCTGGTCGAAGACGATGCCATGCTGGGAGAGGCGGTGTGCGACGGCGCGCGCCAGGGCGGCTGGACCATTGACCATGTCTGCGATGCGCCCGCGGCCCGGCTCGCGCTGATCGACCACGCCTATGCCGCCGTGCTGCTCGACATCGGGCTGCCGGGCGAGTCGGGGCTCTCGGTGTTGCGCGCGATGCGCGGCCGCTACGACCCGACGCCCGTGCTGATGCTGACCGCGCGCGGCCAGCTCAGCGAGCGCATCCACGGGCTCGACGCGGGCGCCGACGACTACATCGTCAAGCCCTTCCAGTTCGACGAGCTCTGGGCGCGCGTGCGCTCGGTCATCCGGCGCAGCCAGGGCCGCGTGATCCCGGTGTTCTCGCACGGCGACATCGAAGTCGACCGCAGCCGCCGCGTGGTGTCGAAGGCCGGCGTCGAGGTGACGCTGAGCGCGCACGAATACCGCACGCTGCTGGCGCTGCTCGAGCGGCCCGGCCACGTGGTCACGCGCGACCATCTGCAGGACGCCGTCTACGGCAACGCGAGCGCGGTCGAGAGCAACACCATCGCGGTGTTTATTCACCAGCTGCGCCGCAAGCTCGGCGACGACCTGGTCCGGACCGTGCACGGGCACGGCTACGTGGTGGGCCAGCCGCGTCCATGAGGCTGAACTCGCTGCAGGCGCGGATGATCATGGTGATCGCCGCGACCATCGCGCTGTGCTGGGCGGTGGCGCTCGCGGTGCTGTTCGTCTATCTCACGCACAACAGGAACAGCATCTGGGACGACAAGCTCCAGACCATCGCCACGCGCATCCTGCTGACCATTCCCAGCGAAGACAAGCTCAAGGGGCTGCGGCCGCGCGCCAACGGCCTGCAGCTGCGCGATGAAGCGCTGCCCGAGAGCGAGGCGCTCGCGTTCCAGATCTGGCTCGACGACGACCGCCTGCTCGTGCGCTCGCCCGGCGCGCCCGACACCCCGCTGCGGCCAGGCTTCGCCGGAGGCGCGGCCACCAGCGTGATCGGGGGCGCGCGATGGCGCGTCTACTCCGTCTCGGACAAGACCGGCCGCGTGCATGTGCAGGTGGGCAATCTGCACAGCGTGGTCGACGCCGAGCTGCGCGGGGATGCGATGACCGCGCTGGTCATCAACACGCTGTTGCTGTTGCTCGTGGGGGCGCTGATGTGGTTTGTGGTACGCCGTTCGCTCAAGCCGGTGCTGGCACTGGGCGAGCAGATGCGCCAGCGGCGCAGCTTCGACCTCACGCCGCTGTCTCCGGCGCCGCTGCCGCGCGAACTGCATCCGCTTGTGGCCTCCTTCAACCATGCACTGCGGCAGCTTGACGAGGCGGTCGAGGGCGAGCGCCGCTTCATCGGCGACGCGGCGCACGAGCTGCGCACGCCGCTCTCGGCGCTGCAGGCGCAGGCCCAGATCGCGCTGCGCGCGCCCACTGCAGCAGAGAAGGACATCGCACTCGCCAAGCTGCTCGCCGTGGCCGAGCGCAGCACGCGCCTGTCGGAGCAGCTGCTCGATCTGGCGCGCCTCAATGCGGGCGCCAACGCGCCGCAGCATGCGCCGGCCGACCTGGGCGCGCTGGTGATGCACGTGGCGAACGAGTTCGACGTGCATGCGCTCCAGCACGCGCGCACCATCCTGCTCGATGCGCAGCCGTGCACCATCCGCTGCGACATCGACGAGATCGGCATCCTGCTGCGCAACCTGGTGGACAACGCGCTGCGCTACACGCCCAAGGGCGGGCGCGTGCGCGTGAGCTGCGGCCAGGAACCGGGCACGGCGCCGCCGCAGCAGCGGTGTGTCTACCTCGAAGTGGCCGACGACGGACCCGGCGTGCCCGCGTCGGAGCGCGCAGCCATCTTCAAGCGCTTTCACCGCGTGGCCGGGGCACCTTCGCGCGGCAGCGGCATCGGGTTGTCGCTGGTGGCGGGCATCGCCGAGGTGCACCGCGCAACCATCGAGACCGGCGCCGGGCTCGACGGCCAGGGCCTCGGCATTCGCGTGGTGTTTCCGCCGACGGACTCCGCCGAGGCTTTTGTGCCTCAGAACCTGTAGAGGTAGCCGACCCGCACGCCGGTCTGGCTCGACCGGCCGACCAGCGGGCTGTTCTTGATGCCGCTGCCGAGGCTGGTGCCGCTGACGTCCAGGAAGATTGTCTGCTTGGGCGCGACGGCGTAGTCCACGCGCAGGCCCAACTCGACGTTCGCGGCGGATTCGCCGTCGTACTGGGCGCGGTCCGCGCGCGATTCCGCTGCGCGCACGCCGTAGTAGTATTCCACATACTTGCGATCGGCCCACTGCACCGCGACCCGCGGCGTGAAGCTGAAGGCACCCGAAGTGAAGCGACGATCGACCTGCAGCTTGACCCGTGTTCCCTTGCTGTGCCCGGAAGCGTCGGCCAGCAGCTCGGCCGACAGGTTGGCGAACTCGTTGCGCCAGATTGCCGCACCGCCGAGCCAGATGCTGGCCTTGCGCTCGTCCATGCCGGTCAGGTAGGGAGAGTCTTCGGCCTCGTAGCCGTCGGACGTGTATCGCGCGCGCAACCGGAAGGACACCGGACCGGCGGAAGGGAGCTTCAGGTCGAGGCTCGGGCCCGCAACGCTGACCCACCGGTTCTCGTAGGTGACCATTGGAATGACGACCCCTTTGTCGTCGAATTCTCGGTAGGGCTTGCGGTCCATCCCCGCTGCAATGCCAAGGCCCCACTGGGAGCCCCCGGCCTGGAATTTCTCTTCGTCGGACTGTGCCCATGCGGGCGGCATGCAGGTGGCGGAGACCACGCCAACGGCAACTGCCGTGAAGGCCAGGCGGCCATGAAAACGGGGGCCTCGGGCGGCAAGGCGGGTTTGCTTCTTCATCAGGATCCTCAGGGTGAAAAGTCGAAGGTTCGAAGCGGCACAGCCACCTCGCCGCCGGATGCTGACCCTGAGGCTTTAATAACTCTTTAGACTTTTTAAGATTCGATGAATGCGGACGAAGCAGGTGCGAGGCTGCGAGCGCTCAGCCCAGAAAGCGCAGCAGCAGCCGGTTGAACTCATCGGCGCGCTCGTACTGCGCCCAGTGCCCTGCCCCGTCGATCACCACGCCTTCGCGCTGCGGCTGCCCGGCCGTGAGTTGCGCCACCAGCGGTCGCGGATCGGCGGTGACGTCGTACTCGCCCCACAGCAGCAGTTGCGGCCCGCCGATGGTGTCGAGCGCGGCCTGCAGCCCTCCCGCCTGCGATACCTCCTTGCTGCGAAAACGCGTGCCGTGGCAGGAGATGTCGTGAATCTCGAAAGCCAGCGCATTGATGGCGGCCTTGTCGTGCAGCATGAGCGCGGCCAGGTTGTGCAGCAGCGCGGCGCGTTCTTCCTCACGATTCGGTGCGGCACGCCAGTTGATCATCTGCGCCGCCATGCGCCGCATGGTGCCGTGGCCTCCGCTGCCCACCAGTGCCAGGCGCCGGATGGCACCGCGACGCACGGCAAACCGCGCTGCGGTGAGCCCGCCGAAGGAGAAACCGCCCAGGTCGATCGGCGTGCCGGCGCCGATCAGCTGGTCGAGCGATCCACCCAGCGCATCGAGCAAGGGCCCGAGCGGGTCTTCGCCGGGCGCTGCATGAGGCGGCGCATCCGAATCGTTGAAGCCGGGCAGGTCGGGCAACCACAGCGTGCGGCCGGCCGAAAGTGCTTCGACATTGCGCAGCCAGTGCATCCAGCTGCCGTGGCCGCCGTGCAGCAGCACCAGCGGCGGATTGGGGCTTTCTTCTTCAGCGCCGAAGCGGCGCCAGCAGACGCGGATGCCGCCGTGCACCACGTCATGGCGCGTGCCGGTGGCGGCGATGCGTTCGATGAGCAGGCGGGCTTCGCTGCTCGAGCCTGGAGCGGAATTCGAATCGGGGATGAAAGGCATCGCCCGATTCTGCCAACTGGCGGTTCTTCTAGCTGGCGGCCGCGCCAAAACGGTAGCTCGACACCACGAGCCCGCCCATGAAGGCGTCTTCGTGATAGATGCGTTCGCCCGCTTCCTGCTCGGCCGCGCCGACCGCCACCATGAGCGGAATCAGGTGTTCCTCGCGCGGATGCGCCATGCGGGCCGACGGGGCCGAAGCCCACTCTTGCAGCCGCTGCACGCGCTCCTGCGGCGCCGCCTGCACAGCGGTGTCGTCGAGCCAGTCGCCAAACGCCTTCGAAACGCCGTGCGCCTGCGGGCCGAAGTTGCGCAGGTTGTGATAGCTGAGGCCGCTGCCGACGATGAGCACGTTTTCATCCCGCAACGGCCCAAGCGCGCGGCCGAGCGCCAGGTGCTCCGCCGGGTCGAGCCCGCGCTTGAGCGACAGCTGCACCACCGGCACGCTGGCGTCGGGGTACATGGCCGCCATGGGCGAGAACATGCCGTGGTCGAAGCCGCGCTCGGGGTCGATGGCCGCTGGCAGCCCGGCCGCAGTCAGGAGCGACTGCACGCGCTGAGCGAGCTGGGGCGAGCCGGGCGCGTCGTAGCGCACTTCATACGTGTGCGCGGGAAAGCCGCCGTAGTCGTAGATCATCGGCGGGCGCGGGTTGCCCTGCACGGTGAAGACCGGTGCCTCCCAATGGGCCGACACCATGAGGATGGCGCCGGGCGTGCGGCCGATCTGGCGCGGCATGTCGGCCAGCGAGGCGGCCAGCTGGTCGTAGACGCCGCCCATTTCTTTCTTCATCCAGGGCCAGGGGCCGCCGCCATGCGAGATGAAGTACGTGGGCAGGGGGGCGGTGTTGTCGTCGTGGGTCAAGCCGATGCTCCTTGAAAGCGTTGCATCGACTTTAGCTGCAGCTATCGATCTATGTGGATCAGCGGGCTTCGGGCAGGCGCCCGAGCCAGAGGGAGGTCAGCGCCGCACGGTTATGGACGCCGAACTTCGCATAGATCGACTTCACGTGGATGTGCGTCGTATTCGGGCTTTGGCTCAGGATGGCTGCGATCACTTTCTCCGCCCTTCCCTCGAGCAATCCCAGCAAGACCCTGCGCTCGGTCGCGGTGAGCGGCGCGTTCGCGATGAGGAGCCCATGGCTGAGCAATTGCTGGCGATAGAACCAGCGCAGCCCGCGAAGCGCCAGGCCGAAAGGATTCTTGTCCGCCGATGAGAACCGCGGACTTTCCGTGCTTCGGAAAATGAAAAGATGCACCCGCACATCGGCATTGATCGCGCAGCGCATCGACATGCTGTCCGCGTGCCCGACGTCCAGGTAGTGGCGCTGGTAGTGGGGTCCGTCGAACCACTCGGGAGGCAGCGCTTCAAACAGCAACTGTGTGCGGAACGGTTCCTCGCCGGCCACCGCAAGGATCTGAGAGAGGTCGATAGACGGCGACCACAAGGTGTCGAACTGCTCCTGGACCGAAGCGGCCATCGTCGGCAAGGGCCGCAGGAGCCGGACGTACAGCGGACGCCAGCCGTTCAGCGCATCGCCCACCGCGGGGCTTGGCAGCCGCACGACCACTGACCAGAGCGCGTTGTGCGCGCCGAAGATCGAACACAGGCTGCCGAGCAGGTGCTCCAGCGCTTCATCGCCATCGCCGATGGGGTAGTTCGCGAGCTTGTCCCACAGCGCGTAGATCTGCTCGGTGCAATCGGGCATCGAAGGCTGTGCGGCGGGCTCAACTCCTGCGTTCAATTGATCACCTGTTTAGGTTATTACGCGACGCAGCCCGCCTGCCTACGATTCGTCGATGAATCGGCCCCGCATCGTATGGCATTTGACGGACCTTGTGCCCCTGGTGCGGGCGTGGTGTAGGTACCCTGTGCGATGACGGCCCCGGAACAGATTCCCGCCGCCGAGCTGTCGGAGCTGATCGGTGCGATCTACGACTGCTCCCTCGATCCGCAGCGGTGGGCTGCCACATGCGAAATGATCGCGCAGCGTTGTGACAGCGCCGCGGGCGGCATTTGCATGCACGACCTGAAGCAGACACAGAACGACCAGTTGTACGTCTTCGGCTATGAGCCGGAATTTCTGCAGAAGCTCGGCGCCCGGTACGCCGAGAGCCCGATGGCCGCGGCGGACGTCCTCTCGAACCTGGGGGAAGTGAGCGCGCTGTCGATGGAGCGTTTCCATCTGCATGACAGCTGCTTCTACCGCGAGGTGCTGCAGCCGCACGGCGTGCTCGACATCATGTGGTTTCCGGCGCTGCGCACCGGCGGCCGCATGGCGTCCCTGCACGCGTCGCGCAGCGACAAGTCGCTGCACTACCAGCAGAGCGACCTTGCCCTGTTCAAGCTCCTTGCGCCGCATGTCTGCCGTGCCCTGGCGATTTCCGATGCGCTGGACATCCAGGTGATGAATTCCGAGGTGCTGAAAAAGACCCTCGACGGACTGGCGGCCGGCGTGTTCCTGGCGGCACGCGACGGCCACGTTGTGTACATGAACACCGCCGCGGAGCGACAGGTCAGGTCGGGCACGGCAATGCGACTGGTCGACAACCGGTTGTCCCCGGTGTATCCGGCGGCTCGTGCCGCGCTGACACAGGCGATCCAGGATTCAGCCCGCGAGGGTGCCGACATGCACGCCATGGATCATGCGATCGGAATTCCCGATGGAACCGGCGGGGGCTACGTCGCCACCTTGCTGCCCATTGCCGATGGCCGGCGCGCCGGCGTCCTCGCACCCTTCGCGGCGAGTGTGGCCGTGTTCATGCAAGACCCCGTGCAGCCGCCGCTGATGCCAGGGGAGGCATTCGGACGGCTGCACGGGCTCACCGGCGGCGAACTGCGCGTGCTCATGGCGCTGTCGCAAGGCCTCGGCGGCACCGAGGCCGCCGGCATGCTGGGCGTGGGCGAACCGACCATTCGCACCCACCTGCAGAGGATCTATTCCAAGACCGGCACGTCCAGGCAAGGGGACCTGCTGCGCCTGCTGCACCACTCGACACCTCCGACGCGGCACCAGACGCGCCTGGCGGATTGAGCGGCCTCGGACGAACGGCCTGACGCGAACGATGTATGCCGCCGTGTCATCGCTTCCGATGACGCGGCGGCTGCGATGGACGCCTACGCTCGCGCACCAATATCTACAACAAGAGGGTTTGCCATGTTCGACCGCACCGTTCGACGCCTGTCCGCAGCAAAAGGCGCAATCATGCTTCGGCTCTCGAAGCGGTCGCAGCTCATCGGGTCCTTCGCTACAGGGGCGGTGGTCTCCGGCGCTCTCCTGACCTTTGCGATGAACAGCCCGGCCGTCGGCGTCACGCCACCGACCGAACCGGCACCTGCAGCCGCGGCAGCCCCGTTCAGTGCCGCGGCGCAGTCCAGACTCGACCTGCTGCGCAACCAGGCGGCGAGCGGCGACGAATTTTCGAACTGGGCACTCTCCAATGCCCTGCTGGACAAGTTCGACTCGACCGGCGACTCGGACGACCTCTACGAGGCCATGCTTTGGGTCGACAGGCGTGCGGACATGTATGCCAACCAGGAACTGGCGGCGCGCGTCGTCGGCCGCTACTGCGGGCACCGGGTGGTGCGCTGGCATTGGTTCTGTGTTCTGGGCGAATGACACTGGCACTGCAGAGCGCAACGCCGTAACGCACCCTTTCGGGGCAAGGACACGCCGCCCGGGATAAAGTCGCAGCTTCTCCCTGGAGACTGCACGCCTTGTTCCGTTTTTTCGAAAAACTCCTCCACCCCTATCCCGCTGCCGAACCGGCGCTTCCCCCCACGGGCTTCTTCGCCTTCTTGTGGGCCTGCACGCAGGGCCTGCGTCTCAAGATGGCCGCCATGGCGGTGCTTACCGCGGCCATTTCCACCTTCGAGGCGCTGCTGTTCGCCGTGCTCGGGCGCGTGGTCGACTGGCTCGGCGGCCAGGTGCCTTCGCGGCTGTGGGCAGACCGCGGCGACACGCTGATGTGGCTGGCCGCGCTGCTGGTCATCAGCATCGGCGTGGTCGCGCTGCAAACCATCGTCAAGCACCAGACGCTGGCGGTGAACCTGCCGATGCGCCTGCGCTGGAACTTTCACCGGCTGATGCTGGGCCAGAGCATGGCCTTCTACCAGGACGAATTTGCGGGCCGCATCACGGCCAAGGTGATGCAGACCGCTCTCGCGGTGCGCGACACCCTCTTTGTGCTGGCCGACGTGGTGGTGGCCATGGGCGTGTACGTGGTGACCATCATCGTGCTGGTGAGCGTGCTCGACGTGCAGCTGGTGCTGCCGTTCATCGTCTGGCTGGTTCTGTATGCGGTGTCGCTGATGTACTTTGTGCCGCGCCTGGGCAAGGTGGGCAAGGCGCAGGCCGATGCGCGGGCGCTGATGACCGGCCGCGTGACCGACGCCTACACCAACATCGCCACCGTCAAGCTGTTCTCGCACACGCAGCGCGAGGCCGGCTTTGCGCGCGAAGCCATGCGCGAGTTCATGTACACGGGCTATGGGCAGATGCGGCTGGTGAGCGCCTTCGAAATCGTCAACCACACGCTCAGCATGGGCCTGACCGCCGGCATGGCCGGCACGGCGCTGTGGCTGTGGTCGAACGGCACCGTGGGCGTGGGTGCCGTGGCCGCGGCCACCGCCATGGCACTGCGCCTGCAAGGCATGTCGCACTGGATCATGTGGGAGATGACCAGCCTGTTCGAGAACATCGGCACCGTGCAAGACGGCATGAAGACGCTGTCGCGCCCACGCATCGTGCTGGACGCACCCGATGCCGGCGTGCTCCATGTGCCGCGCGGCGAGGTGCGCTTCGAGCATGCGAGCTTCCGCTATGCCGATGCGGGCCGCCGCGTCATCGACGACCTGAACCTGGTTGTGAAGCCGGGCGAAAAGATCGGCCTGGTCGGCCGCTCGGGCGCGGGCAAGTCGACGCTGGTCAACCTGCTGCTGCGCTTTCATGACCTGGAAAGCGGCCGCATCCTGATCGACGGGCAGGACATTGCCCACGTGACGCAGGATTCGCTGCGCAGCCACATCGGCATGGTCACGCAGGACACGTCGCTCATGCACCGTTCGGTCGCCGACAACATTGCCTACGGCCGGCCCGACGCCACGCAGGAGCAGATCGAAGCCGCCGCCAAGCGTGCCGAAGCGCACGAATTCATCCAGACGCTGGGCGACGCCACCGGCCGGCGCGGCTACGAGGCGCACGTGGGCGAACGCGGCGTGAAGCTGTCGGGCGGGCAGCGCCAGCGCGTGGCCATTGCGCGGGTGATGCTGAAAGACGCGCCGATCCTGCTCCTCGACGAGGCCACCAGCGCGCTCGACTCCGAGGTGGAAACCGCCATCCAGCAAAGCCTGTACCGGCTGATGGAAGGCAAGACCGTGATTGCCATTGCGCACCGCCTCTCGACCATTGCGGCGATGGACCGGCTCATCGTGCTCGACGAAGGCCGCGTGGTGGAAGAAGGCGACCACCGCTCGCTCATGGCGCAAGGCGGGCTGTACGCGCGGCTGTGGGCGCACCAGAGTGGCGGCTTCCTGGGCGATTCGCTCGAAGAAGACGAAGGCGAAGCGCTGCGGGCGTAGCCGGCTTCAGGTGGGCAAGGCGCCGGCCTCGTATTGCGCCGCGAACTCGGCGCTCGGCGGAATCGGCTTGACGATGTCGATCAGCACGCCGTTCGGGTCGCTGGTAATGAAGTGGCGCTGGCCGAAGTCCTCGTCGCGCAGCGGCAGAAGAATCGGCAGGCCGGCCGCGGCGAGCCGGTCGTGAACGGCATCGGGGTCGTCCACCTCGAAGTTGAGCAGCAGCCCGCCCGCCACTTGGCCGCGCGCGGGTGCGGGAATGGTTTCGTGCCGGCCGTCGAGCACGGCAAGGTTCACCGATGGATGTCCTGCCAGCTGCAGGTGCACGTACCACTCGCTCGTGAACAGCGGCGTGAAGCCGAAATGCGCCTGGTAGAAGCCGGCCGTCCCGGCCACGTCGTTGGTCATGATCACCGGGTAGTAGCTTGTCACTTTCATGGCATCGGTCCTTTCAATTAACATACAGCCTGTATGTAAGTTGGATATTAATCTACAGACAGTCTGTATGTAAATGCCTAAATCCATTGCCGACTCTCAATCCAGAACCAACCGGGAACGC
Source organism: Variovorax sp. CCNWLW225 (assembly GCF_037204045.1). NCBI lineage: Bacteria > Pseudomonadati > Pseudomonadota > Betaproteobacteria > Burkholderiales > Comamonadaceae > Variovorax > Variovorax sp. CCNWLW225. Next base: position 346,024 of record NZ_JBBCBV010000003.1, on the reverse strand, counting down.
ACGGAAGCCACGCGCCTTGCGCTGATCGACGCCGCACGCGCACTGTTCGTCAGCAAGGGCTACGGGGACACCTCGACGCCCGAGATTGCTGTTGCCGCCGGTATCACCCGTGGCGCGCTGTACCACCACTTCGCGGACAAGCGCGACCTGTTCAGGCAGGTGCTGGTGCGCGAAGCCGAAACGGTGGCGGCCGACATCGAGGCGGCCACGCCACGGCAGCTGACGCCGCGCGAAGCCCTGCTGGAGGGAAGCAAGGCCTACCTGAGTGCGATGAGCGTGCCGGGCCGCACACGGCTGCTGCTCATCGAAGGCCCTGCCGTGCTGGGCCTGGAAGAACTCACGGCCATCGACGAAGCGACCTCGGCCGGCTCGCTGCGCCAGGGGCTGGAAAAAGCCGGCCTGGGCAAGGGAGAAGTCTCGCTCGACGCCCTCTCCCGGCTGCTCTCCTCAGCCTTCGACCGGGCCGCACTCGAGATGGATGCAGGCGCCGACGCGCAAGAAATCCATTCGGCAATGCGCTGGCTGCTCGAGCAGGCGCTGGGCCCCGAGCCGCGCCGCAAGCCCGCGGCCTGAGGCTGCGCTGGCGGGGCGCATGCGCTCGCCCGGGTCTTGGCGAGTCCTACAGCACAGGCCGCCCCTCGCCGACAGTAACCAGCCCCCTCTGGCGCGATGCTGAAGCTGTCGTCAACAACGAGGAGTCCTCGCGTGAATTCAATCATCTACATCGTCGGTCTGGTCGTGGTTGTAGTGGCCGTGCTTTCGTTCTTCGGCCTTCGCTAGAACCAGCCCCTCCCCCAGGCTTCGCGCGCTTCGCGTCGCTTCTCCCTTCCCCTCGCCGGGGGCAACACCTGCGGCCCGGCAAAACCGGTTCCGCGGTGTTCCACGAAAGGGATCGCTTGCGGTCCCTCTTCCAGTCGTTCGCATAGAGTCCTTCGCGGCGCGCCGGGCATAATTTGCGCGCCTTCCGCCATCGCGGAACGCCACTTGCGAAGGGACCCTGTTGACCAACACCGCGTTGCGCGAATCTGCTTTTCCGGACGCGGTCATCACCGAGGCGATCCGATGGACCGAAGAGAAAGGTCCACTCGACGATGCGCAAGCCATGCGCACCGCCGCCTCCCGCTCAGCTGACGCGCATGCGCGCATCACGTCGCGCGCGCTCCAGCTCGGCGAGCGCATCGGCTTTCAATCCGAACTGTCACGCATCCGGCAATGGGGGCCGTGGGTGCTGCTTGGCCTGGTGGCGCTGATCGTCGTTGCCGGCCTGAGCCTGGCGGGCAACGTGGTCGGCGGCAGCGAACGGCACATCAACGTGATCGTCGCGCTCGTGAGCCTGCTGGGCATTCACCTGCTCACGCTGCTGCTGTGGCTGGCCGGCCTGTGGCTGCCCTTCGGCTCGTTCAATACAAGCTCGCTCGGATGGATATGGCTTTCGGTCACCGCACGCGTGGCCGGCGGCAAGCGGGGCCAGGCACCGGTGCTGCTGCGGGCGGCCACCGGCCTCTTGAGCCGGGCCCGGCTGCTGCCCTGGGCGTTCGGGCTCGTGAGCCACGGCATTTGGGCCCTCTCTTTTGCGGTGGTGCTGGCCGCGCTGCTGTTCGCGCTTGCATTCCGCAGCTACACGCTGAGTTGGGAAACGACGATTCTCGATCCCGCCTTTTTTGTGCGCGCGGTCCACGCGCTGGGCTGGGCGCCGGCGCAACTCGGCTTTCCGGTTCCCGATGCCGCGACCATTCTCTCGACCACCCCCGGTGCCGCAGGCCAGCGCACATGGGCGATGTGGCTCACGGGCTGCATTGCCATGTACGGGCTGCTGCCGCGCGTTGCGCTGGTATTGCTGAGCGCAGCGGTGTGGCACAGGCGCAAGGCCGCACTGCAGCCGGACTGGAGCGAACCGTATTACCGCAAGCTCATCGCCAGGTTCGCCGCACTTGCACCGCCAGCCATCGTGGATGCCGACCCCGGCCGCGCGCCCGGCACACCACCTGCCGGCCTCGCGCCTTCGGAACTGCAGGACACGCTCTTCGTCATCGGTTTCGAGCTGCCTGCCGACCTGACATGGCCGCCCGCGGGGTTGCCCGCCGCGCAGGTGCAGCGCATCGACGGCAGCGCCCCGGCCCGCCGCGCATTGCTCGACCAGCTGGCGCTGGCACGCCCGCGTGCGGTGCTGCTGGTGTGCCATGCCGCATCGAGCCCCGACCGCGGCACCGAGCGCTTTCTGCGCGATGTGCTGGCCCATTGCGGGGAATGCCGTCTGTGGCCGGCTCATGCGGCGGAAGACGCGGCTGACGCCGGCTTGGCTCAACGCTGGATGGACTGGCTGCAGGGCACCGGCCTGCAACGCGTCGCGGCCACGCACCGGCTCGAAGACGCCTTGCAGCAACTCGGCACGACACCATGACGCAGCAGCAAGCCATCCTCATTGCCGTCGTCGGCCACACCAACGCCGGCAAGACCTCGCTGCTGCGCACGCTCACGCGGCGCGCGAACTTCGGCGAGGTGTCGCAGCGCCCTGGCACCACGCGCCACGTGGAATCGGCCGACCTCGAAGTGAACGGCCAGGCTGCCGTGCGCTTCTTCGACACGCCGGGGCTCGAAGATGCGGTGGCCCTTCGCGAGCACCTGGCCGGGCTCGACCCGCAGGCCACGCCGCCCGAGCGCATTCGCAATTTTCTGCAGGGCCCCGAGGCGCACGGCGTGTTCGAGCAGGAGGCCAAGGTGCTGCGCACCATGCTCGGCATCGATGCGGCCTTTCTCGTCATCGACGTGCGGGAGCCGGTGCTGCCCAAGTTTCGGGACGAGATCGAACTGCTCAACTCCTGCGCTCGGCCCGTGCTGCCGGTGCTCAACTTCGTGCGTGATGCGGCAAGCCGTGAGCCCGCCTGGAAAGAGCTGCTCTCGGCCTATGGCCTCCACGTGCAGGTGCGCTTCGACGCCGCCGCGCCCTTCGTCGGCGCCGAGCGCGAGCTCTACACCGATCTTTCGACACTGCTGCGCGACCGGCGCGAGCTGCTGCACAGCGTGGTGGATTCGCTGGCCGCCGAAGCCGCCGAGCGGCGGCGCACGGCCTGCGCGCGCATCGCCGAACTGCTGGTCGACGCCGCGGCCTTGCGCCGCACCGTGCCGGCCGAAGAGTTCGCGGACACCGCGCGCCGGAAGGCGCTCGTCGCCGCATTGCAGAAAGACGTTTTCGACAAGGCGCAGCGCTGCACCGACGACCTGCTCGCGCTCTACGGTTTTCGCCAGGACGATGCCGGCGAAGCGCCGTTGCCGCTCGTCGAAGGCCGCTGGACGCTGGACTTCTTCAGCCCCGAAGCCATGAAGGACGCGGGCCTGCGGCTTGGCAAGGGTGCGGTCATCGGCGCCGCTGTGGGCGTGGTGGCGGACCTTGCCGTCGCCGGCATTTCGCTCGGCGCGGGTGCCGCGGTGGGCGGTGTCATCGGCGGCGCCGTTTCGCAAGGCTGGGGCCCGTTCGGTCGCAAGCTGGTGAACAAGCTGCGCGACGTGCACGAGCTCACCATCGAAGACGGCGTGCTGTTCGCGGTGGTGGCATGGCAGCTGAAGCTCACGCGGGCGCTGGAGCAGCGCGGGCACGCGGCCACCGGGCGCATTGCGGCGGAAACCAGCGCAACGCAGGACGCGCCCACGCGCGCCACCGCGGCTGCCGTTCGCGCCGCACGGCCGGCGCGCAACCATCCGGAGTGGGAATCGAAGGGCGTGGCAACGCGCGGCTTCTGGCGCCCCGCGCCGCAGCGCGAGGCACTCGCGGCCGAGCTGGCGCGCACGCTTCAGGGCGCTTTCGAAAACTGAGCGCCCAGCCTTCACTTGCCTTCACTTGCCTTCACTTGCAGAGGGAGGCGACGGATTCCTACGCACCGGCACTGGCACGAGCGCCAGTCTTTTTCACGACATCGACGGCACACAGGGTGCCGTTTGTTTTGTCGCCCTCAAGAAAAAGGAGCACCCATGTCCGTCGAATGCAAACTGCTCGCCACCCCTTTGATCGGACGCGTGTGGCAAGGCCGCACGCCCATTGCGCGGGCCGACGAATACCTGCGCTACAGCTTCGAGCACGGCATCCAGGAGATCGCGAAAAAACCTGAATGCCTGGGCGTGCAGTACTTTCGTAAATTGAACGGCGACACCGCCGAATTCCGGACCGTGTCTTACTGGCAATCGATCGAACACATGCACGCCATGCACGCACAGCGCGGCGATCCGCTGCGCGTGGCTCCGCTGGCACGCGACCCCGAGTTCCTGTTGGAGTTGCCGGAGTTCGTGGACATCGTCGAGGTGCATGTCAATTCGTTCGGCACCACGGGCAAGTAGCGCCCGGGCTCAGCTCTCCAGCAGGTCTTCCAGCCGCAGCGGCAGCCGGCGCAGGCGCTTGCCGGTGGCGTGGAACACCGCATTCACGATGGCTGGCGCCACGCCCACCATGGCCACTTCGCCCAGGCCCTTTACGCCCATGGCGTTGAGCCGCGTGTCGGGCTTGCCGACAAAGTCGACATCGATGCGGCCGATGTCCGCCGCAACAGGCAGCACATATTCCGCAAGGTCGGCGTTGAGAAATCCGCCGTAGCGCGGATCGAGCTCGCTCGCCTCGCGCAATGCGGCGCCTATGCCCCACACCACGCCGCCCTCGACCTGGCTGCGCGCGGTGCGCAGGCTGGCCACGGTGCCGCAGTCGGCCACGCTGAGCACGCGCGGTACGCGAATGCGGCGCGTGGTGGGTTCGATGCGCACTTCGACGAAATGCGCAATGAAACTGAAGGCGACGAAGTCCGGATACACCGGTCCCGCCGCAGCGGGCAGGCCGCCGGTGAGCCGGCCGAAGACCTGCTCGGGCTGGCCCGGCGCACGCATCCTGCTTTCGGCCTCGGCGAAGGGGCGGCCCGAGGCGCGCAGCATCGCCACTGCGGTGGCGCCGTTGGCACTACCAGGCGCAGCGGGCGTATCGGGCGCAGCGGCCGCGCCCGCGTGCTGCCGCAGGTCTTCCATGAGCCGCTGGGCGGCTTCCTGCACCGGCGGCAACGCGGTGGCCGTACCCCAGGAGCCCGCGGTCAGGTGCTGGGGCGCGGCGGTGGTATCGCCGAGCACGATTTCCACCGCGGCCACCGGCGCGCCGAGCGTGCGCGCCACCGTCAATGCAATGGCGGTGCGAATGCCCTGCCCCATCTCGTGGCCGCCGACTGCGACCCTCACCGTGCCGTTGGCGCTGAGACGCACCTTGGCAATGGCCGGCGCAATGGCCGCCTTGTAGGCACCGACCGCCACGCCCCATCCCACAAGACTGCCATCGGGCGCACGCATCGAGCGCGGCGCCATCGTGCGGCGCGCCCAGCCGAAGGCAGTGCTTCCCTTGACGAGACATTCGGCCAGGTGGCGCGACGAAAAAGGCTTGCCGCTGATCGGGTCGACGGCCGTGTCGTTCGCAAGGCGGAACGCGACGGGGTCGCGGCCCAGCGCGTAGGCCATTTCGTCCACCGCGCTTTCGAATGCAAAGGCGGCCGGATGCTCGAACGGCGCGCGCATGTAGCCGGGCGTTTGCACATCGGTGCGCACGAGCCGTTCGCGGCCCAGGAAGTTGCTGATGCCGTAGAGCCGCGATGTGATTTCGGTGCCGCTCGACGGAAACAGGTCGTGCCGCGAGGTCTGCTGGTCGATCTCGTGAATGGCCGCGGTCAGCTTGCCGTTGCGGTCCGCGCCCAAGCGCACATGGTGGCGGCTCGCGGGCCTGAAGCTCGCGTTGTGGAACAGCTGGCTGCGCGACAGCACCAGCTTGACAGGCTGGCCCAGTGCGCGCGCCGCCATCGCGACCAGTGCGGTGTGCGACTGCAGCGAGTTCTTCTGGCCGAAGCCGCCGCCCACGGTGGGCGACAGTACGCGCACCTTGTCGGGCTCGATGCCGAGCTGCTTGGCGAGGCCGTGGCGCACGCCCTCGGCGTTCTGGGTGGGCTCGCGAACGGTCAGCACGCTGTCTGCGCTCCACTCGGCCACGGTCGCGATGATCTCCATCGGGTTCTGGTGCTGGGTCGGCAATTCGTAAGACGCGTCCACCGTGAATGCAGCGCCCTGGAGCGCGGCCTCCGCATCGCCTGCGCGCCGGTCTGCGAACATCGGCTGCGGCAGCAATGCCGATTGCGCCTGCGGCTGGGCATCGGGCGCATCGATGCCGGCAACGAAGGGAACGGCTGAATAGGTCACCTGCACCAGCGCCGCGGCCTCGCGCGCGGCTTCCAGCGTGTCGGCCACCACCATCGCAACGGTCTGCCCGCGGTAGGCAACCTGCGGCGAGCGCAGCGGATAGAAGCTCTGGAAACCGAAGCCGCCGCCCATGAGGAAGCCTCCGGTGTCGAAAGCGCCGACGTTCTCATGCGTGAACACCTGCCGAACGCCGCGCACGCGCTGCGCCGCGGCGCTGTCGATGCCGGTGACGGTGCCGCGCGCAATGCGCGAAGGCACCAGCGCAGCGTGCAGCAGCCCGGCGCGCGCATCGTCCGCCGCATAGCGCGTGGCGCCGCGCACCTTGTCGCGCGCGTCGACACGCTCGGCCCCCGCCCGAGGCGTGTTCCTTGGCGCTGTCTTGAGGTTGGTTGCCATCTTCAGTTCCTTTCCCTGGCCAGCATCAGCGCGTCGGTCACCGTTTCGATGCCGAGCGCCACCTTGAATGCGTTGTGCTCGAGCGGCTTGGCGCCCTCGAAGGCAAGCTCGGCGGCACGCCGCGCGGCGGCCCGTGTGAACGGCTGGCCCACAAGGCTGCGCTCCGCCTGCGCGGCGCGCCACGGATGCGTGGCCACGCCACCGAGCGCAATGCGCGCGTCGGCCACACGGTTGCCCCTGATCTCCAGTGCAACCGCCGCCGATGCGAGCGCAAAGGCGTAGGACTCGCGGTCGCGGATCTTGTGATACGTGGAGCCGCGGCCGATGGGCCCGCGCGGTATGCGAATGCGCACGATCAGTTCGTCGGCCGCGAGCACCGTTTCCAGGTGCGGGGTGGTGCCCGGCGCGCGATGCAGTTCGCGCACCGGCACCGTGCGTTCGCCGCGCGGGCTCACGGTGTCGACCTGCGCATCGAACGCCACCAACGCAACCGCCCAGTCGCCCGGATACACGGCCACACAGGCTTCGCTGGCGCCAAGCACCGCATGGCCGCGGTTCTGCCCGCCCAGCGCCGCGCAGCCGCTGCCGGGCACGCGCTTGTTGCACGCGAATTCGGGTCCGCCGCGAAAGTACGCACAGCGCGTGCGCTGCAGCAGGTTGCCGCCCACGGTCGCCATGTTGCGCAGCTGCTGCGAGGCGGCCTTCCAGAGCGATTCCGACAAGGCGGGGAATTCGCGCTGCACCGTGGCGTTCTCGGCCACGTCGCTCATGGCCGCGAGCGCGCCGATGCGCAGTTCGCCGCGGCTCGACGTATCGACTTCGCGCAGGCCTTCGATGCGGGTGATGTCGACCACGGTGGCCGGCGCTTCCACGCCGAGCTTCATCAGGTCGAACAGCGTGGTGCCGCCTGCGAAGTAGCGCGCGCCGGGCTGGTGCCGGGCCAGCAGTTGCACGGCCTCGCCGGTGCTGCGCGGGCGAAGGTAGGCGAAGTCATGCATGGCGGCGGCCCTCCATGCGGCCTTCCATGCGAAGCACTTGCGGCGCCGCCTCGCGGATCGCTTCGACGATGCCGGTATAGGCACCGCACCGGCAGATGTTGCCGCTCATGTATTCGCGGATCTGCGCTTCGCTGGCGGCGTGGCCCTCGCGCACGCAGGCAATGGCCGCCATGATCTGGCCGGGCGTGCAGTAGCCGCACTGCAGCGCATCGTGGTCGAGAAAGGCCTGCTGCATCGGGTGGAGCGTGCCGTCGGCCGACTCAATGCCCTCGATGGTGGTGACGGCGCAGCCGTCGGTCTTCACGGCCAGCGTCAGGCACGAGGCGACGCGGCGGCCGTCCACGTGCACCGTGCAGGCGCCGCACTGGCCGTGGTCGCAGCCTTTCTTGGCGCCGGTAAGGCCGAGCTGCTCCCGCAGCACGTCGAGCAATGAGGCGCGCGGCTCCAGCTTCAGCTGGTGGGGCTTGCCGTTGATGGTGACGCGGGTCTCCCGGGAGCCGGCGCCGGAGGGCGGTACCGCGCTGCCGGTTTCCGCAGCCGTGCCGGTGGCGGCCGAAGCGGCGGCACCCGCGCCGGCCGCGGTGGTCATCATGAACGTGCGGCGGTTGAGGGTATGGAAGGCAGGCACCGGGCCTGCCGCGTTCTGCTGGAGTTGGTTCATGGGGCTTCTCCTTTTTGTCGGTCTTCAGAACTCGCGGCCGAGGCGCGCGTCGATCGAGACCGGCCCGCTGCCGCGCGCAGCGATGCAAAGCGCGGCGAAGACCAGCATCAGCGGGTATTCGTAGCCCCGGTCGATCCAGGGGAACGTTGGCGCCAGCAGGTAGCAGATGACCAGCATCTGCACCACCACCATCGGCGCGACGATGCGCGTCAGGAAGCCCAGCGCCAGCATCAGCCCGCCCACGCCTTCGAGCAGCGCGATGAACCAACCGATCAGCGGCGCGAAAGGCAGGTGCAGCACGTTGGCAATCAGGTTGACCGAACCGGCCATCGGGTCGGCCATGCTGCCGTGGCTGCGGCCAAGCAGCTTGGGAATGCCGTGCGTCATGAGCATCAGCCCGAACGCGATGCGCAGCAGCGCATAGCTCAACGGCTCGAGCCGGTCATAAACACCGCGCAGCCGCGGAAAGATCAGTTGCATGAGGTCGCTCCTTGAAATGTCGAAGGGGTGAGCGGAAAGTCTCTCTGTTCTGCATGGGCGAATAAATACGCAAATCTCGCCAATACAATTCAATGAGAATCAACAATCCGAGGAGCCCATGGACCGCTTCGACGCCATGCAGCTGTTCACCCGCATCGTCGATCTGGGCAGCTTTACCCAGGCCGCGGCTGCGCTCGACATTCCGCGTGCCACGGCCACGCATGCCATCAAGGAGCTGGAGGCCAGGCTGCACGTGCGCCTTTTGGAACGCACCACGCGGCAAGTGCGCACCACCGTCGACGGGCAGGCCTTCTACGAGCGGTGCCGCCATCTGCTGCGCGAACTGGAGGAGGCGGAGTCTTCGCTGTCGGAGCTGGCGGTCAACCCGCGCGGGCGCTTGCGCATCGACATCCACGGCGCGCCGGCGCAGGCCATCGTGCTGCCGCGCATTCGCGAATTTCACGAGCGCTATCCGCACATCGAGCTTGTCATGGGCAGCGGCGACCGACTGGTGGACCTGCTGCGCGAAGGCGTCGATTGCGTGGTGCGCGCGGGCGAGCCCAAGGATTCATCGCTTGTCACACGCCGCCTGGCGCTGCTGCCGCAAGTGACCTGCGCAAGCCCGGGCTACCTGGCCGAGTACGGCACGCCCACGCAGCCGTCCGAGCTTGCGAGGCACCTGGGCGTCAATTTCTTTTCGGCTTCGAGGCCCGAGGTGTTTCCGTACGAGTTCTTGGTCGATGGCACGCTCGAGACGTACATGCTGAAGGACTGGATCAGCGTGAACAACGCCGATCTCTACAAGATCTGCGCCGAGCAGGGCTGCGGGATCATCCAGGTGCCGCGCTTCAGCGTGGAGCGCCAGTTGCACGAGGGCTCGCTGGTCGAGATATTGGCGCACACGCCCTGCCCGCCCATGGTCTATTCGGTGCTGTATCCGCACCACCGGCAGCTGTCGCCGCGCGTGCGGGTGTTCATCGACTGGATTGCGCAGCTCTATGCGGAGCGCTTCGGCACGGCCGCGTGAACACGCATCGGAGTCACCGTGCGGTCATGGGGGCGGCCTAGCATCCGCTGGCCTTTGCCTCCCCTTTTCCGACCAGGACTGCTGCACTCCACGCGATGTACCCCGGCGAACGTCTCAATGGGTACAGCCATCTGCTGGGCCTGGTGCTTGCCCTTGTGGCCACCGTTCTCTTCCTTGCCAAGACCTTGCCCACGGGTGATGCCGCGCGCATTGGCGGTGCGCTGGTGTTCTCGCTCTCGGCCGCGCTGCTGTATGCCGCATCCACGCTGTTCCACAGCACGCGCGGGCGGCTGAAGCGCTTTTGGGAGCGGGTCGACCACTGCGCCATCTACCTGCTGATTGCGGGCACCTACACGCCCTTCGCGCTCGTCACGCTGCAGGGCACCTGGGGCTGGCTGCTGCTTGCCGCGGTGTGGAGCGCCGCGTTCTTCGGCATTGGGCGCGAACTGCTGCAGGCGGACAGCGCGGCCTCCAAGCCCCCGCTGGCGCTCTACATCGCCATGGGCTGGCTCGGCGTGCTGGCGGCCGCGCCACTCGCGGCGCGGCTCGACGTCGGCGGCCTGGCCTGGCTGCTGGCGGGCGGCGTGCTCTATACCGTGGGCACGGTGTTCTACCGAAACCGGCGCGGCTTCCGGCATGCGCACGGCACCTGGCACCTGTTCGTGCTGGCGGGCACGGTGAGCCATTTCATCTCGGTGGGCCGGTACGTGCTCTGACCAAGAAAAATAAGCATTTTTCATTACCTTCCGGTCCAGCTTGGCGCAAGGTGTGCAAAATGCGCCCATGCCAAATATTGCCTCCATCCTCAAAACCGAGATTTCCCGTGTCGCCCGCAAGGAAGTTCGCACAGAGATCGAAACGCTGAAAAAAGCTTCCACGCACCATCGCGCCTCGATCGCCGCACTGCGCCGGCAGGTCGAGAAACTGGAGAAGGAACTGCGGCGTGCGCTGAAGATGTCTTCGAGCGCCCCTTCCGCCGGCGATGCGGACGATGGCGAATCGGGCCCGTCCCGCCGGTTCAGCGCCACCCGGCTGGCCGCGCACCGCGAAAAGCTCGGCCTCTCGGCGGCGGCTTATGGAAAGCTGGTGGGCGTTACCGGCCAGACCATCTACAAGTGGGAACAAGGCAAGGCACGGCCGCGCAAGGCCCAGCTGGAGGGCCTCGCATCGGTGCGGGGCCTGGGCCGGCGCGAAGTGGCGGAACAGCTGAACGCGGAATAGTTCACTTTCGCGCTCTACAGCGCCAGCCGCCCGGCGGGTAAAGTTCCGGCACTCATTTCTCCGGTTCGTTTCCGCCCTGTATTCCCATGTCCAATCTCATCGTGCACGGCGGTACGCCGCTTCGCGGCCGCATCACTCCCTCCGCCAACAAGAACGCCGTGCTGCCGGTGCTGTGCGCCACGCTGCTCACGCGTGAGCCGCTGCGGCTGCACGGCGTGCCCGACATCACCGACGTGCGCAAGATCCTCGACATCTTCCGCAGCCTGGGCAGCGAGGCGCGCATGGACCACGCCACCGGCACGCTGGAGCTGCACCACCGCGACACGGCGTTCGACGCCGCACGCGACCGGTTGCCCGAGGAAATGCGCTCGTCGATCATGCTGGTGCCTCCGCTTCTGGCGCGCTTCGGCATTGCGCGGCTGGAAGACAACGTCAAGGGCTGCACGCTGGGCGTGCGCGAGATCGATCCGCACGTGGACGTGTTTCGCCGCTTCGGCGGCAAGGTGGAGCGCGCCAGCGGCTCGCTGCTCGTGCGCTGCGACGGGCCGCTTGCGCCCACCGAGCATTGGCTCGACTACGCCTCCGTCACCACCACCGAAAACTTTGTGCTGTGCGCGGCGGCGGCCAAAGGCACATCGACGCTCACCAACGCAGCGTCAGAGCCGCATGTGCAGGAGTTCTGCCGCTTCATGACGATGCTGGGCGTGCGCATCGAGGGCATCGGCACCTCGCGGCTCACGGTGCACGGCGGCAATGCGCTGGGCGGCGGCGAGTTCCGCTTCGACGAAGACTTTCACGAGATCACCACCTTCCTGGCGCTGGGCGCCATCACCGGAGGCGACGTGGTCGTGCGCAACAGCGCACCCGAAAACTTTCCGCTGATCGACCGCACCTTCGCCAAGTTCGGCGTCACGGTCACGCATGAAGACGGCTGGTCGCGCGCCACCTGCACCGGCCCGCTCAAGGTGCAGACGCCCTTCACAAGCAACGTGCTCACCAAGGTGGAGGCCGCGCCGTGGCCGTACTTTCCGGTCGACCTGCTGCCCATCTTCATTGCGCTGGGCGTGCGTGCCCAGGGCAATGCAATGTTCTGGAACAAGGTGTACGACGGCGCGCTGGGCTGGACCAGCGAGCTCTCCAAGTTCGGCGCGCATGTGTTCTCGTCGGATCCGCATCGGCTCATCAGCTTTGGCGGCAGCCCACTGACGCCGGCCGTGGTCGAGAGCCCCTACATCATTCGCGTGGCCATTGCGCTCTTCATGGTTGCGGCCAGCATCGAAGGCCGCTCCGAAATCCGCAACGCCGCGCCCATTCGCCGTGCCCACCCCCGCTTCGCCGAGAACCTGCGCAGCCTGGGCGTGCAGGTCGAGTGGACGAGCGAAGAGTAAGCCTCGGGCTCAGCCCCGCAGTGCGTTCACCACGATGCGCGCCGCCGACGCAATGACGTCGTTGCGGGCCGGCGCATCCTCCTTGGGAAAGGTAAGGTAGACCGCCAGCACCACCGGAGCGCCCGAGGGCGGCCACAGCACGCCTGTGTCGTTGTTGGTGCCGTAGGAGCCCAGGCCGGTCTTGTCGCCCACCTTCCAGTCCGCCGGCACGCCGGCGCGGATGCGAGCGGCGCCGGTGGTGTTGCCCAGAAGCCAGGTTTCGAGCTGCCTGCGCTGCGCCGCACCGAGTGCGTCGCCCAGCACCAGCCGCTGCAGGCTTGCGGCCATCGCCTCGGGCGTGGTCGTGTCGCGCAGGTCGCCCGGAATGGCGCTGTTGAGTTCGGTCTCCCAGCGGTCGAGCCTGAAGGTCGGGTCGCCGATGGAGCGCGCGAACGCGGTCACCGCGGCGGGCCCGCCGAGGATCTTCATCAGCAGGTTGGCGGCGGCGTTGTCGCTGTACTGCATGGTGGCCGCGCACAGGGCGGAAACAGTCATCCCCTGCCCCAGGTTTTTCTCCGTGATGGGCGAATTGATCAGGATGTCGCTCCTGCTGTAGCTCACGCGGCGCTCCAGCAGGCTGCTGTCGCGTGCGCTGCGCGCGAGGATGGCCGCGGCCAGCATTGTCTTGAAAGTGCTGCACAGCGCAAAGCGCTCGGTTGCCCGGTGCTGCACGCGCGCGCCGCTGCCCGTGTCGAGCGCGGCCACGCCGAGCCGCCCGCCCACGGAGCTTTCGAGCGCCGCGAGCTGCGCCTCGGCCGATGTGGCCTGTTGCGCTTTCGCGGACCAGGCGGTGCAGGCGCTGGCCAGCGGCAGCGCGGATGCGGCAAGCAGGAAGATGCGGCGATTGGCGGAGGGTTTCATTTGTCTGTTTTTTCAGCGAGTGGATGGAACGAAGGGAATCGTAGGAGCGCCACCTCGCAAGCTCCAGCGCCAGGCGGCGCAACCGCGTCTCTGCTGTATCGGGTGTAACGGCACAATTCATTCAACTTTTCGGTTGAATAACTTTTCACGCCCGGCTATATTCAACCTCATGGTTGAACTAGACGACGAACGGCTCGACGCCGTGTTCCATGCCCTGGCCGACAGCACGCGGCGCACGATGCTGCAGCTGCTGGCGCAGGGCGAGTGCAGCGTGGGCGAACTCGGCGCTCCGTTTCGAATGTCCTTTGCGGGCGCCTCCAAGCACGTCAAGGCGCTCGAACGGGCCGGCCTGGTCTCCCGCTCGGTGCAGGGCCGCGCGCACGTCTGCCGGCTGGAGCCGGCGGCGCTTGCCTCGGCCAATGCATGGCTGCGGTACTACGAAGGCTTCTGGAACAGCCATCTGGACGCGCTGGAGCAGGAACTGCGGCGCGACAACGCATCCCGCAAGTGAAGTTCTTTCCCTTCTTCAAGGAGCAAACGATGACGACAAGCAGCCTCGGAACCCTGATCGAACCCGGCACCGTGCGCATGGAGCGCACCCTGCCCGCGCCGGTGGAGCGCGTGTGGGCCTATTTCGTCGACCCCGACAAGCGCGCGAGGTGGCTGGCCGGCGGCACCATGGCCGAGAAAAGCGGCGGCGTGTTCGAACTGCGCTTCGACCACACCAGCCTTTCCGGTCAGGTGGCGCCCGATCGCTTTGCCGACTGCCGTGGCCCCATCTCGCAGAAATCGCGCCTTGTGACGCTCGACCCAATGAAGCGCCTGACCATCAGCTGGGGCAGCGAAAGCGCCACCGCATCCGAGGTGAGCTTCGAGTTCACGCCCCGGGGCGATTCGACGCACCTGGTGCTCACGCACCGCCGCCTGCCCGACCGCAAGGAAACACTCAGCGTTTCGAGCGGCTGGCACGCGCATCTGGACGTGCTCGACGACGTGCTGCACGAGCGCACGCCCAGGGGGTTCTGGAGCAATCACGCGGAGCTCGAAAAAGCCTACGAGGCCCGGCTTCCGGCCTGAACCGGAGTCGGATGGCGACTACAGGCAAGCGGCCCCGCTTGCGTTAAGGTGCGGTGCATTCGCAGACTCCGAAGCACCCCCATGACCACCCCCTCCTCCACACCGGCCCGCAAGCATTTCTCGATGATCCGCGGCTTTCACCTGGCCGATGCGTTCACGCTCGGCAATGCCGCGTGCGGCGTGGGCGCGGTGTTCCTCGCCATGGCCTTCATGGCGAGCCAGTCGCTTGCGCAGTTCTTGTGGGCCGCCGCGCTCGCGCCCGCCGCCTTCGTGTTCGACGTGTTCGACGGCCGCATTGCGCGCTGGCGGCAAACCCACTCTGCCCTCGGGCGCGAGCTCGATTCACTGGCCGATGTGATCTCGTTCGGCGTGGCGCCCGCCGCGCTCGCCTTTGCGGCGGGCCTGGACGGCGGCTGGGACTGCGTGCTGCTGATCTACTTCGTCGGCTGCGGCGTGAGCCGGCTCGCGCGCTACAACGTCACGGCCGAAGCGCTTTCCGCGGGCGCCGATAAGGTCAAGTACTTCGAAGGCACGCCCATCCCCACCAGTGTGGTGCTGGTCGGCGTGCTGGCATGGGCCGCCTGGCAAGGCCGCATCGGCGACGCGGTGTGGGGCGGCGCATGGGTGCTCGGCCCGTGGCAGCTGCATCCGCTCACGCTGCTCTTCGCGCTCTCGGGCACGCTCATGATCAGCAAGACGCTGCGCATTCCCAAGTTCTGACCCTCCATCCGCTGAAAGGAGCCCTTCAATGCTGAAGCTGTATTTCGATCCGCAAAGCCGCTCGCAGGTTGCAAAGTGGATGCTCGACGAAGCCGGCGTGGAATACGAGATCGTGCAGACCCTCATCCGCGAAAAGGCGCACAAGAAGCCCGAGTACCTGAAGATCAACCCCGCGGGCAAGCTGCCGGCGCTGGTGGACGGCCGCACACGCGTGTTCGAGAACGCGGCCATCTGCATGTATGTGGCCGACAAGTTTCCTCAGGCCCGGCTGGCGCCGCCGGCGGATTCGCCCGACCGCGGCCGCTACCTGTCGCTCATGGTCTATTCGACGGCGCAGCTGGAGCCCGCGATGGGCGACAGCATGCTGGGGGTGCGCAGCAACAACAGCGCGCGCGGCTGGACCAACTTCGAGCAGGCCAAGGACGCGGTGGAGCGCGAACTGGGCGAAGGCCCCTATCTCTTCGGCGCGCGGTTCACTGCGGCCGACGTGATGATCGGCTCGATGTTCATCTGGCACCGTGCCTTTGGCGGCCGCTCCAACCGGCCGAAGATCGATGCCTACATCAACCGGCTCCAGGCCCGGCCCAAGGGCATGAAGTTCGGTTGAGGTTGATTCACACCGCATGGCACAAGCACAATTCCCCCATGGCGCGACCGCCGGCCTCGACCAGCTGGTAAGCCTTGCCGCCGCGCAGCCGCTGGCGCCGGCCTGCGATCACTTCTACTTCTTGCGCCACGGCCAGACCGGCCGCAATGCGCAGCGCATCTTCCAGGCCGTGGACGAGCCGCTGAGCGAGCTCGGGCTCCAGCAGGCGGCGCGCGCCGCCCAGCTGCTGGCCGGCGAGCCGATCCGCACCATCGTCTGCAGCGACGCGCGGCGCGCCCACGACACCGCGCACACCGTGGCGGCGGTGCTGCGCATCGAGCCCACGCCGCAGGCCGCACTGCGCGAGCGCAACTTCGGCGCACTCATCGGCACCTCGTCGGTCAACATCGACTGGGCCTGCGAGCCCGACGGCGGCGAAACCCTCGCGCAGTTCGTGGCGCGCAAGAGGCAGGCGCTCGACGAAGCGCTGGCGCAGCCCGCGCCGGTTCTGGTGGTGGCCCACGGCGGCACGCTCTACGCGCTGGCCGCGCTGATCGGCGTGCCCATCGACCTGGGCCTGCTCGGCAATGCGCAGCCATTGCGTTTTTCGCGCAGCGGCCCTACATGGGCTGTAACGCCGCTGCTGCGGCATGCCGACGGGGATTCCGCCCTGGCGTAGACGGCCGGGCGCACACTGTTCGGCGTTCACACCAACCGACAGCCATGGAATTCAAGGACTACTACAGCGCCCTGGGCATCGACCGCACCGCGTCGGAAGACGAGGTGCGCAGGGCCTACCGCAAGCTTGCGCGCAAGTACCACCCCGACGTCAGCAAGGAAGCCGACGCCGAGAAGCGCATGCGCGACATCAACGAAGCCAACGACGTGCTGCGCGACAAGGAAAAGCGCGCCGCCTACGACGCACTGGCCGACCGCGTGGCCCGCGGCGGACACCCCGAGGGCGACTTTCAGCCGCCGCCGGACTGGGACACCGGCTTCGAATTTCACCGCGGCCCGGGGCAAGGGCCGGCCGACCACGCGGACTTCAGCGACTTCTTCTCCTCGCTCTTCGGCGAAGCCGAGCGGCGTGGCGCGGCAAGGCGCAACTACCGCGCGCGCGGCGAAGACCATCACGCGGCCATCGAGATCTCCCTTGAAGACGCGCTCAACGGCGCCGAGCGCGAGATCACGCTGCGCGCGCAGGAAATCGACGCGCAGGGCCGCCCTGCGCTCAAGACGCGCACGCTCAGCGTCAAGATCCCGCCCGGCATGCATCCGGGGCAGTTCATCCGGCTTGCCGGACAGGGCATGCCCGGCCACGGCGGCGAGCCGGCCGGAGACCTGTACCTGGAGGTGCGCATTGCGCCGCACAGGCTCTACCGCGTCGAAGAGCGCGACCTCTACATGACGCTGCCCGTCACCCCGGCCGAAGCCGCGCTCGGTGCGCAGGTGAAGGTGCCGGTGCCCACCGGCGGTGCGGTCGAGGTGACCGTGCCGCGCAACGCGCGCAGCGGCCTCAAGCTCAGGCTCAAGGGCCGCGGCCTGGGCGGCAAGCAGCCCGGCGACCTGTACCTGCTGCTCGACATTGCCCTGCCCCCGGCCGACAGCGAGGCCGCACGCAAGGCCTACGAGCAACTGGCGCAGGCATCGGCTTCGTTCAACCCACGCCAGCATCTGGGAGTGTGAGCATGGCGACCGTTTCCGTCACAACAGCCATCAGCGCGTCGCAGCCGCTCGCCGCAAGCGAGCTGGCCCATGCCTGCGGCGCCGACACCGAATGGGTGGTGCAGCTCGTCGAAGTGGGCATCGTGCAGATTTCTACCGCCGAGGCACCGCCCGAGCGCTGGCAGTTCTCGAGCAGCGACCTGCAATGCGCACTCGAGGCGCGCCGGCTGGAGCGCGACTTTGGCGTGGGCCTGGACGCCGCCGCGCTGATTCTCGACCTGCAGCACGAAGTGCGGCGGCTCAAGGCCGTGATTCGCGCGCACGGCTTGCGCTAGCCGGCAGCGCCCTCAGCCTCAATCTCAGCGTCAGGCGGATTTGCCGCGCCCGGTCTTCTTCGAGGTTTCGGCGCGCGGCGTATTCACGGGCGCCGCGGCGCCGGCACCGTTCAGCTGATCGACCCACAGCAGGGTGTCGACGTAGGTCATGAAGCGGTTGAGGTACTCCGGCGACAAGTCGCGCATCAACAGCAGCGACCGGTGCACCAGGTGGTGCGAGTTGAGCGGGCCGGCGTTCTCGGGCACCTTGGCGAGCGACTGCGTCAGCCGCCGCTCGGCGCTGAGACGCGACCAGGTGCTCTTGAAGAACTTGAGGCTCTTCAGTTCGGCGGGCGCTGGCGCAAGGCCGTGCAGCGTGTCTTCTGCCGCCGCCGCGGTGCTGCCGCCGATGGCCGGTGCATGCCGCGCAATATGGTCGACCAGCTCCGCCAGCGGGCCGCGAGCGGGTGCGCCTGCAGGCAGTCGTTTCGCGGCAGCGAGCGCCGGGGCTCCATCGGCGCCCTGGGAGTTTTCAAGATTCCTGCCGTAGGCCGCAGCCAGGCCGGCGAGCTTCTCATCGAGGACGCGCCTCGCCTCCCCCTGGTGGGCGGCCGTACGCCTGGCCAACGCCTCCATGAAATGAAAGCGCACCGGGTCCGCGCGATGCTGCCCCTGCGCACGCCAGGTGCCGATCATCTCGATCGGATCGACGTGCTCGCTCACGGCCGCTTCGTGTTGGCGTTGGATTGCCTTGGCGTGGGCGCCATTTCCACACGCCGGTTTTTCGAGCGGCCTTCGGCATCGGCATTGGACGCGACCGCCTGCTCGGAGCCGAATGCCGCGGCAAACACCGAGGACGAGGGAATGCCCTCTTCGATCAGCGCCCGCGTGACCGTGAGCGCCCGCTGGGCCGACAGCTCCCAGTTGTCGGCGAAGGGGCGGTTGCCGTCTTTCGACTGCCGCATCTGCCGGTCGTCGGTGAAGCCGCTCACCATCAGCACCTCGTCGCGCGCCTTGAGGTAGGCCGCCACCGGCGCGGCCAGGCTCTTGAGCAGCTGGCGGCCTTCAGGCTGCAGGTCGGCGGAGTTGAAGGCAAACAGCACGCTGCCGCTGATGCCGATGCGCCCGTTGTTCAGCGTAACGCGGCCCGCCGCGAGCGGCCCGGCCAAGGCTTGTTCGAGTGCTTCGCGGCGCTGCGTTTCGGCCTGCCGCTGCTGCACTTCGGCTTCGAGCTTGGCCGCAAGGTCCAGCTGCATGCCGAGCGCACCCACGAGAATGAGCACAAACGCGCCGACCAGCCCCGCCATCAGGTCGCCGAACACCGCCCATACCGGAACGCTCGGTTCCAGTCCGCCGTCGGCTTCTTCACCCATCATGCTTCGCTGCCCACCGCGGCTTGCCGGCTGGCAATCTGCTGCAGGTCTTCGACGATCTGCTTCTGCGACATGATGCTCAGGTCGATGACCTCCCGCGCCTGCGCAACGTAGTAGGCCAGCTGCTCGTCGCTGCGCGCAATGGACTTGCCGAGCGCGCCTTCGACGCGCTGCAGATGCGCCACCAGCTTGTCGTTCGATTCGCTGAACAGCTGCACCGCAAAGCCGAAGGCCTCGCCGAGGCTTGCCACCTCGACCGCGCTGCCGGTGATCTGCGCGGCGACGCTCTCGAGCTTTCCGGTTTCGGCCTCGACCTTTTCGGTGAAGCGGCTGCCCACGCGTTCGAGCACGTCGGCCGAGGCGCCGACCAGTGCGTCGACCGCCGAGCGCTGCTCGGTGGAGGCATGGTTCACGGCGTCGAGCAGGGTGCCCAGCGTTTCCATGATGCGGCTGCGCTCCTCCAGCATGGCGTTGTCGCGCGCCATGCTGTCAGAGAGCTTCTGCCGCAGTTCGGCCACCACTTCGGCCGCAACGCGCGGTGCATCCGAAGCGGCTTGCAGCAGCTGGGCGATTTCTGCCACGGTGCTCTTCGCATGCGCTTGCGCCTGCGCCGACATGTCGCGCGCAGTTTGTGCCAGCGTTTCGAAGAGCTGTTGCTGCTGGCTGGCCGTGTTCGCGCCGGCCTGCTGCCATTCCTGCTGCAGCGACGCAGCCATTGAGGACAGCGCCGCGGTCCAGGCCGACAGCCGCTGCTCGTCGCGCGATGCCATGTCGGTTTGCAGGCTGGCATGCGCCTGGTCCACCGTGCGCAGCAGCGATGCCGAGTGATGCTCGAAGGTGGCCGCGGCCGCCGCGAGGGACTGTTGCGTGTCGCCCGTCAACTTTTCGCTGGCGCGCTGGTGCTCTGCGAGCGCACTGCCCCATGTGTCGGAGACGCTGCCCACGGTGCTCTCGAGCCGCGCGGACACGGTCTCCACCAGCGAAGCCGAGCGCTGCTCGAAGGTTTCGGCAAAGCGCTCCTGCGAAACGCGCAGGTCCCCCGCCAGCGCCTCATTGCTGCGCTGGTGTTCGGCCAGCGCGGCCTTCCACGTATCGGCCACGGTGGCCGTGGTGGCCTCGAAGCGGCTCGAAAGCCCTTCGAGCTGCTGCTGCACCGTGTGCGCGACCGTGCCGTGCAACGAAGCCGTCTCGCGCGCGATGCCGGCCATGGTGGCTTCGACGACCGGCTGGATCGTTGCGCCGGCAATGCGGGCGCTTTCGGTCAAGCTCTGCTTCAGCGATTGATCCACCGACGAGGCCAGGCCGGCATACACCGCCTCGGCCTTGCTGTGGAAATGCTCCTGGCTGGTGATCAGGCGCTCGTTCAACGCCTGGCTCTGCCGCTCCATGGCGGCCAGCATGGCCTGCAGCTGGTTGACCAGCATGGGCATGGCCTGGGCCTGCTGCTCGAGCAGCTGGAACGACGCCTCGCGCTGATGCACCAGCGAGTACACGCGCAAGGTGGTCGCAATCTTGGTGTCGAGCATCTGCCCGGCCTGCAGCCGCTCACGCCGGCACAGCGCTGAGGCCAAACCCAGCATCGCCGACGCAGCCACGCCTGCCACCGAGGTGCCGAACGCCAGCCCCAGGCCCTTCACGGGCGCGGAGAGCGAGGCGCGGATGGCCTGCAGGTCGGTCGCGCTTTCCAGCGCCATGCCGGTGCCGTTCAGCGTGACCACCATGCCGAGAAATGTGCCCAGCATGCCCAAGAGCACAAGCAGTCCGGCAAGGTACGGCGTGAGCGACGGCCCGGGCAAGCCGACGCGCTCGCCCTCGATGCGCAGGCGCACCGCATTGCGCAGCGACGGATGCAGTTGCTCCAGCCACGAGCCCAGGTTGGCCGGGGCTTCGGTCAACCGCGACACAGCACTGGCCAGGGTGGACGTGGCCTGCCTGAAGCGGTGCAGCTCCACCACGCCCACTAGGTAGAACGCACCGACTACCACTGTGATCGAAAGCGCCAGCGGATGGTTGGAGCCGACGTAGCCCGCGCCCACCCAGCACACCGCGGCCAGGCCGGCGGCAAAAACAGCGTATTGAAGAAATCTAGTCATGGCACTCTGGTTGCCTCGCGAAAGGCTTCAAGGAGCCCTTCGACGGGTTGAAATCGGAAGTCCAGTTCGGCGAGCAGCACGTTCTTCATGTCCTTGCGGAACACATGCAGCCACTCGCCGGCCTGGGCCTCGCTGGCGGGTTCGGCTGCCGTCAGCAGGCCGTCCCCGCTCAAGCGGGTGAAATGTTTTTCGAGCAGCGCGGGCACGCCGGCCAAGAGGCTGTGCTCGCGCGCGGCCAGCACCTGCTCCATGACCACGTCCACGGCGGCCAGCCGGGCCATGGCCGGCGACTTGGCCGCCAGCGCGGCCCGAAGGCGCCCGCGCAACGGGCCGATGCCCGCTTCCATGGCTTGCTGCAGCGCGAGATAGCGGCGGCGAAAGGGCGCGAACTCGGCCGCAGCCGCCACGGCGGCGTCTTCGGCAATGGCCTTGGCCAGCGCCGTGCGCGCACCGGCGCACTCCCGCTCCTCGGCGTTGGCGCCGGGCCGCAACCGGGAAGAAGCAGCCGCCGGAATGCCGTCCAGCGCCGCGGACAGCGAAATGGCATCGGTCCAGCCGAACCATTGGCTCAATCGGTCCGCGGTGGCTTGCCGGGGTTCGCGCAAGTCCGTATCGGCCAGTCGCGAAAGCAAGCGAACAAGCGCCGAACCATTGAAAACTGTGCGCTGTGAAGCGTGCGCCATACCCCAGAACGAAAAACCTGGCAGTCTACACCGGCCACCTTCCCTGGACGCCCCCGCGGACCCCGCCGCACAGTGAAACTTCCGGTAACGCGGCGGGTGGTAACCGGGCGTTTTCGGGGTCGAAGCAGAGCCCTGCCCTTGCACCGACCGCCGGTTTTCCTTGCTGTGTGGCGTAAGTCCCAAGTTCTACCGGCGCTCGCCGCGCGCAGACTCGCCCATACCGGCCCATGGCCGGGAAAAAAGCACAAGGAGCGGCATGGCCACGCTGAACCGGATTGCTTGTCACCGCTGCGGGCGCATTTGCCTGCATGCCGACGCGCCATGCCCGGCCTGCGGGGCGGCGCCAGTAGCGAGCCCCGCGGCGGCCGGCGCGACCGAGCCTTTCGTCGGGCGCCGCGGCGAGCTGCAGCTGCTGCACGATGCGCTCGGCGGCGCTCTTGCCGGGCGCGGGCGCGTGGTCATGCTCAGCGGCGAGGCCGGCATCGGCAAGACGCGGCTGGCGCAGGAAGCGGCAACGCTGGCCGTGCGGCGCGGCATGCTCACCTTGTGGGGCCGCTGCCTCGAGGAACCGGGCGCTCCGCCCTTCCTGCCCTGGACGCGCGCAATGCAGGCTTGCCTTCGGGCCTGCCGCGACGAGCGCCTGCCGGCGCTGCTCGGACGCGATGCCGCCGCGGCGGCCGAGATTGCACCCGAACTCGCCGAGCGGCTGCCGCCCGGCACCGCGGTGCCGGCCATCGGCGAAGGCGACCAGGCGCGCTTTCGGCTGTTTGCCGCGGTCGCGCATTTCTGGCGCCAGGTGGCCACCGTGCGCCCGCTGCTGCTGATTCTGGACAACCTGCACTGGGCCGATGCCTCGTCGCTGCGGCTCCTGGCCTTCATCGCGCAGGAACTCGCCGAAAGCCGCATCGTGCTGCTCGGCTCCTGCCGCGAAATGGATGTGTCGCGTCAGCATCCCTTGGCCGCCACGCTGGCCGAGCTGCTGAACACCCGGCAGTTCAGCCGCCTGCCGCTGCAGGGCCTGAGCCTGGAAGAAGCCGAGCGGATGGTGGCTGCGGCAAGCGCCGTGACGCCGCCGCCCGCGGTCATTGCGACCGTGCACCGCCGCACCGAGGGCAACCCGCTGTACCTGGTGGAGACGCTGCGCTTTTTGCAGGGCTCCTGCGGAACCGACCCGCACGCCGCGGCGGCGCAGGTCGAAACCGTGCCGGGCGGCATTCGCGCGGTGATCGGCCGGCGGCTCAACCAGCTCTCGGCGCCCTGCTGCGACCTGCTCTCGATCGCCGCCTGCATCGGCCGCGACTTCGACCTGCCGCTGCTGGCCGATCTGGCCGGCAGCAGCGGTGAGGCCGAATTGCTGGGCAGGCTCGACGAAGCGCTGGCGCACCGCATCGTCGAGGTGTCGCCTTCCGGCGCGCAGTACCAGTTCAGCCACGTGCTGATCCGCGAAGTGCTTTACGACGAACTGCCCGCAACGCGCCGCGTCGCGCTGCACGGACGCATTGCCGAGTCGCTCCAGGCGCGGCACGCCGGCGATCCGGACGCGGCGCTGGCACCCCTGGCCTACCATGCCGCCGCGGCATTGCCCGTGGGCAGCCCCGCACGTGCGCTGGACATCGCCCAGCGCGCCGCAGCGCAGGCCGTTGCTGTGATGGCGTACGAGGAGGCGTTGCGCTGCTACCGGCTCGCGCTGCAGTTGCAGGAGCGCTGGTTGCCAGCAGAGCGCGCGCGGCATGGCGCACTGCTGCTGGCGCTTGGTGCGGTGCAGATGCACGCCGGCGAGAACGACGCCGGCACCGCCACCTTCATGGAGGCCGCCACGCTGGCGCGCACCCTTTGCGACGGCGAGATGTTCGCGCGAGCGGCGCTCGGCTTCGAGAACAACGGCTGGCGCATCAGCCGCCCCGGCGAAGAGGCGGCCGCCCTGCTCGAAGAGGCGCTGGCAGCGGCCGATCGATTCGATGCCGCATTGCGCGTCGACCTGCTTGCCGCGCTGTGCCGCGCCTGCATCTTCTGCGGCCGGCAGGAGCAAGCCAATGCGGCGCAGCGCAGTGCCGTGGCGCTGGCGCGCGAACTGGCCATGCCGCAGCCGCTCTTCAAGGCATTGGCCGCAATCCTGCCGGCGCGCGGTTACCCCGAGCAACTCGACGAGCGCCTGCGCTGCGCGTGCGAGGCCCTTGAGGTGGCCGAGAGCGCTGGCCATCTCGAATGGGTGGATGCGCTCACCGGCTGGTATTTCGGCGACCTCGTCGAGAAGGGCTCGCTCGACGCGGCGCGCTCGCTGGCGCAGGTGCACGCGCGGGTGGCCGACGCGATCCGCCAGCCCTTCATGCAGGCGATGGGGCTGGCCAGCCTCACCCTGCTTGCCGCGTACGAAGGCCGCTTCGCGGATTCCGAGCGGCTGGCCGGCGAGACCTTCACGCTCGGGCAGCGCTTTCTCGCGGGCAATGCGCAAGGTGCCTACAGCCTGCAGATCTTCGTGCTGCGGCGCCAGCAGGGCCGGCTTGGCGAGGTGCTGCCGGTGCTGCGCGGGCTGGTGGGCAGCGTGCCGCGCAGCAGCCTGTGGCAGCCCGGCCTCGCGCTGATCTGCACCGAACTCGATCTTCACGAGCCCGCTCGCGAGGCTTACGAAACACTCGCGGGCGACGGCTTTGCCAGCATTGCGCGCGACGGCATGTGGCTCACCAACATCGTCTTTGCCGCCGAGGTCTGCGCACGGCTTGGCGACCTGCCGCGCGCGGCAACGCTCTACCGGTTGCTCGCACCTTATGCGGGGCGCAACGTGGTCACCGGCACCAACATTGCCTGCTTCGGCGCGGTGGACCGCTACCGCGGCATGCTGGCCGCCTTGATGGGCGATGACCCAAACGCCGCGGCGCATTTCGCGGCCGCCGCCGCGCTGGACGAGCAAGGCGGCAGCCGGCCGTGGCTGGCGCACAGCCGCTTCGAATGGGCGCGGTGGCTGGGCCGGCGCAGCGGCAACGGCGGCGACATGGCCGCCGCCACATCGCAGCTCGACGCGGCGCTGGCGACAGCCCGCGAACTCGGCATGGCCGGCCTCGCCCGCCGCTGCGAGGCGCTGCAGCGGGAGTTCGAAGGCGGCGCCGATGCATCGCCCGCCGCACCCGAAGGCCTGAGCCGGCGCGAGGTCGACGTGCTGCGGCTGCTCAGCGCCGGCCACACCAACCAGGCCATCGCCGAGCGCCTGTTCATCAGCCCGCACACGGTGGCGCACCACGTGCGGCACATTCTTTCGAAGACCGACTGCCGCAGCCGCACCGAAGCCGCGGCCTGGGCGCACCGCCATCGCGTGGCGTCCGCAGGCTCCGCTGCACCTGCCGGCCAGTAGCCGCGCGCACCGCAAATGGTCAATTCGGGCGATGCGTGCACGCCCGGCCTGTCCTATGGTCTGTTCCAGGCCCGGCGCCGCCGGGTCGACAACCGGAAGGAGTGCTTCGTATGCCCGCAACCCTGTACGAACGGCTCGGCGGTGAGGAGCGCATCCAGCGGCTCGTCACCGACGTGGTCGAGAACCACTACAGCAACCCACTCATTCGCGCCCGCTTCGCCAATAGCAACCGCCCCGAGGTCGAGCGCCACGTGTTCGAGTTTCTCTGCGCCGGCAGCGGCGGCCCGCAGTGTTACACCGGCAAGGACCTGGTGACCGCGCACAAGGGCATGAACATCAACGAGCAGGAGCTGGTCGCCGCCATCGACGACATCCTCGAGGCGATGGCGAAGAACGGCTACGACCAGGCCGAGAAGAACGAAGTGGTCGCCATTCTTTATTCACTCAAGGGCGATGTGGTGCGGCTGTAGGCAAGGCCGCGCTCCACGTCCGCGCCCCGGCGGCGCTTTCGCCGGTCACACGAGAAGGAAAAGACCATGACACGCCAACCATTTGCCGCCTGGGCCATCGGTGCCACGCTGCTTGCCGCCATTGCGACGAGCTGGGCCCAGACGCCCGACCACCGGATGATTTCACCGGCCGACCTGAAATGGGCCGACGTTCCCTCGCTGCCGCCGGGCGCCAAACTCGCGGTGCTCGAAGGGCCGATGAGCGAAGCCGTGCCCTTCACGGTGCGCATCAGGGTGCCGGCCAACTACCGGATTCCGTCGCACTGGCATCCGGCTGTCGAGCGGGTGACCGTGCTTTCGGGCACCTTCCACATGGGCCTGGGCGACAAGCTCGACATGCAGAAGTCGATGCCCGTGACCGCCGGCGGCATGATGATCCTTCAGGCCAAGACGCCCCACTTTGCATGGACGCAGGAGGAAACGGTGGTGCAGCTTCACGGCACCGGCCCTTGGGGCGTGACCTACGTCAATCCGGCGGACGACCCGCGGTCGAAGTAGGCCCGCGGTTCAGGCCGCAACGGCCTGGCCCTGCACGGCCGGCGGACGCAATTCGTCGACCTCGATTACCACGTCGGCGGGCAGCCCGTTGCGCTGCGCCGCCTCGCGGATCATCTCGGCGCTGGGCGCCTCGTACAGGCAGTAGGTCTTCTTCTTGTCGGCGCTCAAAAACGAGTAGAGCCAACGAACCCCGACATCGTCGTTGATGCGCATGATGCTGGCCGCCCCCTCGGGCGAGACCTCGAGTTGATCGGCAAAGGTGCGTTCGATCAGGTAGAGAGGCATGGCAGCTCCTTCGTAGGGGATGGAACGGCCATCGTACAACTGGCAGCCGCTGGCGGCACATGTGTTTGCCCCGCCCTGGCCGTTCGGACTACCCTGTGGCCTACCCATGCCGTTCACGGCCAAAAAGCAAAAAGCCGGACGGTGCGCTAGGCATCGTCCGGCTTTTTTGGGGAGCAAGCGGCGTGTGCCGCTGTTCCGTGCCTGGCGTGATTTACAGGCCGGCTTGGCGCGTGAAGCTGCGTGCTTGCGAGGGAACCACGCTGCCTGCGAAGGCTTCGCGGCGCAGGTTCTGGCCCGGTGCGTGAGCGGCGGCAACGGCTTCGTTGCGAACTGCGGCGCGGTCGGTCGAAGCAGCCAGCACGGGAGCCACGGTTGCCGAAGCGGCATCGCTGTACACGTTGCCTTCGCGGGCTGCGGCGGCGGCTTGGGGCGCCACGTCGGCGCGGCTGTAACCGGAGGTCAGGGGCTGCACGCCTTCGTACGTTTCTGCGTGGGCGCCAGCGGCGGCGAGCAGGGAGAGAGCGGCGGCGGCGAGGATGTTCGAGGTCTTCATTTCAATTTCCTTCTTGATTGGGCTTTGGATGCCCTGAAGTTTGCACCACGATTACAAGGGAAAACCCTAGCCAATCGAATCGCAGTGTTCATGAAACTGAAACAATGACGGGGAACTTTCTGACGAGAGGGCAAAAGTGCACAACTCGTTTAAGAAATTTAGTTCAACCTGCGTATTTTTTCTCTAGCTGGTCGAGCTCGGGTTTTCCGACCAGGCGCTGCCGCTCGGCAAACGAAGCCACGAGCGATGGGTCTTCGTCGAGGCGGCGAGTATCACGCAAAACCGTCAATGCACGTTGCATGCCAGCCACCGCGCCCTGCAATGCGGCATTGGCGTACAGCACCAGCCCATAGCCGAGCGCGCCCAGTTCTTCGGCGCCGAAGGTCGGCGTCTTTCCGCCGATCACCATGTTCATCAGTTGCGGCTTGCCCAGCCGCCGCGGCAAGGCGCGCACTTCGTCGGCTTGCGTCACGGCTTCCACGAAAAGGATGTCGGCACCGGCCTCGCTGAACAGCTGCGCGCGTTCGACGGCCGCCTCGAAGCCGTGCACGGCCGCCGCATCGGTGCGGGCCATGATGAGCATGTCGGCATCGGTGCGCGCATCGGCCGCGGCCTTGATCTTGCCGAGCATCTCGGCCGTGTCGATGACCGCCTTGCCCGCAAAGTGGCCGCAGCGCTTGGGACTGACCTGGTCTTCGAGCTGGATGCAGTCGGCCCCTGCCCGCTCGAGCACGCGGACCGCGTGCCGCACGTTCAGCGCATTGCCAAAGCCGGTGTCGGCATCGACCAGCAGCGGCAGGTTCACCGCATCGCGAATGCGCGCCGTGTGCTCCGCTATCTCGTGCAAGCCCATGAAGGCCTGGTCGGGCAGGCCGAAGTGCATGTTGGTGACCCCGGCGCCCGTGACGTAGATCGCCTCGAAGCCGAGGTCTTCGATCACGCGGGCGGAGAGCGCGTTGAATGCCCCCGGCACCAGCACGCCGCGGCGCGCCTCGGCCAGGCGGCGCAGCACCTTCTTGGTGGATTCGGTGTTCGCTTGCATGGGATCAGGCGGCAATCGGTTAGGCGGCATACAGATCGACATACTCATGCACCGGCATGGCTTCGAGCTTCTTCGCATCGAGCGACACATCGAGGATGGCCTGCTGCTGCTTGTGCGCGAAGCGGCGTGCCAGGTTGGTGCGGAACTTGGCTTCGAGCAGCGGAATGCCGTCCGCGCGGCGGCGCTTGTGGCCGATGGGGTATTCGACGATCACTTCCGAAAAGCCGGTGCCGTCCTTGAAGGTCACGGTCAGCGCGTTGGCAATGCTGCGCTTTTCGGGGTCGTGATAGTCGGCGGTAAAGCGCGGGTCTTCCACGCACACGATCTTGTCGCGCAGCGCATCGATGCGCGGGTCGCTCGCCACGCTGTCTTCATAGTCGCCGGCCGTGAGGCGGCCGAAGATCATCGGCACCGCCACCATGTACTGGATGCAATGGTCGCGGTCGGCCGGATTGGCGAGCGGCCCCTTCTTGTCGATGATGCGAATGCAGGCCTCGTGCGTGCGGATGGTCACGCGCTCGATGTCCTCCACCGTCTTGCCGGCCTGCTTCAGCTGCGCATGCAGCGCCATGGCCGCCTCCACCGCCGTCTGGCTGTGGAACTCGGCCGGAAAGCTGATCTTGAACAGCACGTTCTCCATCACGTAGCTTGCATACGGCCGCTGGAATCTGAAAGGCTGGCCCTTGAACAGCACGTCGTAGAAGCCCCAGGTCTTGGCCGTGAGCACGCTCGGGTAGCCCATCTCTCCGGTCTTGGCGATGAGCGCAAGGCGCACCGCACGGCTCGTGGCATCACCCGCGGCCCAGCTCTTGCGGCTGCCGGTGTTGGGCGCATGGCGGTAGGTGCGCAGGCTCTGCCCATCGACCCAGGCCAGCGACACGGCGTTGACGATCTCGTCTCGCGAGAGGCCCATCAGGCGCGCCACCACGGCCGTCGAAGCTACCTTGACCAGCACCACGTGATCGAGCCCCACCTTGTTGAACGAGTTCTCCAGCGCAAGGCAGCCCTGGATCTCATGCGCCTGGATCATTGCGGTGAGCACGTCGTGCATCACGAGCGGCTTGCGCCCCGCAGCCACCGCATTGCGGCTGAGCCAGTCGGCCGTGGCAAGAATGCCGCCGAGGTTGTCGCTCGGATGGCCCCACTCCGCTGCCAGCCAGGTGTCGTTGAAGTCCAGCCAGCGGATCATCGTGCCGATGTTGAAGGCCGCCTGGATCGGATCGAGTTGGTATGGCGTGCCGGGCACCTTGGCGCCATGCGGCACCACCGTGCCTGGCACGACCGGGCCGAGCAGCTTGGTGCAGGCCGGGTACTCGAGCGCCTCGAGCCCGCAGCCGAGCGTGTCGATCAGGCAGTGGCGCGCTGTTTCGTACGCCAGCGCGCTGGTGATCTGCTGGTGGTCGAGCACGTAGTCGACGATGTCGACCAGCACCTGGTCGGGTTCGGGGCGGACGTTGCTGATGTGAGCGGACATGGTTCTTCTCTGTTGCGGTAAACGGTGCGGAGCTGTGCGCAAGCCTTCAGCGGCGGTCCGAGATCGGCACGAAGGCCAGGTCTTCAGGGCCGGTGTAATTGGCGCTGGGCCGGATGATCTTGTTGTCTTGCCGCTGCTCGATGATGTGGGCGGCCCAACCGCTGGTGCGCGCAATCACGAAGAGCGGTGTGAACATGGCAGTGGGCACGCCGAGCATGTGATAGCTCACGGCGCTGAACCAGTCGAGGTTGGGAAACATCTTCTTGGCGTTCCACATCACGCTTTCGATGCGCTCGGCAATGTCGAACATGCGGGTGGAGCCGGCCTCTTCCGAAAGGTGCCTGGCCACCCGCTTGATCACCGCATTGCGCGGGTCCGACACGGTGTAGACCGGGTGGCCGAAGCCGATGACGACCTCCTTGGCTTCCACCCGGCGGCGAATGTCCGCCTCGGCCTCATCGGGTGTGTCGTAGCGCTTCTGTATCTCGAAGGCCACTTCGTTGGCGCCGCCGTGCTTGGGCCCGCGCAGCGCGCCAATGGCACCGGTAATGGCCGAATACACGTCGGAGCCCGTGCCCGCCACCACGCGCGCAGTGAAGGTCGATGCGTTGAACTCATGCTCGGCATACAGGTTGAGCGAGGTGTGCATTGCACGCTCCCAGCTTGCCGAAGGCGCGCGGCCGTGCAGCAGGTGCAGGAAGTGCGCACCGATCGAATCGTCGTCGGTCTCCACTTCGATGCGCTTGCCCTGCGTGGACCAGTGATACCAGTAGAGCAGCATCGAGCCGAGCGATGCCATCAGCCGGTCGGCAATGTCGCGCGCACCGGGCAGCGAATGGTCGTCTTTCTCGGGCAGCACGCAGCCCAGTGCAGAAACGCCGGTGCGCATCACGTCCATCGGGTGCGCGCTGGCGGGCAGGCGCTCCAGCGCTTCCTTCACGCTCGCGGGCAGGCCGCGCATCGCCTTCAGCCGGCCCTTGTAGGCGCGCAGCTCCGAGGCGGTCGGCAGCTTGCCGTGCACCAGCAGGTGCGCAATTTCCTCGAACTCGCAGACATCGGCAATGTCGAGGATGTCGTAGCCGCGGTAGTGCAGGTCGTTGCCGGTGCGCCCCACGGTGCACAGGGCGGTGTTGCCCGCGGTCACGCCTGAAAGCGCGACGGATTTCTTCGGCCTGAAGCCGGCGGCGGGCGCGTTCTCTGCGATCAGTGTCATACCGTCTCCTCGAATGTCTGTTCATGAAAATGCGGCGGGTTCGCCAGCCGCACCGGTCGTCCGGCGGCATCGACCGCCACCATTTCGAATTCACCGTCGAGCACACGGGTGAGCGCATCGGTAACCACGTCTTGCACGCTGCCCGCCACGCGCACGGTGAGCGAACTGCGGCCCACGCGCGACACGTGCGTGTCGAGCACCAGCGTGCTGCCCAGCCGCACGGGCGCATGGAACAGCACCTCGCCGCAGCGCGCCATCACCACGTCGCCGCGCACGAAGCCGCGGCCGGAAAGAAAAGCCGCCTTCGACAGCAGCTGCAAGGCCTGTCCGCCGAACAGGGTGCCGTAGTGGTTGGTGTGTTCAGGGAACACCACCTCGATCAGTCGGACTGTGCCGCGTGCGCTTTGCATATTCGCAATTTACGCAAGATCGTGTCCATAATGAAGGACTGAATTGGCGAATGATTGCGAAGACCTCGCATGCATTTTTGCGAATCTTGCGAAGAACGGATTGACGATGAAGAAGACCTTCATGGGCGTGCGCCTGCGAAGCCTGCGCGAAGAGCGCGGCCTGAGCCAGTTCGCGCTGGCGCAGCAGCTGGGCCTGTCGCCAAGCTACCTGAACCAGATCGAGCAGAACCAGCGTCCGCTCACGGTGCCGGTGTTGTTGCGCCTGCACGCTACGCTGGGCGTCGACATCCAGGCCTTCTCCGAAGACGAAGAGGCGCGCCTTGTCGCAAGCCTGCGCGAAGCGCTGGCCGACAACCCGGGCGGCGATGCGGTCGCGCTTGCCGAATTGCGCGAAGTGGCCACGCAAATGCCGGCCGTGGGCCGCGCACTCGTGGCGCTGCACCAGCGCCACCGCGACGCCACCGAACGGCTCGAAGCACTGGCAGCCGAACTGGGCGACGGCCGCGGCGACCTCGCGCGCATGCCACAGGCGCGGCCGATGCCCTTCGAGGAGGTGCGCGACTTCTTCTTCGCACACCAGAACCACATCGCGCCGCTCGATGCCGCGGCCGAGGCCTTCTCCACGCAGTGGCGGCTGCGCGAAGGCAACCCGGGCGACCGGCTGGCGCAGCGGCTGCTCGAAGCGCATGGCGTGCAGGTGATTCCGGCGGATGACGACCAAGGCGGCGCGCAACGCCGCTACGACCCGGCCACGCGCGTGCTGCGGCTCTCGCGCTACCTGGAGCCAGGCCAGCACGCTTTTCAGCTTGCAACGCAGCTCGCGTTCCTTGAAGTGGGCGGCCTGATCGACCAGCTCGTGGCCGATGCGCCGCTCTCCAGCGACACCGCACTCTCTCTCGCGCGCATAGGCCTGGCCAACTACTTTGCCGCCGCCCTGCTCCTGCCCTACGGAATCTTTCTCGAAGCGGCCGAACAGCTGCGCTACGACATCGACCAGCTGGCAAGGCGCTTCGGCGTGGGCTTCGAAACCATCTGCCACCGGCTGAGTTCGCTGCAGCGGCCCGACGCACGCGGCGTGCCCTTCTTCTTGATTCGCGTCGACCGGGCGGGCAACATCTCGAAGCGGCAATCGGCCACGCACTTCCACTTTTCGAAGACCGGCGGCACCTGCCCGCTATGGAACGTGTACGAAGCCTTTGCGCAGCCCGGGCGCGTGCTCACCCAACTGGCGCGCATGCCCGACGGCCGCGCCTATCTCTGGATTGCGCGCACGGTTTCGCACGGGTTCCGCGGCTACGGCTCGCCCAACAAGACTTTTTCCATCGGCCTGGGCTGCGACATCAGCCACGCGACGCGGCTCGTCTACTCCAAGGGCCTGGACCTGCGCGACCCCGATGTGCCGACACCCATCGGCGCGGGCTGCAAGGTGTGCGAACGCGAAGCCTGCCCGCAGCGCGCCTTCCCGTTCGTCGGCCGCCCGCTCGACGTGGACGAGAACCAGAGCCGCTTCATGCCCTACGCTGCGGCGCCCGACAAGTACGGCACCGCGCGCGCCGCGGTCAGGAACGCGGCCAGCCGCGCACCATCGTCCGGATTGCCACGGCGCCGCTTGCCTTGACCTCGGCGCGGTAAGCACCCAGCAGTGCCTCGCGCTCGGCCGCGGCATGCGGGTCGTTGCGCCAGGCAAGCAAGGCGGCAACATCCGCATCGGGCAATGCCGCGAGCAATGCCTGCGTCACCTGCTTTTCAAGTTCGCGCGCCACCGTCAACAGATTGCGCGGGCGTGGGGACGTGACGCCGCGCGACCACAGCGTGTCCACCGCCATGTCGAGCGTGCGGTCAGGCAACGACGTGAACTGGCCGGCATTGCCGCGCGCCAGTTGCTTGACGACGGAGCTCAGCAGCAACTGGCTCGAAAAATCGACTTCCCGCATGTCGGCCACGGTCATGCGCTCGAGCAACTCGGTGCGCGCAGGGTCGGCCGGCTTTGCGCGCTCGCGGTTGAAGAACTCGAACTTCGCCGCCTGGTCTTTCGCGGCGTAGTCGGCGCGCAGCTGCGCGAAGCGAGCCACCGCTGCCACTGCCTGCGGGCTTGGCGCGGCTGCGCCCTTGCCCGCGGCCGCTACCCCTTGCTGGATGGCGGCAACGGAAGCCGCTACATCGAAAGACCGCGCAGCGGCTCCGTCCAGCGCCTTGAGTGCATTGTCGGCAATGGCCTGGTCGGCCGGCTCCAGCAACTCGCGTGCATCGCGCGCCACCGCGCCCGGCGCGTAGGCTGCCTGGTAGCGCGCCTGCACGCCTTCGAATTGCAGCAGGGCCTGGGCGCGGTCCTGCGCACGGGCCATTGCCGGCACCAACACCAGCAGGAGAACAAGAAAAGGCGCGAAGAAGAAACGTCTGGCAACGACTGAGAAAGCGGTCATGGCGCCATTATTGGCGCTTGCCACGACCGCCCTCTGCTTCAGGCGATGGCCAGTTCCTCGCGCAGCAGCTTCGCAGCCGTCACCATGTTCGACAGCGCCGCCTCGGTCTCCGGCCAGCCGCGGGTCTTCAGGCCGCAGTCGGGGTTGATCCAGAGGTTCTCCAGCGGCACCACGCCCGCGGCCTTGCGCATCAGACGCACGATTTCGTCGACCGAGGGCACCCGCGGCGAATGGATGTCGTACACGCCGGGGCCGATCTCGTTCGGGTAGCGGAAGCCGCCCGCGCTGTTCTCGCCACCGAAGCCCCGCAGCAGCTCCATGTCGGAACGGCTGGTTTCGATGGTGATCACGTCGGCATCCATTGCCGCGATCTCGGGCAGGATGTCGTTGAACTCCGAATAGCACATGTGCGTGTGGATCTGCGTCTCGTCGCGCACGCCCGAGGCGCTGATGCGGAATGCGCGCGTGGCCGACTTCAGGTAAGCCGGCCAGCCCGCACGGCGCAGCGGCAAGCCTTCGCGGATTGCAGGCTCGTCGATCTGGATGATGCCGATGCCGGCGCCCTCGAGATCGACCACCTCGTCGCGGATTGCCCAGGCGATCTGCTCGCAGGTGGTGGCGCGCGGCTGGTCGTCGCGCACGAACGACCATTGCAGGATGGTGACGGGGCCCGTCAGCATGCCCTTCATCGGCAATGGGGTCAGGCTCTG
This sequence comes from Variovorax sp. CCNWLW225, assembly GCF_037204045.1. NCBI lineage: Bacteria > Pseudomonadati > Pseudomonadota > Betaproteobacteria > Burkholderiales > Comamonadaceae > Variovorax > Variovorax sp. CCNWLW225. Next base: position 311,772 of record NZ_JBBCBV010000003.1, on the reverse strand, counting down.
CGCATAGGCCGTCCACTCGACCGTCATCGGCGCCGGGCGTGCCACATCGCCGAAGATCACCGGCGGCTTCACGCAGCGCGATCCGTACGACTGCACCCAGCCGTTGGCGGTAAACGCAAAGCCGTCGAGCCGTTCGCCGAAGTACTCGACCATGTCGTTGCGCTCGGCCTCGCCGTGCACCAGCACGTCGATCCCCAGTGCCTCCTGCTTGCGCACGGCCAGCGCGATTTCGGCGCGCATCTTCTCGCGGTAGCCTGCCGCATCGAGATCGCCCCGCTTGAATGCGGCGCGCGCGGCGCGGATCTCCGTCGTCTGCGGGAACGAGCCGATGGTGGTGGTCGGCAGCGCGGGGAACGCAAAGCGCGCGCGCTGCACCGACTGGCGCTTGGTGAAGGTAGAGGCGCGCTGGTCGTCGCCCGCCACGCTGCGGGCCAACCGCAGCGCCACGTCGGCGCGGTGCACGCGCGAGCTGCCGCGCCGCGCGGCCACCGCGGTACGCGCGGTCTTGAGCTCCTCAGCGACGGAGCCTTCGCGGCCGTCGAGCACGGCACGCAGCACGCGAAGTTCGTCGAGCTTTTCGACCGCAAACGCGAGCCACGACTTCAATTCGGCATCGAGCTTGTTTTCCGCCGCCAGGCTGAACGGCACATGCAGCAGCGAGCACGACGGCGCTATCCACAGTTCGCCACGGTTCTTGTCAATCACCGGGCGCAGCGTGGCAAGCGCGGCATCGGGGTCGGTGCGCCAGATGTTGCGTCCGTCGATGATGCCGACAGACAGCACCTTGTGCGCCGAAAGCCAGTCGGCCACGCCCGTCAGCTCCTGCGGCGAGCGCACGGCATCCACGTGCAGGCCGGCCACCGGCAGCTGGCAGGCAAGGCGCAGGTTGTCCGAAAGCGGCGAAAAGTAGGTGGCCAGCAGCAGCTTGGGTGCACTGCGGGCCAGCTGCCAGTAGGCACGCTCAAAGGCGTTGCGCCAGGCATCGGGCAGGTCCAGGCCCAGGATGGGCTCGTCGATCTGCACCCACTCCACCCCTTGCTGCTTGAGGCGGTTCAGCGCTTGCTCGTAAACGGGCAGCAAGGCATCGAGCAGCGAGAAGCGGTCGAAGCCCGCCTCTTTCTCCTTGCCAAGGTACAGAAAACTCAGCGGCCCGAGCAGCACGGCCTTGACCGCATGCCCGGCCTGCTGCGCCTGCGCCACCTCGTCGAACAGGCGCGCCGAGGCCAGTTTGAACCGCGTGGCCGCGGTGAACTCGGGCACAAGGTAGTGGTAGTTGGTGTCGAACCACTTGGTCATCTCCAGGGCAAAGGTGCCCGCCGTACCTTCGCAGCCGTGGCCGCAAGCCGCATCGTGCACATGGCCGGCTTCGTCCTCGACGCCGCGGGCCATCTTGAAATAGCGCGAGAGTTCGGGCTCGTCGCCCTTGAAGCCGAAACGCGCCGGCTCGCAGCCGAGCAGCTGGATGTGGTTGGCCACGTGGTCGTAGTAGGCAAAGTCGCCGACGGTCACGTAGTCGAGCCCCGCGTCGCGCTGGGCCTGCCAATGGCGCGCGCGCAGCTGTTCGCCGACCGCTTCGAGCGCGGTGCGGTCGATTTCGCCGCGCCAGTGCTTTTCGAGTGCGAACTTCAGTTCCCGATTGGCGCCCATGCGCGGAAAGCCGAGGGTGTGGGTACGGGTGGTCATTTGCAGGTGTTCCGGTCGCTGGATCTTGAGAATCCGCAATGGTCGGGCTTTGAGGCATATGATTCAAACGAAACGTTTTGCCCTTTCACTTGAAATTCATTCATGTTGCAGTCCATTCTGGAAATACGGCACCTGCGCACGCTGGTCGCGCTGCGCGACACCGGCAGCCTGGTGCGCGCGGCGCAGTTGCTCAACCTCACGCAGTCGGCGCTGTCGCACCAGATCAAGCTGCTTGAAGACCGCTACGGCGCGCAGCTGTTCGAGCGCAAGTCGGTGCCGCCGCAGTTCAGCACCACCGGCCTGCGGCTGCTGCAGCTGGCCGATACCGCGTTGCCGCTGGTCGAAGAAGCGGAGCGCGACGTGGCGCGGCTTGCGCTCGGGCGCAGCGGGCAGCTGCGCATCGTGGTCGAGTGCCACACCTGCTTCGACTGGCTGATGCCGGCCATGGATGCCTTTCGCCAGCGCTGGCCCGAGATCGAGCTCGACATCGTCTCGGGCTTTCACCCCGACCCGATTGCGCTGGTGATGCAGAACCGCGCCGAGGTGGCGATCGTCTCCGAGCAGGACCCGGACGAAACGGTGGACTACCACGCGCTGTTCCGCTTCGAGATCGTGGCACTGCTGGCCAACGACCACGCGCTCACGGCCAAGCCGCATCTCACCGCGCGCCACTTTGCCGACCAGACGCTCATCACCTACCCCGTGCCGGACGAAATGCTCGACATCGTGCGGCAGGTGCTGGCCCCTGCCGGCGTGGAGCCCGCGCACCGGCGCACGACCGAGCTCACCGTGGCGATGCTGCAGCTGGTGGCAAGCGGCCGGGGCGTTGCAACGCTCCCGCTTTGGGCGGTGCAGAGCTATCTGGATCGCGGCTACGTTACGGCGCGGCGGGTGGGCGCCAGGGGCCTCACGGGCCGGCTGTACATGGCCTGCACGCAGGGCACCTCGGCCCAGCCGTGGCTGGCGGATTTCGTGCGCATCACGCGCGAGAGCTGTTTCAAGAGCCTGCCCGGGATCGAGCTGCTTTGAGCACCGGCACGAGCCGCTTTGCTGCGGCCGTGCACGCCGTCTGAAAAAAGGCTACGAAGCCTTCTGCACCAGCTTCAGCACGCTCGAAAAGTCGAGTGCACCGTGGCCCGCGAGGCTGTGCGCCGCATACAGGCTGCGTGCCAGCCCGCCGAGCGGCGTGGCGGCGCGCACGGCGGTGGCGTTTTCTTGCGCCAGGCCCAGGTCCTTGAGCATCAGGTCGGTGCCGAAGCCGCCTGCATAGTTCTTCGATGCAGGCGCTGTTTCCATCACGCCCGGCATGGGGTTGTATTTTTCAAGGGCCCAGTTGCCGCCGGAGCTGCGGCGCATGATTTCGGACAGCACCTTCGGGTCGAGCCCGTTGGCAACACCCAGCGCCAGCGCCTCGGAGGTGCCGATCATCAAGATGCCGAGCAGCATGTTGTTGCAGATCTTCGCGGTCTGGCCCGCGCCTGCCGCGCCGGCATGAAAGATGTTGGCGCCCATCTTCTCGAGCACCGGGCGGGCGCGCTCTAGGTCTTTCGCTTCCCCGCCGACCATGAAGGTGAGCGTGCCGGCAATGGCGCCGCCGGTGCCGCCGGAAACCGGCGCATCGATCATGGCAATGCCCTTGGCGGCGGCCGCCTCGGCCACCTTGCGCGAGGTGGCGGCCGCGATGGTGCTGCTGTCGATGACGAGCGTGCCGGCCGCAATGCTCTCGAGCAGGCCGGGCTTACCAGCGCCGCCGAGAAACAGGCCCTCCACATGCGCACTGGCCGGCAGCATGCTGATCACCACCTCGGCATCGGCAACCGAATCTGCCGCCGAGGAGGCAATGGCCAGGCCTTCGGCCGCGTACTTCTTGCAAGCCTCGGCCGACAGGTCGAAGGCCTTGACCTCGTGGCCCGCCTTCTTCAGGTTCATGGCCATGGGGCCGCCCATGTTGCCGAGGCCGATGAATGCGATCTTCATTTTTTGTCTCCGTTGTATTTGTGGAAGCGGGTCAGACCAGCGCAGCCAGCTCGGCCGGCATTTCGCCGCGCGGGCGCAGGTGGTCTTCGATGAACGCGGGCGTGATCTCTTCGATGGTGGCCGGGTTCCAGCGCGGATTGCGGTCCTTGTCGATCAGCACCGCGCGGATGCCTTCGGCAAAATCCTTGTGCGCGCAAAAACCCAGCGAAGCCCAGTATTCGAGCCGGAACACCTCGGCCAGCGACATGCGGTGCACGCGCTGCCAGAGCTCGAAGCTCAGCGCGGCCGAACTCGGCGCACCCTTCATGAAGGTCTTGGATGCGGACTGCAGCCACGCATCGTCGCTTTGCAGGTTGCGCAGGCGGTTCGCAATGTCGAGCAGGTCGTCGCCGGCCATCAGGGCGTTGATGGTGTCGTAGTGCTCGCGCACCTTGGATGGCGGCATTTGCGCGCCCTCGCCCGCCCGCGCGAGGATTCGCGAAAGCTCGGCACGGTCGGCCTTCTGCTCGCCGTGCCAGCGCGTCGCGGCAATCGCCTCGAGCACTTGGCCCTTGTGCTCATGCGGCACCAGCACGTCGGCCAGCCCGCAGAAGATGGTATCGGCCGCATTCAGGTTGGCGGCAGTGAGCGCCAGGAACAACCCCGTGCGCCCCGGCGTGCGCCGCAAGAACCAGCTGCCGCCCACATCCGGGTAGAGGCCGATGCTGATCTCGGGCATGGCGATGCGGCTCTGCGCTGTGACCACGCGGTGCGAGCAGCCCGACATCAGGCCCACGCCGCCGCCCATCACGATGCCGTGGCCCCAGCAGAGAAACGGCTTGGGAAAGGTGTGGATCAGGTAGTCGAGCTCGTACTCTTCGCGAAAGAAGTCTTCGGCGTAGGTGTTGCGCGCGGGGCCGCATTCGAGCAGCGTTTGATACAGCTGGCGCAGGTCTCCGCCGGCGCAGAAGGCCTTCTCGCCGGCTGCCTGCATCAGCACGCCGACGATGCCGTCGTCCTTTGCCCACTCGCGCAGCTTGGGCGCGAGCAGGCGCACCATGTCCACGGACAGCGCGTTGAGCGAAGCCGGTGCATTGAGCATTGCAACGCCGAAGCGCTGGCCGCCGGCGGTCTTGATTTCGTCGAAGAGAACTACGGAGTCGGTCATTGTCTTGAGAGGTTCTGGATGCGGGGCGTCAGCGGATATCGCTGTCCCCTTCCAGCAATTTTCGCGCAACGATCACCCGCATGATTTCGTTGGTGCCTTCGAGGATCTGGTGCACGCGGGTATCGCGCACCAGCCGCTCGAGCGGAAACTCGCTCAGGTAGCCGTAGCCGCCGTGCAGCTGCAGCGCGTCGTTGCACACGTTGAAGCCCGCATCGGTCGCAAAGCGCTTGGCCATGGCGCAGTAGGTGCTGGCATCGGCGTGGCCCGCATCGAGCTTGCTTGCGGCAAGCCGCACCATCTGCCGCGCCGCCACAAGCTCCGTGGCCATGTCGGCCAGCTTGAACTGCAGCGCCTGAAAGCTCGATATCGGCTTGCCGAACTGCTGACGCTCGTGCAGGTAGCGGCGCGCTGCGTCCAGCGCGCCCTGCGCCGCGCCTACCGAGCAGGTCGCAATGTTGATGCGCCCGCCGTCGAGCCCCTTCATGGCAATGCGAAAGCCCTCGCCTTCCTTGCCCAGCAGGTTCTCGGCCGGCACGCGCACGTTGTCGAAGTTGATGGTGCGCGTGGGCTGGCTGTTCCAGCCCATCTTGTGTTCCTTCTTGCCGTAGCTCACGCCGGGCGCATCGGCCGGCACCGCAAAGGCGGAGATGCCGCCCGCGCCGCCGCCGCCCGTGCGCGCCATGAGCACCAGCACGTCGGTCGACCCGGCCCCGGAGATGAAGGCCTTGCCTCCGTTGATGATGTATTCGACCCCTTGCAGTTCGGCGCGGGTCTTCAAAGACCCGGCATCCGAACCCGCGCCAGGCTCGGTAAGGCAGTACGAAGCCAGCTTGCGGCCGCTCGTCAGGTCTTCGCCCCAGCGCTCGGCCACCACATCGGTCGCCCAGGTGCCGAGCATCCACGTCGCCATGTTGTGGATGGTGATGAAGGCCGTGGTCGAGGGGTCGACCGCGGCCATTTCCTCGAACACCAACGCCGAATCAAGCCGCGGCAGGCCGAGGCCGCCGATGCGCTCGGGCGCATAGAGCCCGCAGAAGCCCAGCTCACCGGCCTTGGCGATGGCCTCCTTCGGGAAGATGGCCTCCGCGTCCCACTGCGCGGCATGCGGCGCGAACTCGGCCTGTGCAAAATCGCGCGCCGAATCGGCAAAGGCGCGCTGTTCTTCTGAAAGTTCGAAGTCCATCCGCCGGGCTTCTTATTTCAGGCTGATGGTCGTGTTGACGCCGTGGCTCACGGTGCTGTCGTCGAACCAGCGTGCCGTCACGGTCTTGGTCTGCGTGTAGAACATGATGACCTGCTTGCCGTAGGGGCCCAGGTCGCCGAGCTTGGATGCGCGCGAACCGGTGAACGAGAACATCGGCACAGGCACCGGAATCGGCACGTTGATGCCGACCTGGCCCACGTCGATGTCTTCCTGGAAGCGGCGCGCCGCGGCACCCGACTGCGTGAAGATGGCGGTGCCGTTGCCGTTCGGGTTGCTGTTGATCAGCTCGATGGCTTCGTCGATGTTCTCGGCGTCGGCCACGCACAGCACCGGTCCGAAGATCTCCTGGTCATAGATGGTCATGCCGGGCTTCACGCCCGAGAAGATCGTCGGCCCCACGAAGTTGCCCTTCTCGTAGCCGGTCACGGTGGGCTTGCGGCCATCGAGCTCCAGCTTGGCGCCGTCGGCCAGGCCGCGTTCGATGAGGTTGTTGACGCGGTCGTAGGCTGCGCAGGAAACCAGCGGCCCCACGTCCACGCCCTTTTCGGTGCCGGCGCCGATCTTCAGCGTCTTGGCCTTTGCGATGAGCTCGGGCACCCAGTTGCGCGCCTCGCCCACCAGCACCGCCACCGACACAGCCATGCAGCGCTGGCCCGCGGCGCCAAAGCTCGCACCCGCCAGTGCATTGAGCGTTTGCTCCTTGTTGGCATCGGGCATCACGATGGCGTGGTTCTTCGCGCCCATCATGCATTGCACGCGCTTGCCGGCCAGCGTGGCGCGGTTGTAGACGTGCGTGCCAACCTTGGTCGAGCCGACGAAGCTGATCGCCTTGATGTCCTTGTGGTCGCAGATGCCGTTGACCACGGCCTCGCCGCCGTGCACCACGTTGAGCACGCCGGGCGGAATGCCGGCTTCCAGAGCCAGTTCGCACAGGCGCATGGTCACCATCGGGTCTTGCTCCGAGGGCTTCAGCACGAAGGTGTTGCCGGTGGCGATGGCCATCGGGAACATCCACAGCGGGATCATGGCCGGGAAGTTGAACGGCGTGATGCCGGCGCACACGCCCAGCGGCTGCAGCAGCGTGTAGGTGTCGACGCCGTTGGCCACGTTGTTGGCCAGCTCGCCCAACTGCAGGTTTCCGATGTTCGATGCGTGCTCGACCACCTCCAGGCCGCGGAACACGTCGCCCTCCGCGTCGGGCAGGGTCTTGCCCTGCTCGGCCGTGAGAATCGCGGCCAGCTCGCTCATGTTCTCGCGAATGAGCTGCTGGTACTTCAGGAAGATGCGGGCGCGCGCGCCGAGGGGCGTCTTGCGCCAGGTCTTGAAGGCGTCCTTGGCGGAGGCCACGGCGGCGTCGAGCTCGGCCTGCGTCGCAAACGGCACGCGGGCCAGCACTTCCTGCGTGGCCGGGTTGACGATGTCCCGCCATTCGCTGGTCTTCGATTCGACGAACTTGCCGCCGATCAACAGCTTGACGGTGGCGACCTGGGTCTTCGGGGTGGTGGTGGCGTCCATGGGTTTTGTCTCCTGTGAATACGGGGCCTGCGTGGCAGGTTCAAGCCGCATCGTAGCTTTGCAGATTTGCCATGACAATAGACAAATATGCGCCATCGCTTTGCAAAAATGCAAAGCTCAACCGAGGCAATGCGAGCACATGGACTGGGACAACCTTCGCTACTTTCTGGAACTGGCCCGCTCGGGCACGCTGATGAGCGCGGCGCGCCGGCTCGAGGTAGACCACACCACCGTGGCCAGGCGCATTCAGGCGCTCGAGAAGGAAGTGGGTGCGCCGCTTTTCTCACGCGAGGCGGGCGGCCACCGGCTGACCGAGGCGGGCCGCAAGCTGCAGCCACAGGTCGAGGCCATGGAAAGCGCCTTCCAGGCGGTGGAAAGCACCGCGCCGGCATCGCAGGAAGGCTTGTCGGGCCTGGTGCGCATAGGCGCCACCGAGGGTTTCGGCACCGTGGTGCTGGCGCCGCAACTCGCGCTGTTCGCCCAGCAGCACCCGCGGCTCACCATCGACCTGCTGGCCATGCCGCGGCTGGTGCACCTGTCGCGACGCGAGGCCGACATCGTGATTTCGCTCGAACGGCCGGCACGCGGGCCCGTGGTCGTGACCAAGCTCACCGACTACACGCTGCGGCTCTACGCGTCGAAGCAATACCTGGCCGCGCACAAGCCGATAAAAACGCGCGAAGACCTGCGCGGCCACACCTTCATCAGCTACGTGGACGACCTGCTCTTCAGCAAGGAACTGCAGTACCTGGACGAACTGCACCGGCCCGATGCCTTTGCGCTGCGCAGCACCAGCGTGCTGGCGCAGCACCGGGCGGTAGCGGCCGGAGCCGGCATTGCGGTGCTGCCGGCCTTCATTGCCGAACAGGACGCCGCATTGCGCCCCGTGCTCGGCGACCAGGCGAACTTCACGCGCACCTTCTGGATGTCGATGCCGGCGGAAACCAAGCACCTCGTGCGGATGCAGACGGTGTGGAACTTTCTGCGCGAAGCCGCCGAAGCGCAGCGCGACGCGCTGCTGTTGCCTGCTACTGGATCAGTTGCGCCCCGGTCTTCGCCTGCAGCGCATCGAAGCTCACGCCCGGCGCGAGCTCGACCACCTTGAGGCCTTCGGGCACCACGTCCATCACGGCCAGGTCGGTGATGATGCGGTCGACCACGCCCACGCCGGTGAGCGGCAAGGTGCACTGCTCGAGGATCTTGAAATCCTCGGTGCCGTCCTTCTTCTTGGCGACGTGCTCCATCAGCACGATGACGCGCTTCACGCCGGCCACCAGGTCCATGGCGCCGCCCATGCCCTTCACCATCTTGCCGGGAATCATCCAGTTGGCAAGGTCGCCCTTCACGCTGACCTGCATGGCGCCGAGGATCGACAGGTTGATCTTGCCGCCGCGGATCATCGCAAAGCTGTCGTGGCTGCCGAAAATGGCCGAGCCCGGCAGCGTGGTGACGGTCTGCTTGCCGGCGTTGATCAGGTCGGCGTCGACCTGGTCTTCAGTCGGGAACGGGCCGATGCCGAGCATGCCGTTCTCGCTTTGCAGCCACACTTCCTTGTCGCCGACGAAGTTGGCCACCAGGGTGGGAATGCCGATGCCCAGGTTCACGTAGAAGCCGTCTTCGAGTTCTTGCGCCGCACGCGCGGCCATTTGGTCTTGGGTCCAGGGCATCTCAGGCTCCTTTGGTGTTCTTGACGGGGGCGGGCACTTCGCTGCCGGCGGCGGCTTGCGCAATGGCAGCCTGGGCCTCGACCTTGGCGGCCGCGGCGTCTGCCGGAGCGGCTGCCGTCACGGTGCGCTTCTCGATGCGCTTCTCGGGGTTGGCGTTCAGCACGATGCGGTGCACGTAGATACCGGGCAGGTGAATGTCGTCAGGCGCCAGCTCGCCCACTTCGACGATCTTCTCGACTTCGACGATGCAGATCTTGCCGGCCATGGCGGCGGCCGGGTTGAAGTTGCGCGCCGTGAGGCGAAAGCGCAGGTTGCCCGACTTGTCGGCCACGTCGGCCTTCACCAGCGCCACGTCAGGCACCAGCGAACGTTCCATCACGTAGGTTTCGCCGTCGAACTCGCGCAGTTCCTTGCCTTCGGCCACTTGCGTGCCGACGCCGGTCTTGGTGAAGAAGGCCGGAATGCCCGCGCCGCCCGCGCGCAGCTTTTCGGCCAGCGTGCCCTGGGGCGTGAATTCAAGGGCGAGTTCGCCGGCCAGGTACTGGCGTTCGAACTCCTTGTTCTCGCCCACGTACGACGCGATCATTTTCTTGATCTGCCGCGTCTCGAGCAGCTTGCCAAGGCCGAAGCCGTCGACGCCCGCGTTGTTCGAGATGACGGTGAGGTTCTGCACGCCGGTGTCCTTGAGCGCATCGATCAGCGCCTCTGGAATACCGCACAGGCCGAAGCCGCCGACCGCGAGCATCTGCCCGTCGGCCACGACTCCCTTGAGTGCCGCGTCTGCGGAGGGATAAATCTTGTTCACTCGGGCTCCTTGATGGATGGGTGGAGAGTTGGCGAAAGCTTTGAAGAGCCTTGAACGATACTACGTAGTCGTATACGTAGTATTTCGTAATGGTGACCCCCGATGCAGGAGATCGACTACCGCCTGGCCTTTGAGCATGCCCCCGTGGGCATGGTGGTTTCGCGCAACCGCACCATCGTGGCCTGCAACGAGCGGGTTTGCGAGATCTTCGGTGCAACGCCCTCTGCGCTGGTCGGGCATTCGTTCAGCATTCTGTACCCCAGCGTGGCCGAGTTCGAGCGCATCGGCAAGCGCATGGAGCCGTTCTTGAACGCCAGCGGCCGCTATGCCGACAACCGCATGATGAAGCGCCTGGGCGGCCTGCACGGCGCCATGGCCGGCGAAACCTTTTGGTGCCATGTCACGGGCCACGCAATGAACCGGGCCGCGCCGCACGAGGCCGGCATCTGGACCTTCGAAGACCTGGGTTCGCGCCGCGCCGTGAAGGCCGAGCTCACGCCGCGCGAGCGCGAGGTGGCGGCGCAGGTGATGCGCGGGCTCACGTCCAAGGAGATCGGCAAGGCACTGGGCATCAGCCACCGCACGGTGGAGCTGCACCGCGCGCGGCTGATGCGCAAGTACGCGGCGGCCACCACGGCGGAGCTGGTGCAGAAGCTCATTGCCGGCTAATTCTTCGCAGCTACCCTGACCTGGTTCCGCGCCGATCGTTGCAAAAACGGAAACGCGGTGTCGCGCAAAGGCCTGTGCCGCAGTGCCTTGCGATGACTATCTTTGAGGCATGCGGACAAGTCGCCCGCAACCATTCAGGAGTACCGATATGACCACACCTCTTCATTCCGAAAAGAACCTGCTTCTCTCGTCGAAGCTGTCGGTTGCGCGGGCGCAAGCCCTGGCGTCGCACCGGCTGCCGGTCACGCTGACCCTGGCAGCCATCATTCTCTCGGTGCTCGGCGTCAAGCCGTAATGCGTTGCGGCCGGGGCCCGTTCACTCGGGCTTGATGTCCGCCGCCTTGATCACCTTCGACCAGGCCACCAGTTCCTGGTCGACGAATTTGCCCAGCGCCGCGGAGTCCATGTAGGTGGCAAAGGCGCCCTGCTCGTCCACCTTCTTGCGGAACGATTCGCTCTCGACGATCTTCTTGATCTCGGCGCTGAGCTTTGCCACCACTTCGGGCGGCGTCCTGGCCGGTGCGAACACCGCGAACCACGATTCCACTTCGTAGCCCGGCAAGCCTGCCTCGGCCGAAGTCGGCACGTTGGGCATCGACGGGTGCCGCTTGCTGCCCGTATAGGCCAGCGCCTTCATGCGCCCGCTCGCAATGTGCCCGATGACCGAGGGCGGCGTGGTGATGAACATGTCCACGTTGCCCGCAATCAGGTCGTTGATGGCTGGGCCCGAGCCCTTGTAGGGCACGTGGGTCATCGGCTGCTTGGCCTGTCGCGAAAGCAGCTCGCCCGCAATGTGCTGGATCGATCCGTTGCCCGACGAGGCGTAGAACAAGCCGCCCTCCTTCTTCTTGCCGTGCTCGACCAGTTCCTTCATCGAGTTGACCGGCAGCTTGCCGCTGACGGCGACCACGTGCGGAGCGCGCATCACCATGGCCACCGGCACGAAGTCCTTGGACGGACTCCACTTGAGCTGCGGATAGAGCGAAGGGTTGCCGACGTGGTAGCCCGAGTACTGCATCAGCAGCGTGTAGCCATCGGGTGCGGCGCGCGCCACGGCTTCGGTGCCGATGTTGCCGCTGGCGCCGGGCCTGTTGTCGACGACCACGGGCTGGCCCAGCGCGCGCTGCAGCGGCTCGCCGACCATGCGCGCCATGATGTCGGTGGAGCCCGCGGGTGCGGTGGGCACGATGAAGGTGATCGGTTTCGAAGGCCAGGTGTCGGCGCTGGCCGTGGTGGCCGCGGCGGCCGCTAGCGCAAGGCCGAGATTGGCCGCAAGAAGGCGAAGTGTGGGTTTCATGGTTTGTCTCCGGTGGTTTTTGTAGGCTGTCTCCGAAGCCGGCCCGTCAGGGCGCCAGCTCCGAGATTTCGATCAGATTCAGGTCGGGGTCGCGCACGTAGACCGAGCGAATGCGCGAGGTGGCGCCGGTTCGCATCACCGGGCCTTCGATGATCGGCACGCCCTTGTCCTTCAGCCGCGCGATCACGTCGTCGAGCGGCACGCTCGCGATGAAGCACAAGTCCAGCGAGCCGGGCATCGGCACCTGCGCCTTGGGCTCGAACTCGTGCCCCTTCACATGCAGGTTGATCTTCTGGTTGCCGAAGCGAAAAGCCTTGCGGCCCGGGCCGAAAGTTTCCAGCGCCATGCCCATCACGTCGATATAGAAGCGGGTGCAGGCCTCCTCGTCGACGGTGGTGAGCACCAGGTGGTCCAGATGGTCGATCATGTCTGCAGCTCCTTGCCGCGGCGCGCATTCGCACGCGCCACGATGTCGTTGAAATCCGCCGGTGGCGCATGCCGCGTGAACCGGTGTCCGGCGCGGGAGACCTGGCTCGGCAAGTCATGCTGCACCAGGGCCTCGAGCTCCGAGGCGGCTTCGATCAGGCCTTCCAGATCCATGCCGGTGTCGTACCCCATGCATTGCAGCATGTGCACCACGTCTTCCGTGGCCACATTGCCGGTGGCCCCGGGCGCATAAGGGCAACCGCCGATGCCACCCAATGACATGTCGAGCCGCTCGACACCCGCCTCGACTGCGGCCACCGTGTTCGCAAGCCCCATGCCGCGCGTGTTGTGAAAGTGCGCCGTCCACTGCAGTGCGGAATATCTCGCCAGCACCGCCTCGCAAACGGCCTGCACCTGCGTGGGAAAAGCCATGCCCGTGGTGTCGCACAGCGTGATGCCCTGCACCCGCAGCGCAGCGAAGCGGTCGATCCATTCGAGCACCGTGGCAAGCGGCACCTCGCCCTCCATCGGGCAGCCGAACATGCACGAGAGCGAGACGTTCACCGGTGCGGCGGCCTGCTTTGCCAGCGCGATGACTTCCGCCAACTGAGCGAATGACTGCTCGCGCGTCATGCGCAGGTTGCTGAGGTTGTGGGTCTCACTCACCGACATGACGACGTTGAATTCGCCGATGCGGCTTTCCAGCGCGCGCTCGGCCCCACGCAGGTTCGGCACCAGCGCGGTGTAGACCACTCCGGGCCGGCGGGCGATGCGCTGCATCACCTCTTCGCCGTCGCGCAATGCCGGTATCGCCTTGGCGGAAGTGAATGAGGTCACCTCGATCTTGGCGTAGCCGAGCGTGCCCAGACGGTCGATCAATGCAATCTTGTCGTCGGTGGGGATGAATCGGCTTTCCATCTGGAAGCCGTCTCGGGTGGCCACTTCGTTGATGAAGAGCCGCTTGCCGTTGCCTGCTTTCATACGGCCTCGCTTTCCTCGGTGCGGCGTGCGGGCCAGCCCGGGCCTTTCAGATCGCCCGTGTGTTCGCCGAGCCGTGGCGCAGGGTGCGCAATGCGGCCCGGCGTGGCGCTGAGCTTGGGCACAACGCCAGGCACCTTGAGCGTGCCGCCATCGGAAGTGGTCGCCTCCACGATCATCTGCCGCGCCTGGTATTGCGGATCGGCTGCGATGTCGGCCACCGAGTAGATGCGCCCGACGGGCACGCCCGCCGCATCGAGCGCCGCCAGCACCTCGTCGCGGCTACGCTGCAGCGTCCAGGCCTCGATGGCTGTATCGATTTCTTCCACGCGCGCCACGCGGCCGTCGTTGTGCACGAGCTGCGGATCATTCTCAAGATCAGCGCGGTCGATGGCGCGCATCAGCCGGCGGAAGATGCTGTCGCCGTTGCCCGCCACCAGCACGTAATGTCCGTCGCTGCACTTGTAGGCATTGGTCGGCGCAATACCCGGCAACGCGCTGCCGGCACGCTCCCGCACAGCGCCGAACGCGTCGTATTCGGGCAGCAGGCTTTCCATCACGTTGAAGACCGACTCGTACAGCGCCACGTCGATGAACTGCCCTTCCCCGCCATGGGCCGTGCGGTGGTGCAGCGCGGTGAGCACGCCGATCACGCCATGCAGCGCGGCCAGCGTGTCGCCGAGCGAAACGCCCACGCGCACGGGCACCCGGCCCGGTTCGCCGCTCAGGTAGCGCAGCCCGCCCATCGATTCGCCGAGCACGCCAAAACCCGGCTTGTCGCGGTAGGGGCCGGTCTGCCCGTAGCCGGAGATGCGCAGCATGATGAGCCGGGGGTTGAGTGCATGCAGCTGCTCCCAGCCCAGGCCCCAGCCTTCGAGCGTGCCCGGCTTGAAGTTTTCGATGAGCACGTCGGCCTCGAGCGCCAGGGCGCGCACCGCCTCCTGGCCTTCAGCGCTGCGCAGGTCTAAGCACACCGAGCGCTTGTTGCGCGACTGCACCTCCCACCACACCGAGGTGCCTTCGCGCAGCATCCGCCATTTGCGCAGCGGGTCGCCGACGCCGGCAGGCTCGACCTTGATCACGTCGGCGCCGAATTCCGCCAGCGTCTTGCCTGCGAACGGGCCGGCGATGAGCTGGCCGAGTTCCAGCACCTTGAGGCCTTCGAGTGCGTTCATCTGCGTCTGTCTCCTGTTGGAATGCCCCAACTCTAGGAACAGATCGCGTCCGCCGGAATTGCTCTGACGGCAGCACCCCTTCGCAAAATGCGAAGGCCCGGAACCCTACTTTCTTTTTGCCGTTGCAGGCTTGACGGGCGGCAGCGGCGCTGCCTCGGGCGCCTTGACCCACCCGCGCAACAAGATGCCGAGGAAAAGACCGCCCGCAAAAATCGCCCAGTACATCCAGACTGGCATGTTCTCCATGCCGCTGTGCAGGTTCATGCCGAATGCAGCGCCAACGGCCATGAGCGGAAAGGTCAGCGCCGCAATGGTGTTGAGCTTGTGCTGCGCGCGGCTGACTTCACGGGTAGAGCGCGCCTGCGCCTCGGCCGCGTGCGCGAGCCGGTAGTCGAGCGACATGCGGGTGTCGGCCAGCAGCAACTCCAGGCCGCGCGTGATCTCGACCGCCAGATCGCGCAGGTCGATCAGCATGAGGTCTTCCTTGACGGCATCGCGAGCCGCCTGCAAGGCGGCCTGCATGTTCATGGCGGCGCGGGTCAGCGGAATGAGCGGGCCAAGAACCTGGAACAGATCTTCGGAAGTTTCAGCGGCCGCGTGCCTGGTCTCGAAAGTAGCCAGCGCCGTGCGGTAGCTTTCGAGCAGCTTGGCAAAAGCGCGCTCGCCGGGGTTGTTGCCCTTGTGGAACCACGCGCCATCGGGCTTGCGCAAGAACACCGCGGGCTTGCGCTCCGCACCGGGTCCGGCGGGCGGTTCGTGCAGGATCACCAGCAGGTGGCCCTGCTCGTGGATGATGCGCTGCGCACCGTAGCTGGCGCCTCCCAGCCGCTGCTGAATTTCAGGCGGCAGCTCCCAGTCGTAGTCGATTCTTCTTGGCATCAGGCGGCCTGCAGTTCTTTCCACAAGGTGTCGAATTCGTCCGCAAAGCGTCGAACGAGCGAGGGGTCGTTGCTCAAAATCACGTTCTCTTCGTTGTGCTCGCAAGCGCTGCGAGTCCAGTTGTAGCTGCCGTTCAGCAATCGTGCGCCGTCGAAGATCGCGAACTTGTGGTGCATGTGGGCTTCGGTGCGGTCCACCGCAATCGGAATGCCGGCCGCGCGCAACTGACCCACGTCGCTGCCGCGGTCGAACTCCTTGTCGTTGTCGGTAATGAAGCGCACCGCCACGCCGCGCCTGTGCGCGGCCAGCACCTCGGCGGTAATACGGTCGTCCGACAGCGTGAAAACGCACAGGTCGACCGAGCGCTTCGCGGCCCTCAGCTGCTGGTTGATTGCCTGCAGGCAAGCCGTGCCCGGGCTGAAGAAGGCCTGCGAGTGCACGTTGACCGCATCCGGCAAGCGACCGGTGTCTATCGCGCGAACCACGCCTTCCAGCCACTTGAGCAGGGACAGTTGCTCCGGATCAGCTGTGCGGGCGCGCACCAGGTCGAATGCACGATTGCGCAACTGGCGCAAACCGTCCTCAGGCGGTGAGGCCTCACGAAGCGTATGCACCAGCACGCGGCGCTCGTCGTCGCTCAGCCGCTCATCGGTCATGGTGGCGTCCAGCTGGGCCAGTAGTTCGGGAAGGGCCGACATGTCAGTGAATCTCCATAGAGCTGCGCCCATTCAGGGGCTGTTGTTCAGGGCGCGTGCAAAGGCCACCGGGTACTCCCCTCCGCGAATGTCCCCCGCCTTCGGCTCCTCCTTTATTTCGCTGCGTGGAGCACCCGATGCCCTGTGCACGAGGGCACGCTGCTGGTGTACCGCTGATCAACAACCGCTCTGTGCAACGCACCCGCTGGCGGGGTGCCTTGCGCAGCGAAATAAAGGAGGAGGCCGCAGGCCGGGGGACATTCGCGGAGAAAGGTACCCCGTCGGCGGGGGCGCGCCCTGAACAAAGCGCCTCACGCACAACGCGCAAAGAAACACAACGCCCCATTCCTAGCCCTCCTTGTCCGGCTTGGGCGAGCGCTTCACCACGCCACGCGCAGCCTGCACCTCAGCCGCAAGCCGCTCCATGTCCTGCTTGATCGACCGGTCGAGCTCTAGCCGGCGTTCGGTGGCGGTTACTAGCGGAAGGATCAGTTCGCGATAAGTCACCGCAATCTGCAGCATGGCGTCGGCCAGCCGCTGGCTTTCGCTCGGGCCTTCGGCGGGCGGCTTGGGCTTGAGCGCATCGACCGCGCGCGCCACGTCGAGCATGCTGCTTGCAATGCGCTGGCTGCCGTCGACATCGTCGCCGCCGAGCTTTTTCTTTCGCACAAACTCCTCGCAGATGGCCGCCCAGCGCGCGCTTTCTTCCGGTGTCGGGCTGCCTAAAAGCTGCGCGAGCCGTAACAGATTTTCTTCCGCGCCGGTGGTCAGGGTCTGCGCCTCGCCGCGGTAATGGTCGCGCAGCAATGCATCAAGCTCGTCGTCGCGCATCAACGCCGTGATCTTGCCCGCGAGCTTGGTCATGTTGCGGTAGCTGCCCTGCAGCTTGAACGGCGGCGCTGTGCGGTAGGCCTCCTGTTGCGCGGCCGATTCGATGTAGGCGAGGTTGACCTTCAGCAGCAGGTCGCGCGCACGGAACAGGCGCTGCAGCAACGCCTTGATTTCCTCCAGCTCGACCGCGCTGTAGGCATGCGAAAGCGCACTGCTCGGCACCTCGTGGCCCTGCGCCATTTTCACCAGCAGCTGCACGTCCTTGGGGTCGCGCGAGGCCAGCGGCATCAACGTGGGGTTGGAGGTCAGGCTGTTCTCGATGTACGAAAGCGCAAAGGCCGCCTCGCGTCCCGAGAGCACGTCGCCCAGGTTGTAGATGTCCGCCCGGTTGGCCAGCATGTCCGGGATCTTGAACACGTCGCCCGACTCGGTGTACGGGTTGCCCGCCATCACGATTGCAAAGCGCTTGCCGCGCATGTCGTAGCTGCGCGGCTCGCCGTTCCACACGCCCTCGATGCGGCGCGTGCCGTCGGCCAGCGCAATGAACTTCTGCAGAAACTCCGGGCTCGTGTGCTGGATGTCGTCCAGGTACAGCATCACGTTGCTGCCCATTGCCAGGCCGAGGTTCAGCTTTTCCAGCTCTTGCCGCGCGGCGCTGTTGGGCGCGTTGGCCGGGTCGATGGCCGTGACGCCATGGCCCAGCGCCGGGCAGTTGATGCGCACGAAGATCAGGCCGAGCCGGTCTGCCACGTATTCCATGAGCGTGGTCTTGCCGTAGCCGGGCGGCGAGATCAGCAGCAGCAGGCCCATGCGGTCGGTGCGGCTGCCCTCCCCCGCCGAGCCGATCTGCTTGGCCAGGTTGTCGCCGATGATGGGCAGGTAGAGCTCGTCGATCAGCTGGTTGCGAACGAAGGTCGAGAGCGGCTTGGCCTGGAACTGGCTCAGCTTGAGCCGCGCTTTCTCGCGTTCGAGCAGCTCGTGGCGCAGGCTGTGCAGCGCCTCGTAGCCCGGCACCGCGTGCGTGGCGTGGAACAGGAAACGGCGCCAGAAGTCGTTCAGGTTCAGGGTCATGCGGCCGTCGGCCACGCGCGGATGTTCGCCGCGCAGCCCCTCGACCGTGCGGTCGAGCGCCACGTTCACCCGCTTGCGCTGCATCGGCATGGCCAGCACGCTGGCCGCATCGTCTACCCAATCGACCGACTGCGGCGCCTGATGAATCGCATAGGCACGCACCCAGTCGCGCGCAAGGCGCCAGCGCTCCGCCGGCGGTGCGGCGTCCAGATCGTGCTGCCACGCATCGCGCCTGCCGCCGCGCTCGAGTTCTCGCAGCAGCGCGGCCGCGAGGTCTTCGCCCGCGCCCGATACGGCCCAGGTTTCGCCGCCGTGCTCGCCCGCCAGTTCGCGCACCAGGTAGGCAGCCGCCTGGTCGCACACGGTGGACACGCGGCCCTGGTGGGCGTCTCGCTCTTCTTCAGTGGCGGTTTCGGCCAGCGGCAGCAGGTCGGGCAGCATGTCGCGCGCAAAGTGGTTCAGCGCGCGCGCCGTGTCGGCTTCGAGCTGCTCCAGTGCATCACGCCGGCCGAACAGCGCCCGCATCTGCAAGGCGGCACGCGCGCGCCGCAGCAGCGATTCGCGGTGCGCGATCAAATGGCCGTGCTGCCAGTAGAGCAGCGCCAGTGCGCGTTCGGTCGGCCCCCATGCCAGCAGGCCGGCCTGGTCTTGCATGGCGACGAGCGCGCCCAGCAGGCGCAGCGCGTCGTCGTCGTGAATGCCCTTCTGGTAGCCCTCCTGGTAGCGCGCGGCTGCAAAGCGGCGCACCATTTCGAGCAGCTGCGGATGCAACGGGTCTTCGGTGAGGAGCGTGACCACTTCGGCCCAGGTGCGCTCGGCCTTGCCATCGAGCAGCGACTCGAGCAAGCGGCCGGCCAGGTATTCGGCGCGCGACAGTTCGGTGGTTTCCGAAACCAGCGCCTGGTTCCAGTAGCGTTGCAGCGGCAGCAGGCGCGGCTCGTCCACAGGGCTCAGGTAGTCGGTGCCGGTGACCTGGTAGGCCATGCCGTTCTCGCGGGCCACCAAGGTCAGGTCGACCGGCTGGCGGTGCACGGTGAACGCATGGCGGCCCAGGCGCAGGGTGTCTCCGCCTTCGCTCACCAGTTCGCGCTTGTCGCGAATCGAACGCAGCGCCTGGTCGCGCGCCGTCTTCAGGCGCGTGTCGAGCTCGTCGGCCGGCACGGCGGCGCCGAGCGTGCGCAGGTCTGCAATCAGCGTGTGCAGCTTGCCGATCATCGGATCGGCGGCGAAGTAGCTGTGAACCTGCTTCAGATCGCCGAACTGCGCAACGCGGCGTGGAATACCGTCGAGGATGCGCCCCGCAGCGTCGACCACGCCCTGCGCACGGCGCTGGCGGGCTTCCACCAGGCTCTGGCGGCGCGCGGAAAGCGCTTCGTACACGGTCTCGCGCTTTTCGGCGATGTCGGCCAAAAAGTCTTCCTGCTCGGCAAAGCGGCCTTCGATTTCTTCGAGCTGGGCCAAGAGGCGCGTCAACGCGTCGTCGCACTTCTCGGGCGTGTCCGCAAACTCCAACGCGTTTTCCACCGCCTGGCTGAAGAGCTTGAACTGGGCGCCGAACTCGGCGCGCGCCTCGGTCGCGCCCAGCGACTTGCGCCGCGCGCGTGCATCGGCACGCATGCGGTTGATGTCGGCGTAGATCAGCGAGATGCGGTCGAGAATCGAAGTGCGGATCACCGCATCGCCGCCTGGCAGGCTGCCCAGCTGTTCGGTCAGTAAGTCGAGGCCGGCCGCCTGCTCGTCGAGCGTCGCCAGCATCTGGCCGAGCGCGGGCGAAGTCGCAAGATTCGGCATGTCGAGCGCCAGCTTGTCGAGCGCCTGGCGCTGGCCGCTGAAGGCCGTGTCCGCCGCCAGGAACTGCATGGCGCGTTCGCCGATGCGCTGCTGCTCGGTCTCGAGCGCGGCGTCCATGGCGGCGATGCGCGGCAGGTCGGCGTAGCGCAGTTCCTTGAGCATCTGCAGCGCGCCGCGCCGTTCGCGCAGGCGGCCCAGGGCTTTCACAAAATCGTCAGGCGCGCGCCAGAGCGTGCTGGCAATGTCGACCAGCAAGGCGTGCTGCTCGTCTTCGGCACGGGCCAGCGCGCGCGCGGTCTCGCGGCGGATGGTGTCGACCTTCTCGAACTCGGCCAGCGTGCTGCGCGCCACGTCGGCAATGCTGCGCAGCTCGCCCATCAGGCCGGCCGCCTCGGAGGCGTCCAGCCAGAAGTAGGCGTCGCTCACGCGGGTGCACTGGCGAATCAAGTCTTCGTACGCAGCGCGCGTGGGCGCCTGCTCGCGTACCGCACGGGCAATGCCCATCAGGTCGCTCACGCCGCGCACCAGCTCGGCATTGCCGATCTTGCCGAAGAAGCCGGTGGCGGGCGGCTGCGCGCTCACATGCTCTTCGCTGGCGAACGGCGTCTGCCAGAGCTGCATCGGGTGCACACGCGTGGGCTCGCCGGCGTCGCCGTTGAACACCAGGATGCGGCCGTCGGCAAAGCGCGCGTAGCCGTTGGCGATGATCGGCGTGGCGAGCTTCTTGTCGATCAGGTTGTAGTTGAAGAGCGCATAGCGCCCCGGCTTCGGGTCGTAGAAGACGTAGGCCACGTCTTCCCCGTTGGGCGAGCGCAGCATGCGCTTGAAGCGCAGGCTCTCCACCACCTCGCCCGGCAGGTCGAAGCGCTTGTACTCGCCCGACTGCAGGTAGTAGCCGCCCGGAAAGATGATGCCGTGGTCTTCGGGCAGCTGCACGCAGGAGCCGCCGATGGCGTCGATGCGCTCGACCTGCTGCGTGCGGATGTTGAAGACCAGGTAGCGCGTGACCTGCTCGCGGTAAGGCTTTACGCGCAGCAAGATCAGCATGCCGAGCTTGGCCCACGAAATCTCGGCGTCGGTCAGCGACTGGCTCTTGTCTTCCACCGGCTCGCTGTAGATGCCGAGTCCGGTTTCGGTGTTGTTCTCGATCTTGACCGTGAGGTCGCCGCCCAGCGTTTCGACAAACACCGTGTCGAGCACGTTCACATGGGGGTGCTTGCCGCCCACATGGTCTTCGCGCGTGGCAACGGTCCATTCGAAGTCGTGGCTCGCGGGCAGCGCAATGTCGCGTTCGCCGCGGTTGTCGATGTAGTGGATGTCGCCGCTGCGCTCGATGGCCCAGCGGAACACGCGCACGTCGCCCAACTGCTGGCCGATCTGGAAGGACGCGAGCAGCTTGTCCTGCGTGACGCGAAGCTGCAGCATCGTCGCCTGCTTGTAGTAGGCGTACAGCTCACGAAAATCGGAGACGAAGCGGGTGTCTTCGAGAAAGGTGCCGGCCAGCGGCACGGGCTGCAGCTCGTCGTTCTCGGTGGCGGCCTCTCCGGGCACTGCCAATCGGTAGAGCCCGAACACGTCGCTCACGGCCGTTTCCTTGCGCAGGCCGATAAACACGTTGTAGCCGAACAGCAGCAGATCGCCAATGCGCACGATGTCGCGCGCCACGGCGTTGTTCTCGGTGCGCGCGCGGGTGCGCAGCACCAAGGCCTGCTCGGAGCGGCCGAACTCGGCGAGACGCCGCTCGTTGAGCGCCTGCGTCTTCTTCAGCAGGCCTTCGCCCTGTGTTTCGAGCCGCTTCTTCAGCAGGTCGTAGCTGCCGCTGCCGGACACCAGGGTTTCGGTCTGGTCAGACGGCGCCTGGGCGCCGGCCGGCGCCCCCGATTCTTCCGTGGGTTGCATAGGTCGGCGCGGTCAGTCCGCGCGCAGCAATGCGAGCAATTCGTCGCGGTGGGGCTGGGTGTCGAGCCAGGCGCGAATGCGGTCCAGCTCGTCGATGCAGTCGTTGCCGTAGCGGCGGCGCAGCGCGGCAAGGCGCACCTCGCGCACCTCTTCGGTCTGCAGCCGGCGCTGCCAGCCGTCGGACAGCAGTTCGTCGAGCCGGTTGGCAAGGCCCCGGCTCACGAGCGCACGCCATTCGCCCTGGTCGAACCAGAGGTTCTGGCAGGCAATGCATCGGTCGATGCGAAAGTCGGGCCCCGCGCTCACGCGCAGGCGCTGCATGAGCCGGTCGCACTCGGGGCAATGCCGCACCGATGCGGCATCGAACACTTCGATGACCTCGTCATCGATTGCATGGGGTTCGCGCGCAGGGTCGGCGGCCTTCCAGGCGCGCCAATCTTCCATGGACATGACCATGCCGCCGCAGTCGGTGCAGTTCACGGCCAGCAGCGCCTCGGCCAGGGCAACGGCTTGCATCGGCGAATGCGCCGAGCAGCTGCATTTGAGGTTCGGGTTCATTGCGCGCCCACTCAGTTGCGGAAGGTGGAGATCAGGTTGCTCAGCGCGGTTTTCTGGCTTTCGCTGCCGTCGCTGGTAATGCGGCTCATGAGCGCCGCAACGCTGAGGTTCTGAATCTCGCCGGACGAATTGCCGAGCGCACCGACGATGTCGCGCAGGTCCTTCACCACGTCGCGGTCGCCGGCCAGCTGGTCCTTGAAGGCCACCTGCAGCGCATTGCTCTTGGAGATGACGCCGTCGATGCCCTTGCCCACGGACAGCGAGCGCACGAAGCTGTCGAAGTAGTCGCCCTGCCCGCCCACGATGTCGATCTTGGCGTTGGCGAGCGCTGTGCCCAGCACCTCGGCCTGCTCCTTGGCAATGGAGGTCTGCGCATCGATGCCCTTCATGGTTTCGATGTGCGACTTTTCCAGGCGCATGCGGAACTCTTCGTGGTCGCGGGTGTCCGGGCTCATTGCCTTCATGGCTTCGAACTTTTCGTGCAGGCCCTTGGCCTCGGCGCTGAAGCGGGCTTCGATCACCTGCGCGTCGGCCTGGCCCGACTTCAGGGTGGCTTCGGCGTCTGCCGTGCGCACGTTCACTTCGGCAAGGCCGAGCTTCTCCTTGCCCGAGGCTTCAGCGTCGAACTTGGCGCGCATGCCCGCGGCCTCGGCCTGCGAGCGCGCCTCGATCACCTGCGCATCGGCCTGGCCGGCCTTGAGGACGGCGTCGGCATCGGCCTGGCGCACATGCACGTCGGCCAAGCCGAGCTTTTCCTTGCCCGAAGCCTCGGCCTCGAAGCTCGCGAGCTTGGCTTGCGCGGTCGCAATCTCGACCTTGGCGGCGGCAAGGCCCGGCGCGGCCGAGATGGCTTCCACGCCTTCGGCTTCGCGCTTCTTCGATTCGGCGTCGCGCTCGGCCACCTTCAGCTTGGCGTCGGCCAGCGTGAGTTCTTCGGCCGCCTTGTGGCGGGCGCGCTTTTCTTGCGTTTCGGCCGCCTTCACGTCGAGCACCATCTTCTCTTCAGCCTGGCCCTCGGCCATGATCACGACGGATTTCTTGGTGCGTTCGGCCTCGGCCACCACGCGCAGTTCCTTGATGGCTTCTTCCTGCTCGGCCACCGTGCGCTCGACCACGATGCGCTCGCGGATCACGTCGGCAATGGCCTTCTTCTGCACTTCGACGGCCTTGTCCTTCTCGATGCGCTGCAGCGTCACTTCCTTTTCGCGATCGACAATTTCAAGGTCGCGCGCGCGCGTGACCTTTTCTTCCTCGATGGCGACCGCGCGCTTGCGGTTGTTCTCGGCCACTTCCTTCTCGCGCTGCACGTTTTCCTGCTGCACCGAGATGGACTGTTCGGCAACCAGGCGCGCGGTTTCGGACTTGGTGCGCTCTTCGGCCTGGATCTTGGCGGTCTCTGCCTCTTCGCGGGCGCGCACGCTGGCAATTTCGCGCTGCTGGCGCGCGGTGGCGTCGGCCTGCTGGCGCTCGAGCTCGAGCAGGGCTTCCTGCGTTTCGACGTTCTTCTTCTTGATCTGCATTTCCTCGTTGCGGCGCAGCTCGTTGGTGCGCACATGCTCGACCGCCGTCAGCTCGGTGATCTTCTTGATGCCCTGCGCATCGAGGATGTTGTTGGTGTCCAGCTCCGACAGCGGCGTTTGCTCGAGGTAATCGATGGCGGCGTCTTCGAGCACGTAGCCCGAAAGGTCGTTGCCGATCTGGCTGATGATCTGGTCGCGGAACCCGTCGCGCGCCTGGTACAGGTCGACAAAATCCATCGACTTGCCGACGGTCTTGAGCGCCTCGGAGAACTTGGCCGAGAACAATTCTTCGAGCGTTTCGTGGTTCGAAGCGCGCGCGCAGCCAATGCCCTGCGCCACCTTGAGCACATCGTCCGCGGTCTTGTTCACGCGCACGAAGAACTTCACCTTGATGTCTGCGCGGATGTTGTCGCGGCAGATGAGGCCCTCGTTGCCGGAGCGGTCGATCTCGATGGTCTTGACCGAGATGTCCATCAACTCGGCCTTGTGGATGATCGGGTAGACCATTCGCCCGGTGAAAGTCACCTCGGGCTCGGCGCGCAAGGTATTCACGATGAGCGCGTGGCCCTGTTCGATCTTTCGATAGAACTTGGCGAACATCGCGAACAGGCCGAGGATGACCACGGCCAGGATGGCCACGGCAAAGAGGATGGGCTCCATTTTTTCTCCAGAGATGCTTTAAGAGCGAACTAACGGTAAGGGGATGCGCGCGGTCAGACGATGTCTTCGTGCGCTGCGATGAGGTAGCGTCCGGCCACCTCGTCGTATTCGAGAATCAGCGCTTGCGATCCGCGCTTGAGCGTGTTGGGCGTGGGCGCCCAGACGCGAATGTTCAGGCTGGCGCCGCGGCGGGCCACTTCGGCGCGGCCGTCCTTCTCGTTCACCACGCCGGTGACCACGCGGCAGGCCTGCCCGACCAGTGCCGCATTGCTCACGGCCGTGTGGCTCACGAACAAGCCGCGCAGCGGGCGAATGGCCACTGCCGTCACGGGTATGGCAATGGCGGCGCTCGCCACCAGCAGCACCGTACCGGCCAGGAGCTTGAGCGGCAGCGTGGGCACCAGCGGCAGCAGCCACTCCCCGCCAAGGCAAGACAGCGTCCACGACACCAGCACCAGCAAACTCACCGCCACAGAGAACGGCACGCCGTTCAGGCCGAACGCGACCACATAGCTCGCGAGCTGCCCCACGTCGCTGGTGTCACCGTCGGCATGGGTCTGCACATCGACGTCGATGCCGCTGTGCTCGATGTCGACCATGCCGGCGACCGCGAGCACCCAATAGATCACCACGACGCCCAGCAGCACCGTGTAGATCGCGGTGGGGTACCCCGTCACCGCATCCATGAAATTTCCCATTGACCCTCCCGCGTGCGGGTTGTGTTTTTATCTGCGGCCCGGCTTCGTTGCGCCAGTGCCCTTTTTCTTTCCACCACTTGCAAAAGCAATCAGATCGCGCGTGGCCCTCTCCTTGATGGCCAGGCGGTCGTCCGGGGCGAGCCCATATCTCGCCGCCAGAAACTCGTAGTCTGCCGCATTCAGCGACACGGTCAGGCGCGGCCGCTTGGGTTTGGACGTTGTCGCAAGCCCCAGCACTTGCCGGATCTGGTCGGAGGTGGACACGTGCTGCTCGAAGGCCGCCGTGCGCACCGCCTCCAGCACGGCTTCTTCCACATCGAACGCCACCTGAACGGCGCGTATCGCCTCGTCCGAGCCTTGCCAGCGAACCGGCTTGACCCGTACGGTCATTGGGTGCCGGGCTCCGCCGGTTTGGCCTGGCGGGCGCGGATGCGCTCCATCACCAGGCCGGTGCGGTCCACGTCGCTGCCGATGCCCGCGGCCGCCAGCTTCTTTTCGAGAGCGCTGTGGCCGAGCTCGTTTTCGAGTGCCTGGCTCGCGGTCATCCGATCGGCCAGGTCTTCGTGGCGCCGGCGGATGCGCTCGAGCGACTCGCGCGCATTGGACAGGCGCGAACCGCCCGCGCCAATGTTCTCGGAGATCGATTGCGTGGCGCGGTAGACGCTCTCGGTGGTCTTGGCAATGCCGATCTCGCGCTCGTGCTCGCGAATGCGCGCTTCGGCCGTCTTGATCAGGTCCTTGAGCTTGGACACCTGCAGCGCGTAGGAGGCATGCGCCTTGGCCTGCTCCTCGAGCTCTTTTTCGAGCGTGCCGACCTTTGCGGCCACGTCGAGCGCCAGGCCTTCCTGCGTCTTGTTGAGCGCCTCGAGTGCCAGGCCTTCGTAACGCGTGACTTCGTTCTTCAGGCGTTCGATCTCGCGGGCCGATTGCATCTCCTTGGCCATGACGCCGGTGAGATCACCCTTGGCCTTTTCGATGCTGTGCTTGGCATCGATGATTTCCTGCTCGTAGATGCGCGTGGCATTGCTGTCGACCACGCTCTCGCCGATTTCGCGGGCACTGCCGCGCAGCAAGGTGACCAGTTTCTTGATGACCGTCATGATGATTTCCGCCTTTTAGTTCAGGAATTCGGACAGGGCGTCCAGCGCATCGAGCGCGTTGTCGCTGAGCACCGCCACTTCGCGCGCGATGTCTTCGACGCTGGCATTGCGGCCGAGCGCACCGGTGAGCACATAGCGGCCATCGACGCGGCCGAAGGACGACAGCGGCACCGAGGGATTCAGGTCGAGCAACGACTCGAGCAGTTCGGTCCGGCGCTCCGGCTTCACTTCTTCTTCGGTCCAGAGATAGCAGATGCAGATCACCTGCATGTCTGAACTGGTGATGAAGATCGGCAACTCGTCCCGGCCCTCGATGCTCACCTGCACCACGGGCGTGTGGCCCGGAATCGGCTGCAGCTGCACCGCAAGTCCGCCCATTGCGGCACCGGCCAGAACGTCAAGCCCCTTCAGTTGATCGAGCAGTGATTGCATACCCCTCCTTTTGTTTGCTGCCGTTCACTATAGGTGCGCCGACATAACATGTCAAAGAATCTTTTGGCCTATGCCACTGGCGTTTACATGACGGCGCCATCCCTAGAATCCGGCGATGGCCAGCCCCATCAATCCCGCACGTGTCGATTTCGTGACGCTGCGCCTGTTCTGCGCCGTGGCCCAGTCGGGCAGCATTACCAAGGGCGCCGAGGCCTGCCACCTCGCGCTATCGGCAGCCAGCCGGCGACTTTCGGATTTCGAGGCCGCCACGGGGTCGAAGCTGCTGGAACGCAGTTCGCAAGGCATAGCCCTCACCCCCGCCGGCCATGTGGCCATGCAGCATGCGATGCGGCTCTTTCAGGGCTTCGAGCAGTTCAGCAACGAACTCGGCGACTACTCGAGCGGCGTGCGCGGCCATGTGCGGCTCTGGGCCAACATGTCGGCGCTCACCGAGTTCCTGCCGGCCACGCTGGCAGAGTTTCTAGGCCAGCATCCGGACATCCGCGTCGAAGTGGAAGAACAACTGAGCGGCGACATCGTCCGCGCCTTGGTCGACGGCCTGGCCGACGTGGGCGTGTTCGCGGAAAACACGCCCGCCTACGGGCTCGACGTGGCGCAGTTCCAGACCGACGAGCTGGTGGTGCTGTGCGCCCGGCAGCACCCGCTTGCACGCACGCGCAGAACGGACTTCAAGACCTGCCTCGCCCACGAGTTCGTGGGGCTCAACCGCAGCAGTTCGCTGCTCGAGCTGACCTCCCGCGCGGCCGAACAGGCCGGCATACCGATGCGGTTGCGCGTGCAGGTGCGCAGCTTCGATGCGATGTGCCACATGATTGCTGCCAACCTTGGAATCGGCGTGGTGCCGCTCGCGGCCTGCAAGGCGCAGGTGAGCGCGCTCGATCTCAAGGTGGTGCGACTGAAGGACCCCTGGGCCGTTCGGCGGCTGCTGATGGCGACGAAGGCCGGCGAGACCCTGTCGCCCGCGGCGCAGTTGCTGGTCAAGCAGCTGCTTGCATCGTCCACCTGAAACCAGGCCGGACCAGCGGGCCGAAACCTCAGGCCTGCGGCACTTGGAACCCGGCTTTCAATGTCTCCCTGAGATGGCTCACAAACAGATTGACCGCGCGCGGTATGTGCAGCGAATACGGCCGAATGGCGTAGATATGGTCCGCGAATGCGCCGGTGGGCTGCCAGTCGGGCAGCACCTCCACCAGCTTGCCCGCTTGCAAGGCCGACTGCGCACTGAAGTCGGGCAGCAGGGCAATGCCAAGCCCGGCCTGCGCGGCATCGCGAAGCGCTTCGCTGTTGTTGGCGGCGAGCGGGCCGGCAATGGGCACGGTCATGCGCTCGGCCTGGCGCGCCCGGACGTTCCGCCGCTCGAACGACCACACATTCGTTTCTTGCCCGCGCGGATAGTGCAGGCAATCGTGCTCGGCCAGCATGGCCGGCGACAGCGGCGTTCCCTTGCGGCGCAGATAGGCCCGGCTGGCCACCAGCACGGATCGGGTCTCGCACAGCCGCCAGGCCACATGCGTATCGGGCGGCGAAGCGGCATGCCGGACGGCAAGGTCGAAGCCTTCCGTCGCAAGCGAGCTGAGACGATCGGAAAGCTCCATCTCGATGCGGATCGATGGATGCGCAAGCAGGAAGTCGGCCAGCCGCGGTAACAGCTGCTGCCGCCCCAAGGCTACCGGCGCCGTCACGCGCACCAGGCCGCGCGGTTCGCCCGCATGGTCCTGGGCCTTCAAAAAACTATGGGCGATCTGCTCGAAGGGCTCCCGGGTCTGGTCGACGAGCTGCTGGCCGGCCTCGGTGAGCCGCATGCTGCGCGTGGTGCGGCGCACCAGGGGCACGCCCGCGGCGCGCTCCAGTTCGGCGATGCGCTGGCTCATGGCGGCCTTGCTCACGCCCAGCCGGGCCGCTGCAGCGGTGTAGCTGCCCTGCTGGCCAAGCACGATCAGCCAGTGCAGGTGCGTCCAGAGCGATTCGGCTTTTTGCGTATCCATGGCTGCATTGTTCACCATAGCGAACAAACAGTTCAACTTTAGCGCCTAGGCAGGCGCCCTTCCCTTTTCTAGACTGGCGCAAATCATTGACCCTGGGACTCTCCATGACCACACAGATCGCGCATTTCATCGCCGGCCAGCACACCGCCGGCGGTTCCAACCGCACGCAGGACGTCACCAATCCGGCCTCCGGCAAGGTCACCGGCAAGGTGGTGCTTGCCGCCGCGGCCGATGTCGACGCCGCCGTGGCCGCCGCGCAGGCCGCGTTCCCCAAGTGGGCCGACACGCCGCCGATTCGCCGCGCCCGCGTGATGTTCAAGTTTCTGGAGCTGCTCAACCTGCACAAGGACGAGCTCGCGCACATGATCACCGCCGAGCACGGCAAGGTGTTCACCGACGCGCAGGGCGAGGTCTCGCGCGGCATCGACATCGTCGAGTTCGCCTGCGGCATTCCGCAGCTGCTCAAGGGCGACTTCACCGACCAGGTGAGCACCGGCATCGACAACTGGACGCTGCGCCAGCCCCTGGGCGTGGTGGCGGGCATCACACCCTTCAACTTTCCGGTGATGGTGCCGATGTGGATGTTCCCGGTGGCCATTGCCGCGGGCAACACCTTCATTCTCAAGCCCAGCCCGACCGACCCGACCCCGTCGCTGCGCATGGCCGAGCTGCTGAAGGAAGCCGGCCTGCCCGACGGCGTGTTCAACGTGGTGCAGGGCGACAAGGCCGCGGTCGATGCGCTGCTCGAGCACCCGGACGTCAAGGCCGTGAGCTTCGTCGGCTCCACGCCCATTGCAAACTACATCTACGAAACCGGCGCACGCAACGGCAAGCGCGTGCAGGCGCTCGGCGGCGCGAAGAACCACATGGTGGTGATGCCCGACGCCGACATCGACCAGACGGTGGATGCGCTGATCGGCGCCGGCTACGGCTCGGCCGGCGAGCGCTGCATGGCGATCAGCGTGGCGGTGCTGGTGGGCGACGTGGCCGACAAGATCATTCCCAAGCTCATCGAGCGCACGAAGACGCTCCAGGTGCTCGACGGCGAGAACCTCGCGGCCGAGATGGGCCCGATCGTCACGCGCGCGGCGCACGAGCGCATCACGGGCTACATCGCCCAGGGTGAAAAAGAAGGCGCGAAGCTGCTGGTCGATGGCCGCCAGTTCGACGGCAGCAAGGCCGGCGAAGGCTGCGGCGACGGGTTCTGGATGGGCGGCACGCTGTTCGACCACGTCACGCCCGAAATGCGCATCTACAAGGAAGAGATCTTCGGCCCGGTGCTCTCCTGCGTGCGCGTGGCCAACTTCAAGGACGCGGTCGACCTGGTCAACGACCATGAGTTCGGCAACGGCGTGAGCTGCTTCACGCGCGACGGCAACGTGGCGCGCGAGTTCAGCCGCCGCATTCAGGTGGGCATGGTCGGCATCAACGTGCCGATTCCGGTGCCGATGGCATGGCACGGCTTCGGCGGCTGGAAGCGCTCGCTCTTCGGCGACATGCATGCCTACGGCGAGGAAGGTGTGCGCTTCTACACCAAGCAGAAGTCGGTCATGCAGCGCTGGCCGGAGAGCATCGGCAAGGGTGCCGAGTTCGTGATGCCGACTGCCAAGTGATCGAAGGCGCGATCCGAAGCAATCGAAGCAATAAGTTATAGGCGCGGGCGCATCGGCGGCCTGCCAGGGCTAACCAAAGGCTGACTTGCCCCGCTGTGCGGTAGCAGCCAGACTTTGGGCATGACCCTGGTCCAGCGCCCATGACGACAACGAGCCAAGCCGCGCGGAGCCTGTCGGCCGTGCCTTCGACCCTGCGGATTTCGCTTGCGGCGCGCGCCTCCGGCGACGCGATGTTTCCGCAGCTCGGGGTGCGCGACGCCTACGCCGCATCGGTGCTCGAGCAGATACGTGACGACGGGCATGCCCTGCCGGAAGACAGGGCCACCATCTACGGCATCCTGAACCGCACGCGCCGCTTCCGCAGCCTTGCACAGGAATTTCTCAAGCAGCATCCGGGTGGCCGCGTGGTGAACATGGGCTGCGGCCTGAGCCACTACTTCCAGTGGCTGGACGACGGGCAGTGCCGCCTGACGGATGCCGACCTGCCCGAAGTGCTCGAACTGCGCCGCGAGCTGATTCCCGAAACCGACCCACGGCACGACGTGTGCCCGCTCGACCTCACCTCCGACGGATGGTGGGACCAGCTGGCGCTGCCGCGCAATCGCAAGGGGGAGCCCGTGTTTCTCTTCACCGAGGGCGTGCTGATGTACCTGGAGCCGCAACAGGTGCGGGCCGTGTTCGCAACCTTCGGCGAGCGGGCGCCCCCGGGCTCGGTGCTGGCGTTCGACGCCATGTGCTGGCTTGCCGTCGGCCGCGCCGCGCAGCACCCTTCGGTGCGCGCCACCGGCGCGGAGTTTCGATGGGGGCTGCGCCGGGCCTCCGAACTGACCGAAGTCCATCCGCGCTTGCGGCTCGATTCCGCCTATCGGGTACTGGAAGGCTTCGGCCTGCCGTACACCCTATTCGCGCCGCTGGTGCTGATGATGCTGGGCGTGTCGCTCTACGCTGTCTATGCGTTGAGCGCGACCGACCCCGCCGATACATAAACGCACAATTTTTCCAATCGCCGGCCTTGTCTGGCCTGCATTGCGCGGCTTGGCTGACGCCGGGCGGGCCCGCTTCAAGGCATGCTCGCCGTTCCTCTCGTCGCGGAAAATCCTGACGCGTGCTGCATTAGGATGGTTCTTCCGCAGCCGGCCGGCACACCCGCTGGCCGCGTCTTCTTCGTGAACGCTTTCGTACCTCCAAGACTCGCAACCCTCAAGAAACACATGCTTGATCGCCGATCCTTCCTTGCCGCTGGTGGTGCCGCCGCCGCACTCGCCGCCCTTGGACTGCCCGAAGAGGCAATGGCCGCCAACGGCCTGAAACTGAGCCAGCCCTCGCCCTTCTCGTTCGACCGCCTCGTCGCGCAAGCCAGGCGCCTGGCCGCGCAACCCTATGCAGCAGCCGCGCCGCTCGCACCCGATGTGCTCGAGAAGATCGACTACGACGCCCACGGCAAGATCAAGTTCGACCCCGCCAACGCCCTCTTCCGCGATGGGCCCGGCGCCTTTCCCGTCACCTTCTTTCACCTGGGCCGCTTCTTCCAGACGCCGGTGCGCATGCACGTGCTCGAGAACGCGGGCGGCGATGTGTTTGCACGCGAGGTGCTCTACAGCCCCAGCTACTTTTCGATGCCGCCCGACAGCCCGGCCCGCGCGCTGCCGGCCGGCGCGGGCTTTGCAGGCTTCCGCCTGCAGGAAAGCCGCCTCGGCGACCAGAGCAAGCTCGACTGGCAGAAGAACGACTGGGTCGCGTTTCTGGGCGCCTCCTACTTCCGCGCGATCGGCGAGCTCTACCAGTACGGCCTGTCGGCACGCGGCCTTGCGCTCGATGTGGCCGTGCCCGACAAGCCGGAAGAGTTTCCGACCTTCACGCGCTACTACTTCGAGACGCCCGCCGCCAACAACACCACCTCGATGACGGTCTACGCGCTGCTCGAAGGGCCGAGCGTCACGGGGGTGTTCAAGTTCGTCATGCAGCGCGGCAAGGCCGTGATCATGGACATCGATTCGCGCCTCTTCCTGCGCCGCGACGTGTCGCGCCTTGGCTTGGTGCCGCTCACCTCGATGTACTGGTACTCCGAGACCATCAAGCCCACCGCCATCGACTGGCGTCCCGAGGTGCACGACTCCGACGGCCTTGCCATCTGGAACGGCGCGGGCGAGCGCATCTGGCGCCCTCTCAACAACCCGACGCAAACGCGGGCCTCGGCGTTTGCGGACACCCGGCCGCGCGGGTTTGGGCTGCTGCAGCGCGACCGCGTGTTCGACAACTACCAGGACGGCGTCAACTACGAAAAGCGCCCGAGCCTCTGGATCGAGCCGCAGGGCGACTGGGGCGAGGGCTCGGTGCAGCTGATCGAGATTCCCACCGACGACGAAATCCACGACAACATCGTCGCCTTCTGGGTGCCCAAGGCCGACGCCAAGGCGGGCGCGAGCTACAGCCTGCAGTACCGGCTGCACTGGACCGACCAGGAGCCCTTTCCCTCGCCGCTCGCGCGCTGCGTGGCAACGCGCATCGGCCGCGGCGGACAGCCGGGCCAGCCGCGGCCGCCGGGCGTGCGCAAGTTCATGGTCGAGTTCGTCGGCGAGCCGCTCACCACCGTGCCCTTCGGCGTCAAGCCCGAGTTGGTGCTGACCGCGCCGCGCGGCAAGTTCTCCTACGTTTTTGCCGAGGCCGTGCCCAACGGGGTGCCCGGCCACTGGCGCGCGCAGTTCGACTACACGCCCGAAGGCAACGAACCCGTCGACATGCGGCTGTACCTGAAGACCGGCGACAAGACGCTCACGGAAACCTGGCTGTACCAATTCCAGCCAAGTTGATCGCCATCAGCGCGCTGCGCGTGGGTTGTAGGGCGCGAAAAGCGCCACGGCCCAGTCGACGAACACGCGCAGCTTGGCACTGAGATGCCGGTTGGCGGGGTACACCACGTGCAGCGGGTATGGCGGCGGCGCCCAATCTTGCAGCACCTCCACCAGCGCGCCGCTTTCGAGGTGCGGCGCGGCCATTGGATAAAAGACCTGCGACACGCCCATGCCGGTAAGCACGGCCGTGATCTGCGCGGTGCTTTCGTTCACGCCCACCACGGTGCGG
Organism: Variovorax sp. CCNWLW225; assembly: GCF_037204045.1. Classification (NCBI taxonomy): domain Bacteria; kingdom Pseudomonadati; phylum Pseudomonadota; class Betaproteobacteria; order Burkholderiales; family Comamonadaceae; genus Variovorax; species Variovorax sp. CCNWLW225. Next base: position 278,395 of record NZ_JBBCBV010000003.1, on the reverse strand, counting down.
CCATGGATCTCGATGCGCTCCTCGCCGCGCGCATAACGCAGCGGAATGGCGCGGTTGCTCAGCGATGAAAAGTAGCCCACCACACGGTGCGCGCCGTCGCCGAGGTCCGCCGGCGTCCTGGGGGTGCCATGGCGCTCCAGGTAGCCCGGCGTGGCGCAGGTCACGAAGGGCAAGGTCGCGATGCGGCGCGCCACCAGCGACTGGTCGCTCAGTTCGCCGGCGCGGATCACGCAGTCGACCGCATCGCCGATCAGGTTCACCGGCCGGTCGCCCACGCCGATCTCGAGTTCGATCTCCGGGTACCGCGCGTGAAATGCCGGCAGTTGCGGGATCAGGATCATGTTGGCAAACGAGGAGCCGACGTCCACCCTCAGCCGCCCGCGTGGATTTGCCTGCGCGTTGCTGAGATCCGATTCGATCTCTTCCAGCTCGGCCAGCACGCGTGCCGTTCGCTCGTAGTAGGCGGCACCTTCTGGCGTGACCGTCACGCGCCGCGTCGTGCGCTGCAGCAGCTTCACGCGCAGATACGTCTCGAGCTGCTGCACCAGCTTCGTCACCGAGGGCTTGGGCATTTGCAGCGAATCGGCTGCGCGGGTGAAGGTGCCGGCCTCGACCACACGGGCGAAGACACGCATGGCGGCGATCTGGTCCATTGCCGGATTATTAGTGATTTGTGAATAAACAAATCCGCCGCAGCGTCTTGGTCCGCGAGAGGATGGCGCCCAAACTTCCTTGCCTGTTCAACGCTGCCTCGCAGCAAGCAATTCAAAGGAAGAATCCCATGTCCCAACCCAAGCTCAACGACAAGATCGCCCTCGTCACCGGCGGCACCAGCGGCATCGGCCTGGCCACCGCGCAACGCTTCGTGGCCGAAGGCGCCTACGTGTTCATCACAGGCCGCCGCCAGGCTGAACTCGATGCGGCCGTAAAAACCATCGGCCGCAACGTGACGGGCGTGCTCGGCGACGTGTCGAATCTTGCCGATCTCGACCAGCTCTACGCAACCATCAAGGAACAGAAAGGCCGCCTCGACGTGCTGTTTGCCAATGCGGGCGGCGGCAGCCTGCTGCCGCTGGGGCAGATCACCGAAGAGCACTTCGACAAGATCTTCGGCACCAACGTTCGCGGCCTGCTCTTCACCGTGCAGAAGGCGCTGCCGATGATGCCCAAGGGCTCGTCGATCGTGCTCAACGCATCGATCACCAGCATCAAGGGCACGCCCGCCTTCAGCGTCTACAGCGCGACCAAGGCGGCGGTGCGCAGCTTCGCGCGCAGCTGGGCAGTGGACCTGAAGGATGCCGGCATCCGCGTGAACGCCGTGAGCCCCGGCGTGGTGCCGACCCCGGCCTATGACCTGCTGGGCCTCACGCCGGAACAGGTGAAGGGCTTCATCGACTCACAGGCGCAGAACATCCCGCTTGGCCGCGTGGGCGCGCCCGACGAGATCGCCAAGGCCGTGGTGTTCCTGGCCTCCGACGACAGCAGCTTCGTGCACGGCGCCGAGCTGTTCGTCGACGGCGGCATGGCGCAGATCTAGGCGATCAGCGTTTCTTGACGGATACCAGCTCGACTTCGAAGTTGAGCGTGGCATTGGGCGGAATCACGCCGCCCGCGCCGCGCGTGCCGTAGGCAATGGCCGGCGGGCAGGTGAGCTTGGCCTTGCCGCCCGGCTTCATCTTCTGCACGCCTTCGGTCCAGCACGGGATCACGCCGTTGAGCGGAAACTCGGTGGGTTCGCCGCGGCTGTAGGAACTGTCGAATTCCTTGCCGCTGTCGGGAAAGGTGCCGCGGTAGTGCACCTTGACCACATCCGTTGCGGCCGGCGAGGCGCCGGTGCCTTCCTTCAGCGATTGATAGACCAGGCCGCTCGGCGTGGTGACGGGGGCCGACTGCGCCCAGGCGGTGGACACGGCGCACACGGAAAGAAAAGCAGCACAGACGAGCGACGAAGAAGAAAAGGACTTCACGGAATACCTCGGAAGGATGGGAAAAGCATGATTATGGCGAGCGGTGGAACAGCCCTTGCTTTGCTGGATGCGCACTGTCAACATCCGCAAAAAGAGAGGAACGCTCCATGCAGTCCATCGAAGCCACCCCGGTCGCCGTCTCTGTTCCGGCCGGCACCGGCCACCTGAAGAAGGTGCTCGGCCCCATCCAGCTCTGGGGCATTGCGGTGGGCCTCGTCATTTCGGGTGAATACTTTGGTTGGAGCTACGGCTGGAACACGGCCGGCACGCTCGGCTTTCTGGTTGCCACGGTGCTGGTGGCCACCATGTACACCACCTTCATCTTCAGTTTTACCGAGCTCTCGACCGCCATTCCGCACGCCGGCGGCCCCTTTGCCTATGCCAGGCGAGCCTTCGGGCCGACAGGTGGCTTTGTCGCCGGCTTCGCCACGCTGGTCGAATTCGTCTTTGCACCGCCGGCCATTGCGCTGGCCATCGGCGCCTACCTCAATGTGCAGTTCCCCGGCATCAACCCGAAGTGGTTTGCACTGGGCGCCTATGTGATCTTCATCGGGCTCAACTGGATCGGCATCGGCATTGCGGCGGCCTTCGAACTCTTCGTGACGGTGCTGGCGATCTTCGAGCTGTTCGTGTTCATGGGCGTGGTCACGCCGGGCTGGTCGATGGCGAATTTCGTTGCCAACGGCTGGGCCGGCGGCAACGTGCTCAACGGCGCGGCCATCTCGGGCATCTTTGCGTCGATACCTTTCGCGATCTGGTTCTTCCTGGCCATCGAGGGCGCGGCCATGGCGGCCGAGGAAGCGCGCGACCCGCACCGCACCATTCCCATCGCCTACACCACGGGCATCGTCACGCTGGTGGTGCTGGCCTTCGGCGTGATGATCTTCGCGGGCGGCGTGGGCGACTGGCGCAAGCTCGCCAACATCAACGACCCGTTGCCGCAAGCCATGAAGGCGGTGGTGGGCGACAACAGCGGCTGGCTGCACATGCTGGTGTGGATCGGCCTCTTCGGGCTGGTTGCCTCGTTCCACGGCATCATCATGGGCTACTCGCGCCAGATCTTCGCGCTGGCGCGCGCGGGCTACCTGCCGCGCTACTTCGCCGGCCTGAGCCCGCGCTTCGACACGCCGCACCGCGCGCTCCTGGCTGGCGGCGTGATCGGCGTGGTGGCCATCTTCAGCGACGAGTGGGTACAGTTCGGCGGGCAAACGCTCACCGCCAACATCGTGACCATGGCGGTGCTCGGCGCCATCGTGATGTACCTGCTCTCGATGGCCGCGCTCTTCAAGCTGCGCAAGAGCGAGCCCGACCTGCTGCGCACCTACCGCGCGCCCTTCTACCCGGTGTTTCCGGCCATTGCGCTCGGGCTTGGCGTGGTGTGCCTCGGCGCCATGGTGTGGTTCAACGCCATGCTCACGCTGCTGTTCCTGGTGCTGATGGCCGCGGCCTATGGCTACTTTCTCTTGACCTCTGCACAGCGCAAGGCGGCGGCGCCCGACGAGATGCTTTCATCGCCTCCGGTCGCCTGAAGGAAAGATGCGCTATCGCACCACCATCGCCGGCCAGGTCTTCGCATTCGGCGACCTGAAGCAGGTCATGGCCGTGGCCAGCCCGGCGCGCTCGGGCGACTATCTTGCGGGCATTGGCGCAGCCACCGCGCAGCAGCGCATGGCGGCGCGCCACGTGCTGGCCGAAACGCCGCTCAAGCAGTTCCTGAATGAAGCGCTGATCCCCTACGAAATCGACAACATCACGCGCCTGATCGTCGACAGCCACGACGCACAGGCTTTTGCGCCGGTGTCGCATCTCACGGTGGGCGACTTCCGCAACTGGCTGCTGTCGGAACAGGCCACCACCGAGGCACTGACGGCGCTGGCGCCGGGACTCACGCCCGAAATGGTGGCGGCCGTGTCCAAGCTCATGCGCAACCAGGACCTGGTCTCCGTTGCCAAAAAATGCAGCGTGGTCACCCGGTTCCGCGACACCATCGGCCTGCGCGGCCATCTGGCCGTGCGACTGCAACCCAACCATCCGACCGATGACCTGCGCGGCGTGGCCGCCTCCACGCTCGACGGCTTGCTTTATGGCGCGGGCGACGCGGTGATAGGGCTCAACCCGGTCTCCGACAGCATGCAGGTGCTCGGCCGGCTGCTGCACATGCTCGACGAAGTGATCCAGCGCTTCGAGATCCCCACCCAAAGCTGTGTGCTCACGCACGTGACCAACACGCTGAAGCTCGCGGAAGCGGGCGCGCCGGTGGACCTGGTGTTCCAGTCGATTGCGGGCACCGAAAAGGCGAACCTCTCTTTCGGCATCACGCCCGAGCTGCTCGACGAAGCCTACGCCGCCGCGCTGGCGCTGAACCGGGGCACGGTGGGCAACAACGTGATGTACTTCGAAACGGGCCAGGGCAGCGCGCTTTCGGCCAACGCCAACTTCGGCGTGGACCAGCAGACCTGCGAGGTGCGCGCCTACGCATTGGCGCGGCGCTACAAGCCGCTGCTTATCAACACCGTGGTCGGCTTCATCGGGCCGGAATACCTCTTCGACGGCAAGCAGATCATCCGCGCCGGGCTGGAAGATCATTGCTGCGGCAAGCTGCTGGGCCTGCCCATCGGCTGCGACATCTGCTACACCAACCATGCCGAGGCCGACCAGGACGACATGGACAACCTCCTCGTGTTGCTGGGCACGGCGGGCATCAACTTCATCATGGGCATTCCGGGCGCCGACGACGTGATGCTCAACTACCAGAGCACCTCGTTCCACGACGCGCTATTCCTGCGGCAGACGCTGGGCCTGAAGCGCGCGCCCGAATTCGAGGCCTGGCTGCAGCGCATGCAGATCACCAATGCCGCGGGGCAACTCGCACCGCCGTCGGCCAACCGCCTGCTGGCGGACATGAGCGGGCTGGCCGCACTCGCGCCATGAGCAGCGAACCCGTCACGCCCAACCCATGGGCGCAGTGGCGCTCGGCCACGCCCGCGCGGCTGGCGCTGGGCCGTGCCGGGGCCGGCATGCCGACCGACGAGACGCTGCGCTTCGGATGGGCGCATGCCATGGCGCGCGACGCCATCCATGCGGCACTCGACGTCGATGCGCTCGAAGCAACGCTGCGCCAACAGAACTGGGAAACGCTGCACGCCCGCAGCCGTGCGGAAGACCGCACCACCTACCTGCGCCGTCCCGACTTGGGCCGGCAACTCGACCCCACCGATGCGGAGCGGCTGCGTGCTGCGGCAAAGCGCGAATGCGACGTGTGCCTGGTCATCGGCGATGGCCTTTCCTCGCTCGCAGTGGCGCGCCATGCCGCGCCGCTGCTGGCTGCGTTGCGCTCGCATCTGCCGGCGGAAACGCGCTTCTCCCCCGTGGTCATCGCCACGCAGGCGCGCGTTGCGCTGGCCGACGAGGTGGGCGAACTCTTCGGGGCCACGCTCTCGGTCATGCTGATCGGCGAACGCCCGGGCCTCAGCTCGCCCGACAGCCTCGGCATCTACCTGACCCATTCGCCCAAGCGCGGCCGGCACGACGCCGAGCGCAACTGCATTTCGAACGTGCGCCCCGACGGCCTGCCCTGCGAAGCCGCCGCGTTCAAGCTGGCATGGCTGATGCAAGAGGCGCAGCAGAGAGGGCTGACCGGCGTCGGCCTCAAGGACGAGAGCGATCTGGCGGTGCTTCAGCAAGACGCCCATAGGCCCGAACTGCCCGGATAACACGCACTCCACCATCTGCGAGAAAACGCATTAAAATGACTTTTAACCGGTTTAATAGTCATTTTATTGATGCCAAGAAGCAGCCACAGCCTTTCCGCCCTGCCCTCGCAGACCATCCAGCCCCTTGAAAGGCTCGGCCTGCGCCTTCGCGCGCACAGGGTCCATCGCGAATGGACGATCGCCGAAATGGCCGAGCGGCTGCTGTGCTCGCCAAACACCCTGCGCGCGCTCGAATCCGGCAAACCGGGCACCAGCATCGGCCTGCTCGCCCACGCGTTGTGGCTCTTCGGCGAAATCGATTCGATGGACAACGTGGCCCCCGCCCCCGCAGCGCTGGCCGCGAAGCGCCGCGTGCGCAGGTCGGCGGCGGAAGGCCCAGCAGGCAAGATCGCGGAAGACGAACGTGACTTCTGACAGCGCCGTCGACGAGCGAAGCATCTACGTCGGCCTTGCGCACCGCACCGGTGAACGGGTGCAACCGGCCGGCCTGATGAAGGTGGTGCGCCGCGGCGTGGTGGAGTCCGGCGAGTTCGCCTACGGGCGGCGTTATCTTGAAGCCCCGGCGTCCCCACCGCTCAACCCCGAGCATCTGCCGCTGCGCGATGCGACCTTTGTGCTGCCCGAGCGCCGCATTCGCGACGGTGGCGCCATGCCGCTCACGCTGCGCGATGCGCTGCCGGACAGCTGGGGCCGCAAGGTGCTCGAAATACGCCAGGGCAAAGCGCTGTCGGACATCGACGCATTGCTGCTCACCAACGAGGACCGCATCGGCGCGATGGTGTTTGCCGAATCGCTGCCCATCGAAAGTGAAGAACCGTCATCGACGCTGCTTTCGCTGGAGGAACTCGCCGAGGCATCCCGCCGCATTGAAGCGGGAATCGAGATCGGCCCCGACATGCACAGGCTGTTGCGCGGCGGCAGCCTGGGAGGCGCCCGCCCCAAGGCTGCCTTTGTGCACCAGGGCCGGCGCTGCATCGCCAAGTTCGCATCGCGTGGGGACGACCACGACGTGGAAGTGATCGAGGCGGCAACGCTCTGGCTGGCCGATGCCTGCGGCATCGAAGTTCCGCCTTTTCTGCTGCAACCCCTTGCGGCAGGACATGCCTTGCTTGTCGAGCGCTTCGACCGGGCGGGGCCGGTGGGCGACGAACGCCGCTTTCACTACCTCTCGGCTTCGGCACTGCTCGACGTGCCCTACGAATCCAGCCGGGGCAGCTATGTCGAGCTGGCGCAATTGCTGCGCCGCATTTCCGCGCAGCCGCAAGCAGACCTGGCCGAGCTTTTTCGCCGCCTGGTGTTCAACCTGGCGGTGGGCAACAGCGACGACCACGTCAAGAACCATGGCGCGCTGCGGCGCGAAGACGGCCTCTGGTACCTGGCGCCGGCTTTCGATCTGGTCATGCAGTTGGGCGGCCATACGGGATACCAGGAATTGGCCATTCTTCCGGGGCAGCACGCATCGAGCATCGAAATGGCCCGCGCTGCGGCTTCGCATTTCGGGCTATCGGCGGCGCAGGCGGACGCGATCATCCGCGCCACGGAAGAAACCGTCGCCTTGCATGCCGCCGCGAGCGTCGAGGCGGCAGGGGGAAACCGCGCTCTCGTGCGCCGGGTGGCGGCGTTCATCGAGCAGCAGCACGCACGCATGCACGCGTAGCTGGCACGGCTGATGCGTAGGTCAACGCGAAAGTGTCACGGGCGCTGCATACGCCCGGCGCTTCCCATCGACCACCGCACAACAACAAGGAACGCATGCAACGCCGCCTCGTCCTCCTTATCCCGCTTGCCGCCGCGCTCGCCGCCACCGGCTGCGCCAGTCTCTCGCCCGCCAAGGGCCTGTCGCCGGGCCGCTGGGACGCCTTCAACCGCGCACAGATCGAAGGCCTGATCTCCAGCCTCGGCAAGGGAAGCCCGGGCTACAGCACCGCCAAGCCGCCTTATGTGGTCTTCGACTGGGACAACACCAGCGTGTTCCTAGACATCGAGGAAGCCTCGCTGATCTACCAGCTCGAAAACCTGGTGTTCGGCGCCACGCCCGCGCAACTCGAAGTGGCCTTGCGCAAGAACATTCCCAAGAAAGACTTTCTTCCGGCGCACAACAATGCAGCGGGCAAGCCGGTCAACATCGATCTGCTGGTGCCGGACATCGTGGCGAGCTACACGTGGCTCTACCAGAACTACAGCGGCCTCAAGGGCACCCAGCCGCTCGTGGCGGTCAAGCTGAGCCCGCACTACATTGCGTTCACCACCAAGGTTCGCTATCTCTACGAAGCCATTGGCGACACCTTCGACCACGACACGGCCTACCCCTGGGTGACCTACCTCTTCGTCGGCATGACCGAAGCGCAGGTGCGCAAGCTCACGGCGGAAACGGTGGCGTGGCAGTTGAAGGAGCCGGTGGCCAAGGTGAAGTGGACCTCGCCCACGGCACTGCCCGGCCAGGCGGGCGTGGTTTCGGTCAGCTGGAAGAACGGCCTTCGGCTGCAGCCCGAAATGCAGGAGCTGTACGCCGCCTTTCGCAATGCGGGCTTCGATGTGTGGGTGTGTTCCGCGTCCTTCGTCGACGTGATCAAGGAGATTTCGTCCAACCCGGCCTTCGGCTACAACAACCCGCCCGAGCGCGTGCTGGCGATGGAGCTGGAGCGCGATGCCAACGGCGTCATCCAGCCGGAATTCCGCCGCGGCTACGACCAGACGCAGGGCCCCGGCAAGACGAAGAACATCCAGCGTTTTCTGGTCAGCAAATACGGCTATGGCCCCTGCTTCATTGCCGGCGACAGCGAGGGCGACCAGAACATGATGGCCGACTTTGCCGACACGAAGAAGGTGCTGATCGTGAACCGCCTGCGCGACCCCAAGACGGATATCGGCAAGTTCTCGGCGATGGCGGTGCAGAACTACGGCAAGCCGGACACACGCTACCTGCTGCAGGGCCGTGACGACAACACGGGCCAATGGGTGGCTTCGCAGCTGCACACGCCGCTGGGTGCCACGCAGGCCAAGGCACTGAAATAGGCACGCGGACGTGGCGGGCGGTAGCTGCTCTCGAGGGAGTTGCCTATGATCGTGGCACTGCCCCCAGGAGACAAAACATGGCCGACCGCTACCCCCTCGCCGAGCTGAAAGACCTGCCCGAAGACATCCGCACCGCCATTCTTGCGGTGCAGGAAAAAGCCGGCTTCGTGCCCAACGTTTTCCTCGCGCTGGCACGCCGCCCGGCCGAGTGGCGCGCCTTCTTCGCCTACCACGACGCGCTGATGCTGAAGGAAGAAGGCTCGCTCACCAAGGGCGACCGCGAGATGATCGTCACCACCACGAGCGCAGCCAACCAGTGCCTCTACTGCGTTGTGGCGCACGGCGCGCTGTTGCGCATCTACGAGAAGAAACCGCTGGTGGCCGACCAGGTGGCCGTGAACTACCTCAAGGCCGACATCACGCCGCGCCAGCGCGCCATGCTCGACTTTGCAATGAAGGTCTGCGAACGCTCGCACGAAGTCGGCGAGGCGGACTTCAGCGCATTGCATGCTCACGGCTTCGACGATGAGGACATCTGGGACATCGCCTCCATCACGGCCTTCTTCGGCCTGAGCAACCGCCTGGCCAGCTTCAGCGGCATGCAGCCGAACCCCGAGTTCTTCCTGATGGGGCGGCTGCCTCGCGAGAAGAAATAGCGCGATCCTTCAAGCCTTGTTTCGGCAGGACGCGAGCGCATCGAGCGCAGGCTTGTAGGTGGAATTGGCGACGTCCATCAGCCCGAGCACCGTGTGATAGAGGTTGTCGTGCGTGAGCGGCGTGTCGAGCCCCGCTTCCATGCACGGCATCGATAGCTTGCGGCGCTCGCTCATGCCCTGGCTGAACCAGGTGACCATGGGCACGTGCTTCTGCGCTTCCGGCGCAAAGCTGTAGGGCACGCCATGCAGGAACAGGCCGTACTCGCCGAGCGACTCTCCATGGTCGCTCACGTACAGCAGCGCCGGGTCGTAGCTCCCCGACTGAGCCTTGAGCCAGTCGATGGTCTGGCTCAAGAACTGGTCGGTCTGGGCGATGGAGTTGTCGTACACGTTCTGCAGCTCCGCATGGCCGCACTCCGCCAGCGCGTTGGTCTTGCATTCGGGCAGGAAGCGCTTCACCTCCGGCGCCGAACGCTTGTAGTAGGCCGGCCCGTGGCTGCCCATCTGGTGCATGACCAGCACCACGCCCTTTGCGCGGCGCTCGGCCGGCAGCGCCGCGATGCGTGCATCCAGGCCCTTGAGCATGACGTCGTCCAGGCACTCCTCGCCGTCGCACAGCGCGCTCTTCTGCGCCGGTGAAAGGCTGTCGAAGGCCGATGCATTCGGAATGCGCGTGCAGACATCCTTGCAGCCCGCCTGGTTGTCGAGCCACAGCACGGCCAGGCCGGCGGCCTGCAGCACGTCGACCAGGTTCTCGTAGTCGTCCTTGCGCGATTCGTAGCCTTGCTTGCCCAGCGGCGAGAACATGCACGGCACCGAAGCGAGCGTGTTGGTGCCGCACGAATGCACATCGCGGTAGCTCAGCACGCCCCGCGCGGCCAGCCCGGGCGTGGTGTCGCGCGCGTAGCCGTTCAGGCCGAAGTGGTCGGCACGGGCTGTCTCGCCCACCACCAGCACGAACATCGGCGGCCGGGCCTGCCCGGCATAGCTCGCGCCCAGGGCCGTACCTGCGGTGATGGGAATCAGCTTGCGGCTGCGCTTGAACAGCGGCTTGATGAGCACCGAGCCGGCCGAATAGAGGCTCGCCACCGGGTTCATCATGTAGCGCAGGTGGATGTTGTTGCGCATCAGCGGCGCGAGTTGGCGGTTCATCGATACGGCCGCCGCCAAGGCCACCACCACGGCCAGCACCAGCAGCGCCGCGTTGCGCCAGAGCTTGGCAACGAAGCGCATCGGCACGATGCGAGCGCGCCAGAGGGCCACACCCGGCAGCAGCACGACCAGCAGCACATGGAATGCCATGCGCCAGCTCATGAGGTCGCGCGCTTCGTTCGGGTCGGTCTGCAGCACGTTGGCGATCATGGTCGGATCCATCACCACGCGGTACTCGAGCATGTAGTGCTGCACGAACGCTGCCAGCAGCACCACGGCAAACCACAGCGGCTTCATCCAGCGCGACCATGCCGTGAAGGACAGCAGCGCCACCGTGGCGCACACCATGAGCACCGCCATGGCCGCGGTCGTGGGCAGGTAGGCGCTGGGTGCGCCGCCGATGCGCGCGAGCTCGTCCCACAGCGGCCAGTTGGCGGCGGCGGCAAGGTAGATGGCGAGCCACACGACCACCCGCTGCGCCGAGCGCGGCCGCGCAAGCCAAAGGTCGATGCGCGCCCACAGCGCATGTGCAAACGCCAGGTAGGGTGCGCCAGCTGCAGGCAGTTGCAGGGCACGCGTTGGCGCGGATTCGATTCGCGTGGAAGACATGCGCCGACTGTAGAAAGCGCAACTGAAGGAAGCCTGAATGCGCTGTTCAGCCGGCGTTCAGAATGGGCTCACGCAGGCGCGCCTGGGGGCTAGGCGCGGGCTCGCCTCGCCCTCAACCTGGGCCGCATATAGGCCCTGAGCGCCAGGTTCAATGGGCGGCTGACGCGGCGCTCGACCACGATCGCGACGAGCGCGGCCAGCATGGCGCCGACGACCACGTCGAAAGGAAAGTGCAGCCCCAGGAACACGCGGCTCCATCCGACCACGGCTGCCACCACCAGCGCCGCAATCATGGGCGCACGCCACGGCAGGCACCACAGCGCAAACGCGGCGGCAAAGGTGCCCGCGGCATGCAGGCTCGGAAAGCCCGGCCGCGCGCCCTGCGGCGCCCACTGCACGCCCAGCCCGTAGAACGCGGGCCGCTGGAACGGCATGACCGAGCGGAACACGTTCACCACGACCCAGACGACCAGCACGCTGACCAGCGCGGTAAAGAAGGCATAGCGCAGGCGCCGGTCGATTGCCGCCGCGCCCATGACCGCGAGGGCCAGCAGGGTCGGCAGCACATCGGAGGCGAAGCGCGCGAAATGGATGCTCCACGCCGGCGCCGTGGCACCCGCGTTGATCAGCTCGAACAGGGCAATATCAAGGGCCTGCATGCAAGGCAGCCGGCCCGGGTGCCGGCAAGGGCGAGCCGCGGGGCGCGGCGATCAGCTCGATGGCAAAACCGACGGTCCAGCAGATCCAGGCCGTCCACAGCGTGTGGCTCATGTAGTGCGCGCCGCGCAGCTGCTGCGACACGCCAAGCATCAATCCCGCGGCCAGCGAAACGCAAAGCCAAGCAATGGCCGCGCGCTGCGAGACGCGCCGCAGCACGAAAAAGCCGCCCGCATAGGCGAACGCGGCGGAGGCGTGGCCCGCCGGAAAGCACCCGCCCGGGCCGCCGTCGTACACCCTCCACGCCCAGTGCGACACATGGCTTGCCACACCGCCGAATTCCTTCAAATCCCACGGGCAACTCGTATGGCTTGCGTGCTTGAGCAGGCTGATCGCGATGACCGAAAGCAGCACCGTGAAGGCCAGCTGCGCCCGCGCACGGGGAGGCAGCCGCCGCAAGAGGCCCAGCGGCCAGCGGATGGCGGCGAACAGCGCAATCACGCACAGCCAGCTCAGGTTCTTTGCAGCTTCATGCATCACGCGGACAAGAAAGGCGTTGTCGCGCCACGGAAAACCCATGGGCGTGCCGGCCAGGCGGGCCAATGCGAGATCGCCGCCCGTGGCATCCCAGGCCAGCAGGAGCACCAGTGCAAGAAGGGTCCAGCCCCCCAGGCGGATGTTCGACGGATTCGAAAAGTTCGGCGCACGCGTCATGAGCAGAAAAGCAGGTCTGAAAACACCCCGTGAGCCTACGTTTGCGGCCTGAACCGTTCCTGAAGCGGTCTGAACGAAAGCTGACCCCGCTGCGGCGGCACCTCGGGCGGCGCTAGACTTCGTTTTTTCTCGAAAGACCCCCTCGCGTGCGGATATTGCTTGTCGAAGATGACAGTGCGTTGGCAGACGCCGTCTGCAGCTATCTGCTCGCGAAGGCGTTCGTCGTCGACGTGGCGCCCGGCCTTGCCCAAGCGCGCGGCGCCCTGCTTTCGGTGCAATACGCCGCCGTGCTGCTCGACCTGCACCTGGGCGACGGCGACGGCCTTTCGCTGCTGCCGCAGGTGCGCGCGCTGCGCGAGCCGCCCATCGTCATCGTGCTGACCGCGCGCGACCAGGTGACCGACCGCATCCGCGGGCTCGATGCCGGCGCGGACGACTACCTCATCAAGCCCTATGACCCAGCCGAGCTGCTGGCGCGGCTGCGCGCAGTGGAACGGCGGCGCAACGCGGGCAGCTCGCCGGTGCTGCATCTCGGCACGCTGGAGATCGATCTGGCGCAAGACCGGGTCCGCAAGGACGGGAATCCGGTCGTCCTGACCCAGAAAGAATGGGCCCTGCTGCGCGTGATGGCCACCCGGCCCGAGCGCATCCACACCCGCGAAAACCTGGCCGACGCGCTCTACGGCTTCGGCGACGAGGCCGACAGCAACACGCTCGAGGTGTTCATCAGCCGCCTGCGGCGCAAGCTGGGCAAGAGCCACATCCAGACACTGCGCGGCCTCGGCTATCGCCTGTCGACATCGGCGGGCGACGACGAATGAGCGCTCCATTTCCGAACAGCGGCCGCGACACGCTGGCCGGCCGGCTGACGCGCACCCTGATCGTCTGGGTCGGCGGCGTGTGGCTGCTGTGCGTGCTGGCCGTGGTCTGGTATGTGGACCGCGAGATCAACCACAACTTCGACAACGAACTGGTCGAGGTGTCGCACCGCATGTTCGACATGGCGGTGCAGGAGCTCGACAAGCTGCAGCAGACGGGCACCCCCGCGGAAACGCCGCTGATCGCGCCCAAGCAGCTGTTTTCGGCGGACGCCGTGAAATACCAGGTGGTCGACATCCACGAGCAGGTGCTGCTGCGCTCGGCCGAGGCGCCCACCAATGCCTTCGACGTTCCGCTGGCCTCGGGCTTTGCCAACAACCAGACCTGGCGCATTTATACCGTGCGGCACCCCACGCGGGCCCTCTATTTCCAGGTCGCCGATCCGCTGGATGAGCGGCGATCGGCGCTGAACCGCACGCTCTTCGGCCTGATCATTCCGCTTGGTGCCGTGCTGCCGCTCCTGGCGCTGGTGTTGCGCAACGTGGCGCGCACCGAACTGCGGGTGCTGCAGCAGCTTGCGGGCGAGATCGAGAAGCGCAGCGGCTCCGACCTGCGGCCCATTGCCCTGCCCGGACTGCCGCGCGAACTGCGCTCCGTGGGCGACCACGTCAACAGCCTGCTGGAGCGGCTGTCGCATTCGCTCGATGTCGAACGCGCCCTGGCCGCCAACGCCGCGCACGAGCTGCGAACGCCGCTGGCCGCGGCTCGGCTGCGCCTGCAAACGGCGCTCGAGCACGATCTTCAGCGCAACGATGTGCAGGCCGCGCTCGATGCGCTGCAAATGCTCAGCCACCGTACCGAAAAGCTGCTGCAGCTGTCGCGGGCCGAGTCGGGCGCGTCGCTCGCGCGGTCGCGGGTCGACCTGGTCCAGCTTGCCGGCACCGTGGTGCAGGAGTTCTGGAACGATCCGCAGGTCAACGAGCGGTTGGGCCTCAAGCTGCCCGACAGTGCCGCCCCGGTGGCAGTGGGCGACGTCGACGCGCTCGCGATCGCGCTGCGCAACTTGGTGGAAAACGCATTGCGCTACAGCGAGTGCGCGCGCGTGGTGGTGGAGGTGATGGCGCCCTGCACGCTCGCGGTGCGCGACTTCGGAGCCGGCGCGAGCGCGGCGCAGCTCGCCTCTTTGCAGCAGCGCCATGTGCGCCACAGCTCGGACCGGGCGGGCTACGGGTTGGGCCTGTCGATCGTCGGCACCATTGTCGAGAAGCACAACGCAACGCTCGAACTGGCATCACCGCCGGCGGGCGCCGCCAGCGGCTTCGAGGCCCGCATCGTCCTGCAGCCGGCCTAGCGGGCTCGCGCCTTCTTCGGCATGAAGCCGTCGGAGTTGTCGAAGCCGAACTGACCGGCGCTGTACATGGCAACCATCTTCCTGACCAGGTGCTGGCGCACGGGCTTGGGCAGAGCAAAGAAGTCCGCGTTGGCCCTTGTGCTGCGCTCGCCGTCCAGGATACCGGTGATGGCGTGCACCACCACCTTCCGGCCCTGGTGGAACGCGATGATCTTGATACCGCCCGAAAAGTGGTCGCTGTCGAAACCGTCCTTGTCGTCCGGGGCGAAGAAGCGGTAGACCAGGATGGGCTCGATCAGCCCGTCCACATCGAGATCGGCGAACTCGAAGAGCTTCGACCTGAAGTTAACGCCGGCATCCTCTCTGCCGGCAAAGTCGCGAATCGACCATTCGCGCGTCAGCACGTTGTCGCTTCCCACCTTGAAAAGCGTGGCCTGGATGACGGAGGACAGTGTCTCGTCGGCGAACGGCAAGTCCTGCTTCTCGGAAAGCACCAGCGCGTAGCTGCCGGACTTGTCGGTGTAGCAGTAGCGCTTGAACACCGGGAGCTCGACGCCGGCTTTCTTCACCGCATCGGCGTTGAGGAATGGCGCGTTGGCCGGGCATGCGTGCTTCTCGGCCTTTGTCTGGGCATGGCTCGCGGCGGTGAACAGCGCGAATGCAGCAAAGGCGGCAAGCGCCGGCATCTTTCGCTTCATCGCGCCCTACTCACTCACCACCGCGCGCAGCCAGTCGGGCAAGGGCAGCGCTTTCTGCTTGGGAAAGTCGACCCAGATCGTGGTCGCACCGCCTGCGGCGCAGATCACGTCGGGCGCCTCAGCGCGGGCCATGGTGGCCCAGCTCTCGAAGGTGGTTCGCGCCGGGTCGCTCACGTACATCTTGATGAGCACACTGCCGGGATATTCGATCTGGCGGTAGAAATTGCAGAAGGCATTGACGATCACCATGCCTTCGCCGCCGGGGATGGGCTGGATGCCGAGCGAATGTATCCAGTCGATGCGCGCGGTTTCCAGGTAGCGAAAGTAGGTGCCGTTGTTCAGGTGCCCCATGGCATCCATGTCGCCCCAGCGGATCGGGATCGACATTTCGTACACGAGCTTCTTCTTTTCGGGAATTTCGATTCTCATCGGTGGGCCTTGATGGATGCGAGGATGCCAAGAACGAACAAGAGCGCGGCCGCCAGCTCGGTAGCCTGCGGCCAGCGCCCGTCCCATAGAAAGGAATAGAGCAGCGCGAACAGCGTCTCGCTCACGATCAGCTGGCCGCACAGGCTGGCCGACAGGCGCTGGCTCGCGATGTTCCACAAAATGGTAGCGAGCCATGAAGAGCCGAACCCGCCCGCCAATGCGAGCCAGACGAAGAGCATGCCTTGGGGCTGCGCGCGAAGCGTGGCCACGTCGCTGCCGGCCACCACCCACAGCAGCAAGGCGCCCACGCCGGTCGCAATGCCGAGCCAGTTGGCCCAGTCGGTCGCGTTGAGCTCGGTATGGCGCTGCAGCCAGGCGGCGTTGAGCAAGCCATACACCGTCCAGCTTGCCATGGCGCAGAGCGCCAATGCAATGCCCCAGCCGAAGCGAACGCCGTTGCCGGCCGTGCCGTGCTGCGCCGACCAGGCGCCGTAGACCATGAGCGCAATGCCCGCGCCCGTGAGCACCAGGCCGGGCAGCAGCGCCCGCATGCGCAGCCCCGCGGGCCGGCCGAGCAGCATCATCCAGACCGGGATGGTGCCGATGATGAGGCTGGGCACCTCGGTGCCCGCCGCCGCAATGCCGAAGGCCAGCAGCAGGTAGTAGCCGCTGAAGCCCAGCACGCTGAGGCCCAGCGCCGCCATCGCCTGGCGCCTGTTCGGCCAGCGCAGCGACGCGGGCCGCGTGAACACCGCCAGGCCCGAGATGGCGCCGAACACCGCGAAGCGCGCGGCCGTGATGTCGATCATGCCGAAGTGCCCGACCATGCGCGGCGCCACGAACACCAGGCCCCAGAGCGCCCCTGCCCCCAGCCCGGCGGCTATGCCAACCCAGGCGCGCGGCGTCAGAGCGCGAACCCGTCGTCGGCGGCAATCACCGCGCCGTTCACGAAATGGCTCTGCCCGCTGGCCAGCAGCACGATGAGGCCGCCCAGGTCTTCGGGCTTGCCCACGCGCTTGCGCGGCAGCATGCTCACGAGCTTGGCGCCGCCTTCGGAGGCCCAATGGTCTTCGTTGAGCTCTGTGGTGATGTAGCCGGGGCACAGTGCGTTCACGTTGATGCCGAAGCGGCCCCACTCAAGCGCCATGGCCTTGGTCATCTGCACCACTGCGGCCTTGCTCATGCAGTAGGCGCCGATCTGCGGCATGACCTTGAGCGCCGCCACCGAGGCGATGTTGATGATGCGCCCGCCGATGTAGGTGCCCGGCGCCGAGCCCTTGGCGCGCGCCAGCATGCGCTTGCCTACTTCCTGTGCCACGAAGAAGGAGCCCTTCACGTTGGTGTCGAAGATGTAGTCGTAGTCGTCGGGCGTCACGTCCTGCAGGCGCTGGGTGGTGCTCACGCCCGAGTTGTTGACCAGGATGTCGATGGGGCCCACTTCGGTTTCGGCGCGCGCCACGGCGGCCTTGATGCTGCCGATTTCGGTCACGTCGAGCTCGACCACGTGTGCGTCGCCGCCCTCGCCTTCGATGCGGGCGCGCAGTTCCTTGAGCTTTTCGACCCGGCGGCTCGCGAGCACCACGGCGGCACCGGCGCGCGCCAGCGTTTTCGCGAACTGCGCACCCAGCCCGCTGGAAGCGCCGGTGACGAAGGCCACGCGGCCCGAAAGATCGATGCTGTAAGCCATGAAAAGCGGTCCTGTTGAGTCGTTGCCGAGTCGCCGAGGTGACGCCCTGCACTCCACATAAAATGTTTCGCGCCCTCGAAGCGTCCGAGCCTCAAATCATTATCGACGAGACCCACATGACCCACGACGAAATCCTCGCCCAGTTCGGCCCCCGCGAATCCATGGAATATGACGTGGTGGTCGTCGGCGGCGGCCCGGCCGGCCTCTCTACCGCCATCCGGCTCAAGCAGCTGGCCGCGCAGCACGAAAAGGAAATCTCGGTGGTGGTGCTCGAAAAGGGCTCCGAGCCCGGCGCGCACATTCTCTCGGGCGCCATCATGGACCCGCGCGCGCTGAACGAGCTGCTGCCCGACTGGAAGGAGCAAGGTGCTCCGCTGAACCAGCCCGTCACCGACGACGCGATGGTGTTCCTGGGCGAAAAATCGGGCCTGCGCACCCCCAACGCCTTTCTGCCGGCCTGCTTCCAGAACCACGGCAACTACATCATCAGCCTGGGTGCCTTCACCAAGTGGCTGGCGCAGCAGGCCGAAAACCTGGGTGTCGAAATTTTTCCGGGCTTTCCGGCGGCCGAGGTGCTCTACAACGAGAACGGCTCGGTGCGCGGCGTGGCCACCGGCAACATGGGCGTAGGCAAGGACGGCGAGCCGACCGAAAACTTCCAGCTGGGCATGGAGCTGCTGGGCAAGTACACGGTGTTTGCCGAAGGCGCGCGCGGCCACCTGGGCCGCCAGCTGATCGCCAGGTTCAAGCTCGACGAAGGCCGCGATCCGCAGACCTATGGCCTGGGCGTAAAGGAAGTGTGGGAGATCGACCCCAAGCGCCACCAGCCGGGCTTTGTGCTGCACACCGCCGGCTGGCCGATGAAGAGCGACACGTATGGCGGCGCGTTCCTCTATCACATGGAAGACAACAAGATTTCCATGGGCTTCATCACGGGCCTGGACTACAGCAACCCCTACCTGAGCCCGTTCGAGGAAATGCAGCGCTGGAAGCTGCACCCCAACATTCGCTGGTACCTTGAAGGCGACGAGGCCAAGGGCATCAAGCCGGCCAAGCGCATCGGCTACGGCGCGCGCGCCATCACGGCCGGCGGCCTGATGTCGCTGCCCAAGACGGTGTTCCCGGGCGGTGCGCTGGTCGGCTGCGAGGCGGGCTACCTGAACGTGAGCCGCATCAAGGGCAGCCACGCTGCCATCAAAACGGGCATGCTGGCGGCCGAAGCCGCTTTCGACGCAGTGCAGGCCGGCCGGCAGCACGACGAGCTCACGGCCTACCCGGCCGCGTTCGAGAAGAGCTGGCTCTACACGGAGCTGAAGAAGGCACGCAACTTCAAGGCCTGGTTCAAGAAGGGGCTGGGCATTGCCACGCTCATGAACGGCGTCGAACAGTGGCTGCTGAAGGGCAACATTCCGTGGACCCTGCACCGCAACAAGCCCGACCACATGTATCTCAAGCCGGCGGCGGAGTGCAAGCCCATCGTCTACCCGAAGCCGGACGGCAAGCTCACGTTCGACCGGCTGTCGAGCGTGTTCATCAGCAACACCAACCACGAGGAGCAGCAGCCGGCCCACCTGACGCTCAAGGATGCGTCGGTTCCGGTGAACATCAACCTCTCGAAGTTCGCGGGTCCTGAAAGCCGCTATTGCCCGGCGGGTGTGTACGAGTTCGTGGGCACCGATGACGGCAAGCAGCGCCTGCAGATCAACGCGCAGAACTGCGTGCACTGCAAGACCTGCGACATCAAGGACCCGACGCAGAACATCGTGTGGGTTACGCCTGAGGGGGGCGGCGGGCCTAACTACGTGGGGATGTAACTCCTCCGGGTTGTTGTTCTTGGCGCCCTTGTTCAGGGCGCTCTGGTTCTGGGCTGTCTTGTTTAGGGCTCTTGTTCAGGGCGCGTGCAAAGGCCACCGGGTACTCCCCTCCGCGAATGTCCCCCGGGGCTGTGCCCCTCCTCCTTTATTTCGCTGCGGGGAGCACCCGATGCCCTGTGCACACCGGGCGCTGCGCTTGTTCCGCTCGATCAACGACCGGCGCGAATAACGATCCCGTCGATGGGGTGCCTTGCGCAGCGAAATAAAGGAGGAGGCCGCAGGCCGGGGGACATTCGCGGAGCAAGGTACCCCGTCGGCGGGATCGCGCCCACCGAGACAGCACGCAATTCAACGGCCGCCTTCGCCCCAACCGCCCCCGCCAGGCGTCTCGATCACGAACACGTCCCCCGGTGCCATCTGCACCTGCCCGATGTGGTCCAGCGTCTCGACCGTGCCGTCGACCCGCTCCACGCGGTTGACACCCGCCGCGCCGGCTTCGCCACCCGACCCGCCGAACGCTCCGTAGAGCCGGCCATTGCTGAGAATCGATGCCGTCATGGGCGCCAGGAAGCGCACGCGCCGCACGCCGCCGTCGCCGCCGCGCCAGCGCCCTGCCCCGCCTGAACCGGCGCGCAGGCGGTAGCTGTCGAGCCGCACCGGGTAGCGGAATTCGAGCACCTCCGGGTCGGTAAGCCGCGAGTTGGTCATGTGGGTCTGCACCACGCTCGTGCCGTCGAAGCCGGGGCCGGCGCCAGAGCCGCCCGAAATGGTTTCGTAGTACTGGTGCTCGCCGTCGCCGAAAGTGAAGTTGTTCATGGTGCACTGGCTTGCCGCCATGACGCCGAGCGCACCGTAGAGCGCGTTGGTTACGCAGCTCGAGGTTTCGACATTGCCCGCCACCACCGCGGCCGGCGGCAGCGGGTTGAGCATGCACCCGCTCGGCACGATCACTTCGATGGGCTTGAGGCAGCCCGCATTGAGCGGAATGTCGTCGTCGACCAGCGTGCGGAACACGTAGAGCACGGCCGCCATGGTGATGGCGCGCGGGGCGTTGAAGTTGTTGGGCAGTTGCGCGCTGGTGCCGGTGAAGTCGACGGTGGCCGAGCGCTTGATCGCATCGACCGTGACGCGCACGCAAATCTTCGCACCGTTGTCCAGCGGCAGCGTGAACTCGCCGTTCTTCAGCGCCGTGATGACACGGCGCACCGACTCCTCGGCGTTGTCCTGCACATGGCCCATGTAGGCGGCCACGGTTTCTCGGCCGAATTGCGCCACCATGGCCTGCAGCTCCTGAACGCCCTTCTCGTTGGCGGCGATCTGCGCGCGCAGGTCGGCGAGGTTCTGCTCGATGTTGCGCGACGGATGAGGCCCGCTTCCCAGCAGCGCGCGAAGCTCGGCTTCGCGCAGGCGGCCGCCCTCTACCAGCTTGAAGTTGTCGATCAGCACGCCTTCGTCTTCGATGCTCCTGGAGAACGGCGGCATCGAGCCGGGCGTGATGCCGCCCACGTCGGCGTGGTGGCCGCGCGAGGCGACGTAGAACGAGGGCCGCGCATCGGCTGCCGCCAGATACACGGGCGTGACCACCGTGATGTCGGGCAGGTGCGTGCCGCCGTGGTACGGGTCGTTCAGCACGAAGACGTCGCCGGGCTTCATGCCGGGGTTGCCGTCGATCACGGTCTTGATCGATTCGCTCATCGAGCCCAGGTGCACCGGCATGTGCGGCGCATTGGCGATGAGGTTGCCCTGCACGTCGAACAGCGCGCAAGAAAAGTCGAGCCGCTCCTTGATGTTGACCGAGTAGGCCGTGTTCTGCAGCCGCAGGCCCATCTGCTCGGCGATGTTCATGAAAAGGTTGTTGAACACCTCGAGCATCACCGGATCGGCGCTGGTGCCCATGGCTTGCGTGGCCACGCGCGGGCGCACGCGGTGCAGCTCGATGCCGGCCGGGGTGGCGCGCGCCTGCCAGCCGGATTCGATCACCGTGGTGGCGTTGCGCCCCGCGAGGATGGCGGGGCCGTCGATGGACGCGCCGGGGCGGAGGGCTGCCTCGTCGAACAGCGCGGCGTTGCGCCAGCCGGCGGCCTCTTCGTCGGCCTCGCAGTACATGCGGACGGCTGCCAGCGGCTCGGGGGCGTATGACGCTGCATCGGCCGGGGCGGCCGGCGGTGCGCGGCGCTCGCCGGCACCTACGGCTTCGACCGTCACGGCCTCGATCACGAGTGCGCGTTCCGCCATCAGGAAGGCGAAGCGGCGTCGATAGCCGGCCTCGAACTCCTCACGCATCGCGGCGATGGCTTCTTCGGCCGACTCCTTCATGGGCAGCGCGCAGGCCAGTGCGGTGTCGGTGCCTTCGTAGCGCAGCTGCACGCGGTGCACCGCGGCGATGGCCGCATCCGCCACGCCCTGCTCGCGCAGTTCTCCTTTTGCCTGCGCCGCCAGAGTGCCTGCCGCATCGCGCGCCGCAGTCAGCCCTTGTGCGTCGAGCCTGCGCTCCAGCGCCAGTTCGCGCATGGCCAGTTGGTCGGCCAGCCCCATGCCGAACGCCGAGAGCACGCCTGCCAGCGGATGCAGGTAGACGCTGCGCATGCCCAGCGCGTCGGCCACCAGGCAGGCGTGCTGGCCACCCGCTCCGCCGAAGCACTGCAGCGTGTACTGCGTGACGTCGTAGCCGCGCGCCACCGAAATGCGCTTGATGGCATTGGCCATGCTGGCGACGGCGATGCGCAATGCGCCGCTCGCCACTTCTTCGGCATTCACGGCACGGCCGGTGGCTTCCGACATGCGGCGCGCCATGGCGTCGAACCCACGCCGTGCCGCTGCAAGATCGAGCGGCTCGTCGGCATTCGGACCGAACACATGCGGAAAGTGCGTGGGCTGGATCTTGCCGAGCAGCACGTTCGCGTCGGTGGTGGTGAGCGGCCCGCCGCGCCTGTAGCTGGCCGGCCCCGGGTTGGCGCCGGCCGATTCCGGCCCCACGCGCAGCCGCGCGCCGTCGAAGGCGATGACCGAGCCGCCGCCTGCAGCCACCGTGTGGATGCTCATCATCGGCGCGCGCATGCGCACGCCGGCCACCTGGGTTTCGAACAAACGCTCGAACTCGCCGGCATAGTGCGACACGTCGGTGGAGGTGCCGCCCATGTCGAAGCCGATCACGCGCGCATGGCCCGCATCGAGCGCGGTGCGCACCATGCCGACGATGCCACCCGCGGGGCCCGAAAGGATGGCGTCCTTGCCCTGGAAGCGATCGGCCTGCGTAAGCCCGCCCGAGCTCTGCATGAAGAACAGCGGCACGCCCGGCATTTGGCGCGACACCTGCTCCACGTAGCGCCGGAGAATCGGGCTCAGGTAGGCATCGACCACCGTGGTATCGCCGCGCGGCACCAGCTTCATGAGCGGGCTGGTCTTGTGCGACACCGACACCTGCGTGAAGCCGATCGCCCTGGCAATGCGCTCGGCCGCGAGTTCGTGTGCGGTGTGGCGCCAGCCATGCATGAAGACGATGGCGCAGGCCCGCAGCCCAGCATCGAAGGCCTCTTGCAGCGCCGAGCGCAGCGCATCCTCGTCGAGCGATTGCACGACGGCGCCTTGCGCATCCATGCGCTCGCCAGCCTCGATCACTCGCTCGTACAGGAGCTCCGGCAGCACGATGCGGCGGTCGAACAGGCGCGGCCGCGCCTGCGTGGCGATGCGCAGCGCATCGCGAAATCCCGCCGTGGTGACCAGCACCGTGGGCTCGCCCTTGCGCTCCAGCAGTGCATTGGTGGCCACCGTGGTGCCCATCTTCACGCACTCCACGCGCTCGGGGGTCACGGTCTCGCCGGGCGTCAGCTTCAGCAGGCGGCGGATGCCTTCGACTGCGGCGTCCTTGTACTGCTCGGGGTTTTCGGACAGCAGCTTGAGCGTGTGCAGGCCGCCCTCGGGGTCGCGGCCGACCAGGTCGGTGAATGTGCCGCCGCGGTCGATCCAGAACTGCCAGCGTGACGGAAGAAGGGAATGCGTGGTCATGAGAGAAAGGGCTTCGCAGGGAAAAGAGAAAAATGCTTCGGATCAGTTCTGGCGCAGGTCGCGTCCGCGCGTCTCCGGAAGACACAGCGCCACGATCACCACCATGGCATAGGCCACCGCCGCACAGATGCCGATGGAGGTACCGAGCGAAAGATGCATGCGGTCGCTCAACACGCCCACCAGGGCCGGAAAGGTGGCGCCGATGCCGCGTCCGAAGTTGTAGCAAAAACCTTGCCCCGAGCCGCGCAGTTCATTGGGAAACAGCTCGGACAGGAAGGCACCCGCGCCGCTGAAAATGCCCGACATGAAGAAGCCGAGCGGAAAGCCGAGCAGCAGCATCAGGCTGTCGGTAATGGGCAGCAGCGTGTACGCATAGACCAGCGACCCCGCCCCGATGGCGAACAGGATGAAGGCACGGCGGCGGCCCAACCGGTCCGAGAGATAGGCGCCGCACAGGTAGCCGATGAAGGCGCCGACGATGAACATGAACTGGTAGCCGCCCGAACCCAGCACCGTGAGATGCCGCTCGTTCTTCAGGAAGGTCGGCAGCCACACGCCAATGGCGTAGTAGCCGCCCTGCATGCCCGTGAAAAGCAGGCTCGCGAGCACGGTGGTGCGCAGCATGCCCGGCTTGAAGATCGCGAGGAAGTTGCCGCTGCGCTCGCCGCGTTCGACGGCCGCGCGGCTTTGCACATAGATCTCCGGGTCGCGAATCGAACGGCGGATGAACACGATCAACACCGCCGGCAGCAGGCCGAGCATGAACATCACGCGCCACGAATATTCCGGCGGCAAGAACGAGAACAGCGCCATCGACACCAGCACCGCCGCGCCCCACCCTACCGCCCAGCTGCTCTGCACCAGCCCTACTGCCTTGCCCCGGTAGGCCGGCCGGATCATCTCGGCAATGAGCACCGAGCCCACGGCCCATTCGCCGCCGAAGCCCAGGCCCTGCAGCGTGCGCGCAATCAGCAGCTGCTCAGGCGTTTGCGCGAGGCCACAGGCAAAGGTGAAGATCGCGAACACCAGGATGGTGAGCTGCAGGATGCGCACCCGCCCGTATTTGTCGGCCAGGATGCCGGCGCCC
The DNA here is from genome assembly GCF_037204045.1 of Variovorax sp. CCNWLW225. Taxonomy (NCBI): domain Bacteria; kingdom Pseudomonadati; phylum Pseudomonadota; class Betaproteobacteria; order Burkholderiales; family Comamonadaceae; genus Variovorax; species Variovorax sp. CCNWLW225. The sequence continues at coordinate 254,022 of NZ_JBBCBV010000003.1, read as the reverse complement.
CAGCCACCGATGGCGGAAGCCACCAGCGTGGCCGTGCCGATCAGGCCCATCTCGGTCTTGCTCATGCCCCACAGCGACAGCAGGATGGGCGTGACGAGCGGCAGCGTGTAGTAGTCGAACGCATCGACCGCATAGCCGCTGAACGAAGCGGTGAGCGTGCGTTTTTCGTTCGGATTGAGCGTGCGCAGCCAGCTGCCTTCGGCTTGTGCGTCGTCGACCGTCTGCGCGGCGTCGAGGGTGGTCTTCATCGGTTGTCTCCAGGTATGAGATTTGGGGAAAAAACGGTGGCCTAGAACGCGGCCAGGCGGTGGTGCAGCAGGTCGGTCACCAGCATCGAGCCCGGCGCATGTGTGATGGCGAACGGCAGCCTGGCGGCGGCCAGCGCGGCTTGGGGCGTGACGCCGCAGGCCCAGAACACAGGCAGCTCGTCGGGCATGACCTCGACCGCATCGCCGTAGTCGGGATCGGCAATCGACCGGATGCCGATCAGCGCCGGATCGCCGATGTGCACCGGCGCGCCGTGCACGGCCGGAAAGCGCGAGGTGATCTGCACCGCACGAATGGCATCGGCCGCGCGCAGCGGGCGCATCGACACCACCATCGGGCCGTGAAAGGCCCCTGCCGGCGTGGTAGCCACCGACGTGCGGTACATCGCCACGTTGCGGCCTTGCTCCACGTGGCGCAGCACGATGCCTTCGGCCATCAGCGCGTGTTCGAAGGTAAAGGAGCAGCCGATCACGAAGCTCACCATGTCGTCGCCCCACAAGGCACGCACGTCGGTGGGCTCATCCACCAGCTCGCCGTTTCGCCACACGCGGTAGCGCGGCAGGTCGGTGCGAATGTCGATGTCCTCGCCGAGCGCGGGCAGCGCCGGGTCACCCGACACACCGAGCAGCGGGCATGGCTTGGGGTTGGCCTGGCAAAAGCGCAGGAAGTCGGCGGCGTATGCCTTGGGCAGGATGACCAGGTTGCCCTGCACATGGGCACTGGCGAGGCCGCTGGTGTGGGCGGCCAGCGAGCCGCTGCGGCAGGCCTGACGCACGGCCAGCGCACTGCTCGCCGCGCCGGGTTGTTCTACGAAGGATTGACGGTTCGACATTTGGCGTTCTCGATGCCCGATGCATCGCTGTGGTGTGATGCGACGGATTGTGGGAATCCGCGCTCACGAACGCCAACGCAAATTTTCTCGCTCAGCCCATCGATTTTTTCGATGACCCCATGCGGTGCGACGCGTGCACCACAGCGGAGCCGAGTGCGGCCTCCGGCAGTGGGGAGGACGGGTCGTCGCGGTAGCTCGCGTAGATGGGCAACGGCTCCAGCGTGTCGTCGCAGGGCAGCACGCGCAGCGGCAGGCGCCGCGCCAGCGGCTCGACCACCGCGCGCGGCAGCGTGGCCACGCCAAAGCCCGCTTCCACCAGCTGCGCCATCGCCGAGATCGAAGAGATCGCATGCACGCGCGGCGGCGGGCTGCCGGCATCGCGGAACAGCTCGAGCAGCGCGACGTGCGGCTGCGATCCGCGCTGAAAGGTCAGCAGGTCGAGCGACAGCAGGTCGGGCAGGCGGTAGCGCCGCTTCAGGTGCAGCTCGCGGTGGCCGACGAAGCACATAGGCATCGGCGGCACGGCGCGGGTGCGCACGCCGTCGCCGGCGGCGGGCAGTGCGGCAAACACCAGATCCTGCTTGCCGCGCTGCAGCTGGTCGACCAGCACCGGCGTGGTTTCCACGGTGAGCTCCAGCTCGAAGTCGGGATGCGTCGCCTGCATGTGCTTGAGCCAGCCGGTGAGCCAGCTGTGCACCACCGATTCGATGGCGCCGACGCGCAGCACGGCCTCTCGCACGGCGCCCGAGCCCATCTCGGCCTTGATGTGCATCTGCATCTCGAGCAGCTTCTGCGCGAAGGCGTGAAAGCGCTGCCCCGCCACCGTGAGGCGGAACTGCTTGTCGCGCCGGTCGAGCAGCAGCACGCCCAGCTCGCGCTCGAGCGCCGCAATGCGGCTGGAAAGCGCCGATTGCGTAAGGTGCAACTTCTCGGCCGCACGGGTCACGCTCTTGAGCGCCACGGCCCAGTGAAAGGCTTCAACGAATCGCAGGTTCATCGTTTTCCGATCGTCCGGTTTCTTGTTTGTGCGAGCGGCGAGTGTCGCCTGAGCAGGGGCTCCGCTGCGCTATGCTCATTACGAAGGAGACAAGACAACCATGCAGATCGTCATTACCGGCGGTGCCGGCTTCGTTGGCGCACGCCTTGCCCGCACGCTGCTGAAGCAGGGGCGGCTATCGCTTGCCGGCGGCCCGGCGCGCGACATTTCCCGCATCACCCTGGTCGACCGGGTCGCGCCACCAGCCGACCTTGCGGCCGACCCGCGCGTTGCCGCCGCGCTTGGCGACCTGAACGAGCAACTGGCCTCGCCCGACACGGCGCTCTGGCGCGAAGCGGATGCCATCTTTCACCTGGCCGCCGCGGTCAGCGGCGAATGCGAGGCCGATTTCGACCTGGGCATGCGCAGCAACTTTGCCGCCACGAACGCGCTGCTCGAGAAAGCGCGTGCCGTCGGCACCCGGCCGCTGGTGGTGTTTGCCAGCTCGCTCGCGGTGTTCGGCGATTCGCCAGAGCAGCCGCTGCCGCCGGTGATCGAAGACCACACGCTGCCCACGCCGCAGACCAGCTACGGCATCCAGAAATTCATCGGCGAGCAGCTGGTGGCCGACTACACGCGCAAGGGCTTCATCCGCGGGCGCAGCGTGCGCCTGATGACCGTGAGCGTGCGCCCCGGCAAGCCCAACGGCGCGGCATCGGGCTTTTTCAGCGGCATGATCCGCGAGCCGCTCGCGGGCATTCGCGCCGCCTGCCCGGTGCCTGACGAAACACCCGTGGCCATCGCGTCGCCGGCCCGCACCGTCGAAGGCATCATCCGGGCGGCGGAGGCAAGCGACGCCGACTGGGGCCCGCGCACCGCACTGAACCTGCCTTCGCTTTCCACCACGGTGGGTGAAATGGCGGCCGCGCTCGAACGCGTGGCCGGCAAGGCCGCCACCGCCCTGCTCGACCGCACACCCGATCCGGCCATCCAGCGCATCGTGAAAACCTGGCCCGGACGCATCGAAACCGCCCGCGCCAAACGCCTGGGGCTTTCGGCGGACGCCGATTTCGAAGTAGTTATTCGTGACTACGTCCGTGAAAATCCCGACGCGGTGAAGCTCCCTGTTACGGCATAGTCGGCGGCTGCCCGCGGACTTCTCTTGGCTCCCGCCTTTTCTTCGCGACTTCTTTTCTCTGGAGACAACACAATGAAATTGACCCGACTGGCCGCCGGCCTGGTTCTGGGCATGGGCATGGCATGCGCCGCCTTCGCGCAGACCACCATGAAGATCAGCATTTCGACCGCGCAGAACTCGCACCAGGGCGTGGCGATCGACGTCTTTGCCAAGGAAGTCGAAAAGCGCACCGGGGGCCGCTACAAGGTCCAGACCTTCTACAACGGCTCATTGGGCGGCGAGCGCGAGTCGATCGAGGCCGTGCAGCTGGGCACCCAGGAACTGGCGCTCTCCTCCACCGGGCCGGTGCCCAACTTCGTGCCGGAGACCAAGATCCTCGACGTGCCGTTCCTGTTCCGCGACAAGGCCCATGCGCGCGCCGTGCTCGACGGCCCCATCGGCCAGGACCTGCTGACCAAGTTCGACGCCAAGGGTTTCAAGGCGCTGGCCTGGGCCGAGAACGGCTTCCGCCACATGACCAACAGCAAGCGCGACGTGAAGGCGCCGGAAGACCTCAAGGGGCTGAAGATGCGCACCATGGAAAACCCGGTGCACATTGCGGCCTACAAGACCTTCGGCATCGTCACCACGCCCATGGCTTTCCCCGAAGTGTTCACCGCCTTGCAGCAGGGTACGGTCGACGGCCAGGAAAACCCGCTGTCGGTCATCATCGCGGCCAAGTTCGACCAAGTGCAAAAGCACCTTTCGCTCACGGGCCACGTCTACTCGCCGTGCATCTTCCTGATGAACAAGGCGACGTTCGACAAGCTGAGCGCGGCCGACAAGCAGGCCTTCCTCGAGGCCGCGAAAGAAGGCACCAAGGCCAACCGCGCGCGCGTGGACGAAGACGATGCCAAGGGCGTGGCCGACCTGCGCGCCAAGGGCATGACCGTGATCGACAACGTCGACAAGACCAAGTTCGTCGCCGCGCTGGCGCCGGTGAATGCCCAGTTCGAAAAGGACTTCGGCAAGGCCAACCTCGACAAGATCCGCGACTTCAAGTGATTTTCATGATGCTATCTTTTAGATAGCATCGGGCGCCCGCTCAGTTCCATCTGGCGGGCTTTTTTGTTTTCAACATCACGACTGCAGATGAAAGAAAAATTTCTCGGCATCGAGCGGTGGACCACCGGCTTCTCGATGATTGCCGCCTGCGTGATGCTGGTCATCGCCTCGGGGTTGGGCGTGTTCCAGATCGTCACGCGCTTCGTGCTCGAGCAACCCGCCGAATGGAGCGAGATCCTGATCCGCATGAGCCTGATCTGGATGGTGTTCCTCGGCATTCCAATGGCCTTTCGCCAGGGTGCGATGGTGAGCGTGGATGTGCTCTACCGCTGGAGTCCGCCGCGCATCAAGCGTGTGCTCGATTTCGTGGTCAGCATCGCAGCGCTGGCGCTGATGCTGGTCATTCTGTGGTGGGGCTGGGACTACGCGATGCGCGGCCGCGTGCAGTCGATGGCCGGGCTCGAAAGCGTGTCGATGATGTGGTCGTACCTGGCGCTGCCGGTCGGCTCCGTTTTTTGCCTGTTCGGCATCGTTGGTAATTTTCTCGATCCCAAGCGGCTCGAACTGGAGACCGCGCAATGACCCCCGTGATGGTTGCAACGATGGTGCTGTGTTTTGCACTGTCGGTTTCAGTGGCGGTGTCCATCGGGCTCGCATCGATCCTGGGTATCCAGGTGGCCAACGTGAACATGCTCATCTCCGTAAAGGAGATGTTCAATTCGATCAACAAGTTTCCGCTGGCGGCCATTCCCTTCTTCATCCTGGCTGGCAACCTGATGGAAACCGGCGGCATCTCGCGCCGGCTGGTCGAATTTGCCAAGAGCATTGTGGGCGGTGTGCAGGGCGGCCTGCCGATGACCTGCGTGCTCACCTGCATGATCTTCGCGGCGGTGTCGGGCTCTTCGGTGGCCACCACCTTTGCCATCGGCGCCATCCTGATTCCGGCGCTCATCAAGCACGGCTACCCCACCGCGTACGCGGCGGCGCTTCAGGCCACCAGCGCCGAGCTGGGCGTGATCATTCCGCCTTCCATTCCGATGATTCTGTACGGCGTGAGCGCCGAGGTGTCCATCGGCGAGCTGTTCATTGCGGGCTTCGGCCCCGGCATTCTCATCAGCCTGGCGCTGATGCTGTTCGTCTGGGTGTATTGCAAGTGGAAGGGCTGGGGCAAGAACGACGGCGACGGCCGCATGTCCTTCGGCAAGGCGACCTGGCAGGCCGGCTGGGCACTGCTGATGCCAGTGATCATCCTGGGCGGCATCTACGGCGGCATCTTTACCCCCACCGAGGCTTCGGCGGTGGCGGTGTTCTATGCGCTGGTGGTCGGCATGGTGATCTACCGGGAGATCAAGCTCAAGGACCTGTACCTCATCCTGCGGAAGTCGGTGCTGTCGTCGGCGGTGATCATGTTCATCATCGCCAACGCGGGCCTGTTCGCCTTCCTGATCACGCGCGCGGGCGTGCCCGACGCCATTGGCCATTGGCTGCAGGAAGTGCTGAAGTCGCCGGCCATGTTCCTCTTGGGCGTGAACGCGGCGCTGTTCATCATCGGCATGTTCATCGAGACCAGTGCGGCCATCATCGTGCTCGCGCCCATCCTGGCGCCGGTGGCGGTGCACTTCGGCATCGACCCGGTTCATTTCGGGCTCATCATGGTGGTGAACCTCGCGCTCGGCATGATCACCCCGCCCTTCGGCGTGAACCTGTTTGCGGCGTGCACGGTAGCGCGCATATCGCTCGACCGGATCGTGAAGTACCTCATTCCCTTCGTGCTGGTGATCCTGGCCTGCCTGATGGTGATTACCTACGTGCCGTGGATATCGCTCGCGCTGCGCGACCTGGTGTACGCCAAGTAGCAGGCGACGCAAAAACCAGAGAGAAAACGGGCAGCCTTCGCGGGCTGCCTTTTTTTATGCGGCAAATGCCCCTGTAAGGCAAACGTTTCACAAAGATGTCACCAGCCGCAACGATGCTGCAGCCTTCGATTCCGAAAGCTGTGGCGCCATGTTTCCCACCAAGACCGACAAGGCACGCGACGAACTCCAAGGCGGGCAGCGCACGCTGAGCCAGCGCGAGCGCGCATTGCTGCTGATGGCCGACGGCCGGCGTTCGCTGACCGACTTCAGCCCGCTGTTTGCAAGCCGCGACGAAGCCGAACAGACGCTGCGGGCTCTGATGAACCGCGGGTACCTGCACGACGCGCAGGGCGCAGCGCCGAAAACCGCCGCACCAGTTACGGCGGGCCCGACACACACGCCGATTCCGGCTCCTGCGGCGGAGCCCATCCGTGTAGAGACCTCGACCGACAACTTCGACGGCAAACGTTCCCTGGCCACCACGCGCATGTTCCTGTTCGACATCTGCGAGCGCATGTTCGTGCGGCGCGATCCCAAGTTTGCGCTGCAGATGCGCGATGCGCTGCGCGAAGCCCGCGACCGCGACGCCATGCTGACGATTGCCGCGCTGATGCTCAATGAAGTCGAGAAAGCCGCAGGCGCCGAGCGGGCCGAATCGCTGCGCGAGCGTATCGAAAGGTTGCTGCCGCCCGCTTCGGAAACCGTGCACTGAGGCCTTCCGCGATCCACTACACTTCGAAGGGTCAGGAGAGAGCCTCGCCACGCGAGGCCGCCGAAGGCGCAGGGGTTTCCCGAACGCTCAGGCAAAAGGACTGACAAGGCGCTGGCGCATGCCGGCGTTTCCTTGCTGGAGAGAGGCCCCTGCATCTTGCCGATGCGGCGGCCCACCGAAGGAGCAAACCCCGATCGTGGGGCGAATCTCTCAGGTAAAGCGGACAGCAGGGGTGGCCCATGGCTCGCGCCATGGAATTCGACTGCCCCTTTGGAGTGCCCCGTGGCCGCTTCCGCTTCATCATCCGACGCCCCATTGCTCAAGACGCCCCTGCACGACCTGCATGTGGAACTGGGCGCCCGCATGGTGCCTTTTGCCGGCTATTCCATGCCGGTGCAGTACCCCGCCGGCCTGATGGCCGAGCACAAGCACACGCGCGACGCGGCCGGCCTGTTCGACATTTCCCACATGGGCCAGCTGCGCCTGGTGGGGCCCGATGCCGCCGCCGCATTCGAAACCCTGATGCCGGTCGACGTAATCGACCTCGCCCCCGGCAAGCAGCGCTATGGGCTGCTGCTGAACGACGAAGGCGGCATCCTCGACGACCTGATGTTCTTCAACGAGGGGCACGGCTCGATCTTCGTGATCGTGAACGGCGCCTGCAAGGTGGCCGACCTCGCGCATATCCAGCAGAAGATCGGCGCACGCTGCGACGTGCAGCCTATGCCCGACCATGCACTGCTCGCGCTGCAAGGCCCGCAGGCCGCCACGGTGCTGGCCCGCTTGTCGCCCGGCATCGAGCGCTTTGTGTTCATGACCGGCGGCGCGGTGAAGATCGGCGGCATTCCGGCCTTTGCCACGCGCAGCGGCTACACGGGCGAAGACGGCTTCGAGATTTCGGTCGCCGGCAAGGATGCCGACGCCCTCGCCCGCCTGCTGCTGGCGCAGCCCGAGGTCAAGCCCATCGGCCTGGGCGCGCGCAATTCGCTACGGCTCGAAGCCGGGCTCTGCCTGTACGGCAACGACATCGACACCACCACCACGCCAGTCGAGGCCTCGCTCAACTGGGCGATCCAGAAGGTGCGCCGCACGGGCGGCGCGCGCGAAGGCGGCTTTCCGGGTGCGGCCAAGGTGCTGGCGCAACTGGCCGCCGCTACGGCCGGCGCCGCGGGCCGCACCGACCACGACACCCTGAAGCGCAAGCGCGTCGGCCTTGTGGCGCTGGAACGCGTTCCGGTACGCGACGGCACGCTCCTGCAATCTTTCGAAGGCCGGGACATCGGCATTGTGACCAGCGGCCTGCTCGGCCCGACGGCCGACCGCCCGGTTGCCATGGGCTACGTGGCCACCGCGTTTTCGGAACCCGGCACGCGCGTGCAGGCCATCGTGCGCGGCAAGCCGGTGCCGATGGAAGTCTCGACCCTGCCCTTTGTGCCGGCCCGCTATTACCGCGGCTAGGCTCTGCGCTTCCTGAACCAGATCATTTTTTCCACGAGGAGTTTTTCACCATGAGCATCAAGTACACCAAGGACCACGAATGGGTCTCGGCCGAAGGCGACGCAGCCACTGTCGGCATTACCGTGCACGCGCAGGATGCGCTGGGCGACGTGGTCTTTGTCGATCTGCCCGAAGTGGGCAAGACCTTTGCGCAGGGTGAAGTGGCCGGTGTCGTCGAATCGGTCAAGGCCGCGGCCGATGTGTTCATGCCCGTGTCGGGCGAGATCACCGAAGTGAACGAAGCCCTGCGCGCCGATCCCTCGCTCGCCAACACCGACCCGCTGGCCGCCGGCTGGTTCTTCAAGGTCAAGCTCAGCGAGCCGTCGCAACTCGACGCGATGCTCGACGCCGCCAGCTACGACAAGTTCGCCGCCGAATCCTGATCCGCCGGGTTCTTCAGCCGCCCTTCCTCATTCCCCGAGCCTTTACCGCCATGCCGATTCCCGCCCAGCCTTCCCTGCAACAACTAGAGAACGCCGAAGAATTTCTCGCCCGCCACATCGGCATCGATGCAGCGGACGAGGCGCGCATGCTGCCGGTAATCGGCTCGGAAACGCGGGCGGAGCTCATCGACGGCATCGTGCCTGCGGCCATTCGCCGCGCCAGGCCGATGCGGCTGCCCGCTCCCGTGACGGAGGCGGACGCGCTGGCCGAGCTTAGGGCCATCGCTGCGAAGAACAAGGTGTTCAAGAGCTTCATCGGCCAGGGCTACTACGGCACGCACACACCGGGTGTGATCTTGCGCAACGTGCTCGAAAACCCCGCCTGGTACACCGCCTACACGCCCTACCAGGCCGAAATCTCGCAGGGCCGCATGGAAGCCCTGCTCAACTTCCAGACCATGGTGTGCGACCTGACGGGCATGGCCATTGCCAACGCATCGATGCTCGACGAAGCCACGGCCGCCGCCGAGGCGATGACGCTCGCCAAGCGCAGCGTGAAGAGCAAGAGCAACGTGTTCCTGGTGTCGGGCGACTGCCACCCACAGACCATCGAGGTCATCAAGACGCGCGCCGCGCCGCTGGGCATCGAGGTGAAGGTGAGCACCGTTTCCGAGACGCTGCCGCACCTGATGGCGAGCTGCGAATTCTTCGGCGTGCTCGCGCAGTACCCCGCCACCACCGGCCACGTGCACGACCTGCGCCCGCTCGCAGGCCATGCGCACCAGTGCGACGCCGCCTTCTGCGTGGCGGCCGACCTGCTCGCGCTCACCCTGCTCGCGCCGCCGGGCGAATGGGACGCCGACATCGTCTGCGGCACCACGCAGCGCTTCGGCATGCCGCTGTGCAACGGCGGCCCGCACGCCGCCTACCTGGCCTGCCGCGACGAGTTCAAACGCTCGCTGCCGGGCCGCCTGGTCGGCGTGAGCGTCGACACGCACGGCCAACCCGCCTACCGCCTCGCGCTGCAAACGCGCGAGCAGCACATTCGCCGTGAGAAGGCCACTTCGAACATCTGCACCGCGCAGGTGCTGCCGGCCGTTGTGGCCAGCATGTACGCCGTGTACCACGGGCCCGACGGACTTACCCGCATCGCGCAGCGCGTGGCGGCGCTCACCGCCATCCTTGCGCAGGGCCTGGCGCAAATGGGCCGCGAGCCGGTCAACGGCACGGCCTTCGATTCGCTGACCATCCGCACAGGCGAAGACACGCCGAAGATCATCGAGCGCGCCACCGCGGCCGGCGTCAACCTGCGCCAGCGGCTGCAGCAGCACCTGGGCATTTCGCTCGACGAAACCACGACGCGCGCCGACATCGAAGCGCTCTGGGCCCTGTTCGTGCCCGCGGGCACGCCGATGCCGCGTTTCGACGACCTGGCCAACACTGCGCCGCGCCTGCCCGAAGACCTGCGCCGCACCAGCGCCTTTCTGACGCACCCGGTGTTCAACACGCACAAGAGCGAGACGGCGATGCTGCGCTACATCCGCAGCCTCTCGGACAAGGACCTGGCGCTCGACCGCAGCATGATTCCGCTGGGCAGTTGCACGATGAAGCTCAACGCGACCAGCGAGATGATCCCCATCACCTGGCCCGAGTTCGCGAACATCCACCCCTTCGCACCCGCCGAGCAGCAGCAAGGCTATGCGCAGCTCGATGCGCAGCTGCGCGCGTGGCTCTGCGAAGCCACCGGCTACGCGGGCATCAGCCTGCAGCCCAATGCGGGTTCGCAGGGCGAGTACGCGGGCCTCTTGGCCATCAAGTCCTTCCACGAAGCCAAGGGCCAGGGCCACCGCAACATCTGCCTGATTCCCTCGTCGGCGCACGGCACCAACCCCGCAAGCGCCCAGATGGTCGGCCTGCAGGTGGTGGTGACCGCCTGCGACGCGCAGGGCAACGTCGACATGGACGACCTGAAGCGCGCCTGCGAAAAGCACAGCGACAAGCTGGCCGCGGTGATGATCACCTACCCCAGCACGCACGGCGTGTTCGAAACCCGCGTGAAAGAGCTCTGTGAGCTGGTGCACGAGCACGGCGGCCGCGTGTATGTCGATGGCGCCAACATGAATGCGCTGGTCGGCGTGGCCGCGCCGGGCGAATTCGGCGGCGACGTGAGCCACCTGAACCTGCACAAGACCTTCTGCATTCCGCATGGCGGCGGCGGGCCGGGCGTGGGCCCGGTGTGCGTGGTCGAAGACCTGGTGCCGTACCTGCCGGGCCATGCGACGGCCGGCATTGCATCGAACGGCGTCGGTGCTGTTTCCGCGGCGCCGCTGGGCAATGCAGCCGTGCTGCCGATCAGCTGGATGTACTGCCGCATGATGGGCGCCAAGGGGCTGCAGGCCGCAACCGAAACCGCCATTTTGAGCGCCAACTACATCAGCGCGCGCCTGAAGGACCACTACCCCACGCTGTACGCAAGCCCCAACGGCCACGTTGCGCACGAGTGCATCCTGGACCTGCGCCCGCTCAAGGACACCAGCGGCGTCACCGCGGAAGACGTCGCCAAGCGCCTGATCGACTACGGCTTTCATGCGCCGACCTTGAGCTTTCCGGTGCCGGGCACGCTGATGGTCGAGCCCACCGAGAGCGAGCCGCTGGCCGAGCTGGACCGCTTCGTCGACGCGATGATCGCCATTCGCGGCGAGATCCGCCGCGTCGAAGAAGGCGTCTGGCCCAAGGACGACAACCCTTTGAAGCACGCGCCCCACACCGCCGCGAGCCTGCTCGGCACCGAATGGTCGCACCCCTACTCGCGCGAACTCGGCGCGTTTCCGCTGGCCGAACTCAAGCAGGCCAAGTACTGGCCGCCCATCGGCCGGGTCGACAACGTGTACGGTGACCGCAACCTGTTCTGCAGCTGCGTGCCAGTGGGCGAATACCAGGAAACCGAAGAGGCCTGATCAGGGGGCCTTCTTCGCTTCGCTAGCCTTCGCGGCGGTACATCGCCCACTTCACGGTGAGGATGTCCGCGGCGATCTTCGCGGCGTTCACGCCCGCGTAAGGAACGGACGGATCGAATTCGAAGGCTTCCTGGTAGCGCTTGATGTGCGCGTAGTCCCGGTCGAAGGTCATCGGCCCCATGAGGTCGGCGGGGTCGGTGCCGGCGGGCAGCGCCAGAAACTTCTCGGGATCGGTAGCACTCTGGTAGAGGTCGACGCTCATCAGGTTCATACGGTTGTCCTCGAAATCGTGAGGACAAATCATCCACGGCATCCGCAGCGCGCGCAATCGGCCCGCGCCTACACGGCGCGCGATCGGGACGCGCCTACAGCGCGATGGGTCAGCGCTGCTTCTTCTTGGCCATGTCGCCCGTGGCAATCTGCTCGCGGAAGCCGCGCAGGCTGGCCTTGAGCTTGCGCTCGTTTTCCAGCCCCACCCGCACCATGATCTTCTGGCCGGACGAGAGCGACTCGAGCTGCGGATCGGCGTATTCATAGCGCACCCACGGCCGCTGCGACGACACGTTGCCCTTGACCTCGACGAGCCGGACCTGCACCGGGCCGGCGGGTTCGGGCGCCTGCAGCAGATGGTCGATCACGGCAATGAGCCGGTCGTTGAAATAGCGGCCTGGATAGCCAAGCTCTTCATACGCTTTCTGAAAGAGCGGATAGAGCCGCGCATACGTCTTGGCGGCCTTGGCCGGGTCGACCGACCCCGCAAGCAGCACGATGGGGTTGTAGCGCGCGGCATTGTTGGCCGCGATGGTCTGCGCCTCGCCCTTGCCTTCGGTGGCAAAGCGCTGCTTGGTGGGCTGCACCGGCCATGCACTCGCTGGCGCCTGCTCGCGCGACAGGTTGTCGATGGTGGCCACAAAGCGGCGCACCACGCCGTCGAACTGCACGAATTCCGCCACGTTCTGGCTGCCCAGCAGATCGACCAGCGCCGACATCACGCGCGTGTCGGAATCGGCCACCGTAGGCAGGCCCGAGGCGGGCAGCGCGATCGCATCGATGGGGTTCTTGGGCTCCAGCGATTCGGGCAACGGGGCTGGCGGCGGTACGGGCACGGGCCCGTCGTTCGGCGCGGTGGCCGCGGTGGGCGCCGGCTCGACTGGCTGCGGCTGTTGCTGCTGGTACCAGCGCCAGCCCAGGAGAGCGGCCGCTATCGCCAGCAGGCCGATGATGATGATTGTGCCGGCCGAGCTCTCGCGGCGCGGCCTGAATTCGGAGGTGTCGCTGTCGGACATGTCGGCAATATTCCTTTTGCGAGGATTGCAGTGGGAGGCGAACGGCTATGGTGCACCAGTTCTGCGGCCCTCCCCGGTGTCATCCCTCGTCATCCCGTAACGCACTGTGACGCGCCGGCCAAGCGAAAAAGGCTTCTATGGCCGCGACTGGGGCGTACCCGCTGAGGTGCTGAGCGCCTGAAGCCACGCCAGCGTGCCTTGCAGCTCGGCCGGCCGGATTTCATGCCCGCCGGGAAAGTCCGCACCCGAGAGCGCCAGCGGCAAGCCACGCGCCAATTCGCGCGTGGCTTGTGCCGCGCTTGGCGCAATCACGTTGTCGGCGCTGCCATGGCTCACCCACAGCGCCTTGCCCTCGAAGGCCTCCGGCGGCGCAATGTGCGGCACCACCTGCGGCAGCAGGCGGCTGTGCCACACCATCGCGGCGCGCAGCTTCGCGGGCTGCGTCAGCAGCAGCGACAGCGCCATGATGCCGCCCTGGCTGAAACCGCCAACCACCACGCGCTCCGCCGGCACGCCGAGCTGCTGCGATGCCGAGGCGATCATCTCGCCGACGAGAAAGCGGCTTTCGCGCTCCTGCTCTTCATTGATGTGGCGCTCGCCGTTTGCCAGCACCTGGAACTCGAACCACGCATAGGCATCGGGCGACAGCACATAGGGCGCGCGCAGGCTCAGCACGTGAAACTGCGGCGGCATGAGCCGCGCCAGGCCGAACAGGTCTTGCTCGTTGCTGCCGACACCGTGCATCAGCACCAGCAGCCACGGCTCGCGCACGCCGGCGTTGGAGGGCTGTTCGAGAAACTTGAAGGGCAGATGGAGTTGCGGCATGGGTCTGGCGAGGGTTCAGGCGGTGAGGTGAAAGCCCTGCGCCAACGCGCGGGTGATCTCGGCGGACGGGAGCTCGCGGCAGCCCGTCGCGTTCTGCCCCGACCACAGCGGTGAAAAGTCGCCGCGGCCCTGTGCCTCGGCCTTGGCGCGCAGCGGTGCAATGGCTGACGTGGCAAGCGGAAACTCCGGCGCCACCGCGGCGATCGGCCCCAGGTCGCGCATCAGGCGGTTCATGATGCCGCGCGCCGGGCGGCCGGTAAAAAGGTTGGTCAGCGCGGTATGCCGCGCTGCATCGCTTGTCAGCGCCGCGCGGTGCAAGGCGCTGGTGAAGGCTTCGGGCGCGAGCATGTAGGCGGTGCCGATCTGCACGCCGGCGGCGCCCAGCGCCATGGCGGCGGCTACACCGTTTGCATCGGCAATGCCGCCGGCCGCGATGACCGGCAGGCGAACCGCACGCACCACTTGCGGCAGCAACGCAAAGGTGCCGAGCTGCGCCGTCAGGTCGTGCGAGAGAAAGTGCCCGCGATGGCCGCCGGCCTCCAGCCCCTGGGCAATGATGGCGTCGACACCCTGCGCCTCCAGCCACAGCGCCTCGTCGACCGTGGTGGCGGAGGCGAGGATCTTCGAGCCCCATCCGCGCACTTGGGCCAGCAGCGGCTCAGGCGGCAACCCGAAATGAAAGCTCACCACCGGCGGACGGAACTCGGCCAGCACCTCGGCCACCACCTCGCTGAAGGGGTTGCGCCCGGGGCCAGCGGGAATGGATGCCGCATCGATGTCGTGCTCGCGGTAATACGGCGCCAGCGCGTTGCGCCAAGTCGCCTCGCTTTCGGCGCTTGGCTGCGGCGGCACGTGGCAGAAGAAGTTGACGTTGTAGGGCTTGCCTGTGCCCGCGCGGATGGCGCCTATTTCGGTGCGAATGGCGTCGTTGCCCAGCATGGCGCACGGCAGCGAGCCGAGCCCGCCCGCGTTGCTGACGGCAATGGCCATTGCGCTGCCTTGAATGCCCGCCATGGGCGCCTGTATCAGCGGGAGTTCGGTACCTAGAAGTTGCTGCAGCGTGGTCATGCGGAATTCCTTGTGTTTCGTGCCCCGGCCATTGTCCAACGACTGGAAAACGCCTACTGCCAAATGGTGCATCATCCGGAGCAAGATCCCACCCGCCCAGGAGCTGTACATGCCGTCTTCCACCGACTACGAGTCGATGTTCGAGTTTGCACCCATGTCGCTCTGGATCGAAGACTACAGCGGCCTGCTCCGGCTGTTCGAATCGTGGCGCAATGCGGGCGTGGTGGATTTGGTGGCCCACCTGAATGCCGAGCCGAGCCGGGTGAGCGAATGCATGGCGCAACTGCGGGTGTTGAGCGTCAACCAGAGCACGCTCAACCTCTTTGGTGCGCAAAGCCAGGCCGAGCTGCTCTCGCGGCTGGACAGCATCTTTCGGGACGACATGACCGCGCCCGTGATCTACGAGCTGGACCAGCTCTGGCGTGGAAATCTCTCCTTCGACAACCAGACGGTCAACTA
The DNA here is from genome assembly GCF_037204045.1 of Variovorax sp. CCNWLW225. NCBI lineage: Bacteria > Pseudomonadati > Pseudomonadota > Betaproteobacteria > Burkholderiales > Comamonadaceae > Variovorax > Variovorax sp. CCNWLW225. The sequence goes on along the minus strand of NZ_JBBCBV010000003.1, from coordinate 238,722 downwards.
CGCGCTCGACGGCCGAAGGCTCGACGTGCACGTGCGGGTGCAGGTGCTGCCCGGCTATGAAAAGTCTTGGGACCGTGTGCTGGTGTCGCTCGACGACATTACCGCGCGCGTTCGCGCCGAAGAGCTGCGCCTGGAGAGCGAACGCTACGCGCGCGAACTGTTCGAACGGTCACCCGTTTCGTTGTGGGTGGAAGACTTCAGTGCGGTGAAGGCCCTGCTCGACGACATACGAAAACGGGGCATCACCGACTTCACGACCTTCATCAAGGTGCACCCGGAGTTCGTCACCCGCTGCATGAGCGAGATTCGCGTGATCGACGTCAACCGCGAAACCCTGCGCATGTTCGGTGCGGCCGACAAGGCAACGCTGCTGGACAACCTCTCGGACATCTTCCGCGACGAGATGCAAGACTCCTTCGCCGAGCAGCTGCAGGACCTCTGGAACGGAAAGATGCTGCAGCAGCGGGAGGTGATCAACTACGCATTGACGGGCGACCTGCTGAACATCCACATGCAGTTTGCAGTGCTCGAAGACCGGCTCGCCACCTGGGACCTGGTGCTGGTGTCGCTGATCGACATCACGGCCCGCAAGAAGGCAGAGGCCTACCTCGAGTACCTGGGCAAGCACGACGTGCTGACCCAATTGCGCAACCGCACCTTCTTCACGGAAGAAGTGAATCGGTTGACGCGCAAGGGGCCATGGCCGGTGTCGGTGCTGGTGATCGACATGAACGGCCTGAAACCCGTCAACGACGAGGAAGGCCATGCCGCCGGCGACGCACTGCTCCGGCGCGTGGGCGAGGTGCTGAGCAAGGCCGTCGATGAGCCCGGCTGGCCGGCGCGGATCGGCGGCAACGAATTTGCCGTCGTGCTCCCCAAGACGGACGAGCGCGGGGCGGAGGCGATGCGCGACCGCATCGTTTCCATGCTCGAACTGAACAACCAGTTCTACGCCGGGCAAAGCGGACGGATGCTGAACCTTGCGATGGGCGTGGCCACCTGCGAGGCCGGCGACCAGCTCGACGCGGCCCTGCAGCGTGCGGACCGTGCAATGTACGAAGAGAAGGCCCGCTACTACCGCGAAAGCAAGGCCGACCGCCGACGCGAGTAGGCGCGGTGAAGAAGCGGCCCCGGCATCCTTAGAAAAGAATGATCCACTCGCCGCGTATGTATCGGTACTGGTAGCTGGGCCCCGAAAAGGTGGTGCTGCGGCTGTAGCCGGCATTGAAGCGGAACACCTGCGATCCCCTCACAGGGCTCTGCAGGCTCACGTCCAGCAGTCTCGTGGGCTGGCTCAGGTCGTGGTTGATCTTCTCGTTGCCCAGCCCGGCCGTTACCGCGGCGGTCCAGCCCTGGAAACGCTGCCGCCAGCTGACCGCCAGCATCGATTCGCTGTAGCTCTTCGGATTGAAGTAGGCCCTGTCGACGTCTTCGTGGGTGCTGCGGTACGTGCGGTAGCGCGCTTGCAGAGTCAGCCCCAGGTCGAGCGAGGGTTGATAGATGAAGCGGATGCGCCCGTGGTCCCGTCGATTCCCGTCGGAGAAGTACTGCTGTGCCAGCAGCCCCACCAGCGTGACATGGCTTCCCAAGCCTTGGTCGACCGCAACACCGAGAAACGAAAAGTCGATTCCGCGGTCGAGGGACTTCGGTGTTTCGACCCAGTCGCGCGTAAGCAGAAACTCCACCGCCGTGCTTTTTGTCGGCGCTATGCGGTAGCTGCCGTCGAGCGTCAGCAGCGTATGGCCGCCCTGCTCGAACACGCCGGCCTCCATCTGTCCGCCATTGGCCGTTCTGGTTTCGATTGAACGCGCGAGGAACGAGATCTTTTTTCCTGCCCTTCGCCAGCTGTCTTGCTGGTACTTGTAGTCGCCGAGCCGGAACCCGAGGTAGCGGTCGGCGTTTTCAAAAGCGGGGAAAAACTCGACCGATACCCGGCGGGATTCGAAGTTGTCGCTGTCGCTGGTCAGCAGGGCTTCCGTCCCGAAAGCCATGCCGGACGCTTTTTTCTCGGCCGCTTCTTCCTGCGCATGGCAGGAGGCACTCAACACCATGAGGCCTGAAATGGCGGCCGCTGCATATGCCGGCTTCCTGGTCATTTGGTGCCCCAGGCTTTGGGCTTTCTGAACAGTTCGTCCAGATAGCCGAGCACGCTGGCGGGTTGCAAAAGCAAGCTGTACAGCAGCACGTAGACAAAGAAGCCCTGGATATTTTTTCGCACGACCAGGCCGGTTTTCTTGAACATCCGGCGCTCGATCGAGAACATCAGGAAACTCAGCGCAAATGCCGCCGGTATCAGCGCCAAGGTCATTGGCCCCACGATCCAGTAATAGCCGAACAAGGCAAATATTATTCCGGGAATGAAGCCGATGGTGAATGCCAGGTCCAGCCACGGGAACAACAGGTTCCAGTGAATGAAAAAGGTCGACAGCCGCATCTTGAAAAGAATGCGGGGGTGTTTGACAAAGGCCTCCGTCATGCCCCGCGCCCAACGCTGGCGCTGCTTGACCAGCTGCTTGAGGGTACTGGGCACATTGGTGAAGAGGCAGGCGTCTTCGCAGTGCCCCACCCTGTACCCGGCATTCAACAGCGCCCATGTGAGCACGATGTCTTCTCCCACGCACTCGGGCCATCCGCCAACCTCGGTCAGCGCGGCCCGGTCGTAAACGGAGAATGCGCCTTGCGCAACCAAGGTGCCCTGGAAAAGCGACTGAACTCGCTTGACCGCGGAAATACCGTGAAAGTAGTCCCACTCCTGGCAACGGGTGATCCAGTTCTGCCGCGAGTTTCGAACCAGGATTTTTCCCGCAACGGCGCGCGTATTGGGCGGGTCGGCGTGATAGCGCTCGACAATGCTGGTGAGCGCGCCGCGGTACAAAAAGGAATCTGCATCGACCGTCACGACCAGATCGTGCAGAACCTCCTTGAACCCGATGTTCAAGGCGCGGGCTTTTCCACCATTCTTTTTCAGGTCGACAAAGCTGAGCCAGCTATATCGCTCGAGGGCACGCTGAACCACCTGCGCAGTGCCATCCGCCGAGCCGTCATTGATCACGATGACCTGCAACTCGCCCGGGTACTTCTGCTGGTCAATGCTGACCAGCGTCTCTTCGATGGAAGCTTCTTCGTTGTACGCGGCAATCAATATCGATATCGGCGGATAGACCGAAAGCGGGCGATGCGGCGGCCTTTTGTCCAGAATGAGGCTGATTGCCATGAACGCATTCATGAACCCCGGGATGATGGCAATGCCATACACCAGGAAAATGGCAAACGCGGTTCCTACATAGCTTTTCAGATCGGCGAGCCACGGCCCGGCGGCCCAAATCGAAAAAACCATCCATGCGATCGCCCCGATCAACGCGATCAAAAATTTGGCTGACACCGGCAGATAAATTGCCGAACGCTTCGCCTCTCGGCCATCTACTTTCATGTGCATCCTCGGGGGTCACAAGAATGTAATGCCGCAGCAATCCGTTGAACAGTTTGTTTACATTTTCCGATGCGTGCTAACAACTCAGACGAGTCCGGCGAGCCTACTTCGCAAGAAACGACGCAATCGCCGGCCCGGCCTGGCCCACTGTGGCACCCAGAGCATCGGCATGACCATTGGGACTGTTCAACTCAACGTACTCTGCCGGAGTGCCTTGCGCCTTGAGGGTCTCCACTGCGCGTTTTGACAAGTGCGGCGGAAAGATCTGATCCGAGCTGATGCCCACGAACAGCGACTTGGCCTTGATGCGGTCTGGTTTGGCGCTCGGCAACTGCAAGGCCTTCAGCGTGTACAGCCAGCTGTTGGCGTCCATGCCCTTGGCGCGCGCTTCGCCGATCTTCTCGAGGGTGGCATCGACCGCAAACTGATTGGCGGTCGCATCGCCGGGGTTTTTGCCCGGGTCGGCCCACTTTTGACCGAAGGCCTTGTCGGCCCAGGCAAAGCTGAGGGCGTCGAGCGTGACCTGTCGCATGGCCTGCGTCATGCCTGCCAGCGGCTCGGCCTTGCCGTGGTAATCGCCATTGGCCCAGTTCGGGTCCAGCCTCACGGCCGCGCCCCACGAGCTCATCTTGGCGACGGCGTAGGCCGGGCTGTCGACGCCAGGTCCCACGACGGACAACAGGCGCTGCACACGCTCCGGATAGGCCGAGGCCCATTCCACCGACATCCAGGCCCCAGCCGAAGCGCCAGCCACGGCGTAGAGGGTTCGAATGCCCAGCGAATCGAGCAGTGCCTTCTGCACCTCCACCGTGTCCCGCGCGGCCAGCACCGGAAAGCGCATGCCATACGGTTTGCCGGTGGCGGCGTCGATGCTGGCCGGGCCGGTACTGACGACCGTGGCCGATGCGCGATTGGGATTGGCCAGCGCGTCGGTCGCGATGACGAAGAACCGCTCGGTGTCGATCGGCAGGCCGGCGCCGATGATCGTGTCCCAGTAACCGGGCGCGGCGTCGCTCGCCGCATACCGGCCGGCGGCGTGCGAAGTGCCGGTGATGAAATGGTTGATGAGGATCACGTTGTCTCGCGCAGCATTCAGACGGCCATAGGTTTCATAGCCGATGCGCACTCCCTTGATGACCTGGCCGTTCACGGTCGTGTAGGCAGGCAGGTTGAACACCTGCTTTTCGACGATGCCGTCGAAGGCCTGTGCGTTCGTCGTGACGATGGCTGCACAGACGGCGGCCGCGGCGCAAAGCAGCGTGTTGGAAAGAAAAGACCGTTGCATAAGAACTCCCGAGTGGTGAGGTCCGCACTTTCGGCGGCCGCTGCCACAGGCGCATCCGGTTTGACTCCCAAACGCTCGGTTGGGGGCGTCAACGGTCGTAAGGCGGCATCGAACGGTCGCCGTTCGGTCGACCAAACCGACGGCTCGAGGACAAATTCGCCCTCAACGCCCTGCATCCGTAGCGGCATGGCGTTCCAACCTTTACAGTTCCTCGATGCATCCGACTTCCGCCAGTGATCAGCGTTGATTCATCGATTTCGGCCCGCTGGCTCGGCGCAGCACGGCTGACGGCCGGCTCGTTTCTGCTGTGCGCAATCGCGGCCGGGCTGCTCTTCTGGGCCGCTCCCGCACTCGAGACGCTGCCTCGCCTGTTCGTCTTCGTCGAATGTGTCGGCATGGTGTTCATCGCGTGCATCGCGGTGCTTGGCCGCTCGGAACGGCTGCTGCGAATGCAGGCGCTGCCCCGTTGGCTTCTCACCGGCGCGATCGCCATCCCCACGGGGTACTTTGGAGGTCACCTGATCGCGCTCCTGATCCTGGACGAGCCGATCAGCCGCCTTGTGGGTCATGGACGCGACTACATGGTGGCGTTTGCATTCGGCCTGGTGCTGGCCGCGTTCGTCCTCTACGCCGCTGCGGCGCGTGACCAGCTTGCCAAAGAAGCGATCGCGCGATCCGATGCCCAACGCCTTGCCACCGAATCGGAACTGCGGCTGCTGCGCGCCCAACTCGAGCCCCACATGTTGTTCAACACGCTGGCGAATCTGCGCTCCCTCGTCGACGAAGACCCGCGACAGGCCGAGCGCATGATCGACCAACTGATCGTCTACCTGCGCAGCACGCATGCAGCTTCGCGCGACGAAGTGACGACACTGCAGTCGGAGTTCTCCCAGTTGAAGGCGTACCTCGACATCATGTCCTTGCGCATGGGCCCCAGGCTGACCTATCGGCTCGACTTGCCCGCCGAACTGGAGCGGACCGCCATCCCGCCGATGCTGTTGCAGCCGCTGGTCGAGAATGCCATCAAGCACGGCCTGGAACCGAAGTTGGGCGCAGGGAACATCGAAGTACGGGCACGGTCGGTCGAAGGGAGCATCGAAGTCGCGGTAGACGATTCCGGTCTGGGCTTGCCGCCGCAACAGCCCGCTTCGAGCGACGACGATGCGGGCGAGGTTTGCGGCTCCGGACTGAAGAATGTGCGTGACCGCCTCCAGGCCCTCTATGGCTTGCGTGCGTCCCTGACTCTGCAAACTCGATCACCGTGCGGCGTTCACGCGGTTGTGAGGATTCCGTCGTGAACGCATGGCGCGCCGTGATTGCCGAAGATGAACCGGTGTTGTCGAGAACGCTGCAGCGATTGCTGTTCGAAGCCTGGCCCGAGCTGAAGATCGCGGGCGTTGCCGACGATGGCATGAAGGCGATCGAACTCGCCCAGACGCTGGTGCCCGATGTGATGTTCCTGGACATCAAGATGCCGGGCAAGACAGGCCTGGAAGTCGCAGAGGCTGTCGCTGACGAGTGGCCCGATGACAAGGCCGAACCGCTCTTCGTCTTCATCACCGCATATGACAATTTCGCGATCTCGGCATTCGAGCATGCGGCGATGGACTACATGCTCAAGCCGGCGACGCTTGAACGCTTGGAGGTCTGCGTGCAACGGCTGAAGCAAAGGTTGCACGAGCGCGCCCGGACACCAGTTGCCGGTGGCATGGCGGCCCTGATGCAGCGCGTCCAGTCGATCACGGATGCGGCCGACGCGCCCGAGAAGATCAAGATCATCCGCGCAGGCGTCGGCAACACCGTGCGGATGATCCCGGTCTCGGAGGTGATCTGCCTGGAAGCCGCCGAGAAGTACGTCAATGTTGTCACAGCCGACGGCGAGGCGCTGGTGCGCATGAGCCTGCGCGATCTCGTGTCGCGGCTCGACGCTGCCGACTTCACGCAGGTGCATCGCGGCGTGCTGGTCAACATGCACTGCATCGTGAGCGCCACCCGCGACGAGAACGGGCGCTACAGCCTGTGCGTGCGGGGCCTCCAGAGATCTCTCAAGGTCAGCCGGGCGTTCGGGCACCTGTTCCGCGCCATGTAGTGGTGGCAGAACCGGCAACGGACTATCTTCGTCACGCGCCTAGGCGGTTGCGTCGCGCAGCACCCGGAGCTGTTCATGGCTTTGCTGCGCGCTTGCGGCCTGGCGCTCGACCAAGTCGCGGGCGTCGGGTGGCAGATTTCGCTGCATCGCCTCGCGGTAGAGCGCGACGGCTGCCTCTTCGCCACGTTCACAGTCTTCAAGCAGCGACAACTCACTGTTCGCGCCGATCGCTCCTTTCACCCGGACCCACCCCCGATGGATGGTCGCCCCGGTCGTACCACACTCGATGGGAGTTCCACCGTGGCGCCGTATCATTCGCTCCAACTCATCGCATGCCTCGTGGTACTGCGAAGCGCGCCGGTTGAACGACTGCCTCAGGCTTGATGCAGAAGGCACCTCTCGGGCGCAGGTGCGAAAGCCGTATTCGCTGTCGCGCGCGTGTTCGAGCAGTTCGCTCAACACATCGACCGCCTGCTCATCGGCGGGCACATCGGCAAAAGGAACGCGATCAGCACAAGCTTGGTCGGCGCGACCCAAAACGCTGCCATTGGCCATGATTTGCTCCTTGGTGTTGCTTGACGCGGAACAGAAATAAAACCGCCGGGGCCGCCGCGGCGCAGCCTTGCGAACTATGGTCGCGCGCCTCAGGGCTTCCGGCGTCGTCTGCTAGTGACGAGGCTTGTAGGGGTTGGCCGAATCCGCAACAGCGGCAGGCGGAGCGCCATTACGTGACTCGCTCGACACATCCGGGCGAAGCATCTGCACTATCCCGCGCAAGCCGTCGGCGATCACCGGCGCGGACGTTTTCCTACTGCAAGGGTCGTTTTTTCCCTTCGCCGATCGAGGTGATGCTGGCTACCGTGACGGCATACCCACCACCGAGGAAGTCACATGAAAAGCATCATCCTTTGGCTATGCGGCGTGCCTATTGGCGTCATCATCTTGTTGAAGGTATTCGGGGTCTTTTGAGAGCGACGAGGGCGATTGCCCTTTTACAAAGGCGTTTCAGTTCGCCGGCCCCATGACGCGTCACGTGCTGTTCGGGCGCGGCTCACAGGCCGTCAGAGGGCAGATCCGGCAAGGCCTACGACACGTTCGCGGCGGCCTGAGCAACTGGCCAATACCTTTCGCTCGCCCCTAAGTGACCGGTTTCGGCCGGCATTCAGGACCGCCCCGGGCCCCCTAGCCAGCAACCCGGAGGAGTGCGAATTTGTGGTCACATACGGCTCGGGCGTCGAGGACGTTAGCTGCGTCGGTAGCATGCTCGCGTTTGATGGGGACGCGCCGCGAACTGTGTTGAGCACCTATCGGGCTTTGAGGTGTGACGAACAGATACCGGTCAGCGTGCTTCCCATTGTCGATACCGGCTTCGGTGACTACGTGTGCCTAGACTACCGGCTTGGCCATGTTCTGACCATTGCCTACTTTGCTCATGGAAAGTCAGGGGAGGATTCATTGCTGCCCCTGGCAATCACATTCACGGCTTTCCTAGTCGCAAATAACTAGGTGCGTCTCGTCGGATGAATCTTTCGAGAGCAGATAAGTGGGCCAATCGCAATGCCGCGGTACGTCGATTTTCGCTAAGCGCTTAGCCGCCCGGCGCGGCGTTCATCTTGGCCAGGCTTACGCCGGCGCTTGATCTTCTCGACGTTGCCGACGCGCCATGAAGCGCCGTGTCGCAGGACGTCCACGGGAAACACGCAACTAAGCGTGCTCCCTTGAGATGCCAGTGACCGTCACGGGGGACGGGCCGCGAGCGGCGCGTTTGAAGATCGAGGGAGAGACACCGGTGTGCTCCTTGAAGAAGCGCGAGAAGTTTCCTGGCGCAGAGAAGCCGAGGTCTAGCGCGACGTCGGTCAACGCGCTGCCTTCCGCTACGCGGCGCATGGCCTCTTCAACCCGCACGCCACTCCAGAACACCTGCGGCGTGGTGTCGAGTTGATCTCGGAAAAGCGCGAAGAAGTGACCACGCGACAGTCCGACCTTCGCTGCAATTTCATCTATGGTGATGACTTCAGAAACATGCTCGCGCATGTGGGCGATGGCGGCCCTGAGCCGGTAGTCGAGCGTTACGCCCACGGCTACAGAGTGTGGTTCTGCACCGCCGGCGGTGGACGCTGCGATAGCGGCCTCCAACAACCGCTCGACTTCGTTGTCGATGGCGGAACGCGAGTTGCTGGCGGAGATGATCAAGTCCAGCACGCGCCAGCATGACCGCCGCATCGCAGATGTGATGGGCACGTTAGGCGACGGAAATCTAAAGTTGCGTCCAGTTGCAGCTCCCAGCTCATCCAGCCAATCCTTTGAAATCATGAATACGAGAAAGAGGCTGGTGCCGCTGCCTTCCATAACCATGTCGTGCGCCTGAAATTCATTGACACCTAGCGCAACGTTCTCGCTGTATCGAACGACGTGGGCTCCCACATTTGCGATCGCTCGGGTACCCCCAAGCCACAGAGCTAGCTGCGTTTCGGAATGAGCATGTGACACCAGATTGGCGCGCGATTCAAGAACGATCGCTGTGCCAAAGGCGCCCTCATGCAGCGCGTAGGCTTCTGGCATCTTGCAAGTCCTTCAAACGTGGGGGCACCGCGATTGTTTGCCTGCCAGAGCCGGAATAGCGGTCGATTCGGGAAAGTCCCTAGCCCGCACCTGACTCCCTGATACGCCGCCAGATTCCTCGATAAGCGCCAAGTGCCCTGAGTTCATAAAGTTGCTCATCGCCGCGACGCCGTGCTCGGAGTCGCAAATCATCGAACACAACTCACAGGAGTACCCCAGACATGCGAATCGCAACCTACCTGGCCGAAGGGCGTCGCCAAACCGGCCTTGTGTCCGCCGACGGAAGCACGATCACCCCCTTCATCCTTACGCCGGAGCAGGCAGAAAAAGGTGCGCTGAGCTTGATCGAAGCCTTGGCCGAAGGCGGCAAGTTGCCGCCCACGAACGGTGCTGTTGTCAAGGTAGCAGATGTAGACCTCGACGCGCCATTGCCCAAGCCGCGGCGCAACGTGTGGTGCGTCGGTCGCAACTACCACGCGCATGCCAAGGAACTGTCGTCATCCGTCTTCAAGGATAGCGCTGCCAAAACCGACGAATGGCCCATCGTATTCACCAAGGTACCCGAATGCGTCGTCGGACCGCATGACGACGTCTTCGTGCCCAGTGAAATCTCGCAGCAGATCGACTACGAAGCCGAGTTGGCGGTGGTGATTGGCAAGGGCGGGACGAACATCACGCGTGCGGACGCGATGGATCATGTCTTCGGCTACACGATCGTCAACGACGTGACGGCGCGCGACGTGCAAGTACGCCATGGCCAATGGGACTTGGGAAAGTCCTTCGACACCTTCTGCCCGATGGGCCCGTGGGTCGTCACTGCCGACGAGCTCGATGGCACCAAGACGCGCGTTCGCTGCTGGGTCAATGGCGAGCTGCGTCAAGACGGGCCGACCGAGAACATGATCTTCGACATCCCGGCGCTGATCGAAACCATCTCGCGGGGCATCACGCTCTATCCGGGGGACGTAATCGCCACCGGCACACCGGCCGGCGTCGGCATGGGGATGACGCCGCCGCGCTACCTGAAAGCGGGCGATGTTGTCCGAGTCGAGATCGAAGGCCTCGGCGCCATTGAGAACAAATTTGTCTGAGGAACGCCATGACGACTCAATGCATCAATGGACTGGCCGTGGAAATCGACGGCGAAGGCGAGGCACTGCTGTGCATCCACGGGCTCGGTGGATCCTCGAACACCTGGACGCCGTTGCTGGCGGCGCTGTCAGGGTTCAAAGTCATCCGACCCGACTTGCCTGGCAGCGCACGGTCGGCACTCCTGCAGCAACCACTTTCCATCGAGCGTTACGTTGCGGCGCTGGACGGACTGCTGGGGAGCCTCAAGATCGAATCTGTGCACGTCATGGCGCACTCTCTCGGCACCATCGTCGCGCAGCATTTGGCGGTGAGCCACCCGGACAAGGTCAAGTCGCTCGCGCTATTCGGCCCCCTGGTCGCGCCGCCGGAAGCTGCGCGGCCGAACATCACCGCCCGGGCTGCATTGGCGCGCAGCGGTGCAGCGGCGATGCAAGAGATAGCCGATGCAATAGTCAAGGGCGCGACCAGCAAGGAGACGAAGGACCAGCAACCTGCAGTCCTTGCGCTGGTCCGAGAGAGCGTGATGCGGCAGTCGCCCGAGGGCTATGCGCAAAGCTGCGAAGCCTTAGCCAGTGCGCAGTCTGCAGCCATCGAGCAGATTGAAGTACCGACGCTGCTCGTCACCGGTGACCAAGACGGCGTAGCGCCGCCGGTCAATGTGTCGGCGATGGCCTCTCGCATCCCTGGATCCCGCCATGTTGTGTTCGACAACTGTGGCCACTGGACGACCTTCGAAAAGCCGCAACGCTGCATGCAGGAACTCGAACAGTTTTATGCATCGCTGAAGCTGACTTCTTAAACCCATTGCCGGCGTTTCGCCGGAGGAGACAAGCATGACACGCATCGCATTCACCAATGTGCGCATCTTCGACGGCACGGGCGAAGACACCTATCTGGGCGACGTCCTCGTCGAGGGCAAGCGCATCGTCGAGGTGACTCACGCACCCAAACGCGTGAGTACCGATGACGCGCGCGTCATCGAAGGTAGAGGCCGCTTCCTGATGCCCGGCATGACCGAGGCGCACACACATTTCTCGTGGAACGATCAGCCGTCACTGGCAGCGATCCAGTTCATGCCGCCTGAGGAGCACATGCTGTGGTGCGTGCGCGTGGCCAAACGCTATCTCGACATGGGTTGGACGTCGGCAGTCGGCGCAGCCGCGGCCAAGCCGCGGCTCGACGTGGTGCTGCGCAACGCAATTGATGCGGGCGAGTTCCCGGGTCCGCGCTACCTCGCAGGGAGCCAGGAGATCACGACGATCGGCGCGCTCGGTGACAACACCTTGCCGCACATGAATTTTGAGGAACTGAGCTTCGGAAGTGTGTGCAGCGGGCCTGAAGAGATCCGTAGGTCCGCCCGCACCTTCATCAAGTACGGCGTCGATCACCTGAAGATCAACCTGTCGGGCGAATACATCGCGGGCTTGCCGGCCGAGATGTCGCCGTTTGCTGAAGAGGAGATCGCGATGCTCGCGCAGGAAGCCAAGCGCTTCGGCAAACGCATGGCGGCCCATGCGCGCTCGAGCGAATCAGTTAAGCAGTGCGTGCGGCACGGCATCGAGATGGTCTACCACGCGAGCTTCGCGGATGAAGAAGCGCTCGACATGTTGGAGGCCGCGAAGGACAAACACTTCGTCGCGCCAGGCATCGGCTGGCTCATTCGTACTACGTACAACGCGGCGGAGTACGGCATCACCGAAGCCGTTGCGACGCAGATGGGCTACAAGCGCGAGTTGGAGATTGCATCTCAGTCGCTACGCAAGATGCACCAACGCGGAATTCGCATCCTGCCAGGGGGCGACTACGGCTTTGCCTGGATGCCGCACGGCACCAACGCCAACGACCTGCAGTACTTCGTCGATTACATCGGGATGACGCCGAAGGAAGCCTTGCTCGCAGCAACGAAGCTGGGCGGCCAGATCATGATGCGCCCTGACGAACTGGGCCAACTGAAGGCCGGCTATTTGGCCGACATCGTGCTTGTTGACGGCGACCCGCTTCAGAACCTCGCCCTGATGACCGATCCGGCCAAGATCCAGCTCGTGATGAAGGATGGCGTGATTCACAAGGACTGCGCAACTCCCGTTCCGGCTGAGGCGGCATTGCACCTCGAGGGGGCCAACTCCCCTCTGCAGGAAGAAGGCGTGCGAGAGGCAATCGCGGAGATGCACTGATTCAGTGAACGATCACCGCTATTAGCGTGCAACCTCTGCAACGTAGCTCCTGATCCAGCGGCGGCGGAAGGCTCTTTCGACGCTCATCGAGGGTGGCCTTCGTGCGTGATCGCATCAGACAGATGGTTGGCGGTCTCCACTACCAGCGCGCTCTGGATCCGCACTTCGCCTTCTCAGTGTTCCCAACCGCCAGTGTGCGTGCTTGTCATGCACGAGGTACGTTTCCTCAAGTCCGAAGGACTCAATCGGAGGTTGCTTCCTCGCGAGCGTCTCACCACCAGGAGACGTGAACTCATCATCGACGTACATGCCGGTCCCGACCCTGCTGGGTCAATGCGACGACGCAAGCGACGACCTTCTAAAAAAATGGAAGCCAATGGATGCCGTCCGCAGACGCTTCGACCTTTCGTCTGTGCACTGCGGATATCGACGCGACTTTTGGCACTCCATATCCACGTTAATTTGGTGAGTACGCGCCGAGTCGCCATCCGTGACTACGAGCCGTGATTCACTACGTGCGTGGCAACTTCTCTGAGCCGCTGGTTGTGTGCGGCATCGCAGTCCGCGTGGCCCTGAGCCTGGCTTCAACGCGAGCACCTCTCAGCCAGAACGCCAACCGCGACTTCGCGTGAGCGTGCAAGACCAAATCCGCGCGCGGCTCCAGCACGACTGCACGCCTGAAGCTGCGTTCATACGGGGCGTATACCTCCATAGCCAATCGATCCTATAGCTTCGCCAGGAAGGCGCCAGCAGAGCCTTCGTCGTGCATCGATAGATGCGTTCGGCGGCCTTAGCAGATGAGCTTCGCGTGACCGTGCGGTTGTCTAGGGAAAGTACCGACGCACCATGCGGACTGTTCGATAAATCAGCCGACTGACTGAGAAGCGCATACGACGACGCGTTCCTATAGTTGGGCCACGTTGTCCCAGCTGCCCGCGCTTCGGAACAGCCGAGGCTTCCACCTCGTCTCGCATTCCTCGACGGCGGGGCAGCAGCGGGACGCCACGCATTCACAGGAGCAATCAAGATGCGCAACTCGACATTCAATAGGTGGGGCCAAAGGCAACTGCGTTCCGTGCCGGAGGACTGCACGGACGCGCTGTTCGCCGGCAAGGGAGAGCAACCTTGAAGCTCTATCTGCTCGTCGCCATGAACGGCTTGACCGTGGCGGCCCTCTACTTCCTCGTAGCAAGCGGCTTCTCGCTGATTTTCGGATTGCTGCGATCGGTCAACATGGCCCACGGTGCGCTTTACCTGCTCGGTGGCTATGTCGGCTACGAGATCGCCGCAGTCAGCGGCTCTTGGGTCGCCGGCTTGGTTGGTGCATCGATCGCCGCGGCAATCGTTGGAGCGGTGCTTCATCAGTTTCTGCTCCGCTCCCTGGAAGGCGACGAGCTACGCCAGGCACTGGTAACCATTGGGTTTGGAGTGGTGATCAGCGACCTGCTTCTGGCCCGCTATGGGGGCGCCACGGTTTTGTTCGAACCACCTGAAGCCATCTTCGGTAGCACGGCCCTACCGCTCGTGGGGGCCTACCCCACCATTCGACTCTTCGTGATGGGCTTTGCATGCGCCGTCGGCGGAGCACTCTGGTGGATCATTCACCATACACGTCTCGGCATGCTGATACGCGCGGGAGTCGACGATCAGCGGATCGTGTCGGCGATGGGATTCAACATTGGACGAACGATGTTGCTGGTATTCGCGCTCGGAGCAGCTCTCGCCGGCGCTGCTGGTGTGGTGGGAGGCAGCGCGCTGTCGATCGCTCCAGGTGAGGATGCCCGTGCGCTCTTGTCGTCGCTCGTGGTGGTGATCGTGGGCGGCATGGGCAGCCTGGTGGGAGGTGCCGTAGGGGCACTTCTTATCGGGATGGCGGAGCAGTTCGGACTGGCGCTGTTTCCGAACTACGCGATGCTACTCACTTTCCTGCTCATGGTTGGGGTCCTTGCGGTTCGGCCGGCAGGACTGTTCGGGAGAGGCGCATGAGCCGATATCTGACGCCCGTCATCACAAGCGTTGCAGCGCTCGCGTTCTTCGTCGTTTTCGCGCTCTTTGCGGGAGATTTTTGGGTATCCACTGTGGCAACCCGCGCGATGATCATTGGCATCACTGCGTTGAGCCTCACCATGCTTGTATCAATGACCGGCTTGGTGTCATTCGCTCAAGCGGCTGTCGCAGCTGTTGCCGGATACACAGTAGCCCTGCTTTCGGTCAACACCTCAGGAATGGGTATCGCGCTCCCATTGCCGGTAGCCGTGATTGCGGCCCTGGCGGCTGGGTCGCTTGCGGGATTGCTTGTCGGATTCATCGCCCTCCGAAGCGCCGGCATCTATCTGCTGATGATCACGCTCGCGCTTTCGATGTCGTGGTTTTATTTCGTCTCACAGAACACGACTGTTTTCAATGGCTTTGACGGTGTCAATGGAGTTCGCCCGCCCCAAGCCTTCGGAATCGATTTCTCCAACAAGAAGGCATTCTTCGCTTTGACCGTTGCGTGCTCTGCTGCATGCATCGCCTTCTGTGGATGGCTTGAGCGCACGCCATTGGGCTCCGCTTTTCACGGGTTGCGCAATGCGCCGCAACGCATGGCGGCGCTTGGACACGATACGGCACGTTTGCGTCTGGTCGCCTTCACCATGTCCGGCTTGATTGCCTCCGTCGGAGGTACGTTGAACGTTTGGTACTCGGGTCAGGTGTCGCCCGGCTCGACAGACATTCATGCCGCCGTTGCGTTGTTGATCGTCGCGGTCGTCGGCGGCATGCGCAGATCGATGGGTGCTTTCGTGGGCGCGATCTTCTTCGTGCTCCTCGAGAACTTTGCCTCGCTGCTTGTCGGCCGTGACCGGTTCAACCTGGTCATCGGCGCGGCCTTTGTGCTGATTGTTTTCTGCTTGCCGGGCGGCCTCATCAGCTTGTCTCGTCTGCCATCACTTCGATTTTCTTTCCTGGGCCGACATGCGCCCACGCCACTTGTTCAGACCACTAAGGAGACATCATGACCTCGCGCACCTCTATCAAATCTCGCGCCGCCGCTGCCGCGCTGGCCGCTGCTTGCTTTGCGCTCTGTTCCCAGGCAAGGGCCCAAAGCGCAGAGACGGGGCCCATCCGGATCGGAGTTCTCGCCACACTTGAGGGACCATTCGCTCAGGCGGGACAGGACGGCATCCGCGGTGCGGAGTTAGCGCTCGAAGAGTTCAAAGCCGGAATAGGCGGCCGCAAGGTTGAGCTGATCAAGGAATCCACCAACGGTAAGCCGGACGTTGCCGTTGCCAAGGCGCGCAAGCTGATCGAACTGGATAAAGTCGATGTGGTCATCGGGCCACTGTCGGGTGGGGAGGGTCTTGCCGTCAAGGAATATGCCAAGACAGTGCCAACGAAAACGTTCGTCAACGGCACATCGGGAGCCCAGGACACGACCCTGCGGGATCCGGCTTCCAACTTTTTCCGCTTCAGCACAGATGGCGCGCAGTGGCAGGCTGGACTCGGTAGCTATGCGATCGACGTCAAAGGGTGGAAGCGGGTGGCAGTCGTGGCAGAGGACTACTCGTTTCCCTACTCTCAAGTGATGGGCTTCCAGCAGGAGTTCTGCGCTAAGGGAGGAAAGATTACCCAGAAGAACTGGGTTCCGATGGGTACCAAGGACTACACCTCGGTCATCGCCAAGCTTCCTCAGGACGTCGACGCTATCTATGTGCTTCTCGGCGGTTCTGATGCCGTCAACTTCTTCACCCAGTACTACCAGAGTGGCGGAAAGGCATCCATCATCGGCGGAAGTGTCACCGTGGATCAGAACGTGCTCAGTACAACGGGTGCGTTCCGCAAGAATTTGGTCGGCGCGATCGCAGCCGGTCCGACTGCCGATTCGAATCCCGATCCGAAGTGGGTTGAGTTCAGCGATCGCTATCGCAAGGCTTTCCCGGCAGCATTCCCGTCGCCATCCCTCTTTGCTCACGGCTACTACGTCGGTACCAAAGCCGCTCTCACAGGGCTGCAGCAGGTCAACGGGGACACATCGGGCAACCAGACGAATTATCAGAAGACACTGGCAGGTCTGCGGATGGAAACGCCCACAGGCGCGGTAACGCTCGACGAGAACCGTCAAGCCGTCGCGGATATTTTCGTCACGGAAGTCGCTCAGGGATCGGATGGCAAGCTGTACAACAAGCTCGTCAAGACCGCGAAAGGCGTCAATCAGACCTTGGGCCGCCCGCGTACGGAGTTTCTTGCGCTCGGCGCTGCCGGTCGCGACAACCCTGTTTGCAAGTCGCCATCATGAGGTCCGACGACAAAGCGGCCCTGCTGGAAATCGACAAAGTCTGCGTCCAGTTTGGTGCCGTGCGTGCGGTGAGCGATGTCTCCTTGCGGATTCCTGCGGGTGGGCGGCATGCGCTGCTTGGCACCAATGGGGCCGGAAAGTCGACACTCTTCAACGCCATATGCGGGACGGTGCCGGTCAGCGCCGGAGACGTCCGTTTTCAGGGAATCCGGCTCGCGCACCTGGCCGTGCATGCGCGCGCCAGGCTGGGAATCGGCCGCACCTTCCAAACGTCACTGTGTTTTGGTGATCGCAGCGTGGCAGACAACCTGCGGGTGGCACTGGCCGGTCGCGCCGGCCCTAGATTTGGCTTGAACGCCTGGCCGACATACGGCGCAATAGGCGAGCGGCTGGAGAACGTGTTGGAGCGTTTTGCGTTGAAGCCCGTATCGGAACTGCCGGTCGGGTCCCTGTCCTATGGGCAGCAACGCGAAGTAGAAATCGCCATGGCCTTAGCGGCCGAACCCACACTCTTGCTCCTCGATGAGCCTGCCGCCGGCATGTCGCCGTCCGGGCGAGTTGAACTGCTGGGCCGGCTTCGCGCGTTGCCGCGGTCAGTCACGCTGCTCTTCGTAGAGCACGATATGGATGTGGCATTGGCCCTTGCCGACGAGGTAACGGTCATGCGTGATGGCCAAGTGGTGGCGTCGGGTACACCCGAACAAATCCGGTCGAACGAGCTTGTCAGGGAGATGTATCTTGGCGCAGAACACTAGTGCGTTGACCATCAGAGGTCTCCATGTCCGGCGGGGATCACTCGAGGTGCTTCATGGGGTTGATCTGACAGTTGAACCCGGCAAGCCCGTGGCACTCTTGGGGCGCAATGGCGCCGGCAAGTCGACGCTGTGCGAGGCGCTTCTCGGGTTGATGCAGATTACTGCGGGTTACATCGATTTCGGCGGAATCGAGCTGGCCGGATTGCCACCACAACATATCGCGGCGCATGGGATCACGATCGTTCCTCAAGGTCGCAGAGTCTTCCGCTCACTCACCGTCGACGAACATCTTCGGCTCATGGACGGACTCAAGCCCGGGCCGTGGTCAAGGGAACGCGTCTATCGCGCTTTTCCGCGACTGGCGGAACGAAAGAGGAACTTCGGCAACCAGCTCTCTGGCGGAGAGCAACAGATGCTGGCTATCGCGCGCGCGCTCATGACCAACCCCCGGCTTATCGTGCTGGATGAACCGTCCGAAGGACTGGCGCCGGCAATCGTCGACGACCTGCTGAAGACGTTATCGCAACTCGATAGCGACGGGGTGTCGATCCTTCTGGTGGAACAGAACATGCGGGTGGGTTTGCGCGCGGCTGAGCGCATAGCCGTCATGTCTGCGGGAGTGATCACACTCACAACGGATGCAGATACGTTGAAAGGCGACGTGGCGCTGCAGCAGCGGGCACTAGGTCTTGCGACAGCATGACAGGCATGACAATGAAACTCTCTGGACGACGAGCTCTAGTCACGGGCGGGAGCGACGGCATCGGGCTCGCGATCGCCAAGGCGCTGGCCCAGCGTGGTGCGCATGTCTGCATCGTCGGGCGCGACAAGGAAAAGCTCGACGCCGCGATGGACGTCATCGGGCGCGAATCGAGCCAATCAATTGCCGCCGATCTATCTAAGGAGGAAGGGGTTCAAGCGGTTGTCAATACTTTGAGTTCGCAGACGACTTCGCTCGACATTCTCGTCAACAACGCCGGAACGTCAGTGCTTGTTCCCTTCAAGGAAGCCACAACTGCGGAGTTTCAACTCTCCGTCAATCTCAACATCGCCTCGGCCTACTTCCTGACGCAAGGCCTTCTCCCGCTCATGGAGCACCGCGCGGCATCGATCATCAACATATCTTCCTACTTCGCCGGGAAGATGCTGCCAGGGAGACCATCGACGCTCTACTCGCTGACAAAAGGGGCGATCAATTCGTTGACCAAATCGCTTGCGTATGAACTAGGCCCCTCCGGAATTCGTGTGAACGCCATCGCTCCAGGAACTGTCGATACCCCGCTGCGCCGTCGAACGATCGAGGTGTTGCCGCCTGAAGCCCGCCAAAAGCTTCAGGCATACGTGGATGGCGCATACCCTCTCGGACGCATAGGGCGGCCGGACGACCTCGCCGGCATCGCAGTCTTTCTGGCAGGCGATGACTCATCATGGACCACAGGAGGCATCTTTCCTGTCGATGGTGGACTAACAAGCGGTTAGAGCCGGCGCTCAGGGCCGCGTGATGGCGGAACGGATGGCTGAGTTCTGGCGAGATGACGCAATGGTCTATTCCGAAGACAGCAGTCTCATTCTTTTCGTGAACCGTGGGCGAGAGCAGCATCTTGCCTGCTGTACCTGGCAATGTTGGTTCTAGTGCGGCATTCGCCTGTTCGCCAGTTCGTTTCATATGCGTGACTGTGACTAGTGGACCGGTCGCATTCAATCCGCCAATGACGGGAACAACGCATCGACGATGAAGCTTTTATGAATCTGATTTTTCGGACGCTTGCGGATCGCTCAGCAAATGTCTAGCGACAACCTGAGCCTTGAGAACAAGAAAAAGCCCCAGTGCCAGTTGAGCGAAGCCGATGACGCCATCAATGTGCCGACCGGCGTCCATGGTCGAGACCGGCTGGCCGCTGCCAATCCACAGCGCGCATACAGAGAGATCTGTTTCTATGGTGCGACGTGGATGTTACCTGCAGTAACTCCGGCATACAACATTCGGAGCTGCCCACGCGAAGCGCAGCCTACGACGCAGCAATCGACTCCTTCACGAAGTCGCCATACCTGCGCAAAGGACGCCCGATGATGGCCTGCAGGCGATCCACTGCGCCGTCGGCCCCGTGCATGCCAAACTTCTGAATCCCGGCCATCATGAGGCGCATGTCGTAGGCAAGCCACGACGGCCCCTGCCCCGCCATCTGCGCTTCGAACGCGGCCACGTCATCTCCGCCGTAAGCCACGTCGCGGCCCAGCGCGGCACTCCAGATCTTGGCCACCGACTCTCCTGTCAGCAACTCGGGCCCGACCAGCTCCAGCGTTGCGCGCGGCAGCGGCGCGGGCGCCCCGTCCCGACGCAGCAATTCGGCGACGGCGGCATCCGCAATGTCTCGCGCATCGATCATGGCCACGCCGGTGGAGCCGATCGGCATCGGGTAGACGCCGTAGCCCTGGATCACCTGCTGGACCATGCGCTCGTTCTGCATGAAGTAAGCCGGCCGAAGGATGGTCGCGGGAATGTCGAGGCTTTCGATCATTCGCTCGACGGTGTGCTTGCCGGTGAAATGCGGCACGTTGGTGAACTTGTCCGCGTGGATGACCGACAGGTAGACGACGCGCTCGATGCCGGCCTCGCGCGCGAGGTTCAGTGCGACCAAGGCTTGCGTCACTTCGTCCGGCGTGACGGCGTTCAGCAGAAACAGTGTGCGCACCGACGACAGTGCCGCGCGCAATGAGGGCACGTCGGTCAGGTCGCCGACGACCTCCTTGACGCCCGTTGGAAAGCTTTGCTTTCCGGGGGTGCGAACGAATGCGCTGACTTGGGCGCCTGCGCCGGCCAGGCCTTGGACGACGAGGGAACCGATGGTGCCGGTGGCACCTGTGACGAGAATGCTCATGGAAATCTCCAGGGGTTTTTAGGTAATGAAGCGAGGTAAAGGGAGCAAGGGGCCGATCAGCGCGAAAAGTCCGCGACCACCTTGCCGATGCGAGGGTCGGTGCGGTTGCGTTCAATGGCCGCCGGGATGTCGGCGAAGCCGACGACTTCGCCAAGCTTCGAGATCAGCGTGCCTTCGGCGATCTCCGCCGCCAGCCGTTCCAGCAGATCGGCGTCCGGCTTGTTCATGAACCACAGTCCGCGGCGGCCGGGCGGCGTGCGTGCAAGGATGTCGGGCGACGAGGTGCCGACGATCGCGCCCTCCTTCTTCAGCACCTGCCAGGAGCGGTCGAGCACTTCACCTCCGACATAGTCGAGCACCAGGTCGATGTCCCGCGCGACCGACTCGAAGCGTTGGGCCCGGTAGTCGATGACGTGGTCCGCGCCCAGACTGCGCACATGGTCCAGGTGCGCGGCCGACGCCGTTGCGAAGACTTCGGCGCCCACCTGCTTGGCGTACTGCACGGCATAGCCGCCCAACCCTCCCGCTGCCCCGTGGATCAGGATTCGCTGGCCTGCGCCGATCGGTCCTGCGTGGTGCAGGCTCTGCCAAGCTGCAACGGCCGCGACCGGAATGGCGGCCGCATGAACGTCGTCCAGGCCGTGCGGCGTGCGTACCAGGTTCGCCTCGTCGACCGCTACGAAGTCGGCATAGGCACCCAGCCCGCCTAGCGGCCCCATGACGCGGTCGCCCACACGAAAGCGCGAGGCGCCGGGGCCAACCGCCTCGACGACACCCGCGAGCTCGATACCCAGCACGGCGGGCAGTTGCAGCGGAAAAGCCTGCTGAACCAAGCCGTCACGAACTTTCCAGTCGATGCCGTTCACGCCGGCGGCGCGAACGCGGACCAGAACCTGGCCCCGCCCTGCCAAGGGCCTCGTGATTTCGGCGACCTCTGCGGCACCGCCATAGGCCCGGATCAGCACAGCACGTTGAGTGGTGGTCATTTCAATTCCTCGTTTCGAAGTTGCGATGAGGAGAAGATAGGCCGTTGCATTGGTAAAACGAAGACCCGAAAATGAAGACACCTCGTCTCAATTTCGAAACACCATGGACCTGAACGCACTGAGCGACTTCGCGCTCGTCGCAACGAACGGCGGCCTCGGAAAAGCAAGCCGCGCCAGCGGCAGATCGAAGGCGACGCTTTCGCGGCGCATCGCGGACCTGGAAGAGCAGCTCGGCGTGCGGCTCATCGAGCGCAGCGCCCGCGGGCTCAAGCTCACGGAAGCCGGCCAGCTGCTGATGGATCGCACCGAAGGGCCGATGCACGAGGTGGCCGACGCGATGACTTCCGCGCGTGAGGGCTTGTCGGTACCGCGCGGACGCTTGCGCATCGCCTCGCCGGTGCTGTTCTCCCAGCTTGCGATGGGCCGCATTTCGGCCGGGTTCTGCGCGGCCTACCCTGAAGTGACGTGCGAGGTGGTGGCGGACGATCGGCTGGTCGACCTCGTCGAGGAGCAATTCGACGCCGCGATCCGGATCAATCCAAGCCCCGACAGCAGCCTGGTGGGCCGGTGCTTCGCCAAGGACCGGCTGGTGGTGGTGGCCGCGCCTTCCGTGCCGGCGCCAAAGCCAGGCAAGGTCAGCGCCGTTCCCGGCATCGTTTCAACAAACTTTCAAGGCGGAAACTGGACGCTCGACGACGGGCGCCTTGTGATTGAGCCAATTCCAAGGCTGAGGCTTTCCTCGTTCCTGATGATTCGCGATGCTGCGGTCGCGGGCGCAGGCGCCGCCCTCATGCCGCAGTCCATTGCGTGCAACCAGCTGACACGCGGAGAACTGGTTCAGTGGGGCATGGTTTCGGGTGCGGAGGTCGCGCTGTGGGTGCTGCATACATCCAGGCGGCTTCCTGCGCCGAAGGTGCGCGCGTTCGTCGACTTCATGTGCGAGCAGTATCCGCAGGAGTCGCTCGTGCTGAACGGCTAGGAGACCGGTCGGCTCGCGGCCCGACGCGCGGCTGGCCGCTTCTGCCGCGACACCATCCCCAGGATGGTCTCGAGCAGTTCCTCCTTGGCCTGCGACGCGGAGATCTCGTCCATGGCCGCCGCGTACGACAAGGCCTCGGCCGCTCCCAGCATGGCGCGCAGCCCGGCCACGCCGATGTCCTTGCCGGGAGCAAACGGTGCCAGCAGCGCGCGGCACTTCTGCAAAAAGGCCGCTTCCGATTCGCGCTTGAGGCTCTCGAGTTCGGGAGAGCCCGCTAGCGCCGCGCTTACGCCGGGCAACTCGCGCCCCTGCGCGAGCACGCAATCGACATACGAGCCGGCAATCACCGATGCGCGTCCGGCCAGGGTCGGTTCGCTGTTCTCGATCGCGGCATCGATCAGCGCGTTCTGCTGCATGTCGAACTCGCCGTAGAGCGCGGCAAGCAGCCCATTGCGCGTCGCGAAATGGTCATACACCACCGGCTTGGCGATGCCCGCCTGCTCGGCGAGCGAGCCGAGCGTCAAGGCATCGGTGCCCGATTCGCGCACGATGCGCCACGCCACTTCGATGAGCTGGCGGTAGCGGTCTTGCCGCGAGAGCCGGCGTCGCTTGGGCTCATCGGCGTCGGTTGATGTGGCGCGTGCCTCTTTAACCCCGTGCTTGGGCATGGTTATGTACCAAAGGTAGGTTAATCAATATACTAAACGTAGGTTGCAACTGTAGCAGCCCTCTTCAACCTCAAGAAGCATGAAAGGAATGTCACGCATGCATGCGCTCATCGTTGTCTCGCACCCGGATCCGGAATCGCTCACCCACCACGTCGCACGCAAGCTCGCGGAAGGTGTCGCGCTTGCCGATGAAGGCCATACGGCGGAAATTGCCGACCTTGCAGCGGAGGGTTTCGACCCGCGCTTTACCGCGGGCGACCATGCCGCCCACAGGAAGCAGGCGCCGCCCGATGCCGACGTGACGCGTGAACAGCAAAGAATCGACCGCGCCGATGCGCTTGTGCTGGTGTATCCGGTGTACTGGTGGTCCTTCCCGGGGCTGCTCAAGGGCTGGATCGACCGCGTGTTCGCGAACGGATGGGCCTACGACGAGCGCGACGGCAAGCTCGTCAAGCGCCTGGGCCACTTGCCGGTGCACCTCGTCGCCATTGGCGGCGCCGACCCTGGAACCTACGACCGGCATGGCTACTTCGATGCGATGAAGACGCAGATCGACCATGGCATCTTCGGCTACTGCGGCGCACGCGTGGTGACGTCGGAGTTCCTGCTCGAGTCCGACCGGCCGGACCGCACCGTTCAGCTGGAAGCCGCGCGCGACCTGGGGCGCGGGCTTTTCTCGGCCGTTGCCGCTTGAGCTGAAAGCCAGGGAGTCCTGGCCATCGCATCAGGCTTCAGGAAGCTTCGCAATCACCTTGATCTCGAACTTGAAGCCATAGAGCCACGTCACGCCGATGCCGGTGAGCGTCGGGTGCGGCGCATTGCCCCAGTACTCCGGCACCACCTTCCAGATCTTTTCGAAGTTCGCTTCCGGGTCGACGACGAAGACGGTCACGTCGACCACGTCGTCGAACGTGCAGCCCGCGGCCGCCAGGATGGCGTTCAGGTTCTCGAAGGCAAGCCGAACCTGCGCCTCCAGGTCGGGTTCCGGCGAGCCGTCGGGGCGGCTGCCGACCTGGCCTGAAACGAACAGGAAGCCGTTGGACCGGACGGCCGGCGAATAGCGGTTCTTTTCATAGAGCGCCTGGCGCCCGGGCGGAAAAACGACGTCGCGTTGAGCCATGGATTGCTTCCTCTTTTCTCGAATGAGCCGTCGCCGGCCCGTCATCACGATCAAGCGACTTTAGGGATCCGGGCTCATCGGATAAACAGGCAAAGCCAACAATCATTGTTTGGCAAACTCAAACAATCTTCGAACCAGCAGGAACAGACATGGACCGCTTCGATGCGATGCACGCATTCGCGCGCGTGGTGGAAGCAGGCAGCTTCACCAAGGCGGCCGACACGCTGAACATGAGCAAGACCACCGTGACGCAGCTGGTGCAGCAGTTGGAAGCAAGGCTGCGCGTGAAGCTGCTCAACCGCACCACGCGCAAGCTCAGCGTCACGGCCGATGGTGCCGCCTACTACGAGCGCGTGGTGCGCCTTCTGGCCGACATGGACGACGCGGAAACCAGCCTCCCGAGCGCCTCGGCGTTGCCGCGCGGCCACTTGCGGGTGGACGTGCCAAGCCCGCTGGCCCGCATGATCCTTGTGCCGGCCTTGCCGGCGTTCCATGCCCGCTACCCCGACATCCAGCTCGACATGGGCGTGAGCGACCGCATGGTGGATGTGATCGGCGACAACGTGGACTGCGTGGTGCGCGGCGGCGAGCTCACCGACCGGTCGCTGATGGCGCGACGCGTGGGCGACCTGCGGCTGGGCGTCTATGCGGCGCCGCGCTACCTGGAACTTGCCGGCACGCCGCTGCACCCGCGCGAGCTGGAAGACACGCACCACCGCATCGTGGGCTTCTTGTGGTCGCGCAGCGGCAAGACTTTTCCGTATGCCATGCGGCTGGGCGAAGAGCGCATCGAGGTGCAGGGCCGCTACGTGCTGTCGGTGGACGACGGCAATGCGTATCTCGCGGCGGGGCTTGCCGGGCTGGGGATTCTCTGGCTGCCGGACTACATGGCCAAGGGGCACCTGGCGGGCGGCGAGCTGGTGCGGCTTTTCGATGGCTGGCAGCTCGACTCGATGCCGCTGTACGTCGCGTTTCCGCCGAACCGGCACGTCAGCGCCAAGCTGCGCGTGTTCATCGATTGGATCGCCGAGCTGATGGCGCAGCACGCGCCTGTCGAGGCCCGGCGCCAGCTCAGGCCGTGACGACGGTGCTCGGCTGCGCACCCGCAATCTGACGCAGCGCCCGCTCGAACACCTCGACCGGCTGCCCGCCCGAAATCAGGTGGTGATCGTTGATGATGATCGCGGGCACCGAGTGGATGCCCGCATCGGTGTACATGCGTTCGCGCTCGCGGGTCTCGTTTGCATACTCGTCGCTTGCTAGGATTTCGCGCGCACGCGCCGCATCGAGGCCCGCCTCCGTGGCCGCACGCACCAGCACCTCGGGGTCCGACGGGTTTTGGCTGTCGGTGAAGTAGGCCTTGAGCAGCAGCTTCTTCAGCGCGGCCTGCTTGGCCAGGCTTTCGAGCTCGGCCCAGTGCAGCAGGCGGTGCGCATCGAAGGTGTTGTAGATGCGCGGCCGGCCTTCGGGACTGAACTCGAAGCCCACCTCAGCCCCGCGCTGGCGGATCATCTCGCGCGACTGCGCTTGCTGCTCACGCGTGGAGCCGTACTTCTGGTTCAGGTGCTCGAAGGTGTCCTGGCCTTCGGGCGGCATCTGCGGGTTTAGTTCGAAGGGCTGGAAATGCAGCTCCGCCGTGACGTCGGGCGCTACGCGCTGGAGCGCCGCTTCGAGCGAACCCAGGCCGACGGCGCACCAGGGGCAAGACACGTCGGAAACAAAATCGATCTTCAGATGGGAGGTCATGGGCGCCATTCTTCATGGCGCCGACTCCCTTGGTGCGCGCAAGGTCTTCAGGCGGTTGCCTTGGCCATGCGTGCGTTCACCAGCGTTTGTTCGCGCAGCCGGTCGTACTCGGTCTTCTCGACCGGAACAGCGTCGGGCTTGCCCAGGTCGTTCATATGCACGCGGTAGGTTTCGCGGGCAGACCAGGCCGAAACAGCGGCAATGGCGCAGATCGCCAGCGTGATGGCACCCACGGTAAGCGGGATGTTGGCGGCACCGGGGGGCGCAACGGCCACGAACAGCGCCGGCAGCAGCGCCGCGATTGCGGTGCCGATGTTCTGCGAAATGGCCATGCCCGAGACGCGGGTGCGCGTGGGGAACATCTCCGGATAGAAGCTCGGGAACACGGCGTTGTAGCCTTGGTAGACCACACCCCACATCAGGAGCGACATCACGATGGCCAGCGGCACGTTGTGGATGCTGATGGCGTACAGGTAGCCGAACGACAGCAGGCCCGAACCAAGGGCGCCAACGACGATCGGCAGGCGCCGGCCGACCTTGTCCGACAGGTTGCCCACGAACGGGATCACGATCACGGCCAGGATGTTGCCCATCACCGGAATCCAGAGGTAGATGTCTTTCTCGAAGTTGATGCCGTAGCCCGGCTGCACCGCATAGGCGGCGCCGAAGATGGTGGCAACCACCGGAATCACATTCATCAGCGAGCACAGCAGCACGCGCAGCATGTCGCCCCAGCTCTCGGTCACGGCCTGGATCACCGGTGCCTTGGGCACGGTCGCGCTCTTCTCCACTTCGGTGAAGGCGGGCGTCTCGTCCACTTCCTTGCGGATGATGTAGCCGGCCACGATGACGATGAAGCTCAGCAGGAACGGAATGCGCCAGCCCCAGGAGTTGAAGGCGTCCTTGTCCATGTAGTGCGCGAGCGGCAAAAACACGGCGGCCGCCATGATCTGGCCGGCCTGCACGCCCTGCAGCGTGAAGCTCGCGAAGAAGCCGCGGCGCCCGAACGGCGCGTGCTCCAGGATCATCGAGCTCGCGCCTGAAATTTCGCCGGCCACCGCAAAGCCCTGGATCAGCCGGAGCACCACCAGCATCGCAGGCGCCCACAAGCCGACCTGGTCATACGTCGGCAGCAGGCCCACGGCAATGGTCGAAAAGCCCATCAGGAACATGCAGAGAATCAGCACGGTCTTGCGGCCGTGCGTGTCGCCCCAGTGGCCCAGCAGCAGTGCGCCGATCGGCCGTGCCACATAGCCCACGCCGTAGGTCGCAAGCGACGCGATGATCGCGATCTGCGGGTCGCCCTTGGGAAAGAAGATCTGCGGAAAGATCAGCGCCGCCGCGGTGGCGTAGATGAAGAAGTCGTAGTACTCCAGCGCCGAGCCGATCCAGCCACTGGCGGTGGCCTTCTTCGACTGGTGCTTGCCTTTCGGCTCTTGGGCCGTGGTGTTTGCCATGGTTTGTCTCCGGGTTGACTAGAAAACTTATTCCTGCGCCTGCGATGCCATGCGCGCGGGTGCATTGAGGGCACCGTAGGCGTCGTAGCCCGCGGTGCGTTGTGCCAGTTCGAAGAAGAGCCCGCCTTCGATGTTCTCGGTGTAGATGTGCAGGTAGTCGCCAGCCGCAGAGCGGTCGAACAGCACGCCCGCCGCGCGCATGCGTGCGAGCAGCGCCGGGTCGAGATCGATGCGCGTGGCCAGGTCGTCGTAGTAGTTGCCCGAAATGGGCACGAAGCGCGTGCCGTTGGCGCGCAGCCGCTCCACGCTTTCGAAGATGTCTTCGCACCGCAAGGCAATGTGGTGCACCGCGCCGCCGCCCGTCACGCTCAGCGTGCGCGCGGTGCGGGTGCGCTGGCTCAGCGACACGTTGAGCACCAGCCGTACGCTTCGCGCCGCATCGGCCACGCCCCGGCTGCGAATGAGCCCGAACGGATCGGCCAGCTCCAGGCTTTCGCCCGGCTCCAGCCCCAGCACCGCGCGTGTGAACAGCACCCAGGTGTCGAGCTGGTCCACCGCCAGGCCAAGGGCCACGTGGTCGATCTGCGTCAGGCCTGCGCCGCCGGCTCCGGCTGCGTCTTCTTCGAGGATGAAATCCGCTTCGTAGAGGCCGTTGGCACCCAGCGCCTCCGACACGAAGTGGATGAGGTTGCCGCCCGGCGCCACGATGGCCGGCACGCGCAATTCATTGGGGCCGACCGGGCTGTCGTGGCGTTGCGATCGCATCGCCGTGGCGCGATCGACCGCTGCCAGAGGGTCAGCGCAGCGCACGCCCAGCGCGCACACCGAGGTGCCGTGCGCATCGAAGCGGCTGCGCGCGAACGAATCCGGCTGCGCATTGACGATCAGGTTGATCTCGCCCTGGCGGTACAGCACCACCGCCTTCGAGCGGTGCCGGCCGACGCGGCGGAAGCCGAGTTGCCCAAGCAGTGCGCCGAGCGTACGGGCCGAGCTTTCGTCAGCCGCGAACTCGATGAACGACAGGCCCGACAGCGCCGGCACGGACGGCGGGCTGAAAAGCTCGACGCGCTGCGGCGGCACGGGCACAGCCGCGGTATTGGCCGCCGCCGCAAGGCGCCGCTGCGCCTCGCTTTCCAAGTACAGCAGCGAGCGCATCGCATCCACCGCGGTGCGTCGGTTCGGTGTCTCGCGGAAGATGTCGTTGAAGATCTCGAGCGACAGCGGCCCTGTGTAGCCCGCGCGCAGCACCTGCTCGAAGAACCCGATCACGGCAAGGTCGCCCTGCCCCGGAAACGAACGGTGATGGCGGGCCCACTGCAGCACGTCCATCGAAAGCAGCGGCGCGTCGGCCATCTGCAGAAAGAAGATCTTGTCGCCCGGAATCTGGGCGATGCCCGCGGGATCGTCCTTCAGCGACAGCGTGTGAAAGCTGTCCAGGATCAAGCCGAGATTCGGATGACCAGCCTCGCGCACGATGTTCCAGGCTTGCCCATAGAGCGACGTGAAGCGGCCCCAGGCCAGGGCCTCGAAGCCCACCCGCAGGTTGCGGCGTGCGGCGCGCTCCGCCAACTCGTGCAGCTGGGCAGCGGCAAGCGCCGGGTCATCGATGGCGAGCGGCGATGTGTTCGAGCAGCACAGCATCATCGGCGCGCCCATCGCTTCCATCAGGTCGAACTTGCGTTCGGCGCGCTCCAGGCTGCGCCGGAACTGCGCCTCGGGCATGCCCTCGAAATCGCGGAACGGCTGGTACAGGTCGATCGAAAGGCCAAGGTCGGCGGCAATGCGGCCGAGCTCACTGGCGCTGCCCTTGAAGTTGACGAAGTCGCTCTCGAACAGTTCGATGCCGTCGAAGCCCGCGGCCGAAATGGCTTCGAGCTTCTGGCGAAGCGTGCCGCTGAGAGAAACGGTGGCAATGGAGCGATGCATGGGAACCGACTTTAGGAAGACGGCGCCCTGCCCACAATGCTCCACATTCACCCGTCGTTCGATAATCGAACGCCTGCGTGCATTGTTCGAACGAAATAGGGGTTAGACCTAGGCGTGATCCCGCTCCGCGAGCGGCCGATTTTTCAGAGACTGCGCCAGTAATCGATCAGCAGCTGCGTAAATTCAACCGGCCGCTCCACCGCACTCAGGTGCGCGGCATCGATCGTGGCCAGCCGCGCGCCGGGAATGGCGGCCACCATGGCCTCCGACATGACCAGCGGAGTGGCTTCGTCCTGCAGGCCCGCAATGACCAGCGTGGGCACGGCAATGCGGCGGTTGCTCTCGCGAAAATCGATGGCGGCCACGGCATTGCAGCTTTCGATGTAGCCCTCTGCATCGGTGCGCACCAGCACGTCGTTCAGCGCCTGCGCCGCCGCCTTGCCCTCTTGCGTGGTGACATAGCCATGCGTGAGCCAGCGCGACACCGCACCCGGCGCAATGGCCGCCACGCCTTTGGCGGCCACCGTTTCAGCGCGCGCGCGCCACGGCGACTGGTCGGGGTAGTGAGCCGACGAATTCGCAATGACCACGCTGCGCAGCAGCTCGGGATGCCGCACCGCCAGCGCCTGCGCGGTCATGCCGCCCATCGAAAGGCCGACGAAATGCACCGGCTCTCCGCCGGTCTCGCGCTGGATGAGCTCGGTAACGTCCTGCGCCAGTGTTTCGATGCGCAGCGCGCCCGGCACCACCTCTGAGCCGCCATGGTTGCGGTGGTCGTAGCGGATGACGGTGTGGCCGCGCGCAAGCTGCTCGGCCACGCCGTCCCACATGTGCAGGTCGCAACCCAGCGCATGGCTCAGCACGACGAAGGGGCCGCTGCCTTCGCGGACGACGTTCAAACGGGTCATGTTGATTCCTTCCTTATCGGGTGTTGAAGACGCGGCAGCCAGAGAAACGCGATGGCCAGCAGCACGCAGCCCGCGAGCAGCATGGGCACGACCATCGGCCAGGCGCCGTTCGAATAACCGGTGTCGACAAACTGTGCCGCAATTTGCCCGACGCTGAATGCAACCATCATCATGCCGAAGCCCGACCAGGACACGGCGCGGCCCGCCAGGTGCGGCAAGTCGCCCACCGCGCCGGCCTGGCCGCAGGGCTGGTGGATGCCGTGGCCAAGGCAATAAACGGCGTGCCCCACCAGCAGCGGCACCGCACTGTGCGGCGCCAGCCAGCAGCCCAGCGCCTGGATCGTTGCCCCGGCAATGCTCAGCGTAGCGCCAAGCTGAACGGTGTGCACGGGCCCGTATTTGCGCAGCAGGCGCCGGCACATCGTGGTGCTGAAAATGTAGACCAGCGAACCGCCCGCCGGAATCCAGCCGTACATCGCGGGCGACCAGCCCAGATAGCCGATGTAGACCATCGGCGACAGCAGCAGAAAGCAGAACAGGCCGCCGTAAGTGGTTGCGGCCACCGAAGCCCACGCGCGAAAGCTGCGGCTCGCGAACACCGCGCGCGCACTGCCGCGCGGCGCGGAAACATCGCCCGCCAGCGGCAGCCGCGTTTCGCCGAACGAACGCCAGCAAAGCGCAAAGAGCACCAACGCATACAGCGCCATCGACCCCATCACCCAGCGCCAGCCCGCCCCTTGCACCAGCCACGCGCCAAGCAGCGGCGCGAGGAGCCCGACCACACCCAGCCCGGTGAGCCCGCGCGCCATGACGTGCGGCCCCTCGTGCGCGGGGTACAGGTCGCGCACCGCGGCGCGCGCGCAAACCAGAATGGCCGCCATCGAAAAGCCCTGCAGCGTGCGCCAGCCCGCAAGCACCGCCACGCTGCCGGCGAATGCACCGCCCAGCGCCGCGACCACGTAGCAACCCAGCCCCGCCAACAGCACGGGCCGGCGCCCGAAGCGGTCGGCCAGCGGCCCGCAGAGCAATTGCGCAAAACCGAAGGCCAGCACAAACAGCGTGAGGCTGGTGCTCGCCGAGCCCAGCTCATTGGCAATGGCGGGCAGCGCGGGCAGGTAGCTGTCGGTGGCCACAGGCTGGGCCGCCAGGAGCAGCGGCAGCAGCAAGCCAAAGCCGACGTCGAAACGCCCTTTTCGAATATCCGTGGGTCCGGTCACTGCGGGGCTGCTGCCAGCAGGCCCTTCTCCCGCAAGATGCCGGTCGCAATGCCGAAGGCGTGGTTGGCCACCGGCACGCCGCAGTAGATGGCCGCCATCATGATCACTTCCTTGATGTCGTCCGGCGTCAGGCGCGATTCGGGCGGGCCGTCGAGCGCCGCGCGCACGTGCATGGCGAATTCTTCATACGCATGGATGCCCAGCATCATCGACAGCACCATGAAGCGGCGCGTCTTGTCGCCCAGCGCGGGCCGGCCCCAGATGTCGTTCCACGCGTGGCGCGTGATGAGCTCCTGGAACTCGGCGTTGAACTCGTTGCGGTTGGCCAGCGACTTGTCGACCCACGCATCGCCGAGCACGCGCCGGCGGTTGACAAGGCCCGCTTCGTAGTCACCGGCGGGAGGTGTGCTTTTCGGATCGGTCATCGGGATGTGTCTTTCGCAATCAGTTGGTCGCGCAGCGCCGCCACCTGGCGCAGCGCGGTTTCGCCTGCCGGTCCGGCCAGGGCCGGGCTGAACCATTCGTCGGCTGCCTCGCGCGGCAGTTCCGTTCGAAGCGTGTCGATGTTGGCGCGCATGCGCGCCGCGTCGATCTGCAGGCCCGGCAGCGCACCGGCCAGGGCGCGTGCGCTGCCATGGGCGGACATCAGCAGTTGCGGCCACTCGGCCAGCTCGGCTTGCCAGCCGCCGAGGGCGCGCTCGTGTTCCTGCGGCATGGCGGCCAGCAGTGCGGCCACGCGCTGCGGTGCACGCTGCGCCGCAGCCAGCGCCACCATCGAGGCCACGGGGTTGCGCTTGTGCGGCATCGCCGAAGAGCCGCCACGGCCCGGCTCGGTGGGTTCGGCCACCTCGCCGACTTCGTACTGCCCCATGAGCGAGATGTCGCGCGCGATCTTGCCCAGGCTGCCGGTGAGCAGGCCCAACTCGCAGCCGAGCGCCACCCATTCATCGCGCTGCGTGTGCCACGTGGCACCGGGGTTGCCGAGGCCGAGCTCGTCCGCCACGCGCTGCACCACGGCCGGGCCCTGCCCCTTCATCTGCGAGAGCGTGCCGACGGCCCCGCCAAGCTGCACGTTGAGGGCGTGGTGCGCGGCCGTGCGCAAGCGCACGCGGCTGCGCACCAGCGGCGCGGCCCAGCCCGCGCACTTGAGGCCGAAGCTCGTGACCGAGGCCGGCTGCATCAACGTGCGCGCAAGAATCGGCGTGGCGGCATGCTGCACGGCATGCTGCAGCAGCGCCTCGATGGCACGGTCGAGGTCTTTCTCGATCAGCGCCATGCCCTCGCGCGTGACCAATGCCATGGCCGTGTCGATCACGTCCTGGCTGGTGCTGCCGAAATGCACGAAGGGCACCGCCTCCGCGTTGAACAGGCCCACGGCCTCTTTCAATGCCTTGACCAGCGGAATTGCAACGCTGCCCGCGCGGCCGCTGTCGCGCACGATCTTCGCCACATCGAACAGCTCGACCTTGCAGCTGCCGACGATCGAATGCGCAGCCGATTCAGGCACCAGCCCGACGGCGGCCTGCGCCCGCGTGAGCGCCGCCTCGAAGCGCAGCATGGCGTCGACAAAGTTGCGGTCGCTGAAGGCTGAAAGCGTTTCGGAAGTGGAAAGAAAGCCTTCAAAAATACTCATGGTGAACGCCTCTTTGCATCAAAAAAATCGGGCGGCGAGACGGCATTACACTGCGTTCGCAACACGCCCGTGGGACGTAGGCGTTTGCGTCGGTCGCAACTCAGTAGCTGATCTTCGCCTCGGCGCGCAGCTCGTCGGCCGTGGCGGTGCCAAAGCCGAAGAATTCGAGATACGCGGGAATCATCTCGAACAGCATGTCGGTGCCGACCTGCACCGCGCAGCCCTTGTCCAGCGCGGCGCGCAGCAGCGGCGTGTACTCGGACTTCATGACCACCTCGCCGACGAAGGTCGAAGGCGCGAT
The DNA here is from genome assembly GCF_037204045.1 of Variovorax sp. CCNWLW225. Lineage (NCBI taxonomy): Bacteria > Pseudomonadati > Pseudomonadota > Betaproteobacteria > Burkholderiales > Comamonadaceae > Variovorax > Variovorax sp. CCNWLW225. The sequence continues at coordinate 205,239 of NZ_JBBCBV010000003.1, read as the reverse complement.
GCGGTCGACGTCGAAAGGCAGCGCATCGCCCTCCTTCATGCCCAGCGGCGTGGCGTTGACGACCACGTCGAAACCGGCCGGGTCGTTCGAGCCCGTGGAAACGGCCAGCGCGGGATAGTGCGTGCGCAGCCGTCCGGCAAGCGCATCGGCCGACGGCGCGTGGGCATCGAAGAGCGCAATCTGCGCGACGCCGGCGGCGGCCAGCGAAGCCGCAATGGCCGAGCCGACACCGCCGCTTCCAGAGACCAGCACGCGCGCGCCTTTGAGCGCGCAGCCCTTGCGCAGAACGCCGCGCACAAAACCCGCGCCATCGAACTGGTCGCCCACCAGCGTGCCGTCGGCGCGCTTGAGCACCGCGTTGCAAGCCCCGGCGATCTTCGCGGTCGGCGTGACCTCGTCGACCAGGCCCATCGTCGTGATCTTGTGCGGCATGGTCACCAGCGCACCCCGGATGTTGGTGAGCCGGAACAGCGCGGCAAACGCCGCGGGGTAGTCCTCCGGCTTCACGCCCATCGGCACCACGACCGCGTCGATGCCCTGCTTCTCGAACCAGGGGTTGTAGATCATCGGCGCCTTGAAGCTCTCGGTGGGAAAGCCCAGGTGCGCGACGAGGGTGGTCTTGCCGGTGATCATGCTGTCCTTCATTCGCCTGTGGTTGAACTTACTTGCGGACCTTTGCGATCTCGGCCATTAGTTCCTTCACGGTCGCCTCGCCCACGGTGGCCGTGTACTTGTCGATCACCGGCTTGACCTTGTCGCGCAGCTTGGCCATTTCGGCGGGCGGGAGCTCGGTCACCGTCATGCCGGCCTTCTTGAGCGTGTCGAGCGCGGTGTCGGCCGCGGCGCGCGAGGCCTCGCGCTGGAACTTGGTGGCTTCGGCAGCGGCGTCGCCGATGATCTTCTTTTCTTCGGCGCTCATGCTGTCCCAGGTCTTCTTGCTGATGATCAGCGCCTGCGGGTTGTAGATGTGGCGCGTTTGCGTGATGTGCTTCTGCACCTCGGCGAACTTCGACGATGCGATCACGGTGTTGGGGTTCTCCTGGCCGTCGACCGCCTTCTGGTCCAGCGCCGAATACAGCTCCGGGAAGGGCATCGGCGTGGCGTTGGCGCCCAGCGTGTTGAACAGGTCGATGTAGATCGGCGACTGGATCACCCGGATCTTCAGGCCCGCGATGTCCTCGGCCTTGGCAATCGGACGCTTGCTGTTGGTCAGGTTGCGGAAGCCCAGGTCCCAGTAGCCGAGGCCGTGCAGGTTCTTCTCGTCCAGCTTGGCGAGCATCTTCTGGCCGAAGGGGCCGTCGGTCACCGCGTCGGCTTCCTGCGCGTTGTTGAACAGGAACGGGAAATCGTAGGCGGCAAATTCCTTCACCTGCGCGGTGAGGATGCCGGCGTTGAGCACCGTCATCTCGATGGTGCCGCCCTGCATGGCCGAAACGGTCTGCAGGTCGCCGCCGAGCGTGCCGCCCGGGAACAGCTTGACGGTGATCTTCTTGCCCGACTTCTCGGCAACGAGGTCTGCGAACTTCTGCGCACCCTGTGCCTGCGGATGGCCGGTCTGGTTCTGGAACGCGAACTTGAGCGTGCGTTCCTTCACCTGGGCGGCGGCGCCGCCCATGGCAGCGACCGCGACCAGGGCGACCAGCGTCTTGCTGAAAAATTTGTTCATGGTGAAAGTCTCCTCGGGTTGAAATAAGAAAAGCAAATTGGGGAAGGGTCGGCTGGCCAGCGCCTCAGCCGCTCAGCAGCCGGGCCGGCCAGATCACGAGCTGCGGGAACATGACCATCAGGAACATCATTCCGAACTCTGCGAGCGCAAAGGGCCACACGCCGCGCGTGAGCTCATCCATCTTCATGCGCCCGACGCCGGCCACCACGTTGAGCACGGTGCCTACCGGCGGCGTGATCAGGCCGATCGAGTTGTTGATGATGAACAGCACGCCGAAGTAGATCGGATCGATGCCCGCCGCCTTGACCACCGGCATCAGCACCGGCGTGAGGATCAGGATGGTGGGCGTCATGTCCATTGCGGTGCCCACCGCCATCACCAGCACCATGATCACGATCATCAGCAGCATCGGGCTTGCGATCAGCGGCTCGAGCAACGCCACCAGCTTGGCCGGCAGGTCGGCCACGGTGATGAGCCAGGCCGAGACCATGGCCGCCGCAACCAGGAACATCACGATCGCGCTGGTCTTGGCGGCCGACACGAACATGGCGTAGAACTGCGAGGGCTTGAGCTCGCGGTAGACCACCGTGGCCACGAAGATCGCATACACCGCAGCCACCACGGCCGCCTCGGTGGGCGTGAAGATGCCGAAGCGCAAGCCCACGAGAATGATCAGCGGCAGCAGCAGCGCCCAGGTGGCTTCGCGCAACGCGGTGAGCATCTCGCCCTTGGACTTGCGCGGCGGCGGCAGCACCTTTTCCTTGCGCACCAGCCACCACCACGTGAACCAGAGCGAGGCGCCGATCAAAATGCCCGGGAAGATGCCCGCCAGGAACAGCTTGGAGATCGACACGTTGGCGGCCACACCGAAGATGACGAACCCGATAGAGGGCGGAATGATCGGGCCGATCACGCCGGAGGCCGCGATCAGGCCGCCCGAGCGCGCCTTGTCGTGCCCCGCGGCCACCATCATCGGGATCAGCAGCGCCGAGAGCGCCGCCGCATCAGCCACCGCGGAGCCCGACAGCGCCGAAAGGATGCAGGCCGCGACGATGGCCACGTAGCCGAGCCCGCCGCGCACATGGCCCACCACCGCCAGCGCCAGGTTCACGATGCGCCGCGACAGGCCACCCTGGTTCATGGCCTCGCCGGCCAGCATGAAAAAGGGCACGGCCAAAAGCGGAAAGCTGTCGGCGCCGTTGATCACGTTCTGCGCGAGGATCTGCGCATCGAACAGGTCGAGGTGCCACATCAGCGCAACACCGCACAGCAGCAGCGAATAGGCGATCGGCACGCCGATGGCCATGGCACCCAGCAGGGCACCGAGGAAGATGGCGATCGTCATGTCAGTTGCCTCGTGCGCCGTTGCCGCCGCGGTGGCCAGCAGAGGCCTCTTCGGCATCGCGCCGCGCGAGCTCGGCGTTGATGCGGTCGATGTCGCCCTGCTCTTCCGACTCATGCACCATGACCAGTTCGGCGTCGCTGAGCTTTCCGGTCACTGCACGCCAGAGGTCGTACAGCAGGAACACGATGGCCGAGACGCCGAATACCACGCCGACGAAATAGAAGATGCCGACCGAGGCGCCGGTGGTAGGTGCGCTCACGTCCCAGTTGATGAGCGTCTGCTGCCAGCTGCCCGTGAGCAGCAGGTACGAGGCGAACAGCATCAGCCCGTGCGACAGGTACAGGCACAGCTTCTTGCCCCACGTGGGCAGCTTCGAGATCAGCATGTCGGTGCCCAGGTGGCCGTGCTCGCGCACCGCGACGATGGCACCCAGAAAGGTCATCCAGACGAAGAGCCAGCGCGACACCTCTTCCGACACGGTAATGCCCGAGTTGAAGCCGTAGCGCAGCACCACGTTGCCGAACACCATGACCACCATGATGGCCAGCATCAGCGCCATGAGCCCTTCGAGCCCGCGGCAGTACCACGAGAAGATTCTTGTCATTGTTCTTTTGACTCTTGTTGAAATTGTTCCGCTCGGCGCTGTTCCGCAAGCGCCTTTCAGGCGACGGTGTCGGAGCGATAGCGCAGAGGGGCGGCAATCTCCGCATGCATGGCGGGCGGATAGATGATCTCGCGCAGAAAATCCGCGTCCCTGCGCAGGCCCTGCGCCGCCTCGGCATGGCCGAAATACGCAAAGTAGTGCGGCATTTGCTGGATCAGCATTTCGAAGCCGGCCTGTGCGTTGAGCCCGCGGGCACGCGCGGCGCGCACCAGCGGCGTCGGCTGGTTGCGCAGCAAGATGTCGAACAGTGCGGCGTGGGGCTCCATGCGCGCAACATCGACCGGCAGAGCGTCGGTCTCTTCCAGCCCCTGCGACGTGGCATTGATCACCAGGTCGTAGCCTTCGGGTGCATTGCTGTCGACCGCCACCACGTTGGCATCGAAGAACGCATCGAGCTTGGCCGCCACGCCCGCCGCCTTGCCGGCCGAGGTGTCGTACAGGGCAATGTGCTCCGCGCCATCCACGGTGCCGCCTTCGGCCAGCGCAACGCCGATGGCCGCAGCGCTCACGCCGGCGCCGAGGATCAGCACCCGCTTGCCGCGGAACGGAATGTTGAAATGATCGAGCGCACCCAGAAGGCCTTCGCCGTCGAACAGGTCGCCTTCCAGTTCGTTGTTCTCGATGCGGCGCACCACGTTGACCGAGCCCGCCACCCGGCCGAACAGGCCGCATCCGTCGAGCAAATCGACCGCCAGCGGCTTGTGCGGCGGCGCAATCACCATGCCGCGCACGTTGCGGGCCAGGAAGGCCGACTTGAGGAACACCGCAAAGTCGCGCAGCGGCACCTGCATGGGCACCAGCACCGCGTCGATGCCGAAGCGCTCGAACACGGCGTTGAACATCTTCGGCAGGCGCACGTTGCGCACGGGGTCGCCGGGGATCAGGTACGCCAGGGTGCTGCCGGTGATGGAGGTGGTCATGTCTTGCCTCTTTTGTGCGGCAATCGCTCCAAAGCCATCGCCAGGGCGCACTTTATCCATCTTGAGTCCCAAGCCCGCCTTCCGCAGCACCGGAAATGCACGACTATCGTCTTAATGCGTTCGTTCATCGCACAAAAACAGGGTTAATCCTGATGAGGGCTGAGCGCTGCAGCGCCGCCGGCACGGCAAACTCCCGCACCATGAGCACCGATCTCACCGACCTTTCCCGCGCCCCGCCCGGGCTCGACAAGCGCGACTGGATCGCCGGCCTGGAGCGCGGCGTGAGCATCATCGAAGCCTTCGACGACGCCCACCCGCGCCTGACCGCCAGCCAGGCCGGCGAGCGCACCGGCATGACCCGCACGGCTGCGCGCCGCTATCTGCTGACGTTGCAGCACATGGGTTACGTGGCCAGCGACGGCAAGCTCTTTTGGCTCACGCCGCGCGTGCTGCGGCTGGGCCAGTCGTACCTCGACTCGGCGCGGCTGCCGCGCATCGTGCAGCCGTTTCTGCAGCGCGTGGCGGCCGGCACCAACGAGATCGCCTACCTCAGCGTGATGGACGGCGACGAGGTCGTCTACATCGCGCGCAACGGCCCCAACCGCAGCATGAGCACCGGCTACGTGCTCGGCGCGCGCGTGCCGGCGCAGGTGACGGCCGCGGGCATGCTGATGCTGGCGCTGCGCGGCGACGCCGAGCTGGCCGAATGGCTCGCCACACGGGAGCTGCAGGTGTTCACCTCGCACACCATCGCAAGCAAGGAGCGCATGAAGCTCGAGCTGGCGCGCATCCGCGCACAAGGCTGGGCCCTGTCGGAGCAGCAGCTCGACCTGAACTCGCGCGGCATTGCGGTGCCGCTGCGCGACCGCCACGGCATGCTGCTGGGCGCGCTCAACATCACCATGCCCATGGGCCACGAAAGCTCCGAGGACGCGGTGGCGCGCGTGCTGCCGGTGCTGCGCGAGACGGCGCAGGCGATGCGCAACCTGATCTGACCCGGCAGGTTGCGGCTGCATTCGTCGGGCAAGATGCTCCCCTCACACAAAAGCAACGGAGACAAATTCATGTCCGACAACTTCTTCCTGAACGATCAACAGTCCACGCGCCGCCAATGGCTGCAAGGCGGCGGCGCGCTGGCCCTTGGCGGCCTGCTGCCTTCGGTGGGCTCCGCCCAGGCCGCCTGGCCGAGCAAGTCGATCCGCTTCGTGGTGCCCTTTGCGCCGGGCGGCAGTTCGGAGATCGTGGCGCGCTCCACGGCCGCCGAACTTTCCCGCACGCTCGGGCAGAGCGTGTTCGTCGACAACAAGCCCGGCGCGGCCGGCAACATTGCGATGAGCGAAGTGGCGCGCGCCACCGACCAGCACACACTGATCCTCGGGCACATCGGCACGCTGGCGGTCAACCCGTACATCTTTGCCAAGCTGCCCTACGACGCGAACAAGGACTTCAGGCCCGTGAGCCTGCTGGCCAAGGTGCCCAGCCTGTACGTGGTGCACCCCGACGTACCGGCGCAGAACCTGAAGGAGTTCATCGCCTACGCCAAGTCGAAGCCGGGCAAGCTGAGCTACGGCTCCGCGGGCAACGGCAGCGCGGGCCACCTGGCTTTCGAGTACCTGAAGATGACCGCCAACGTCTTCATGCTGCATGTGCCCTACCGCGGCACCGGCCCCATGGTGACCGACCTGCTCTCGGGCCGGCTCGATGCCTCGGCCATCGGTGCGGCGGCCATCCTTCCGTTCATCAAGAGCGGCAAGGTGCGTTGCATTGCCACGGGTTCGGCCAAGCGTTTGCCGCAACTGCCCGACGTGGGCACGGTGGCCGAGCAAGGCTTTCCGGGCTTCGAGATGACGCAGTGGTACGGCATGCTTGCGCCGGCCAGCATCGAGCCCGCGCAGCTGGCCAAGCTCTCTGCCGAGACGATGAAGGCCGTGAAGTCGCCCGACTCCATGCAGCGGCTGACGGGCGATGCGGCCGAGGCCATCGGCGGCACGCCCGAACAGTTCGCACAGTTCATTGCGGCCGAGCAGGCGCGTTGGCAAAAGGTGATTGCAAGGGCGAACATCAAGCCGGACTGAGCCGGGCCTGAACGGCCTCGCGCTGCGCGCTTACGCCGAAGGGCGCGCCAACGTTGCGAGTTTCTTCTTCGCGCTTTGCAGAAGGCCGACCTTCTCGACCGGCGGCTGAGCCTTCGTATCGCCAAGCGCAATGATTTCGAGCGCGCCCGGTGCCGCAATCTTCGACGCGAGCGAGTCGCGCGGCGTGAGGCTGTTGAACCTCGCACTCGAGATGACGTGCATCTTCAGATGGCGGTGGATGTTCTTCGACAGCTTCTGGCACGCGGCCTTCATGGCCGATTCATCGGGCACCAGCTGGCCGTGCACGACGAGGAGCTCCAGGGTGCCGTCCTTGTCCTCTTGCAGGATGAAGGCGCGCATGACCGAGTCCTTGAACTTGGTGCGCAGCATGGCGCGGACCGGTTCGGCTGCGGCAAAAGACTTGAGCGCAATGTTGCGCAACTCGTCGTGGAAGATGAACGCGCGGTCGACCGAAATGGTCTCGGCCTCGTCCGCCTTCGATTTGCTGCGCTTCAGGATGCCGCTGCCGACAAGGTGCTCCAGCGTGCGCGCTGCATCATCGGGTTCGAGCTTCGAGCGCTTGGCCAGCTCGCTGGAAGAAAACGGTTGGTCGGGCGCCGCGTAGGCAACCATCAGTAGCTTTTGTACTTCGGGGGCGAAGAGGAAATCTGCGGCACTCATTTTTGCGGTCGGTTCTATCTACTGGACGGACTGCATTATCGAAACTCTCGCGTCTCGGCCCTTTCGAACCGTCCAGGCGGCTTTCTCCGCGGCGTTTTCGAGGCGTATTCCGTCGTGGCGCATGGCGCAGGCCTACAAGGGCGGTCGGTTGCGGCCGGTAGAACGGCTGAACACTCACAAGGAACTTCAGCCATGGGCCTCGAACAGACGATCGGCAAGACCGGGCAACCGGATATTGCGCAAGGCTCCAGCCGGTACTGGGCGCCTTGCCTGGGTGTGGCACTGGTCGCGGTGTCGCTTTTCTATGTGACCTTGAAAGACCTGGTTCAAGAGAGCGCCGCACGCGCGCCCGGGTTGGCACCGGCAGTCATGCCGGCGCATGTCGAGCCGGCCACCAGCACGCGGGCGTTGCCGAGTGAAGTGGCCCGCTCGTCCCCTGAACCGGTCATGCCCATGTCGCCGTATGCGCCCGCTTATGCGCCGCTCGCAAACGCGAACTTCGGAGCCCCTGTAGTCGCTCCGGCGGAGGCGCCGGCCAAGACCGCACCGGCCGTGGTCGAGGTGCACAAGTGCGTCATGCCCGAAGGCGAAGCAAGCTATTCCGATGGACCTTGCCCCGAAGGCGCGCAAGCGAGCACGTTGCGGCTGCCGCGCGGCGTGCACGCATCCGCAAGCTTGTGAGCTGCGCAAGCCCCTAGGCCGCCTTCAGGAACACGTCGTGGTCAGGCGCGAAATTGGCGTGCAGCGGCAGCATGGCCCCGCCCAGCGCACAGGCCTGCGCGCCCAGCCTGCCTCCATGCAGCTGCGGCGGCCATAGCCCTTCCCAGTTGCACCGGGCCAGCGCCGCGCGCGTCTGTTCGAGCAGCGCCTGCAGCAGCGAGCGTGACATCGAACCGTCCATCACCACATCGGCGAGGTCGAGCACCGCCGTGCTGCTCACGATGGCATGGGCCAAGGCCAGCGATGCGGAGCCCAGCCAGGCTTGGGTAACCGCTGCATACGGCGCCTGCAGCGCGCGGTCGTCATACGCGGCAGTGGTGTCCAGCCCTTGCGCCTGCAGCCGCTGCTCCAGCTCCCAGAGCGAAGCCTCGGCCATGACCTGCGGCGGCAGCGTGCCACCGGCTCGCACCGACTGCATCGGCAACGAGGCCAATGCTCCCGCGTTGCCGTGCGCACCGGTGTGCAGGTGCGAATCGATCACCAGCCCGCCGCCCACGAAGGTGTCGACGAAGATGTACAAAAAGCTCTTCAGGTCGTGACCGCGCCCGCCGACCAGTTCGGCCACGCAGGCGGCGACCGTGTCCCGCGCAAAGCTCACAGGCACCTCAGTGCGCGCCCTTACCTCGGCCAGCAGGTCCATCTGGTTCCACTCGTCCGACTGCGCCTTCGACAGGCCCAGCGTGCGGTGCCAACCGCCAAGCAGAAAAGGCGCGGCCAGCCCCACGCCCACGTTGCGCACAGCCAGCGGCCCGAGCCCGTCGCGCAGGCGATGGATATGCTCGGCAATGGCGGGCAGCAGCGCCTGCGCATCCGGAAAGTCGTAGCTCATGGCATGGCGCTCCCGCACCTGTGCGGCAAAGTCGATCAGCAACCATTCGGCGCCGCGCCGCCCCACCTTGATGCCGATGGCAAAGGCACCGTCCGGGTTCAGCGCCAGCGGCACCGACGGCTGTCCGATGCGGCCGCGCACGCGGCCCTGCTTGACGATGAGCTGGTCTTCCTCGAGCCGGGCGGTAATGAGCCCGATGGTCTGCGCGCTCAGCCCGGTGAGCCGCGCGAGGTCGGCCTTCGGCAGGCTGGTGTGAACGCGCAGGGCCTGCAGCACCACGCGCTCGTTGAACTGGCGCATGCCCACCTGGTTGGAGCCGCGCGGGCGCAACAGGTCGGGCGGGCGCATAGCGACTTCTGCATCAGGCATGCGCCTCCGCGGGCAGTTGGTCGGCCGTCATGGCGCCGGTCATCACGGCCACCGTATCGCTCATGCTGATGTTCTTCGGGTTGAGCACCGCCGCGCGCTTGCCGAGCCGCGCTACGTGAATGCGGTCGGCCACCTCGAACACATGCGGCATGTTGTGGCTGATGAGCACCACGGGCAGCCCGCGGTCGCGCACGCGGCGGATCAGCTCGAGCACCATGTTGCCCTCCTTCACGCCAAGCGCGGCGGTGGGCTCGTCCATGATGACCACGTGCCGCGCGAACGCCGCGCTGCGCGCCACGGCCACGCACTGGCGCTGCCCGCCAGAGAGCGTTTCGACCGCCTGCGTCATCGACTGGATGCCGACCTTCAGGTCTGCCATGCGCGCGGCGCTTTCCTGCAGCATCTTTTTCTTGTCGAGCATGCGCAGCACGTTGCCCATGAAGCCTGGGCGGCGCAGCTCGCGGCCGAGAAAGAGGTTCTCGTAGATGGTCATGGCGGGTGCCACGGCCAGGTCCTGGTAGACCGTTTCGATGCCCGCGCGGCGCGCGTCGAGCGGGTTGCGAAAATGCACCGGCGCACCGTCGAGCAGGATCTCGCCTTCGTCGGGCACCACCGCGCCCGAAAGCGCCTTGATGAGCGACGACTTGCCCGCGCCGTTGTCGCCGATCACCGCGAGGATTTCTCCTTCGCGCAGCTCGAAGTCGACACCGTCGAGCGCTGTCACCTGGCCGTAGCGCTTCACCAGGCCCTTGGCCTGCATGACGATCTTGGCGGATTGAGGATTGGCCGCGGCGTTCATCAGCGTGCTCCCCGGCGCGAGAGTTGATCGGCCGCCACCGCAAGAATCACCAGCACGCCCGTTACCAGCACCTGGTAGATCGACGACACGCCCATCAGCGTGAGCCCGTTGCGGAACACGCCGACGATGAGCACGCCGATGAGCGAGCCCAGCACGATGCCGCGCCCGCCGAACAGGCTGGTGCCGCCGAGCACCACGGCCGTGATGGCGTCGAGGTTCTCGGTCTGCCCCGCATTCGGATCGCCCACGCCGGTGCGCGCCACCGACAGCAGCGAGGCAATGCCGTAGAGCACACCAGCCGCCACATACACGCCCAGCAGCACGCGTTGGGTCGGAATGCCGACCAGGCGCGTGGCCTCGGCGTTGTTGCCCACCGCGTAGATATGCCGCCCCGCGGCCGTCTCGCGCAGCACGAACCATGCGAGCGCATACAGCACCAGCATGAGCACCGTGCCCCACGCCACTTCGGCGCTGCCGACGGTGAAGGTGGTGCCCAGCACCGTGAGGCCGGCGGGCAGATCGGTGATGGTCTGCGACGACGAATACAGCTGCGTGATCGCGAACGCGATGTTCAGTGTGCCCAGCGTCACGATGAACGGCGGCAGCTTGATGCGCGTGACCAGCAAGCCGTTGAGCAAGCCGAACAGCGTGGTCACGCCAATGCCGCACAAGATGGCCACCGGCACCGGCAGGCCCAGTTCGGTGGCGAACTTCGTCATGATGATGCTGCCCAGCGCCATCACCATGCCGCATGACAGGTCGATGCCCGCCGTGAGAATGATCAGCGTCTGGCCGATGGCGATCACGCCGACCACCATCACCTGCTGCATGATCAGCGAGAGGTTGCCGCCCGTCAGGAAGCGGTCGGACTGGGTCGCAAAGAAGATGCATGCGCCAAGCAGGGCCAGCCACGGCCCCAGGGCGCCCCACGGAATATGGTGCGTCGGAGATTTCGCCATCTAGATGCTCCGGGCTTCGATTACTTCTTGCCCCAGCACAGCTCGGCGCCGGTCTTGGTGTCCTTGCTGTCGACGCCCGGCACGCTCTTGCCGGCGATCAGCGTCACGCCCGTGTCGACATAGCCTGAGGCCTTCTTGCCCGTCTTGGCATATTCCACCCCTGCCGCCACGCCCATGGCCGCCATCTTGAGCGGGTACTGCTGCGAGGTTGCCGCGATCACGCCGGCGTTGGTGTCCTTGATGCCCTGGCAACCGCCATCGACCGACACGATCATCACGCCCTTCTCCTTGCCCGCACGCTTCAGCGCGTTGTAGGCACCGGCCGCGGCGGGCTCGTTGATGGTGTAGACCAGGTTCACGTCGGGCGCCCGTTGCAGGCAGTTTTCCATTGCCGTCTGCGCCTTGGCCTGGTCGCCGAAGCTGTCGGCCATGCACACGATTTCAGGCGCCTTCGACAGCTCGTTCGACTTGGCATCGTTCGCCGCAAGCCCGAAGCCCTTCATGAAGCCGTTGTGCCGCTGCGCGCCCACCGGGTGGCCAGGCAGCAGGTCGAGCGCGACGATCTTCGCCGGCTTGCCCGCCATCGCGGCCTTGGCGTATTCGCCGATCAGCACGCCGGCCGTGTAGTTGTTGGTGGCGAAGAGCGCATCGGTCGCCTCCGGCGGATCGGCCGGGCTGTCGAGCGCGATCACCATGATGCCCTTGTCGCGCGCCTTCTTGATCGCCGGCACGATGGCCTTGGCGTCGCTCGGCGTGATGAGGATGGTCTTGGCACCCGCGGCAATCATGTTTTCCATAGCTGTGATCTGGCCCGCGTTGTCGCCGTCGGCCTTGCCCGCGCCCGAAAGCAGCTTGGCGCCGAGCTTCTTGGCTTCTTCCTGCGCGCCCTCTTTCATCTTCACGAAGAAGGGGTTGGTTTCGGTCTTGGTGACGAGGCCGATGACCGGCTGGTCGGCGGCAAAGGCAGCGGACGATGCAGCCAGGGACATGGCCGCCAGGGCCAGGATGGAGCGGGAGCTGAGCATGTGTGTGTCTCCGTGGTCAGGCGGCAATGCGCCTGCGGTCTTGGGATCCGGATGCGGGCCGTGGAAGGCGCGGAGCATCCGGGCGCAGGGAGACTATCGGACAGCGGAAGGACTAAATCAAGTGGATTTAGTTATCGGAAACCCGGGGTTGAACTCAGCTGTTGATGACGGCGTTGTTGAATTCAAGCTCTTCGAAATGGCTGCCAGTGAAGTTCACTTGCTGGCCGCGGAGGTTGCTCGCGGTGACCCGGTGACCGCGGCAGTCGAGCACATCGACCTGCGACCAGGAGCCGCCGTCGAAGCTGAGGCCGGTCCAGGTGCAGCCGGTGAATGTCGAGCCGCTCAGTCGCGCGGCATTGAACTGCGACTCGCTGAAGCTGCAGCTGACGAAGGTGCAGCCGGTAATCGATATGCCGCTGAAGTCGCACTGCGTGAAGTTGCAGCCCGTGAACTGGCAGGCGCTCCAGCCCGCCTGCTTGAAGCTGGTGGCGGTGAAACTGGTGCCCGCGAAAGTCGAGCCGGCGAACTGCGCCAGGTCCAGGTCGAGCCCCGCGTATGCGAAGCTGTCGGCCTGCCCCACCAGGCCGGCCGGCGCTCCGCCTGCGCCTTTGCGCCACATGTCGTGCGCCAGGATGATCAGCTGCGAACTCATGTCAGCGGGGTCCACCCGGAAACGACCTTCTCAGTCTCGATTTCGCTCAGCAGCCATCCGGCTTCGGCGTTGCCGTTCTTCTGCGACTCCGCGGCCCAGTAGGCAGCCTTTTCGAGGTCGGTGCCGTTCATGTACAGGTCGTAGGCAAGGTTGTGCTGCGCAATGCGATGTCCGCCCTTGGCCGCCATGGAAAGCCAGTGCATCGATTGATCGGGATCGGAGAACGTGAAGGTGTAGTACAGCGAGAGGCGAAAGGCAGAGTCGGCATTGCCGGCCTCTGCCTTTGCCATTAGCGCAAGGCGCTGCTCATCAGTGAGCGCATAGCTCTGGGCGCCTGAAATGGGAGAGAGAGACGAGGCGGAAGCGGAAGCATCGTTTTCCATGGGACTTGTTCTCCGTTGCGTAAGGCGCTCAGCGGCTCCCCGCTTCGCGCAAGATCTCGCCCGACGTTTTCGAGGCGATGTACAGCACCGAACGGCCGAGGCGATTTGCATTGCCAAGGCCCTTCTTGCCCGGTTCGAGCTTTGCGACAAAGGCGATTCCAAAGGTGTTTTCACCGTTCTCGTCTTCGCCGTCTTCACGCGTGCGCTCGCTGATCTGGATGTCGAAATCGTTCAGGTCTTGCCCTGTCTGTGCAAAGCGCTCATGGGCATGGGCCAGGCGATGGCGAGCGGTGTGCTGGGCACGGGCGCGAACCCATTTCAATTGAGAACGCAATCTTGCAACGGGACATAGCCCGCGCCCGATGCGAACGCAACCGTGCATGTAGCCTTGAATGCAGCGCCCGCTGTCAGGGCCGCCATTTTTTCTGCATTGGCAGCATCTCGGGCAACCATGCGAGCGAGTTCGTTTTCCGATCCAGCGACACCGACTTTGAGCAAGGTGCCACCATTCGCGCTATCTGGCCCTCTTTTGAAGCCTTTGGTCGGCCCGCCAATCACCACGCCGGAAAACGCGACCCTTTTATTGAATTCCGGCAAATCCATCGTCGAATAACCTCCCCTGACGTAGCCTTGGTGCAATTTGCTCAGATTGATCTTCTTTGGCTCGCTCTCAGTGGCAAAGCTGATGTTGGCTGCGACGAGCAGCAGGGCTATCATGAACCGTTGCAATGAGTTTCTCCTTAAAGCCAACATAAAAATCTTCGAGGCATCTTTGGCAAGCCAAAGCGCCACCCCAGTTTGAACTAGCAATGCGCTCTATTGATCCGCAATTCCTAGTCACCCGACATCAGGACGTAGTTTGCTCAAGAATTCGGAAAAAGAGCTCGCTACAACTTCCGTGTTCTCAAAATAGTTGCTCGCATCCTCATCGTCCGACTCGAAATTGTGATCCCAATATAAAATCTGCCCGAAATTACTCGCATCGAGGTTCAGCAAAATTAGATCTCCACCGCCTCCAGATGCAATAGGAATGGTTTTTTTAGGAATTCTTTCGCCGTAGACTTTGGCGTGGTTTTCGATAGAATCTCCAAATCCGAAGGGCGTATTCAATGCGAAAAACGAATTTATGACCCGCTCATTGGATTTCGTCCTTAGCAAAGTTGCGCTCGGGATGCCTCCGTTGTGATTTTTCAAGAATTCCTTGTAGTCCTCCGGAATTGGCCCAACCGAGCCTTCGAGCTTCTGAATATCTTCGGCAGTTGGATTGAGCGTTTCATACATTGAGCGGTAAAGTTCGCTTGTTCTTCTATCAAACCTGCCCCCTTGCATCTCCAGCCCTGCGTCAGATAATCCAAGTTTTCTAAACATTAGATTTTTCGCACCGCCGCCATTAAGCGCCCACCCGCATTTTGATAAAATCAAAGATAAGAGGCTGCCAGTTTTTATCTGTCAATTTAAGATCCAATGTATTTATATTGCAACCTCAGGTCCGAGGCTTTCCAGAAAAGCTCAACATGCAATATTGGCTCGCTCGGTTTTCCGTTAACCCATAGAACACACTCCACGCCCCACCGGTCGCCGTCATTCATCTCGAACAGCTCAATGTCTGGCCTTTTGCGCTTTTCTTTTAAAAATGCCGACTCAAAGGGAGCAATTCCAAGCGAAAAATCTTCATTAGGATAGTATTCGTGAATCATTTCTTGAATCTCCTCAGCCAGTGTCTCGGAGACATCAAAATGATTGTTCAGTTCTTGCCGGTCATCTCGGCTTACCGCTCCAATAAATTCGTCTAAGAGCTTATAGGCTTGAGCTCTAAATTCATCGTTCATTTCACTTCCTCTTTAATGGCGTGGTTGTGGATGTTCCTGCGCCCGCCCCAATGGATTTGAAATATCCACGCGCTTTTAATGTCGCGCATTTTGCAGCTGCGGGGCTCAGTCCTGCCGCTTTCAGTGAGTTGTAGGCTACTACTGTCTCGCTGCCCAGGATTCCTGCCCGCGACGCATTGTCCTGCGCTCGATTGGCTCCGTAGTGAGGTGTACCTCGCGTTGTTCCATCGGGATTGCGCCCCTGCAAACTAATCGCTGGAGCAGCGTTGTAGTCATAGCCGCTGATGTTTTTCATCGCTGCATCTTGATAGATGTGATGCGAGTCTTGGAGACCTCCAATCTTCTTCAGATCCCCATGCTTACCTGTTACTACGCCTTCTTCTGCAAGGATCCGTTCGCACTCGCAGGGGCATGAATTAATCGGTGAAAGCCCCAGCGGATCGATCCAATTCACTGGATTGGGAGCAAATTGATGAAGGTTCAAGCCCCCCCTAAACTTGATCGGATCGCGACTGGCAAACCGCCCACTCGCCGGGTCGTAGTATCGATACCGGTTGTAGTGCAATCCCGTCTCTTCATCCAGGTACTGACCCTGGAACCGAATCGGATTCCTGAACCCAGCCTTCCTCCCCGCCTCGCTGATTACCTGCCGCGCCTGCCCCCAGGCCTTGTAGCTCGCCGACCAGGCGATCCGCCCCTCATGGTCGGTCAACTCCTGCGGCGTACCCAGGTGGTCGCATTGGTAGAACGCAATCTCTTCCCGCGCGAAGGCCTGCGGCGACCCGAGCTGTTCCCCGTTCCATAGCGGATCCTGCTCGATTTCGTAGCGCCCGCCGTTGGCCGCGATCAGCGCCTTCACGTCGGTTGTCTGGCTCAATGCGATGGCTTGGGCCTGCCTGATCTGCACCAGCGGCACGAAGGAGCCGGGCTCGTGGATGTAGTGCACGCTGTCGCCGCGCCAAGCCTGCTGCTCCTTCTCGCCCTCGGTGCTTTGCGTGCTCTCGAAGGCCAGCGTATCGCCGTCCCAGCCGAACAGGGTGACGTCGTGCTCGGATCGCTTGGCGATGCGCCGGCCCAGGGCGTCGTAGCTGAAGGTCGTGGTCTTGCCGTAGGTGCTCGCACTGCGCATGCGGTTGAAGCCGTCCCAGGTGAACGTTGTCTTCTCGCCATTGCTCGTTCGCTCGACAAGGTTGCCGCGTTCGTCCCACTTGTAGTGGGTGCCGGCATAGTCCTTGAGCAGGTTGTCCATCAGCTTGCCGGCCATGCTGCGGCCGTCGCCGTCCAGGCGAACCGCGACGCGGTTGGTCACGCGGCCTGCGGCCAGCGTGCCGGCCGCGGTGGTGTCCGAAGGATTGCCGATATTCCCTGCCGGATCGAATGCGAAGGTTTCGCGGCCCAGGCGGCTGTTGGCTTCCAACAGGCGGCCCACAGGGTCGTAGCGGTAGCTAAGGCTGCCGCGGCGGCTGTCGCCGATGGCGACGAGCTGCCCAGCCTTGTCGTAGGCATAGCTGCGGCGGACGGCGGCAGCGGCTTCGATGGCACCGGGCCTGGTTTGCGAAATCTGTTGCTCGAGCAAACGGCCGACTGGGTCGTAGCGCAGCTTCTGCGTCAGGCCGTTGCCCTGCTCGCGCGCGATCTCGCGGTGCAAGTCGTCGCGCTCGAAGTCGAGGATGTCCTGTCCGTCGACAAGCAGGCCGTGCACATGGCCGGAGCCGTAGGTCAGCCACTGCGTGGTGTGGCCGTCGGGGCGAATGGTGGTCACGCGCTGGTTGAGCTCGTCGTAGCCATGGCGCCAGACTGCCGTTTGCCCGCTCTCGACGTAGTGGTGATGCTCGCGCGCGAGGTTGCCCGCCGCGTCATAGAACCACTGTAGCCGCGCATCGCCGTTCGCAGCCTCCACCAGGCGCCCGTTGCCGTCGTAGGCGAAGCGCTCCGCCTGTTCCGCGGCCTGGCGTTCGGTAAGGCGGCCCAGCGGATCGAATGCGAGCGTGGTGCTGTGGCCCGCATCGACAACCTCGGCCAGCACGCCGGTGGATTCCTCATACCGGTAGCGGGTGGCCTTGCGGTCGAAGCCGATTTCCTCCAGCAGCTTGCCCACCGGATCGTATTTGAAGTCGTAGCGGCTGCCGTTCTCGTTGTGCAGTTCGGTCAGCCGGCCGAGCAGGTCCCACTGGTAGCGCAAGGTGTGGCCGGCCGCGTCGATGCGGCCGGCGACCAGGCCAGCGCGGGTGTAGCTGTAGCGGGTGCGGCGGCCGAGCGCGTCGGTGTGTGCGAGCAAGCGCCCTTCGGCGTCGTGCGCAAAGTGCTCGCGGGTGCCGTCGGGGAGCACGATTTCCTCGAGCTGGCCCGGGTGGTTGCGGTTGACGCCGTCTTCGCCTTGCGCCACAGCCGCGCCCACGGGCGTGTAGCGGTAGCGCGTGGACTGGCCGGCCGCATCGGTGGCCTTGACGAGGCGCCCGCGGCTGTCGTATTCCCAACTGCTGACTTTGCCCGAGCAGTCGGTGTAGCTCGCCATCTGGCCGGCGGGCGTGTAGGCCAGGGTCTTCACGCCGCCCTTGGCATCGGTGATGAGAATCGGCTGGCCGGCCGGGTCGTAGGCGTATTCGGTCTTGTTGCCGAGCGGATCGATTTCTTCAGTGAGATTGCCGCTTGCATCGTGCTCGCGCTTCCAGACGCCGCCTTCGGCATCGAGGATGCCCGTCACCCGGTGGCGCGCGTCGTATTCGTAGTGAACGCGGCTGCCGTCGGCGCGGGTGTGGGTCTTCAGGTTGCCGTTGGCGTCGTAGACGTAGTCGTCCGTGCTGCCATCGGTGTGGATGTGGCGCGTGATGTTCTTGGCGTCGTCGCGCAGGAACCACTCCTCGCGCTTGTCCGGGTGAATGATCCGGTAGGTGTAGCCCAGCACGTCGTAGTAGTACCAAGTCTCGCCGCCGATGGCATCGGTCAGGTAGGTGAGGCGAATATTCCTGTCCCACTCCAGCGTGAGCGCAAAGCTGCCGTCGTCGGCCCATTCGCGCACGGCCTTGGCGTCGACGCCCGTGCCGTCGTACTGCAAGTTCATGCCCCGCCCGGTGCGGTCGGTGTAGCGGGTCACGAGGTGATGGCTGTAGCTGTATTGCCAGCCGGCACCGTTCTCGTCCTGCGCGGTGACAAGGTCGCCTTCGGCATCGTGGGTGTAGGCCGCCAGTTGGCGCACAACCTGGCCGTCCTTCAGCTCCCACAGCGACTTGATCAGGCCCGTGCGGGCGTCGGGCCGGGTGCCGACGTGCGCGATGACTGCATCGCCCTGCCGGCTGATGATGTCGCTCAGCACCTCTTCACCGGTCGCGGCGATCACATGGTCGTAGCGCAGGCCGACCGCGGCACCGCCGCGCGCATGCTGGGCCACCAGGCGGAAGTGCTGCTTGCCTTGCGATGCAGCCTTGGCGGGCACGGTGTCCACGAGTTCGTAGGTCTCGCGCCAATCGGCCGCCTCGCCCGCGGGCACCGGCTTGCCGAAGTCCACCGCCAGCAGGCGTTCGCTCAGTCGCGTGAGCGTGATCTCCTCGATCGGGTTGTGATGGCTCTTGCCCACGGCCAGCAACGGAAAGGCATGGCTGCGGCCATCGGCGCCGTGATAGATCAGGCTCATCTCGCCTTGGCGCCGGCCCTTGGCGGCCTTGGCAACGTCCACGCGGGTGGTGTAAGGCGTGATCCAGCGCGCGCCCAGGCTGGCCTGGTCAAAGGCGCCGAGGTTGCTGCGATAGACGCGCGTCCAGCTGATGGGCAGCGTCGCGCCCAGCACGAAGTCGGTGTGGTCGAAGCTCTCGCATCCGGTGGCCAGTGCGATGGCGCCGCCGGCGCCTGACACCGCGCAGTTCTTGCAGCCCGGGTCGCCGCTGGCCGGAACCTGCGCGGATGTCGCGCCCTGCTCTCCGCCGGGCTTGTTGCCCCGTACCTCCGAACCCTTGGTCGCGTTGATGCTTGCGGCGTGCTTTCCCTTGCGCCTGATCAGTGCGTCCTTGAGGATCTTGATCATCCACTTGATGCCGTACTGCAGGCTCTCATCGCCCAGCCGCATGATCTGCCGGCGCGCCGCACCCTTGAGATCGGTCAGGCTGGCGACGGTATTTCGGATTTCCGCCTTCACGGCGTCGGGCAACCCATAGTGGCTCGCCTTCGCGGCCGCGTAGTTGGCGGACTTTTTCGCGGCGTCGGCGGCGGCGGCCATCATGCGGCCCCAGGTGCTCTGGGTCTTGGGGTCGTAGGTGTTCTTCTCGGCAGCGCCGCCCGTCGCGAACACCGGCTTCTCGCCCAGTGCCACTTGCAGTGCACCGATCAGCGCATCGGCGATGCCGTCGACCTTTTTCGCGCATGACTGCAGGAAGTCGTCCAGGTAGCCGAGCGCCTCGTCCACGAACTTGTCGAGCGTGCCGGCGATGGTGTCGTTCAGGTGGGTGATGAGCACCGTCACGAAAGCCTCGCCGATATTCGGCACCACGTTCTTGGCCGACTTGGCTATCTCCTGCTTGAGCAGGTGCAGCATCGGCCGCAGGCTCATGCGCGCGGCGCCCGTGCCGGGAGGAAACGGAATCACGCCCAGCAGGTTGATCGCCAGGCTCACCCACTGCAGCACGTCGGAGTACGCCTTCTTGGTGATCATTTCGACGATGTCCCAGACCGCATCGATGAGCGCCATGATGTTGCCGATGACCGGCAGGCTGCCCGCAAAGGTCTTCAGCACGTTGAGCGTGACGTAGTCGTTGGTGAGCTTGCGTAGCCACTTGTCGATCTTGGCGGCACCGGCGCCGATGTCTTCCACCCCGATGGTGTTGAGCGGCGCCACCGCGGTCTGGCGCTCGCGTTCGGTCGGTTGCGCGCCTTGCGCCTTGTTTTGTGGGGCTTGTTCAGCCATGCGCGAATCTCTCCCTTGATCTCTTGTTGTCGCCGAGGTTCGCGGGCCGTCAGCCTGCGAACCCCGGCGTTTGAACGCTCGGCAGCGAAGGCAGCGATGCAGGCAGCTTGGCGCCTACAGCCTGCGCGGCCATGCCGGTGGCGGTCCGGCCGACCTGCCCGAGCAACGCTTTTGCGCCGCCCTGCTGCAGGCTCTGCACGGCCCCGACGGCTTGCTGCGCCGTGTTCGCCGCCTGGGCGACCTGGCTCACGAGCCCGCTCGCCTTGCCCAGCGAGCCCGCGGCGCCTGCGCCCAGTAGTCCGGTCGCCGCGCTGCCGAACTGGCCGATGCCACCGAGACTGCTGCCGAGGCCGGCAACATTGCCCAGACCGCCCGCACCCCCTAGCCCGCCGAGGAAACTCGTTCCACCGCCCTCGGAGTCCAGCGCCTTGTCGCTCGCAGGTTCGGCCGGCCAGCGGTCGGGCTTGGCGAAGTAGCTGCCCGTTTCCCACGGATCGCTCGGGTCGCCGCCGAAGGTGACCTTGGCCTGCCCGAGCGGAAGCCCGGCCACCGACGCGAAACCGTTCGCGTCGAGCTTGCCCGTGTGCGTTGCGCCTTCCGAATCGACCACCGTGTAGTCGCCCTGCTTCACGCCCTGGCGCATGGCGCCGTCGGCTTTCACGTAGCGGTGGTACAGGTCGAGTTGCCCGCGCGGGAGCTGCGGCGGCTGCGGCAGGCGCGGCGGCCCGTCGCTCTTCGGGCCGACCATCGAATGCGACGACGCATGCGCGCGCCACAGGCCATTGGTGCCGCTCTCGATGCCGCCCGCATTCCACCGCGTGTAGCTGGAGCCGCCGTTGACGACGATCTCTTCCTTCGCGGTGATGGTGATCCGGTTGGCCTCCATCTTGATGTCGAGCTTGGCCAGCGCGTTGATGCTGTCCTTGAGCGCGGTGATGTCGATGTCGGCGGCCGCCGCCACCATGCGGATGCCCTTGTTGAACGCCGCGATGCGCACCGCATCCTTGGCGCTGACCAGGAAGCTGTTGCCCGTGGCAAAACTCGCATGCGCACCGCTTGTGATCGCCGTGTGCTCCACGCTCACGATGTGCGTGGAACCCTGCGCGGTGGTCTGGATGCCCGCGGGGCTGGCGAGCGTCAGGTGCGGCTCCTGGAACTCGGCGAACTCGCCCTGCTCCCGGTTGCCGCCTTGGCCCTTGATTGCGTCCGTCTGCTCCTTGAGGCTGCGGGCCACTTCGTCCTGGTCGCCGGTTTCGTGGGCCTTGGCGGTGCGCGCGATTTCGCCCAGGCTCTCATGCAGGTCGCGTCCTTGCGTGAGCCGGCCGACGGTTTCGCCCATGTCGGTCATGTGCGCCTGCGCGTTGGCGCGCGTCTCGGTGGTGACCAGAAGGCCCTTCGCCGAGCGCACCACGCCATGCCCGTCGGTGCGCAATTCGAAGCCCTGCCCGCGCGGCTCCTTGCGGCCGGCCGTGTCTTCGATGCGCCCGATGTGCCCCACGCTCAGCTGGCTGGCCTGGTGGTCGCTGCGCAGCTGCGCCTGGATCTTTCCCTGGGTGTCGTCCAGCACCAGGTGATTGCCGCGCCCGCCGCCCAGTTCGCGGCTGCGAATGCCCGACAGATGCTTTTGCTCCGGCAATTGCCAAGCCGCCATGGTGTCGGCGTTGTAGACACAGCCCGTCACGATCGGGAAGTCGGGATCTCCGTTGAGAAAGTCGACGATCACTTCCATGCCGATTCGCGGCACCGACACCGCGCCAAAGGTGGCGCCCGCCCAGGCGGTGGACACACGCACCCAGCAGCTGGAGTTCTCGTCGTCCTTGCCCAGGCGGTCCCAGTGAAACTGCACCTTGATGCGGCCGTACTGGTCGGTCCAGATTTCTTCGCCGGCAGGCCCGACCACCATGGCCGTTTGCGGACCGCGGGTGCGCGGCTTGGGCGTGGTGCGTCGCGGGCGCCATGCAAGGCTGGTGGGCTGCGCATCGAAGGCAAAGCGCTGCACCGAGCCCTCTGTCGCTTCCGCGCCCTCGCTGGCCTGCAGGTTTTCCTGCAGGTGATAGCTCACGCTCAGCAGCAGGTATTGGCGGTTCTGGTCGGACCTGGGGTGGCCGGTGAGCCGCAGCGTGTGGCCGGTTGCGAGCTCGCGCAGGTTGGAGCGGCCGCTCGCACGGCTACGCTGGCTCAGCTGCTCTTCGTTACGGATGCGCGCGTAGGTTTCGCCGTCGGCGTGCTGCACAAAGCCGCCGGGCCACTCGTAGTTCTCGTAGCTGTCGTGGTCGTGCCCGGGCGGCATCTGCCGCAGGTGCGAGAGGTCGGCCTTGGGCTTCTCAAAGTCGTAGTCGTTGTTGTAGTGATGGCCCGCGCGCACCTCTTCAGCGGTTTCCCACGCATAGATGCGCTCGCGCTGGCCCATGCCGGATTTTTCGAGCGGATGAAAGCGCACCGATTCGCCGCCGGGCAGCGGCGCGTGCGAACTTGCAATGTCGTCTGCAAACACCAGCACGTGCTGCGAAGCCTCGTGCCGGAAGTAATAGTAGATGCCCTCGAGCTCGCACAGCCGCGAGATGAAGTTGAAGTCGCTCTCGTGGTACTGCACGCAGTAGTCCCAGCGGCGGTAGTCGCCCCGGCTGAGCTTCTTCTCGATGGGATAGCCGTAGCTGCCCAGCACTTCGGTCAATATGTCGGGAACGCTCTTGCCCTGGAAAATGCGGAAATCGCTGCGCCGCGTGGCAAGCCACAGCCAAGGCCGCAGTTGCAGGCGATAGAACGAGTGGCGTGCGTCTTCCTGCTGCAGGCCGAAGCGCGTTGCAATGCCGCCCAGGTAACGCACACCGCCGCTTTCGGTTTCCACCGCCACGGTCGACGCCTTGCCGAGCAGGGCTTTCGAGTCGATCGCGTTGCTGCTGCCCAGCAGGTCGATGTCGAAGGTGTAGAGCTGGCTCAGCACCTCACGGCCCACCAGTTGGTGAAATTGCAACGACTCGCCCAAGGGCGTTTGGATGGTGACGCGGCGGTTCATTGCTGCACCGCATTGAGCCGATAAGACGAATTACCTAATAGCAATTCATCCAATAAGAATATTGTTTTCAAAATGAGCTTCAAGCTCACCTCCCATTGCACGTGTTCACATTTATTTTAAATGTTGATTTATCGTAAAAGCCAATGCTAAAAATTGACAAATAGCCGCTTGAACAAAAAGTTCACGGCGTGAACGCTTCAGCGAGCAAAGCGGGAAACGGGGGCCACGTGAATTGCCGACCGCAATGAGGCGGCTCCAATGCGAGGAATACTTAGTATTTAAAAGATCACCCGGAATAGCGCATTCCGGGTGATCTCATCGGCCAAACAGGCGAAAAGCCTTCAGCCGGTAATGGGCGGAAAGTAGTCCTTCCCGCCCTTGGCTTCGTCAGGCCGCCTTGCGGGCCGTGAGCCATTGGGGCGGCGCCAGAGCGGCAGCCACCACCCGCACCTCGCCGATGTGGCCGAAGAAGCCGTCGGCCCGGGCGCCGTCCCACGAGCCGCCGCCCACCACCCAAGGCGAGGTGGCCGAGAGCGTGGCAAGGCCGGGCGCATTGCTGATGTTGCGCAGCACCGGCGCGCCTTCCACATACATCGTGGTGTCGTGCGACACGGGGTCGTTGACGATGGCGATGTGCACCCAGCGGTCGGCAATCACCTCGCCGGACCAGTTGGTCTTGGGCGAGCGAGTGCCGGCCGTGCTCGGCACCACTTCCCATTGCACTTCGCGCAGGCTCGAGATGGCGAACAGCATCGGCGGCGCTTCAGGGTCGCCGCCCTGGTAGCCGGCCAGGTCGCCACGCCGGCCGTCGCGTGTCATGATGTTCATCCACGCCTGCTTGTTGCTGGTCCAGCTCTTTTCGATCTTCACGAACGCCTCGACGGTGTAGCCGTTGTCCAGCGTCTGGCCGTTGATCGGCGCTGCGGCCTCGGTGAGGAAGTAGCTCAGGCGCGGCACGTTCTTGTCGGTGTTCAGGAAGCGCACCGAGCCCGGCGCGGCCGAGAGATGGTGGCGGTCGTCGCTCCACACGATGTCGGCGTCGGCCGCACCCGCGATGCCGCCCTGGTTCAGCGTGTCGCGGTGCAGCGGGTTGTTGCCCGTGACGTCTGCAATGACGGTGCCCGGGAGCACCGGCTGGTTGACGGTGCCGCCGAAGAAGCGCCAATGCGCCAGCGTGTTCGCGACCTGGGGGTAATCGTCAGCATTCGCGGCGGGCCGCTGCACGGGGACATCGGGCTCCTTGTAGTTCGCGAGAACCATCGCCCTGGCCTTATCAACCAACGAGCCCTCGATGAGAGCTTCGCCCGTGCCGAAAGCCTTGTTGAAGCCCGCGAAGCGCTGCGCAAAATCCATCCCGATGACGAAGGACTCATTGGGCGTGGTGAGCACGGCCTGGTCGAAGCTGTTCAGCGTGTCGGCCGGCTTCTGCGGCACCCACGGCGAGAACGACAGCACCTTGATCTGGTTGTGGGTCAGGTCGAATTCGTAGAGGCGCATCAGGCCGTTGCCGCCCTGGTAGGCCATCTGGTAGTCGACCACCATCTCCTCGACCTTGTGGCCGAAGTCGTTGGTCTTCGTGAGGTGCGCCGCGCCATGGTGGTGGCCGTTGAGCGTCATGAAGATCTGGTCGTTGTCGCGGATCAGCTTTTCCCACAGCATCTTGCCGTAGTCGGTCTCGAGCGGGCTGGTGCCGTCGGCATCGATGTTCAGCAGCTGGTGGTTCACCAGGATCACGGGCAGCGTCGGGTTCTTTGCAATCACCTGGCGCGCCCAGGCAATGCCGGCGTCCGAGATGCGCCACGACAGCGACAGCACCATGAACTTCTGGCCCTGCGCCTCGAACACGTGGTACTCATGAAAGCCGCTGCTGTCGCGCGCGCCGAAGGTGGCCTGGCGCTTGGCGCGCTCGGCGCCAAACCATTGGAGATAAGGCTCGTTGGCGAGCGTGCGGGTGGCGTCGGTGCCGCCGTTCGGGTCGATGCCGTAGTCCACATCGTTCAACACGTCGTGGTTGCCGGCGAGCACGCTGTAGGGCAGCTTGGCGTCTTCGAGCACCTTCATCGCGGCATCGGCCACCTTCCACTGGTCGGGCTTGCCGACCTGGTCGACCACATCGCCCAGGTGAATGGTGAACGGGATGTTCAGCGCCGCGGCGTTGGCTGCGATCCATTTCGTCTGTGCGGCGAAGGGTGCGCTGCCGAAGCGCTTGTCGTACTGGTCGCTCTCGGCGGCGGTGGCGTAGCGCGCGTAGAACTGCGTGTCGGGCATTACGGCGAGCGCGAAGCTCGAGATCTTCGACGCGACAGGCGGCGGGGCCGGTGCGGGCGTCGGAGCCGGCGCTGGGGCTGGTGCAGGCGACGGGGCCGGCGCCGGCAACGGATTGAAGCCCGGCGCTCCGCCTCCCCCACCGCCGCAGGCCGCCAGCAATGCGCTGCTACCGCCGACAGTCAGCAGTGACGCACCGAGCTTGAGAACCTGCCGGCGTGGCGGCTGGGCAGGATGGGCGGGAGATGGTTCGGCCGGAGAAGGGGTGTGCGGCGCGCGGGCGCCGTGCGAGTCGTCAGAAGCAGACATGTCGATGGGGAGCGTTGAAAAGCGCGCAAGCGTAGGCAGGCGCGGTGACGCAGGCATTTAAGGCCCGTGACACTTTGGCGCGCGCAATGCCGGCGCGCCTTTTATTCAGCGCGGGGTCACGCCCTGGCCCCGCGCTCCAGCAGTTCGAGCTTTATCACCCGCCATGCGCACAGGCAGCCCACCACCGCGAGCAACGCCGCCAGCGCGAACATGGTGCGGTAGCCGATTTCCTGCGCTACCGCGCCGCCGAGCAGCACGCCCAGCACACCGCCAAAGCCGTAGCCGATCACCGTGAACAGCGCCTGCCCCCGCCCGCGCAGCCGCCCGGGAAAGCGGCGCGACACCACGGCAATGCAGGTGGTGTGGTGCGCCGCAAAACTCAGCGCGTGCAGCCACTGTGCAATGACAAGCGCCGCAATCGAGCCGCCCAGCCCGGCAGTAAGGCCCAGCCGCGCCACGGCGGCGATGCCGCACACCAGCATCCAGCGCGGCATGGGCAAGAGGCCGATGAGCCGCCCCTGCAGAAAGAACCAGACGATCTCGGCCACCACCGAGAGCGCCCACAGCAGCCCGATGACACTCTTGCCGTAACCCAGCGAATCGAGGTACAGCGAGAAAAATGCGTACACCGAGAAGTGCGCCATTACCTGGAAGAACAGCGCCGCAAAGAACCACCGCACCGCCGGAATGCGCAGCACGGGGCCGATAGGCTCCTTCACTGCGTCGTGCGCCGCGACGGGCTCGCGGATGTCCGGCAGCTTCATGGTCGCAATCAGCACGACGGCCAGCGTGCCCGCCGCCCAGGCCGGAAAGTGCTTCATGCCGAAGCGCTCGAACCACTCGCCCGCAAAGAACACCGTCACCAAAAAGCCGGCCGAGCCGCACAGGCGAATGCGCCCGTAGCGCCCCCAGTCGCCGGCCACGAGCTGCGCCATGGCAGCCTCGGTGAGCGACATCATCGAACTGGTGTGGGTAAACATCACCAACAGCACCAGTGCCAGCCACCAGGCGCCGCCATGCCACCAGAGCCCGAACGAACTGACCAGCGCCACGGCGGCACTGAAGCGCAGCAGCATCACGCGGTGGCCGGTGTGGTCGCTGAGCGCGCCCCAGGCATAGGGCGCGAACACGCGGGTGATCGACTGCACCGAAGCCAACAGGCTGATCGTGAAAATCGGCAGACCCAGGTCCTGCAGCCACAGCGGCAGGTAGGGGTTGAAGAAACCGATGTGCGCGAAATAGCTGGCCGACAGACCAGCAAACGCCAACAGGTGGCCGCGCCCGGCGGCCACTGGTGGCGGGGCGGACACTAGAGGAAAGACGCCTGCGGCGAGGCAGCTTCGGTCTTGTCGGCTTCGGCCTTTTGCTGCTGCTGCACGTCGCCACACTGCGCACGGTTGCGCAGCACATGCTCCATGACCACCAGCGCGAGCATGGCTTCGGCGATGGGCGTGGCGCGAATGCCGACGCACGGGTCGTGGCGGCCCTTGGTGACCACCTCGACCGGGTTGTTGTGGATGTCGATGGACTGGCGCGGGCTGATGATCGAGCTGGTGGGCTTGATCGCGATGCTCACTTCGAGGTCTTGCCCCGAACTGATGCCGCCCAGAATGCCACCCGCGTTGTTGGTGACAAAGCCCGTGGGCGTGATCGAGTCGCCATGCGTGGTGCCGCGCTGGGTGATGCTATCGAAGCCAGCGCCAATCTCGACGGCCTTCACTGCGTTGATGCCCATCATTGCGTAGGCAATCTCAGCATCGAGCTTGTCGAACAGCGGCTCGCCAAGGCCGACGGGCACGTTGGTCGCCGTGACGCGGATGCGCGCGCCGCACGAATCGCCGGCCTTGCGCAGGCGGTCCATATACGCCTCGAGCTCGCTCACGTCGGCAATGGGCGCGAAGAAGGGGTTGCTGGGCACGTGGTCCCAGTTCTCGAACGGAATGGCAATTTCGCCGATCTGCGTCATGCAGCCGCGAAACACCATGCCGTATTTTTCGGCCAGCCACTTCTTGGCAACCGCGCCGGCCGCCACCATGGGCGCCGTGAGCCGCGCCGAAGAACGTCCGCCGCCGCGCGGATCGCGGATGCTGTATTTCTTCCAGTAGGTGAAGTCGGCGTGGCCGGGGCGGAACTGCTGGGCGATCTGGCCGTAGTCCTTGCTGCGCTGGTCGGTGTTCTGGATCACCAGCGCAATAGGGGTGCCGGTGGTCTTGCCTTCATACACGCCGGAAAGAATCTGCACCGCGTCGGGCTCGTTGCGCTGGGTAACGTGGCGGCTGGTGCCGGGGCGCCGGCGGTCGAGGTCGCCCTGGATATCGGCTTCGCTCAGTTCCATGCCGGGCGGGCAGCCGTCGATCACGCAGCCGATGGCCGGGCCGTGCGACTCGCCGAAATTGGTGACCGCGAAGAGAGTTCCGAATGTGTTGCCGCTCATGGCTGGGATTATCCCTACAAAGCGGCGGCCACTCAGTCAGTCGTGTTTTCCATGCGCTTGGTGAGCGTGCCCAGCTGCAGCTCGATGGAAAAGAGCCGCTCGTTCAGCACGGCGGTCTGCAGCCGTATGGCCTCGATGATGGCCTTGGTCTGCGGGTCCGAGGTGTTTTCAGACAGTTCCGCCAGGTCATGCAGCTTCTTGCGAAGTTCGTTGCTCATGGGAGGCTCCGTTCATCGTCTCGTCGTGGAGCCTGCAGTATGGGTCTTCGTCAGCGCTCAGGCAATGCATCTGGCGGCGCCTTGGGCTGCGCGGCCTCTCCGGCGCTGCGCAGCCGCACAGCCACCAGCGCGCCCACCAGCAATAGCACCGCTGCGCAAATGCCGGCCGTCAGCCGCAGGCCATGCAGCAAGGCGGCCCGGCCTGTGTCGAGCAGCTCGGCGCCAGCGGTGCCCCCGAGTTGGTCGGCCAGAGCCACCGCACCGCCAAGCGTGCTGCGCGCCGCCTCCACTTCGGCAGCACCCGCCAGGCCGGCTGGAATGGCATCCGCCATCGCGCCGCGGTAGATGGCGGCGCCAATGCTGCCCAGAATCGCAATGCCGAGCGCACCGCCGAACTCCGAACTCGTTTCCGAGATGGCCGAGGCCACGCCTGCGCGCTCGGGCGGCGCACTGCCCACCACCAGGTCGGTGGCCAGCGTGAACACCGGCGCCAGGCCCAGGGAGGAAATGACCGCGCTGGCCACCATCCACGCCAGGCCGCCTTGCGCGGGGAGCACCACGAGCATCGCGAACCCCAGGGCCGCAACGCCCAAGCCGCCGCCCATCACAAACGCAGGCCGCATGCGGCGCACCAGCGCGGACACCACCATGGAGCCGGCAATGAAGGCGGCCGCGCTGGGCACGCTCCAAAGACCCGCGTGCAGCGGCGAGAGCCCGAGCACCAGCTGCAGGTATTGCGCGTTGTAGAGAAACATGCCGAACATCACGAAGCAGGCCAGCATATACGCCGCCAGCGAGATGCGGAAAGCAGGCAGCCGGAACAGGCGCAGGTCGATCATCGGATCGGCCAGCCGCCGCTGCCTGCGCGCGAACGCCCACCCAAGCGCCACGCCGGCCACGATAGCCAGGGCCGACACGGCATCCGGCCCGTGCTCCGCCACCTGCTTGATGCCGTAGATGGCCGCCAGCACCGCGCCGAGCGAAAGCGCCACGCTGGCCAGGTCGAGCCGCCCCGCTTCCGGGTCGCGGTATTCGGGCAGCAGCATGGGGCCGAGCACCAGCAGCAGCACCATTACCGGCACGCCGATCAGGAACACCGAGCCCCACGGAAAGAACTGCAGCAGCACCCCGCCCAGCACCGGGCCGATGACCGCACCGGCCGAGTAGCTGGAAATCCAGACGCCGATGGCCACCGTGCGCTGCCCCGGATCGAGAAACATGTTGCGGATCAACGAAAGGGTCGACGGTGCGAGCGTTGCGCCCGCGACGCCGAGCAGCGCCCGCGTGGCGATGAGCATGTTGGCGCTGGTAGAGAACGCGGCCAGCACGGAAGCGATGCCGAACGCCGCCGCGCCGATCAAAAGCAGCCGACGCCGGCCGATGCGGTCGCCCAGCGTGCCCATGGTGACCAGCAGCCCGGCGACGAAGAAGCCGTAGATATCGACGATCCACAGCAACTGCGAGGCAGTGGGCTTGAGGTCTTCGCTGATCGACGGAATCGCAAGGTTCAGCACCGTGAGATCCATCGAATACAGCATGCACGGCAGCGCGATGACGGCAAGCCCCGTCCACTCGCGCGCCGTTGCACGGGCCGGCGGCGGCCTGCCGGCAGACGCGTCGCGCCCGCCGGTCATTCAGCCGCTTTCGCCAACCATTGCTCGAGCTTGACCATGGCGCCCGTCCAGCCGTGCTCGTGCCCGTCGCGTGCCACCTCGTCGAAGAACTGCTCGTGCATCAGCACCAGCTCGCAGCCGTTGCCGTCGGGCTCGATCCGCACCGTGACGCGCGATTCGCGCTCCGGTGTGCTGCGCCAGGCCCAACTGAAAACCAGTTTGCGGTTGGGCACCAGCTCCTGGTAGACGCCGCTCACGTCGTGCGTCTCGCCATCGGCGGCGAGCATGGTCACGCGAAAGCGACCGCCCACGCGCAGGTCGACTTCGGCAATGGGAACGGAAACGATTTCTTCCGGGCCGAACCAGGCTTTCAGCGCTTGCGGGTCGGTCCACGCGCGCCAGACTTTTTCGGCGGCGACGGGGTAGTGCCTGCGGAGGGTGAGCGAGGGTCGCTCCGTGGCGGGGGCGGCAGGTTTTGCCATTCGGTCTCCTCTTGGTGGTAGAGATAGCGGGCCAGTGCATCGAGGCGCCCGGTCCAGAATTTCTCGTAACGGGATAGCCACACGGCAGCCTCCTGCATGGGCCGCGGCGAGAGTTCGCACTGCACGACCCGGCCCTCTTTCGTGCGCGAGATAAGGCCGGCGTCTTCGAGCACCCGCAGGTGCTTCATGAAGCCGGTGAGCGACATGCCGTGCGGCTCTGCAAGCTCGGTCACGCTGAGGCTGCGCTCGCCCAGGGTCTCGAGCACGGCGCGGCGCGTCGGGTCGGAAAGGGCGGCAAAGACGGCGTCCAGCGAAACGGGATCTGAGTGAACCATATGGTTTAGTATCTCGTCGCGCTTCAGGCCCGTCAAGCCATCGCTTGAATCAGCCCTTTGCCGCAGATGTCTTTGGGAACGCTTTATGCGTGCTGCACCGCGGCACAACCACCACCTGCATCACCTGCAAAGGAGCGCCCCATGCTGGACCGAACCGCTACCCAGTTCTCCCACGTCAAGCCCGGCGATACGGAGTTTGTCTCGGGCGGCCTGCGCGATTTCTTTCTTTACCGCGACCTCGGCATCGCGGAGGCCACAAACGGCAAAGTCATCGCGCACCTCGTCAAGGCCAACATGGCACCGGAAGCGGGCACTGGCTGGCACCGCCACGAGGCGGACTTCCAGATCGTGATCATGGTCAAGGGCTGGGCCCGCTTCATGTACGAAGACAAGGAAACCCTGGTCGAAGCCGGCGACGTCGTGCACCAGCGGCCCGGCATCCGGCACTTCCTGTTCGACTACTCGCCGGACATGGAATACCTGGAGATCGTCTCGCCGGCGGACTTCAAGAGCGTGGATGTCGAGCCGGTTTGCGAGATTCCGCCGCCTACGCCTTGGCCCTGACAGGCTGCCGCGGCTTTTGGTAGCGGCCGTTCAGGGAGCGACCAGCATCCCGCTGACCAGCAGCGCGGCAAACAGTCCGGCTACCGAGCGCCATGACGCCGGGCGCACCTCCACCCAGCGGTACAGCACCAGCGCGGCCGCCACCGAAAGACAGAAGGTGACGGCCATGCCGAGCGCGTCGATCCACGCGGCATGCGGCCCCAGTTGCGCAACCATTGCGTTGGTGGCCAGCAGCACCGGAAAGTGAATCAGGAACAGCGAGTACGAGATGCGGCCCAGGCGCTGCAGCGGCATGGCCGCATTCGGCCGGCCTGCGAGCGCGAGCCAGTCTTGCCGCTGCGCAACCGCAATCAACAGCGCGCTTACCAAGGCGATGGCGATGCGGCTGCGCCAATCGATGGCCAGCGCGCCCGCGCCGGTCAGCGCCAGCAGCGCGATGGCGCTCTGCCAGGTGCTGTCGCGCGTGGCGCGTCCGATCCAGAACACCAGCATGCCGAGGCCGTAGGCACCGAAGAAATAGAACGCCGTGTCGTCGAGATCGGCATTGCGGTTGAAAACCACCAGCGAGGCGATGGCGACCGCAAGCACGAGCGCCACGGGAATCCAGTGTTCACGCGAGGCTGCCGCCAACGACGTCGCCCTGCCCCGCCGCAACACGGCCGGCATTCCCATGAGCGTCAGCGCCAGCACGAAGAGCTGAAAGTCGATGGCCACATACCAGACGCCGGTGGAGAGCGCGTCGTAGTCCAGCAGGTCCTGCATCAGCAACCCGTGGGCGAGCAGTTGGCCGATGCTGGGCGAAGCGGGCACATCGTCGCCGCTCATCCAGGGGCGCACGAGGGCGGCCACCAGCACACACACTGTGAGTGCGGCCAGGTAGGGCATCACCAACCGGCCATAGCGCTGGAGGATGCGCGCCATGGGCCGGTCGACACGCAGCACGCCGTCCGGCGCCAGGCTGGCGGCTGCCAGAAAACCCGCGATCACCAGGAACACCTGCACGGCAAGCCGGCCATCGTCCGCCAACCAACCAAGGAAGGCGGGGGCCAGGGGAAAAGCTCCGGCTGGCATCGCGCCGTAGCGCGTCAGGTGGTGCCCGACGATCACCGCGCAAGCGATGCCCTTGGCAATGTCGAGCAGCGGCATCCGCCCGCGCTGCGGGGGCTCCGCGGCAGGTGCCGGTTTGTCCGCGCCGTTCAAAGCGCGAGCCGCTGCCTTGCTTCTTGGTATTCGCGCTTGAGCTTTTCGATGAATGCGGCGGCGCTGGCCACTTCGGTCACAGCGCCGATGCCCTGGCCCGAGCCCCAGATGTCTTTCCAGGCCTTGGCCTTGCTGCCTTCTCCGGCGGCGAAGTTCATGGTCTTCACATCGCCTTCGGGCAGGTTGGCCGGGTCCATGCCGGCCTTGACGATGCTGGGCGCCAGGTAGTTGCCGTGCACGCCGGTAAAGAGGTTCGAGTACACGATGTCGTCGGAGGTGCCGTCGACAATGGCCTGCTTGTATTCATCGCTGGCACGCGCTTCTTCGGTGGCGATGAAGGCAGTGCCGATGTACGCGAAGTCGGCGCCCATGGCTTGCGCCGCGAGCACCGCACCGCCGGTCGCAATGGAGCCCGACAGCGCGATGGGGCCGTCGAACCACTGGCGGATTTCCTGTACCAGCGCAAACGGGCTCTTCACGCCCGCATGGCCGCCGGCACCGGCCGCCACGGCAATGATGCCGTCGGCGCCCTTCTCGATCGCCTTCTGCGCGAACTTGTTGTTGATGATGTCGTGCAGCGTGACGCCGCCGTAGCTGTGCACCGCATCGTTCACATCGGTGCGTGCGCCCAGCGACGTGATGACGATCGGCACCTTGTACTTCACGACCATTTCCATGTCGTGCTCGAGGCGGTCGTTGCTCTTGTGCACGATCTGGTTGATGGCGAACGGCGCGGCGGGCTTGTCCGGGTTGGCCTTGTTGTAGGCCGCGAGCTCTTCGGTGATTTCGATCAGCCACTCTTCGAGCTGCGCCGCGGGGCGTGCATTCAGCGCCGGCATGGAGCCGACCACGCCCGCCTTGCACTGCGCGATCACGAGCTTGGGGTTGCTGATGATGAACAGCGGCGAGCCGATGATGGGCAGCGGCAGGTTCGCGAGCACGGGGGGCAGCTTGGACATGTCTTCTCCGGGATGAGTTTCGGTTTTATATAAGAGGAAGGCTGCGCCGCCCGTCAGGTGGGCGACACATGGCCTTGGGTCAGAAGGCGTCGAGTGCCAGTGCGGTAACGCTTTCCGCGCCGTCGACGATGCTGTCGCGGATGCCCGGTACCTTGTTGAGAATGTGCTCGGCGTAGAAGCGCGCCGTGGCCACCTTGGCTTGCATGAAATCGGTGTCGACGCTGTGCGAGGCAAGGTCCTCGGCAATGATCAGCGAGCGTGCCAGCTGCCAGCCGGCCACCAGGTTGCCCGCCAGCATCAGGTAAGGCACGCTGCCCGCGAACACCGCATTGGGCGATGCCTTGGTCTGGCCCGCGACGAAGTCGACCACCTCGACAAACGCTTGGCGCGCGGCCTTCAGGCGCTTGAGAACCGCCGCGGCCGCCGCGCTCTCGCTCTTGGCGAGCTCGGCCTCGGTCTTCTCGATTTGCGCTGCAATGGCCTTGGCCGTCTGCCCGCCGTCGCGCGCCGTCTTGCGCCCGACGAGGTCGTTCGCCTGGATGGCCGTGGTGCCCTCGTAGATCGTGAGGATCTTGGCATCGCGGTAGTACTGCGCCGCCCCTGTCTCCTCGATGAAACCCATGCCGCCGTGCACCTGCACGCCGAGCGAGGTCACTTCCAGGCTCATCTCGGTGCTGTAGCCCTTGACCAGCGGCACCATGAATTCGTAGAACGCCTGGTTCTGCTTGCGAGCTTCCGCATCGGGGTGGTGGTGCGCCGCGTCGTAGGCGGCGGCGGCCACGCTGGCCATGGCGCGGCAGCCTTCGGTGTAGGCACGCATCGTCATCAGCATGCGCTTGACGTCGGGGTGGTGAATGATCGGCGCGCTGGCGTTCATCGAGCCGTCG
Organism: Variovorax sp. CCNWLW225; assembly: GCF_037204045.1. NCBI lineage: Bacteria > Pseudomonadati > Pseudomonadota > Betaproteobacteria > Burkholderiales > Comamonadaceae > Variovorax > Variovorax sp. CCNWLW225. Next base: position 171,147 of record NZ_JBBCBV010000003.1, on the reverse strand, counting down.
ACCGGGCGGCTCTGTACGCGGTCCTTCGCGTAGGCCACGGCGTGCTGGTAGGCGCGCTCGGCAATGGCAATGCCCTGCATGCCCACGGCATAGCGGGCCGAGTTCATCATGATGAACATGTACTCGAGGCCGCGGTTCTCCTGGCCGACGATGTAGCCCACGGCACCGCCGTTGTCGCCGTACTGCAGCACGGCGGTAGGACTGGCCTTGATGCCCATCTTGTGCTCGATGCTCACGCAGTGCACGTCGTTGCGCTCGCCCAGCGACCCATCCTTGCCGACGATGAACTTGGGCACGACGAACAGGCTGATGCCCTTCACGCCCTCGGGCGCGCCGGTGACGCGTGCAAGCACGAGGTGCACGATGTTCTCGGCCATGTCGTGCTCGCCGTAGGTAATGAAGATCTTGGTGCCGAAGATCTTGTAGGTGCCGTCAGGCTGCGGTTCGGCGCGGCTGCGCACCAGCGCAAGGTCGCTGCCGGCCTGCGGCTCGGTGAGGTTCATGGTGCCGGTCCATTGGCCGCTCACCAGCTTTTCCAGGTACACCGCCTTGAGCTCGTCGGAGCCGGCCGTGAGCAGCGCCTCGATGGCGCCGTCGCTCAGCAGCGGGCACAGCGCAAAGCTCATGTTGGCTGAGTTGAGCATTTCGCCGCAGGCTGCGCCAATGGTCTTGGGCAGGCCCTGGCCGCCGAAGTCCGCCGGATGCTGCAGGCCCTGCCAGCCGCCCGACACGTACTGCGCAAAGGCTTCCTTGAAGCCCGGGGTGGTGGCTACCTCTCCGCCCTTGAACGACGAAGGATTGCGGTCGCCCTCCACATTCAGCGGCGCGACCACGTCCTGGTTGAAGCGCGCGCATTCCTCTAGCACCGCTTGCGCGGTTTCGAGGCCCGCGTCTTCAAAGCCGGGCAGCTTGGCGATCTCGCCGATGTTGGCCAGGTGCTCGATGTCGAACAGCATGTCCTTGAGGGGGGCGGTGTAGCTCATCTCTTGTCTCCAGATACGGCGGATACGAAAAGGGCATCGCGAACGATGCCCTCCGGCTCAGTGCGGCAATCGCGTCAGAGCGCCTTGACCAGTTCCGGCACGGCCGTGAACAGGTCGGCCACAAGGCCGTAGTCGGCCACCGAGAAGATCGGTGCTTCTTCGTCCTTGTTGATCGCGACGATCACCTTGGAGTCCTTCATGCCGGCCAAGTGCTGGATGGCGCCCGAGATGCCGGCCGCGATGTACAGCTGCGGCGCGACGATCTTGCCGGTCTGGCCCACTTGCCAGTCGTTCGGTGCGTAGCCTGCGTCCACCGCGGCGCGGCTGGCGCCCAGGCCTGCGTTGAGCTTGTCCGCCAGGGGCGTCATCACTTCGGTGAACTTCTCGGCGCTGCCGAGGGCCCGGCCGCCCGAGACGATGATCTTGGCGGCGGTGAGTTCGGGGCGGTCGCTCTTGGTGACTTCGCGGCCCACAAAGCTCGACTTGCCGCTGTCGGCCACGCCTTCAGCGGTTTCGACCGCTGCGCTGCCGCCGGTGGCGGCAGCGGCGTCGAAGCCGGTGGTACGAACCGTGATCACCTTGGTGGCGTCGGTGCTCTGCACGGTGGCGATGGCGTTGCCGGCGTAGATCGGGCGCTCGAAGGTGTCGGGGCTCACGACCAAAGTGATGTCGGAGATCTGCGCCACGTCGAGCTTGGCAGCCACGCGCGGGGCGACGTTCTTGCCGTTGGCGGTCGAGGGGAACAGGATGTGGCTGTAGTTGCCGGCAATTGCCAGCACCTGGGCAGCGACGTTCTCGGCCAGGTTCTCGGCCAGCGAGGGGCTGTCGGCCACGATGACCTTGGCCACGCCGGCGATCTGCGCGGCGGCCTTGCCGGCTTCGGCGGCATTGGCTCCGGCCACGAGCACGTGCACGTCGCCGCCGCAGGCAAGCGCCGCGGTCACGGTGTTGAGGGTCGCGGGCTTGACGGTCGCGTGGTCGTGTTCGGCAATAACAAGTGCGGTCATGTTCAGATCACCTTCGCTTCGTTCTTCAGTTTGTCCACCAGCGTTGCAACATCAGGCACCTTGATGCCGGCGCCGCGCTTGGGCGGCTCGCTGACCTTGAGGGTCTTCAGGCGCGGCTTCACGTCCACGCCCAGGTCTTCGGGCTTGAAGGTGTCGAGCTGCTTCTTCTTGGCCTTCATGATGTTGGGCAAGGTGACGTAACGCGGCTCATTCAGGCGCAGGTCGGTCGTGATGACGGCCGGCAGGCTGAGCTGGATGGTTTCCAGGCCGCCGTCGACTTCGCGCGTCACGGTGGCCTTGCCGTCGGCGACTTCGACCTTGGAGGCGAAGGTGGCTTGCGGCAGGTCGGTCAGGGCGGCGAGCATCTGGCCGGTTTGATTGGCGTCGTCGTCGATGGCCTGCTTGCCCAGGATGATGAGCTGGGGCTGTTCCTTCTCGACCAGCGCCTTGAGCAGCTTGGCAACGGCCAGGGGCTGGAGTTCTTCGGTGGTCTCGACCAGGATGCCGCGGTCGGCGCCGATGGCCATGGCGGTGCGCAGGGTTTCCTGGCACTTGGCATCGCCGCAAGAAACGGCGATGACTTCGGTCACAACGCCCTTCTCTTTCAGGCGAACGGCTTCTTCAACGGCGATTTCGTCGAAGGGGTTCATGCTCATCTTGACGTTGGCAATGTCCACCCCGGTGCCGTCGCTCTTCACGCGCACCTTGACGTTGTAATCGACGACCCGTTTGACAGGCACTAGAACCTTCATTGACTTGACTCCATTGGATTGCAAAAAGGGGGCTTCGAGGGCAACCGGTCATTTTAGAGTCCGACCTTTGCCGCCTCTGCTTTCATGGCGATTGGCACTGCGGGCAACAAAAAAAGAACGATCGTGCTTTTTCGTGATTATACGGCAGCGTCAGGCGTGCCCGAAACGCCCGGCGGCAGCGACTCGACGCGCACCACGCGCTGGGGGTACGGAATGTCGATGCCCGCGCCACGCAGGCCTTCCAGAATGGCAATGTTGATGGCCGAGCGAACGTTGTCCTTGCCCTTGTCCGGGTCCGCCACCCAGAAGTTCAGGATGAACTCGAGCCCGTCGGGCGCAAAGCTGGAGAGATAGGTCACCGGCTCGGGATCGGTCATGACGCGCTCTTGCGATTTGGCGGCCCCGCAAAGAATCGACTGGACCTGCGCCACGTCGCTGTCGTAGCCCACCACCACGCTGGTCGTGATGTTGAACTTGCGGTCCGCCATCGAGAGGTTCTCGACCCGGCTGGTAATGAGCGACTCGTTCGGCACGATGGCCTCGCGCCCGTTGCCGGCACGGATGAGCGTGTAGCGCGTCTTGATGTCGGTGATGCGGCCTTCGAAGGTGTCGACCTTGACGTTGTCGCCGATGCGGATGGAACGCTCCAGCAGGATGACGAAGCCGCTCACGTAGTTGGCCGCGAGCTTCTGCAGGCCGAAACCCAGGCCCACGCCCAGCGCGCCTCCCAGCACCGAAAGCGCCGTGAGGTCGACCCCCACCGCCGACAGCGCGAACAGGAGCCCGACCAGCAGCAGAATGGCGCGAATCGCGTTCGACGCCACCTTGCGCATCGAAAGGTCGGTCACGGCCTCCAGCAGGATGCGCTTCTCGATGGTGGCGGCAATCCAGAGCGCAATCACCAGCACCAGCCCCGCGGACAGCGCGCCCTGGATGATGGTTTGCAGGCTGACCCGCGTCTTGCCGAACGCCAGCGTGATGTTGTCGAGCTCGGCCAGCACGGGCGGCAGCAGCCCGACGATCCAGAGAATGGCTGCAATCCAGGCCAGCCAGGAAATCGTGCGCTCCAGCAGCCGCACCAGGTTGGAGGCGGGGAAAACCGCCCTCATCACCCGCGCGAACAGGCGAATGACCAGCAGCGACAGGAACACCGATACCGCGATGCGCAGCACCAGCACCGGCTGGAAGCCGGTCACCAGGCGGCGGGCGAGCTCGGTGAAAACCAGCGCCAGCAGCGGGAACAGCACGCCGTCGAAGGTGCGCTCGCCGAACCAGATCGAATCCTTGGGCTGGTCGCGCCCGAACCAGCGGCTTGCCATCCAGGCCAGGGCCACGCAAGCCACCAGTGCTGCCAGTTCAATACCCAGGCCGCGCGCGTCGACCTGCGCCAATCGTTGTGTGAAATCGTTGAAATTCATCTCTTCGGAAAACATGGCGCCGTGTTCGCGCCCGCGGCGTTACAGATCGGCCAGGACGCGGATGTGCGCTTCCACGCTGCGCGCCAGCGCATCGAGGTTGTAGCCGCCCTCGAGCATCGAGACGATGCGCCCGCGCGAATGGCGCTTGGCCACGTCCCGAATGCGACTCGTGATCCACGCGAAGTCGTTCTCGGTGAGCCCCAGCTGGCCCAGGTCGTCCTCGCGGTGGGCGTCGAAGCCCGCGCTGACAAAGATCATCTCGGGCCCGAACTCTTCGAGCCGGGGCATCCAGGCGGCCTCGATCAGCTCGCGCACGTCCATGCCCTTGGTATAGGCCGGAATCGGCAGGTTCAGCATGTTCGAAGCCGGATGGTCGGTGCCGCTGTAGGGGTAGAACGGATGCTGGAAGAAGCCCACCATCAGCACGCGCGGATCGTTCGAAAGGATGTTCTCGGTGCCGTTGCCGTGGTGCACGTCGAAGTCGACCACCGCCACGCGCTCCAGGCCATGCACCTCGAGCGCATGCCGCGCCGCAATGGCCACGTTGTTCAGAAAGCAGAAGCCCATGGCCTGCTCGCGGCAGGCATGGTGCCCGGGTGGACGCACCGAGCAGAAGGCGTTGTCGACCTCGCCGGCCATCACCGCGTCGGTGGCGGCAATGGCGGCTCCTGCGGCCCGGCGCGCGGCCAGCAGCGTGTAGCGGTTGAGGATGGTGTCTGGGTCGAGCATCGCATGGGCGGGCCCGCCGGCCGGCTCGTCGGCCACCAGGCGCTGATGAAGCTCTTCAAGGTATTCGAGGTGCGCCTCGCTGTGCGCCCGGGTGATCTGGGCAAGGGTGGCCAGGGGCACGTCCCGGTGTTCGAGGGCGTCGCCCACGCCAGTCAGCAGCAGCCTGTCTTCGATGGCATCCAGCCGCTCGGGACATTCGGGGTGGCCCCGTCCCATGTCGTGCTTCCAGCAATCGCGATGTGTGAAGTAGCCGGTCTTGCCCATCTCTTTGCCGTGTCTCTGTCGTATCTAGACCTCACACAGCATGGGGCTGCGCGGTCTTACGGTATCGTTTGCATATGGATACAAATATGGACGTTGCTGCGAAGCTTGCCACTTTGCTGAATCAGCTTAACACGGTGATCGTCGGCAAAGAGGCGCAAGTGCGCGACTGCGTGGCCTGCCTGCTGGCGGGCGGGCACCTGCTCATCGAGGATGTGCCGGGGGTCGGCAAGACCACCCTCGCCCATGCGCTCTCGCACACCTTCGGCCTGCAGTTCTCGCGCGTGCAGTTCACGGCCGACCTCATGCCGGGCGACCTGTCGGGCGTGGCCATCTACGACCGCGGGCAGCAGGCCTTCGTGTTCCACCCCGGCCCGATCTTCGCGCAGGTGCTGCTGGCGGACGAAATCAACCGCGCCAGCCCCAAGACTCAGAGCGCCCTGCTCGAGGCCATGGAAGAAAAGCAGGTCACCATCGAAGGCGAGACGCGGCCACTGCCCACGCCGTTTTTCGTGATTGCCACGCAGAACCCGCAGGACCAGCTCGGCACCTTCGCGTTGCCCGAATCGCAGCTCGACCGCTTCCTGATGCGGATTTCGCTGGGCTACCCCGACAGGGCCGCCGAACGCGAACTGCTCGCGGGCGCAGACCGCCGCGAAATGCTGGCCACCCTGCCCGCCATGCTGACCGCCGGCGAGCTGACGGCGTTGCAGCAGCGCGTGCAGCAAGTGCATGCCGCCGAACCGCTGCTGAACTACGTGCAAGACCTGATTGCCGCCACGCGCTCCGGCCGGTGGTTTTTGCAGGGCCTCTCGCCGCGTGCCGGCATTGCCGTGCTGCGTGCCGCCAAGGCGCAGGCGCTGCTGGCCAACCGAAGCTACGTTGCGCCGGACGATGTGCAATCGATCCTGCCGCAGACGATTGCGCACCGCCTCACGCCCGTGGGCGACGCCGGCCGCGGGGCCGTGGAACAGGTGCGCGCGATGATCGCGGACGTGCCGCTCCCGTAAAAATGAACCGTTTCGTCTGCCACCGATGATGGCATCGCTACGCTCGCGCATCGACGGCTGGTTCCTGTCGCGCCGGCCGCCTTCGGACACGCTGGAGCTCACGCAGCGCAACGTCTACATCGTGCCCACGCGGGCAGGCTGGACGCTGGGCGCCACGCTGCTGGTGCTGCTGATTGCGTCGATCAACTACCAGCTCAACCTGGGCTACCTGCTGACCTTCCTGCTTGCGGGCAGCGTGGCCGTGGGAATGCACGTCTGCCATGCCACGCTGCGTGGGCTGGCCTTGCACCTGACGCCGCCCGATGCGCACTATGCGGGCGCCGCCGCCGTCTTCCGCGTGGTGCTGCACAACACGCGGCGCAGCGTGCGCTACGGCATCGGAATGGCGGTGCGCGGCAGCGGCCAGTGGGCCTGGACGGACGTGCCGGCCGAAGGCACCTCCACCGTCGAGATCGCGTTCAAGCCCGAAAGGCGCGGGCTCCACCCCGTGCCACCCCTCACCGCCGAAACCCGTTTTCCGCTCGGAACATTCCGCGTCTGGACGGTATGGCGGCCGGCCGCACAAATGCTGGTCTACCCGACACCCGAAGCGCATCCGCCGCCATTGCCGCCGGGCGAACCCCTCTCCGGACCGGCTGCGACATCGGCCGCCCTGCGCTCCCACTCGGCCGGTGAATATGACGGCCTGCGGTCGTACCGGCGCGGCGATCCGCTCAAGCTGGTGGTCTGGAAAAAAGCGGCCCGGGCGCAAGCCACGGGTTCTGAAGAACTCGTGAGCCGGGACACGCAGCAAACCCAGCGCGAGGAGCTGTGGCTCGATGCGCAAGCCACCAATCTCGCCGACACCGAGGCCCGCGCATCGCGGCTTTGCGCATGGGTGTTGATGGCGGACCGGCTGGGCGTGGACTACGGCATCCGCATCGCCGGTCGGGTGGTGCAGCCCTCGCAGGGCGAAGCCCACCGCAGGGCCTGCCTGGAGGCCTTGGCACTATGTTGAACGCCGCCCTTTCCTCCCGCAAGGAGCACCGCGCATGAACAAGTTCAGGCGCGAGATCGCGGCGCTGCCGAGGGACGCCCGGGACACGCTGTTCCTGCTCTCGATCATTGCGCTGATCGTGTTGCCGCAGGCCGAGAACCTGCCGTGGTGGTGCACCGCCATCACCGCGATGGTCCTGGTGTGGCGCGGCACGCTGGCAGTCGACGCCCGCCCGCTTCCAAGCAAATGGTGGCGCGCCGGCCTGCTCGTGCTGGCGGTAGCCGCCACCTTCGCCACCCACCGCACCCTGCTCGGCCGCGACCCGGGCGTGACGCTCGTCGTTATCTTGCTGGCGCTCAAGACGCTGGAACTGCGCGCGCGAAGAGACGCCTTCGTGCTGTTCTTCCTCGGCTTCTTCGCGATGCTGACGAACTTCTTCTACTCGCAGTCGCTGATGACGGCGTTCACCATGCTGCTCGCGCTGCTGGGCCTGCTGACCGCGCTGGTCAACGCGCACATGCCGGTGGGCAAGCCGCCGCTGATGCAGGCCGCCCGCACCGCCAGCTGGATGGCCCTGCTGGGCGCGCCGATCATGCTTGCGCTGTTCCTGCTGTTTCCGCGCTTCGCGCCGCTGTGGGGTACGCCCAGCGATGCCATGGCGGGCCGCACGGGGCTGTCGAACACCATGCGCGTGGGCACCATCGCCGAACTGGCGCTCGACGACAGTATTGCGGCGCGCATCAAGTTCGACAACGACCGAGCGCCGCCGCAAAGCCAGATGTACTTTCGCGGCCCGGTGCTGACGCAGTTCGACGGGCGCGAGTGGACCGCGCTACCGCCGTGGGCGCGTGGCGGGCAAGCGTCGGCCAACCTGCGCACCAGCGGTGCTCCGGTGCGCTACGAGATCACGCTCGAGCCCAACCACCGTCCCTGGCTGCTCACGCTCGATGCCGCGCAAAGCGCCCCCGAGGCGCCGGGTTTCGACGTGACGGGCACGCCCGACCTGCAATGGATCGCGAACCGGCCGGTTTCCGACCTCGTGCGCTACCGCGCCGAAAGCTACACCCAGTTCCTGAGCGGCCCGACTCGGCAAACCGGCGCGCTGCGGCCTTACCTGGCCCTGCCACCCGGCCTGAACCCGCGCACCGCCGCGCTCGCTGCGGAAATGCGCGCCCAGCCCGAACTCGCCAATGCCGATACGGCGGCCTTCGTGCGCGCCGCGATGCAACGGCTACGCACCGGCGGCTACACCTACACGCTGGAACCCGGCGTGTATGGCGCCAACACGGCCGACGAGTTCTGGTTCGATCGCAAGGAAGGTTTCTGCGAACACATCGCCTCGGCCTTCGTGGTGCTGATGCGCGGGCTGGGCATTCCGGCGCGCATCGTGACCGGCTACCAGGGCGGTGAACTCAACAGCGTCGACGACTACTGGGTACTGCGCCAGAGCGATGCGCACGCATGGACCGAGGTATGGCAGGAAGGCATGGGCTGGGTGCGCGTGGACCCCACCGCGGCCGTATCGCCGGGGCGGGTTGGCCAGTTCCAGCGGCTTGCGCCGCAGCCGGGCCTCTTTGCCGGCGCCATCGGCGCTATGAGCCCCACGCTCGCGCAGAACGTGCGCGCCGCCTGGGAAGCGGTGAACAACAGCTGGAACCAGTGGGTGCTCAACTACACCCAGAGCCGCCAGCTCAACCTGCTGAAAAGCATCGGCTTCGAAGCCCCAAGCCTCGAAGACCTGGCCTATGTGCTGCTCTATCTGCTGGTGGGCGCGAGCCTTGCCGGCGCGGCCTGGACGCTGTGGGAGCGCAGCCAGCACGACCCGTGGCTGCGCCTGCTGGGCCAGGCACGCACGCGGCTCGCGAAAGCCGGGCTCAAGGTGCCCGAAACGGCGCCACCACGCCAGATCGCTGCACAGGCCGAGGCGCGCTTCGGCCCGGCAGCCGGCGCGGTGCGCGACTGGCTGCTGAAGCTGGAAGCCCAGCGCTATGCCAAGGCCTCCCCTGCTTCGCTGGCGGCCCTGCGTGGCGAGTTCCGCCGGCTGAACTGGTCGGCGTTGACTCCCCCGCGCTGAATCCCCGCGGAGCATCGGTCCCGGAGGCCTCCCGGCCGGGCGGCACAATCGCGCCATGCGATCTTTTTTTCCTGCGCCCTTCCGCGCCGCCTCCATTGCCCTCCTGGCCGCCTGCTGCGCCTGGTCCACGGGGGCACAAGCCCAGAAAGCGTCCGGCGCCCGCAGCGTGAAGACGGTGACCGGCAGCACGCCCTATGCCACGCGCGAGGACGCCATGCGCTTTGCCGACGAGGTGGCCGAGCGCCGCGGCCTGGACCGCGAATGGGTGCGCGCCACCATCGGCAGCGCACGCTTCCTGCCGAACGTGCCGCGCCTGATGCTGCCCGGCCCCGTGGGCTCGGTAAAGAACTGGCAGGTCTATCGCAGCCGCTTCATCGATTCGACCCGCATCGCGGCGGGCGTGCGCTTCTGGCGCAACAACGCCGACACGCTCGCGCGGGCCGAGCAGGTGTACGGCGTGCCGCCCGAAATCATCGTGGGCATTGTGGGCGTCGAGACCATCTACGGCCGCAACATGGGCAACTTCCGTGTGATCGATGCGCTGGCGACGCTATCGTTCGATTTTCCGCAGGCGCACCCGCGCGCGGCGGAACGCGAAGCCTTCTTCCGCGGTGAACTCGAGAGCTTCTTGAGCACCGAAAGCCGCACCTCCGAAAACCCGCTGGTGCCCGTGGGCAGCTACGCGGGTGCCATGGGCATGCCGCAGTTCATGCCGAGCAGCATCGCCAAGTACGCGGTCGACTTCGACGGCGACAACCGCATCGATCTGGTCGACAACACCGCCGACGTGATCGGCTCCGTTGCCAGCTACTTCAAGGCCTTCGGCTGGACGCCGGGCATGCCAGCCGTCTACTCGGTGCATTTTGAAGAAGAGCGCCTCAAGAAGCCGCTGCTCCTCGCGCCGGACATCCTGCCCACCTTCAGCATCGACAGCTTCGTGGCCGCCGGCGCGGTGCCCGAAGGCGATGGCCTGCGGCACAAGGGGCTGCTGGCGCTGATCGAGCTGCAGAATGGCGCCGACGCACCGCCGACCTATGTGGCCGGCACTCGCAACTTCTACGTGATCACGCGCTACAACTGGAGCAGCTACTACGCAATGTCGGTGCTCGATCTCGGCCAGGAGGTCAAGGCCGCCATGGAGCAATGACTCCATGACGCCCGAGGCGCTGCTGGACAACTGGAGCGCCGCGTGGCGGGCTCTTGGCATGGCCAACGCCGACGAAGCGCTGTGCATCGAACTGCAGCGCCGCTACAGCGAGCCGCAGCGCCACTATCACACCATGCAGCACCTGTGCGAATGCCTCGCGTGGTTCGAGCGCGAGAAAGAACTGGCCGAGCGCCCCGGCGAAGTGGCGCTCGCGCTGTGGTTCCACGACGCCATCTACGACGTGCATGCGCACGACAACGAGGCTCGCAGCGCCGATTGGGCACGCAGTGCGATGCTCGAGCGTGGAGCGCCTAAAGAAGCGGCTGAGCGCGTGCATGCTCTGGTCATGGCCACCCGGCACGACGCAGTACCCGAAGGCCGCGACGCCGAACTGCTGATCGACATCGACCTGTCGATTCTCGGCGCCGACCGCGCGCGGTTCGACGAGTACGAGCGGCAGGTGCATGCCGAATACGCCTTCGTGCCCGACGAGACCCGTCGGCCGCGCCGCCGCGCGATCCTGCAGCGCTTCCTCGAGCGAGAGGCGATCTACACCACGCCGCGGATGCATGCGCTGCTCGAAACGCGGGCGCGTGCCAACCTCGTCCGGTCGATCGCAGCAGTGGATTGACCTGCCCGGCTGGTGCCGGACTGCGGTGCTTCAGGCCGGCACCAGCCGCCACCATTCGGAGCGCGGCTTTTCGCTGTTGCGCTCTTCTTCCACGATGCCGACCAGCAAGCCGGCACTTCCCGCGCCTGCTCGCGAAAGCCGCAGCAGCTGCTCCGGATCGCGGCACAGTGCAAAGCTCGCGTCGCCTTGCCATTCAAGGCAACGGCCCACCTCCGCCAGCATCAGCGCGGACTGGCTCTGCATGAAGGTGAACGGCATCAGCATGCCCGCATCGAGCTGGGCCAGCGCCGCATGCGTCGCTCCCCAGGCGCCGCGCATGCTCGACACGCGCAGCCGCGCACCGGCGGGCAGGGCCGCCTCGCCCGCCTCGTCGAGGCAGCGGCGTGCACCGTACATTGCAAGCTCGGTCCACAACCCGACGCGCCGCGGCCGGCGGCCGAGCCGGTGCGCCAGCTGCTCACGCCAATCCGCCGGCAGCGGATCGGCGGTGAAGTGCGCGACGATGCGCCATGCCTGTTCGAGATGGGTGCTCATGCCGCGCAGTCCTGCAGCACCAGCGACGTATGCCCGCCGCCGAATCCCACCACGTTGAGCAGCAAGTTGCGCAGCCTGGCCGGAGCCTGTGTGCTCAATGCAATGCCGAGTTCGCCGTCGATGGCATAGCCGACAGCAGGCCAGGCGCCGGCTTCGATGCAGCCAAGCAGCAAGGCGAGTTCGGCCGCGCCGGAGGCGCCCAGCGTGTGCCCGATCAGCGACTTGAGCGACACCAGCGGCGGCAGCGCGTCGAAGACCTGCTTCAGCGCCTCGGCCTCGATCGCGTCGTTGACCGGGCTTCCCGCAGCCTGCACTTTTATCAAATCGATGCCCTGCGCGCCAAGGCCGCTGCGCGCCAGGGCTTCCTGGCACATGGCGATCACCGCGCTGGTTTCGGTGCCCGAAGGGTTGCGCCCGTCGACCACGTTGGAACCCCCCGCAATCCGCCAGCGCCCAGGGCGCGAGCTAAGGCGCAGCGCGGCCACCGCCTCACCGAGCACCAGCCCGTTGCGCTCGGCACCGAAAGGCTGCGCCCTATCGGGTGAGAGCAGTTGCATCGCGCCGAAGCCAGCCACGGTGAAGCGGTTGCCAAGCTCGGCGCCGATCACCAGCGCCTCTTCGGCTTCGCCGCTTCGAATCAGGTCGCAGCCTGCGAGCACGGCATTGATCGCGGAGGTGCAAGCTGTCGAGACGGTGAACACCGGCCCCTGCCAATCGAGCGCACCGGCCACGAGCCCGGCAAAGTCCTGGAGATCGCCGCCCAGGCGCAGGTCTTGCACCTCTTCTTCCATGTAGCCGATGTCCAGCGACGACGATGCAACGAAGAGCGGGCACGCGCGCCCCGTTCCTTCGCCAGCCTGTGTGGCCACGCTACGCACGGTGCGCTGCAGCCGTTCTATCCAGCTGCCCTGCTGCGGCGGCAGCGTGTAGACGGGCCATTGCACGCTTTCAGAGACGGCCACGCTTGTGGGCTGTACGCCGCCGCGCGCAAGTGCAGCCACGGAAAATGAAAGATCGTTGCCAAGCGCGCAGGCCAGGCCCATGCCGGCAAGGTACACGCCCCCAACGGTCATGCCTTGCCCGCTTGCGCCAGGTGGCTCGCCAGGTGTGCAATGGAAGTGAGCGCGCGGCGCGTTTCCTTGCTGTCGGGCATGCGCACCCCGAAGCGCTGCTGGATCGTCATCGACACCTGCAGCGCGTCGAGCGAGTCGAGGTCGAGCCGGGCTTCGGGCCCGAACAGCGGTTCGTCGTCGCCAAGGCCGCCCGGAGGCGCCTCTTTTTCAACGGCCTCGAGCACCATGGTCTTCAGGCTGGCGATGAATTCGGCGGAAACGGAGTCGGTCACGATGCAGGCCTGCGAAACAAGAAGACGGCGAGCAAGAACATGGCGGCCGCAAACAGCACGAGCCGGCCGACCTGCGGCAGGGTGTCGGCCACGCCGCCACCGCGTAACAGCACGGTAAGCAGCGCCTCCAGCCCCCAGTTCATCGGGGAAATTTCAACCAGCCGCTGCATGAAGCCCGGCATGACGAACTTCGGCACCATGATGCCGCCGGCCGCAGCCATGAGCACGTTGACCATCGGCCCGATGGTCGCGGCCTGCGCATGGCTGCGCACGGCGCAGGCCAGCGCGAGCGACAGGCTCACCGCGGCCAGGCTCACGGCCGCGAGCGCAACCACCAGGGCGCCCCAATCGATACCGGCAAGCGAAAGCGCATCGCCGCCGATCAAGGGCATCAGCCAGATGCCGGCAGCAAGCATCAACACGGCCTGCAGCGCGTTCACACCAAGATAAGGCAAGGCTTTGGACATCAGCAGCATGAAGCGCGACACACCCAGGCTGCGCAGCCGGCCCAGCGCGCCCGAACTGCGCTCCTGCACGAACAGGCTGGAGAGCGACGCCACCACGAAGAACATGCCGAACACCAGCCATGCCGGCACGTTCTGCTGCACCGATGTGGGCCGCGGCCCGGCGGTGGAATAGCGCTCGGCATTCACCAGCGCCTGGATCGAGGCGCCCGGCGGCGGACCCGAGGTGCCCGGCACTGCAAGCGCCAACCGAGCCTTCAGTTCGCCGGACGCGCCGACGAGTTCGGCGCGCAAGGCATTGAACAGGTTGGCGTCGATGCCCGGCTCGGTCAGCAAACGGACGTGCGCCTTGGTCGAGAGCGCGGCCGATTCGAGCTCCGCCGAAAGGCCCGGCTCCAGCACGATGACGTATTTGAGCGCGCCGCTGCGCAACCGCGCCTCCCAGTCGGCACCGAGCGCCTGCGGCGCACCGTGGCTGCGCTGCCATATCTGCTGCAGCCATTGCGCCGGCGTTTCGGTGTCGCGCATGTCCACGGCGTAGCTGAGCTCGGCCAGAGGCGGGCGGTAGATGTCCTTGAGCGTGAGCGACATCAGCACGATGAAGACCATCGGCATGAGGAACAGCGCGGCCAGCCCGTGCATGTCGCGCACGAGTGCCAGCAGTTCCTTCTTGATGAGCGCGAGGAGCATGGTGTGTTCAGTCGCGCAAGGAACGGTGGGTGAGCGCCATGAAGAGCTGCTCCAGGTCGTGGCGGCCGAATTCCGCGTGGCGCACTTCGATGCCTTCGGTCTCGAGCGTCGCCAGCACCGGACCGGGCCCGGTGCCTTCGTGCAGGTGCACACGCCAATGCACGCCCCCAGGCTCCACCGTTCCAAAGCGCGAGAGCATGGGTTCGTCGAGCCCGTCGGCCGCGAGCGTCAGAAGCATTGCGCTCTTCGACAGCAGCTCTTCGAGCGAGCCTTCGCGCAGCACTCGGCCATGGTCAAGAATGGCAACCCGGTCGGCGATGGCCTCGATCTCTTCCATGTAGTGCGAGGCATAGATCACTGCGGCTCCCTGCTGCGCCAGGCTCTTGATGGCATCGAGAATGAAGGCGCGCGATTGCGGATCGACGCCCACGGTGGGCTCGTCGAACAGCATCAACTCAGGCTCCGGCAACAGCGTAATCGCGAGGTTCAATCGGCGTTTCAGGCCACCCGAGAGCCGCTCGACCCGCGCGCCCGCAAACTGCTCAAGCTGCGAAAAGCGCGTGCAGGCTTCGATGCGCGTCTTCTTGCGCTCGCCAGAAAGTCCACCGGCCGCCGCAAAGCAAGCGAGGTTCTCGGCCACGGTGAGCATGGGGTAGAAGGCCTGGTCCTGCGGGGCGACGGCGATGCGGGTTGGCGTCCTTGCCCTGACCTGTTGAAGCGGCTGGCCGTCGATGTGGATTTCGCCCGACTGCACTGCCAGCGCACCCGACAAGTGCGAGATCAACGTGGTCTTGCCTGCGCCGTTGGGGCCGAGCAAGCCCATGACCGACCCCCTGGGAACTGCAAGCGAGACCTCGGCCAACGCGGGTGCGTTTGCATGCGGATAGCGGTAGCTGAGGTTCTTCAGTTCGAGCATATGGTTGTTGCTCGTTGGGGGCGCTGTTGTTGGGGGTGCTGCTGATCCAGGGCTTGTGCAAAGGCCACCGGGTACTCCCCTCCGCGAATGTCCCCCGGGCTTCGCCCTCCTCCTTTATTTCGCTGCGTGGAGCACCCGATGCCCTGTGCACTTGGGCACGCCCGTGGTGCAACGCTGATCAACGACTGCTCTGCCCAACGCACCCGCTGGCGGGGTGCCTTGCGCAGCGAAACAAAGGAGGAGGTGCGGAAGCCCGCAGGCCGGGGGACATTCGCGGAGCAAGGTACCCCGTCGGCGGGTGCGCGCCCTGAACAGCAGCGCCCCGAACAACGCACCTCACGCACAACGCTACGAACCGAAGAACGAGGTCCCATCTCAGGCGACAGCGGCCTTGAGGTCGCGAAAGAAGGTTTCCTCCTGCTGCGCCTGCTCCCGCAGCTTGCCAGCCAGCGCGGCAGGATCGACCGGCTCGCGCCCCTTCACCATGCGCGCCGCCTTGAGTGCGAAAGCGCGCCAGCCGTCGCCGATGGCGATGAGCCGTTCGGACATCTGCTGCAGCTGCGGCTTGTCGAGCAGTACCGCGGCCTCTTGCAGAAAGCCGGCGTAGATAAAGCGGAAGCCTGCCCCGCCGGTACCGATTTCTTCCTGCATGCGCACCACGTGGCCGATGAAGTCGACGCTGCGCGGATCGGCCGGGGAAAGCTTCTGCATGCGGTTGGCCAGCGTACGCATGCCGCGCACGCCGACGATGGGAATGGGCGCCAGCATGTTGCGCACGGTCTTGCGGATGGCCTTTGTGACCGAGGCCGCATCGACCGTCTTGCGCTCGATGGCCTGCGGGTAGTACATGAGGCCCTTGGGCGCGAGCACGCCCTTGGCGAAGCGCGCGCGCGAAAGGTCGGCGCTGGCGCAACGTACCGGCTCTTCGAACACTGGGTCGCTGATCAGGTAGTCGTCGCCTTCCTTGCCGTACACCAGCAGGTTGTGCGCGTTGAAGTGAAAGCGCATGTTGGGCGGAAAGTACGGCAGCCAGTAGACCGAGGTCTGCAAGCCCACGAGCTGCCCGTCGGCCAGGAGTGCGTCCAGGCGCTGTGCGCCGGCTTCCGGGCTCCGAAAGGTCTCGAAGCGGAAGCGCGCGGCCATTGGCGCCAGCAAGCCCTTGATGATGGCCTTGGGCGGCATGCGGTACGAGACGAGCGGCAGGCCCGACAGCTTGATGAACGGCAGGTAGGCGAACGACAGCGCCGACGAGAGGCCGAGCGCCATGCTCTCGGTCATGGGCACGCCGTGGTGGCGCATCAGGTTCGAGATGACGCCGCTTTCGCAATGCGCCGCTTGCTGGTGTTCGAATTTCACGGCAGGCCTTGCAAGGTGGAAACGGGCAGGCCCAGCGCCTCGGAGTAGCGCGCCAGGTGCTTCGCGGGCAGCGCCGCGAAATGCTTGGGCTTCAGGTGGCGCCGCACGCGCCATTGCCAGAAGCCGCTGGTCTGCGAGAGCAGTGCCACGTCCATGCGGCGCTCGTACATCCAGTATTCGAGCGGAGACGCGAGCCCCTGGGTCACTCGCTCCTTCGCGGCCTGCGCCTGTTCGACGAGCACGTCAACTGCGTGGCTGGTGACGATTTCTTCCGCCTCCCAGCCGCGCGAGCGCGTGGTGACCACGCGGCCCTGCGCATCGCGCGCGTACATGAGCTTGGCGTGGCCATCGAGGGTGGCGTTGCCTTCTTGCGGAACGGCGTCGAGGTCCATGGCTAGATGGCTTCCAGGTAGATGAAGCCGCTGGAGAAGCGGCCGCTTTCGGGCACGAACATCAGCAGCTTGTGGCCGGGCTTGATGCGGCCCGAACGGAACAGCTCGTCGAGCATGATGTAGGGCGATGCCGAGCCGGTGTTGCCCTTGGTCGCAAGATTGCTGAACCAGCGCTCGCGCGGAATGGCAAAACCCATCGCCTCCAGGCATTGGCTCACAGGCTCGACGAAGTAGCCGGACGAGAGATGCGGCAGGAACCAGTCGACATCGGAAGCCTTCAGGCCGCGCTTCTCGATGATGGCCGCCAGAGGCTCGCCCAGCGTGGCACGCACGATGTTCTCGTTGAGCAGGCGCACGTCCTGCTTCACGGCAAAGGTCGACTCGCGCTGCCAGTCTTCGGGCGCGGTGCGCGCCCAGCCGTCCAGGCCGCCTTCGGTGTTCTTGTCGGCACCCGCATACATGCACACCGGCAGTTCGTGCGCGGCGGAAGACAGGTCGATCCATTCCACGCGCAGCGACAGCGGGCCGCGCGGCTCGCGCTCGAGCAGCACGGCGCCTGCACCATCGGAAAGCATCCAGCGCAAAAAGTCTTTTTCGAAAGCGATTTCGGGCCGTTCCTCGAGCGCCTGCAGCTTGTGCTCCAGCTCGGCCTCGAAGCGGGAGCCGCGCATCACGGCCGAGGCCAGCTCAGAGCCCGTGGCAACCGCACGGCGGGCGTCGCCTGAACGCACCGAAAGCCAGGCGTGCTTGAGCGCCGTGGTGCCCGCCAGGCAGATGCCCGCGCAAGCCACCACTTCGAGCCGGGGCCAGCCAAGCTCGCCGTGCACCATGACCGCGTGGTTGGGCATCAGCTGGTCGGGAAGCGAAGTGCCGGTCACCAGGCAATCGACCGGCCCGATGTCGTCGCCCAGCGCCCGGATGGCCGAAGCGGTGAGCTGCGCGTTGCTCATGGCGAGCTGGCCGGTGGCCCGGTCGATCGCGTAGTGCCGCGACTGGATGCCGTTGCTGCGAAGAATCAGCCGCCGCGCGCGCGAGGCCTTGCCGCCGATGCGACCAAGAACGTCTTCGATGTCTTCATTGCTGACCGGGGAAAAGGGCAGAAAGGCGGCAGTGCGGGTCAGGAAGACATCAGTCGTCATAGCGGGGAGAACGGTCCGTGGCCGAGCCCGACGGGCGCTCGAAATGAGCTGTCATTTTAGTCAGCCACCCCTTGAAAAGCGGCCGCAGCAGCGCCTGGAGCGTCAAGCTCACAGGCACGACCGTGACAATGAGCACGAGGAGGAAGGCCACGTACAGCAGCAGCAACGGCTTGCGCTGCCACGCGCCCGGCCGTCCCGCGGCCATGATCAGCTTGCCCCACAGAAAAAAGCTGCGGGTGCCGGCCTTTTCGCTGATCAGGAGCTTTGCGTTGGCCTGAACGGCCCCAAGGCCGGAGAGCAGTGGCTGCGATCCGCGTTCGAGATCGTTGTGCAGCGCCTCGCGCAGCGCGCGGCCAAAACGGCCGGCACCCCGGATCTGCCCTTCGGTGAGGCCGGCGTCGGGCATGCCCCAGAAACCGCGCTTGCGGCCCCAGATCAGCCAGGCCGGCGTGGTGAAGAAGGTGGCCAGCGTCGGGCCGGGGTCGGTCAGCACCACGTTGTCGATCAGGCGGGCGCCGACGGCGTTGAGCAGGCCCTTGAGCTTTTCATGCGCCAGCAGCCACATGTTGCGGCAGGCGATCACCGTAACGACGGGCTTGCCCTGCAGCAGCTGCGCTGCCAGCGGATGCTTCAGGAAGGCGACGATCGGCTGCGACGGCGCCAGAAACCAGACCTGGTACGGCAGGATGACCAGGTCGAAGTGCTCGTCCCCTGTGAGCGAAAGCGGCGCCAGCGGCGGCGGCTTCAGGTGCGCCGATTCGGGAAAGGCGTCGAAGAAGGTCAGGAAGGGCCAGGGAAACGGAAAATCCGCCAGCGGCCGCAGCGTTTCGACATGCACGGAGATTCCCGGATCGGTTCTGAGCGGCGCGACGATCTGCTCGGCGACGCTGCCGAGCTGGCCGGTCTGCGAATAGTGAATCACCAGGACACGTTTGGGGCGCGCGGCGGGGCTGGAAATGCTTGAAGTCACTTGCTGGGGCGAAACGAGGGCCGTCGAATGTAAGCCAACCGTACGCCAGGCGCATCTGCCATTGGTCATGCCGTCGCGCCGATCCCACGAATGGACGAAAAAAGCCGCGCCTTTTGGGGCGCGGCTCTTGAGAGGGCCAGAAAGAACGCTGAAGGGTCAGCGCACCTTGCCTTCCTTCCAGGCCGTGAGCAGCTTGTTGTACTCGATGGTTTCACCCTTCGGCTTCTCGTTGGCCAGCTTCTTCCAGGGGGCGTGCTGGTCGCTCAGCCACTTGGCGGGGTCGCCCTTCGGGTTGAGCTTGGGCGCGCACTTGTCCATGCCTGCGCGCTCCAGGCGGGCCATCACGTCGTCCATCTCGTCGGCCAGCGTGTCCATTGCCTTCTGCGGCGTCTTCTCGCCGGTGACGGCCTCGGCCACGTTCTTCCACCAGAGCTGGGCCAGCTTCGGATAGTCGGGCACGTTGGTGCCGGTCGGCGACCACGCCACGCGCGCCGGGCTGCGGTAGAACTCGACCAGGCCGCCCAGCTTGGGCGCCATGTCGGTCATCGCCTGCGACTTGATGTCCGATTCGCGGATGGGCGTCAGGCCCACGACGGTCTTCTTGAGCGACACCGTCTTGGAGGTGACGAACTGCGCGTACAGCCAGGCTGCCGCGGTCTTGTTCTCGTCATGGCCCTTGAAGAACGACCACGAACCCACGTCCTGGTAGCCGTTCTGCATGCCCTGCTTCCAGTAGGGGCCGTTCGGTCCCGGGGCCATGCGCCACTTGGGCGTGCCGTCGGCGTTGACCACCGGCAGGCCCGGCTTGACCATGTCCGCCGTGAAGGCCGTGTACCAGAAGATCTGCTGCGCGATCTGGCCCTGGGCGGGCACGGGGCCGGCTTCGCCGAAGGTCATGCCGGTGGCTTCACGCGGCGCGTACTTCTTCATCCAGTCCACGTACTTGGTCAGCGCATACACGGCCGCCGGCGAGTTGGTGGCGCCGCCGCGCGACACGGCCGCGCCCACGGGCGTGCACTTGTCGTCGGCCACGCGAATGCCCCACTCGTCGATCGGCAGGCCGTTCGGAATGCCGACGTCCGCGGTGCCGGCCATCGAGAGCCATGCATCGGTGAAGCGCCAGCCCAGCGACGGGTCCTTCTTGCCGTAGTCCATGTGGCCATAGATCGGCTTGCCGTCGATGGTCTTCACGTCCACGCTGAAGAACTCGGCGATGTCCTCGTAGGCGCTCCAGTTGAGCGGCACGCCCAGGTCGTAGCCGTACTTGGCCTTGAACTTTTCCTTCAGGTCGGGGCGGTCGAACAGGTCGGCGCGGAACCAGTACAGGTTGGCAAACTGCTGGTCGGGCAGCTGGTAGAGCTTGCCGTCGGGTGCGGTGGTGAACTTGGTGCCGATGAAGTCGGCCACATCGAGGCCCGGGTTGGTGAACTCCTTGCCCGGACCGGCCATGTAGTCGGTCAGGTTCATCATCTTGCCGTAGCGGTAGTGGGTACCGATCAGGTCCGAGTCCGAAATCCAGCCGTCGTAGATCGACTTGCCCGACTGCATGGAGGTCTGCAGCTTCTCGACCACGTCGCCTTCCTGGATCAGGTCGTGCTTCACCTTGATGCCGGTGATTTCCTCGAAGGCGCGGGCCAGCGTCTTCGACTCGTATTCATGCGTGGTGATGGTTTCGGAGACCACGGAGATCTCGGTCACCCCCTTGGCCTTGAGCTTCGCCGCGGCATCGACGAACCATTTCAGTTCTTCGGCCTGCTGCGTCTTGCTGAGCGTCGACGGCTGGAATTCGCTGTCGATCCACTTGGCCGCCGCATCGGGCGCCGCCGGTGCCGCCGCCGGGGTGGCCGCGGCGGGCGCCGCTGCCGGAGCCGGTGCCGGGGTACTTGCCGGAGCCTGGGCCGCAGGCTCGTCCTTCTTTCCGCAGGCCGACAGTGCCAGCACCATAGCGGCCGCCAGCGCGGTGTAGCGCAACTTCATGGTTTATCTCCTCGTTCCTTCGCTTCCCCGTGTGCGGCTGTATTCACCTCGGCCCCGGGGAAGCACCGGGCCGAATTGCCGGAGTACGCGAGCTAGCCCTTGCGCATGATCAGCGCGAGCACCAGCATCGAAAACACAAAGCCGATCCAGATCGACGGCTCGGCCTGCAGCGTCATTGCAGACTTTGCCCATTCCGCAAGGCCGATGTAGATCAGGTTGATATAGGCCGCCGAGAGCAGCCCGATGAACAGGCGGTCGCCGCGCGTGGTCTCGATCGGCAGCCAGCCGCGCCGCAGCGTGGTGGGCGACTTGATCTCCCACACCGTCATGCCGACCAGCATGAGCGCGATGCAAATGAAGAACACGGCCACCGGAGTGGTCCAGGACATCCAGGCAAACATTTCAGACTCTCCCCATCGCAAAGCCCTTGGCGATGTAGTGCCGCACGAACCAGATCACAATGGCGCCCGGCACGATGGTGAGCACGCCGGCGGCCGCAAGCGTAGCCCAGTCCATGCCCGAGGCGCTCACGGTGCGCGTCATGGTTGCAACAATCGGCTTGGCGTTGACGCTGGTGAGCGTGCGCGCCAGCAGCAGTTCGACCCAGCTGAACATGAAGCAGAAGAACGCCGCCACGCCCACGCCGGCCTTGATCAGTGGCAGGAAAATGCGGATGAAGAACTTCGGAAAGCTATAGCCGTCGATGTAGGCGGTTTCATCGATCTCGCGCGGAATGCCGCTCATGAAGCCTTCGAGAATCCACACGGCCAACGGCACGTTGAACAGCAAGTGTGCGAGCGCCACACCCAGGTGCGTGTCCATCAGACCGACGGTGCTGTAGAGCTGGAAGAACGGCAGCAGGAACACCGCGGGCGGCGTCATGCGGTTGGTCAAGAGCCAGAAGAAAACGTGCTTGTCGCCCAGGAACGAATAGCGCGAAAACGCATAGGCCGCCGGCAGCGCCACGGTCAGCGAAATGACCGTGTTGATGCCCACGTAGATCAGGCTGTTGATGTAGCCCGAGTACCACGAGGCGTCGGTGAAGATGCGTGTGTAGTTGGCCCAGGTGAACTGCTGCGGAAAGAACGAGAAGCTCGAAAGGATTTCGCCGTTCGTCTTGAAGCTCATGTTGACCATCCAGTAGATGGGCAACAGCGCAAAAAGAATATAGAGCAGCAGGAAGATGCTGCGCTTGCGGAATCTGCGCTCGTTCATTGCTCCACCTCCGCCTTCTGGGTACCGACGCGCTGCATCCAGTTGTAGAGGATGAAGCACAGCAGCAGGATGATCAGGAAATAGATCAGCGAGAAAGCCGCCGCCGGGCCCAGGTCGAACTGGCCGACCGCCTTCTGCGTGAGGTATTGGCTCAGAAAAGTCGTCGCATTGCCCGGCCCGCCGCCGGTCAGCACGAAGGGCTCGGTGTAGATCATGAAGCTGTCCATGAAGCGCAGCAGCACCGCGATCATCAGCACGCCGCGCATCTTGGGCAGCTGGATATAGCGGAACACCGCGAACTTGCTGGCGCCGTCGATGCGCGCGGCCTGGTAGTAGGCATCGGGAATCGAGCGCAGGCCCGCAAAGCACAGCAGCGCCACCAGCGGTGTCCAATGCCACACGTCCATCATCAGCACGGTAAGCCACGCATCGGTCGCGTCGCCGGTGTAGCTGTAGTTGATGCCCATCTTCTGCAGCGCATGGCCCAGGAGCCCGATGTCGGCGCGGCCGTAGATCTGCCAGATGGTTCCGACCACGTTCCAGGGAATGAGCAGCGACAGCGCCACCACCACCAGCACCGCCGACGACTTCCATCCCGTGGCCGGCATCGAGAGCGCGAGCGCAATGCCCAGGGGAATCTCGACCGCGAGCACCGACAGCGAGAAGCCGAGCTGGCGCCAGAGCGCAGCATGGAGCTCACCGTCGCGCATGACGGCGGCAAACCATTCGGTGCCGACGAAAACACGGCGCTCGGGCGAGATAATGTCCTGCACCGAGTAGTTGACGACCGTCATCAGCGGCACGATGGCCGAGAAGGCCACGCAGATCAGTACCGGCAGCACCAGCCACCAGGCCTTCTGGTTGATGGGTTTGTTCACGGTGTCCATGGGGCTTCCATCTTCTGTACGGGATTGGCGCGGCCTTGTTGCGATGCGTTGTTCTTCATGCAACCAGCTCCTCGTCGCGGTAATAGCAGGTGTGGGTGTCCAGCACGCGCAGCCACACGGTCTCGCCTACGGCGGGCAGCGGCGCATCGGCATGCAGGCGCGCCTTGAGCGCAGTGCCGCCGGCGTCGGCGCTCAGCATCGCGTGGGTGCCCACGTCCTGCACCTGCGTGACGGTGGCAGGCACGGCGCCCTGCGCGCGCGCTTCGACCACCCGCAGGTATTCGGGCCGGATGCCCAGCTTGATCGAGCCTTCGGGCAGCTGGCGCGTCGGGACCAGCGGCGTGCCTGCCACTTCGAGCGCGCCGTTCGTGTTGTTTGCCGCCAGGAAATTCATGCCGGGCGAGCCGATGAAGTGGCCGACGAAGGTGTGGGCCGGCCGCTCGAACAGTGCCTCGGCGCTGCCCACCTGCACGGCCTTGCCGCGCGTCATGACCACGACCTCTTCGGCAAAGGTAAGCGCCTCGACCTGGTCGTGCGTCACGTAGATCAGCGTGAGCTTGAGCTCGCGGTGAATCTGCTTGAGCTTGCGGCGCAGCTGCCACTTCAGGTGCGGGTCGATCACCGTGAGCGGCTCGTCGAACAGCACGGCCGACACGTCGCTGCGCACCAGCCCGCGGCCGAGCGAGATCTTCTGCTTGGCATCGGCCGCGAGGCCTGCCGCGCGCTGGTTGAGCTGGCCGCTCATGTCGAGCATTTCGGCGATCTCGCCCACGCGCTTCTTGATCTGGTCTTCAGGCACCTTGCGGTTGCGCAGCGGGAACGCGAGGTTCTCGGCCACCGTCATGGTGTCGTAGATCACCGGAAACTGGAACACCTGCGCGATGTTGCGTTCCTGAGGCGTGGCGCGCGTCATGTCGCGGCCGTCGAACTTCACCGTGCCCTGCGAAGGCACCAGCAGGCCCGAAATGATGTTCAGCATGGTCGTCTTGCCGCAGCCCGAGGGGCCGAGCAAGGCATAGGCGCCGCCGTCGCGAAAGCTCATCTGCAGCGGCAGCAGCGCATAGTCGCTGTCCTGCGTGGGGTTGGGGCGGTAGGCGTGGGCCAGGTCCAGGTCGATGCGTGCCATGACTAGTTTCCTTTGCGCCATGCCGGCGCGAGCGCCAGCTTTTCGCCGGCATCGAACACATAGGCTTGCGACGGGCTGAAATACAGCGTGATCGAGGCGCCCAGTTCGAAGCGGTGCACACCGGTGAGCTGCGCCACCAGTTCGCCGACCGCGGTATCGACGTGAACGAAGGTGTCGGAGCCCGAAATCTCGGCCAGCTCCACCTTGCCGGACAGGCCGATGTCGCCCTCCCCCGCGCCCACGTTGAGCGCGCTCGCGCGCAGGCCGACGGTGACAGCGCCCGAAACGTTTTCAGGCACGGCCAGTGCCAGCGCCGGGCCGCCGGCAAGTTGCACACGGCCGGCCGATGCGGTGCCGGGCAGCAGGTTCATCGGCGGATCGCTGAAGGCGCGCGCCACGCGCAGCGACTGCGGCGCGTGAAACACCTCGGCCGTCGGCCCGTATTGCAACAGCTCGCCCGCGTCCATCACGGCCGTGTAGCCGCCGAGCAGCAGCGCCTCGCCGGGCTCGGTGGTGGCATAGATCACGGTGGAGTCGCCGCTTGCGAACAGCTGCGTCAGCTCCTCACGCAGGCCTTCGCGCAGCTTGTAGTCGAGGTTGACCAGCGGCTCGTCGAGCAGCATGAGCGGCGCGTTCTTGGCGAGCGCGCGCGCCAGCGCCACGCGCTGCTGCTGCCCGCCCGAAAGCTCCGCCGGATAGCGGTCGAGGAACATGCCGATGTGCAGCTTGTTGGCCAGCTCGCGCACCCGGGCATCGACGTTCTTCTCACCGCGCAGCTTGAGCGGCGAGGCGATGTTGTCGGCCACCTTGAGCGACGGGTAGTTGATGAACTGCTGGTACACCATGGCCACGTTGCGCTCGCGCACCGGCATGCCGGTGACGTCCTTGCCGTCGACCAGCACCTTGCCGGTGGTCGGCGTATCGAGCCCCGCCATGAGCCGCATTAGGCTGGTCTTGCCGGCCTGGGTGGCGCCCAGCAGCACGGTGACCGCGCCGCTGCGCGGGGCGATGCTCTGCTCGTAGAGCCATGTTTGCGCGCCGACCTTCTTGGTGACGCGCTCCAGAGTCAATTGCATCAGCGCTCCCGGTTGATCGTGTTGCTGTTGTTCTTTGCATGCGCCTGCAGCCAGGCGGCCACCTGCGCGCGTTCTTCGGCCGTGTAGCGCAGGCCGAGCTTCGACCGGCGCCAGAGCACGTCGTCCGCGCTCATGGCCCATTCGCTCTTCTGCAGAAACCGCAGTTCGCGCTCATGAAGTCCCGGCGCCACGGCGTCGCCCATGTCGGCCATGGACTGCGCATCGCCGAGCAGCTCGGCCACGCGCGCACCATAGGCGCGTGCGAGACGCCGCGCAAGCCTGGCGTCGAGCCACGGGTAGCGGGCCTGCACGGCAGTCACGAAGCGTTCGAAGTCGTCGTCCGGGCGCTTCGGCGCGCCGATCCATCCGGAAAGATCGCCGCCCGCAAGAAAGGCGCCGTCGGTCCAGGCGGGGCGTTGCGTGTTCGGCTGGCCGAGCATCTTGCCGACCTCGTCGGCCGCGTCTTCGGCCAGCTTGCGAAAGGTGGTGATCTTGCCGCCCCATACCGACAGCAGAGGCGCCGCGGTGGTGTTGGACTCGAGCATGTAGTCGCGCGTCACGGCCGAGGGGTCGCCCGAGGCGTCGTCCAGCAGCGGGCGCACTCCCGAGTAGGTCCAGACCACGTCGGCCGGTACGATCGGCTTTTCGAAATAGCGGCTGGCCTGGGTGCAGAGATAGGAAATTTCTTCGTCGGCAATGCGCGCCGCGCCGGGATCGTCGGCGTTCAGTTCGATGTCGGTGGTGCCGATCAGCGTGAACTCGTCCTGGTACGGAATCGCGAAGATGATGCGCTTGTCGGGGTTCTGGAAGATGTAGGCATGGTCGTGCTCGAAGAGGCGCCGCACCACGATGTGGCTGCCCTTGACCAGCCGCAGGTGCCGGGTTGCCAGCGCCTCGCCCTTGGCCGACTGCGCCACACCACGCAGAAACGATTCCGCCCACGGCCCCGCCGCATTGACCACGGCACGGGCGCGCACCACGCGAATGCCGTCGTCCGCGGCCTCGAGCGTGGCCGTCCAGCCTTCTGCGTCGCGCTGCGCATGAACGCAGCGAGTGCGCGTGAGCACCTCGGCACCGCGCGCCCGGGCGTCCACGGCATTGAGCACCACCAGCCGCGCGTCGTCGACCCAGCCGTCTGAATAGACAAAGCCGCGCTTGAACTGCGGCTTGAGCGGCGCGCCGGCCGCATGGCTGCGCAGGTCGATGCTGCGCGAGCCCGGCAGCACTTCGCGCTTGGCGAGGTGGTCGTACATGAAAAGGCCGATGCGGATCATCCAGCCAGGCCGCATCGACGGATCATGCGGCATGACGAAGCGAAGCGGCCACATGATGTGCGGCGCGCTCTTGAGCAGCACTTCGCGCTCCTGCAGTGCCTTGCGCACGAGCGAGAACTCGTAATACTCCAGGTAGCGCAGCCCGCCGTGGATGAGCTTGGTCGATGAGGAAGACGTGTGCGAGGCGAGATCGTCCTTCTCGCACAGCACCACGCGCCAGCCCCGGCCCGCCAGGTCGCGCGCAATACCGCACCCGTTGATGCCGCCGCCGACGATCAGCACATCGCAATCGGTTGCCGGCAGAGGCGAATTGGAGGAGAAATCGCTCACAGAAGATGGGCCCGTTGGTTCGTGACTTAGATCACTGAAGGGCGCCATTGTATTTTCGCGTCTTTTCATTTGGATTCCTTTTGACGCGATTTTCCTCCGAGTTTTCCCTTAGTACGGTTCGTTTTCTTTCGTTTTAAAGTGGCACGGCCTGTACTCTCCAGAGAGTCTTCCCGTTCTCCACGACGCTTTTGTGAATTCCAATCCGCGCCAGATCAACCTTCTCGATACCGTGCGCACGCGCGGCTCCGTCACCGTGGAACAGCTGGCCGAGATGCTCGGCGTCACGCTGCAAACGGTGCGGCGCGACGTGCAGCGGCTGGCCGACGAAGGCCTGCTCACGCGTTTTCATGGCGGCGTGCGGGTGCCGAGTTCCACCACCGAGAACATCGGCTACCAGCAGCGCGAAACACTGCATGCCGAAGGCAAGGCGCGCATTGCGCGACGCGTTGCCGAGCTGGTGCCCAACGACTGTTCGCTGATCCTCAACATCGGCACCACCACCGAAGCCATTGCCAAGGCCCTGCTGCGGCACACGGGCCTGCGCGTGATCACCAACAACCTGAACGTGGCGACCATATTGAGCGGCAATACCTCGTGCGAGGTGATCGTGGCAGGCGGTTCGGTGCGGCCGCGCGACCGCGCCATCGTTGGCGAGGCCACCATCGATTTCATCCGCCAGTTCAAGGTCGACATCGCACTGATCGGGGTGTCGAGCATCGAGGCCGACGGTTCATTGCGCGACTTCGACTTGCGTGAAGTGAAGGTGGCGCAAACCATCATCGCGCAAGCCCGGGAGGTGTGGCTGGCGGCCGACGCGAGCAAGTTCAACCGGCCGGCGATGATCCAGCTGGGCACGCTCTCGCAGATCGACCGTCTGTTTACCGACGCGGAGCCGCCGCCGCCTTTTGCCGACTTGCTGCATGCGGCGCAAGTGCGGCTTGAGATTGCGCGCGATTGAAGATGGGGCTGATTTCTGTTCGCTCTGCCGAGGGGAGTTCAGGGCGCGCACCCGCCGACGGGGTACCTTTCTCCGCGAATGTCCCCCGGCCTGCGGGCTTCCGCACCTCCTCCTTTGTTTCGCTGCGCAAGGCACCCCGCCAGCGGGTGCGTTGTAAAGAGCAGTCGTTGATCAGCGGTACACCCAGAGTGTGCCCAGGTGCACAGGGCATCGGGTGCTCCGCGCAGCGAAATAAAGGAGGAGGGGCGCAGCCCCGGGGGACATTCGCGGAGGGGAGTACCCGGTGGCCTTTGCACACGCCCTGGAACGACGGCGCGAAAACGACAGCGCCAAGAACACAAGTCGCATGACCAGCACGACCAGACTCCAAGGAACACCCAAGCCATGACCTACTTGCTAGCACTCGACCAAGGCACCTCCAGCTCCCGCAGCATCGTGTTCGACCGCGAAGGCCACATCGTTGCCATCGCCCAGAAGGAGCTCACGCAGATCTATCCGCAGCCCGGCTGGGTAGAACACGACCCGATGGAAATCTGGCACAGCCAGCTGGCCACCGCGCGCGAAGTGCTGGTCAAGGCCAAGCTCCAGTCTTCTGACATTCATGCCATCGGCATTACTAACCAGCGCGAAACTACCGTGCTGTGGAACCGCAAGACCGGCCAGCCCGTGCACCACGCCATCGTGTGGCAAGACCGGCGCGCCGAACCGCTGTGCGCAAAGCTGCGCGAGGATGGCATGACCGGCACCATCCAGGAAAAAACCGGACTGGTCATCGATGCGTATTTTTCCGGCACCAAGCTGCGCTGGCTGCTCGACAACGTGCCCGGCGCACGCGCCCAGGCCGAGCGTGGCGATCTTGCCTTCGGCACCGTCGACAGCTGGCTCATGTGGCAGCTTACCGGCGGCAAGGTGCACGTCACCGATGTGAGCAATGCCTCGCGCACCATGCTCTTCAACGTGCACAGCAACGAATGGGATGCCGACCTCCTCAAGGCACTCGACATTCCCGCCGCGCTCATGCCCAAGGTGCAACCGTCGAGCTCCCACTTTGCAGACACCGACGAGGCACTGCTCGGCCGCGCGCTGCCCATCGGCGGCGTGGCCGGCGACCAGCAGAGCGCCCTCTTCGGCCAGGCCTGCTTTGCAGCCGGCATGGCCAAGAACACCTACGGCACCGGCTGCTTCCTGCTCATGCACACGGGCGCGGCATTCCAGCCCTCGCACAACGGCCTGCTCGTGACCAGCGCCGCGCAGACCGACGCCACGCCGCAGTACGCCATGGAAGGCAGCGTCTTCGTCGGCGGCGCCGTGGTGCAGTGGCTGCGCGACGGGCTCAAGGCCATCAAGGGCAGCGCCGAAGTGCAGTCGCTTGCTGAAAGCGTGCCCGACGCGGGCGGCGTGATGATGGTGCCGGCCTTCACCGGCCTGGGCGCGCCCTACTGGAACGCCGATGCACGCGGCACCATCACCGGCCTGACGCGCGGAACCACGGTGGCGCACATCGCGCGCGCCGCGCTCGAAAGCATCGCCTACCAGAGCGCCGCACTGCTGCAGGCCATGAGCCGCGATGCGGTCGCTGCCGGCGGCACGCCCGTGGCCGAATTGCGGGTGGACGGCGGCGCCAGCGTGAACGACCTGCTGATGCAGTTCCAGGCCGACCTGCTGGGTATTCCCGTGGTACGGCCCGAAGTGATCGAGACCACCGCGCTGGGCGCCGCCTACCTCGCGGGCCTGTCGACCGGCGTCTACAGCGACGCACGCCAGTTGTCGAAACTGTGGAAAGTGGAGCGCCGCTTCATGCCGACCATGGGCCGCGCGCAGGCCGAGGAATCGATGGCGCGCTGGGAGCGCGCAGTGCGGCAGGCGACGGCGAGCTGAGCGCCGCCCCGCCCATGCTCAGGCGCCGGGGCCGTACATCACGTCGGAGCGCAGCACGTACTTTGTGCCCTCTTCGATCGCCGCACCTTCATGCCAGGTGTCGTGAACGAAAAGCAACGCAGCGCCGGCTTCGGGCTTTACGCGGAACTCGCGAAAGTCGGTGTCGCCGCCCGTGAAGCCGTCGTTCAGGTAGACGAGCAGCGTGAGTTGGCTCGTGAGCCCGTCCTCATGCCACGGCCCGTCCTTGTGCATCTTGAAGCGCTGGCCGGGCGAATACTTGTAGAAGCGCAGGTCCTTCGGCAGCCCCCGCGCCACATGCCCGGCCACTTCGGGCAGCGAGACTGTTCCGAGCCGCGCCCAGAGCAGCGCAACCCAGTTCGCTGAAGGCAGCATCGCGCGTTCGTTGTTGCGGATGGCCGGCATGGCCTTCGGCCCGTCCGCGGTTCGCACACCTGCCGAGGCGAAGCCTTCGCGCTCGGCAAGCGCGATCAGCTCTTCGCACTCCTCTGGCTCGAGAAAGCCATCGATCGAGAAGGCACGCGGCGAATGGGCGACTAGCCGCACGCGTTGGCCGTGCTCAGTGCGCCGGAACCAGAAAGTCCTGGCTGATTCGGCCGCCCAACTCGTTCACCCGGTCGAGAAACTGCGTGAGGTAGGCATGCAGCCCGGTCGCCAGGATTTCGTCGACCCGCGCGTACTGCAGGTCGGCCAGCAGCTTGCCGGCGCGGCGCTGGGTTTCGGCGCTCTGCTCGTTCTGCACCTTGGCAAGGTTGTTCACCACCTCGACCAGGCTCGCGTGCAGTGAACGCGGCATGTCGGCGCGAAGAATGAGCAACTCGGCCACGCGCTCGGGCTTGATCACGTCGCGGTACACCTTGCGGTACACCTCGAAGGCAGAGACGCTGCGCAGAATGGCGCTCCAGTGATAGAAGTCGTACTCCTGGTCTTCCTCGGTAGCGGTGCCGAAGAACTCGCTGTTGAGGGCGTGAAACTTCACGTCCACCAGGCGCGCGGTGTTGTCGGCGCGCTCCAGGAAAGTGCCCAGGCGCGAGAAGTAAAAGGCCTCGTCCTGCAGCATGGTGCCGAGCGTGACGCCGCGCGACAGATGCGAGCGGAACTTGACCCATTCGAAGAACTGCGCCGGGTCGCGCTCGAAATCTCCCGCGCGCAGCATGCGATTCACTTCGAGCCAGGTGGTGTTCTGGGTTTCCCACGCCTCGGTGGTGAGCGCACCGCGAACCGCGCGTGCGTTTTCGCGCGCCGCCTTCAGGCAGGAAACGATCGACGACGGATTGCTCTCGTCCTTGACCATGAACTCCATCACCTCGTTGGGCGTGATCTGCTCGTACTTCTTGTTGTACGAAGGCAGCAGCTCGCTGATGGACAGCACGCCCTGCCAGCCGTACTTGGCCACTTCGGCCGACTGGGGCAAGAGCGAGGTCTGGTAGTTGACGTCGAGCATGCGCGCGGTGTTTTCCGCGCGCTCTGTGTAGCGCGACATCCAGTAGAGGTGATCGGCAGTGCGTGACAGCATTCTTGTTCTCCTGATTCCTTGCTTTGCTTGCTTGCCTGCTGCGTTCAGGCCGACTGCGATTGGCTTTGCGATTGCCCCGCCTTGGGCTTGGCGCCGCGGTCCGCCTCGAGGATCCAGGTGTCCTTGGTGCCGCCGCCCTGCGACGAATTGACCACCAGCGAGCCTTCCTTGAGCGCCACGCGGGTGAGGCCGCCTGGCACCATCTGCACTTCCTTGCCCGAGAGCACGAAGGGGCGCAGGTCGATATGGCGCGGCGCGATGCCGGCGTCCACAAAGGTGGGCGACGTGGAAAGGCTCAGCGTGGGCTGGGCGATGTAGCCGTCGGGCTTGGCGATCACGGCCTTCTTGAACTCCTCGATCTCGGCCACGGTGGCGGCCGGGCCGATCAGCATGCCGTAGCCGCCGGCGCCATGCACCTCCTTCACGACCAGGTCCTTCATGTTGTCGAGCGTGTATTGCAGCTCGTCCTTGTTGCGGCACATGTAGGTGGGCACGTTCTTCAGGATCGGCTGCTCGCCGAGGTAGAACTCGACCATCTTGGGCACGTAGGGGTAGATCGACTTGTCGTCGGCCACGCCCGTACCCACCGCATTGCAGATGACGACGTTGCCCTCGCGGTAGGCGCGCATCAGGCCCGCGCAACCGAGCGTGGACGTGGGGCGGAACACCTCGGGGTCGAGAAAATCGTCGTCGACGCGGCGGTAGATCACGTCCACGCGCTTCGGCCCGCGCGTGGTGCGCATGTAGACGAAGTCGTCGCGTACGAAGAGATCTTGCCCCTCGACCAGTTCCACGCCCATTTGCTGGGCCAGGAAGGCGTGCTCGAAGTAGGCGCTGTTGTACATGCCGGGAGTCAGCACGACCACGGTGGGTTCCGCCGTGGCGGGCGGCGCGCTGGCGCGCAGCGTTTCGAGCAGCAGGTCGGGGTAGTGCGCCACGGGCGCAATGCGGTTCTGGTTGAACAGCTCGGGAAAGAGCCGCATCATCATCTTGCGGTTTTCGAGCATGTAGCTCACGCCGCTGGGCACGCGCAGGTTGTCTTCGAGCACGTAGTACTCGCCGTTGCCCTGGGCGTCGGGCGCGCGGACGATGTCGATGCCCGAGATGTTGGAGTACACGTTGTGGGGCACGCTCACACCCATCATCTCGGGGCGGAACTGCGCGTTGTTCAGGATCTGCTCAGCCGGAATGATGCCGGCCTTGATGATTTCCTGGTCGTGATACACGTCATGCAAGAAGCGGTTGAGCGCCGTCACGCGCTGCACCAGCCCTTTTTCCATGTTCTCCCACTCATGGGCGGGAATGATGCGCGGCAACAGGTCGAACGGAATGAGCCGCTCGGTACCCGAACCGTCTTCGTCCTTGGCGCCGTACACCGCAAAGGTGATGCCGACCCGGCGGAAGATCATTTCCGCCTCTTCTCGCCGCGCCCGCATGACCTCGCCAGGCTGCTTTGCAAGCCATTGGTCGTAGCGCTTGTAGTGCTGCCTGATTGCAGACCCCGCATAGGGCAACTGCTCATACATCTCATCGAATTTGTGCATGGAACGACCAATCTCCTTGAGCCATAGCTTAGCAAGTTCGAGGCCAGTGAAAGCCCTATGTTGGCGCGGATTCCGCACCGCGCGCCGCTTTTCAAGGCAGGCGATGGTGCCAATAGCGGGCATTGCGCTCCCGCTCGCAGCCAACCTCTTCCGGTGCCTGGCTGCGCCATAGCGCTGCGCCGCAAGGCACGTTTTCGACGAGCCGCACGCCATGGGCGGCATAACGCTCGACCACCTCGCGGGCCGGATGGCCGAAGCGGTTGCGATAGCCCGCCTGGACCAGCGCAACGCGCGGACGCACCGCTTCGAGCAGCGCCGCGCTCGACGAGGTCTTGCTGCCGTGATGCGGCGCGAGCAGCACGTCGGCGCGAAGCTCCGGGGTTCGCGCGACCAAGGCAGCCTCTTGCAGGCGCTCGTTGTCGCCGGCCAGCAGCACCGTGGCGTGGCCGTTCGCGATGCGCAGCACGCATGAAATCGCGTTGGGCTTGGTGAAAAAAAGATAGTCGGTCGGCGCGGGATGGAGAATTTCGAAATCCACCCCGTCCCAGGTCCAGCGCTGGCCTGCTTCGCAGCGCCGGTTCGGGCGGACGGCCTGCAGCGGATGGGTGGCTTCGATCGAACTCAGGACTTCGGCCTGGGGCTGCATGGCGAGCACCGCGGCCGCGCCCCCGGTGTGGTCGCTGTCGCGGTGGCTCAGCACAAGCATGTCCAGCCGTTCGCCCAGTGCACGCAGCAAGGGCACCAGCACGCGGTGGCCGGCGTCGCTTTCCAGGCTGTAGCGCGGGCCGGCGTCGTACAGCAGGCTGTGGGTTGCGGTGCGCACGAGAACCGCGTTCCCCTGCCCGATGTCGGCCGCAAGCACTTCGAATTGCCCGGCGGGAGGCCGGGGCGCCTGCCACAGCAGCACCGGCAGCAGAAGCGGCAGGCCGAGCAGACGCAGCGACCACGGCAGGCGCATGGCCAGCAGCACGCCGCCTGCCACGCCAAAGCCGGCCATCCACACTGGGGGAGCGGCCATCGACAGCGTGGCATAGGGCAAGGCGGCAAGCCACTTCAGCAGCACGGCCAGCGCCTGCACGGCCCACGCCGCAAGGTCCCAAAGAGGCGGCACAGCGGCCCCCAGCATCGCCAACGGCGTGATCACGAGCGTCACCCACGGAATAGCGACCGCGTTGGCCAGCAGGCCCACTACCGACACCTGCTGAAAAAGCAGCAGGCTCAGCGGGGTAAGAGCCAGCGTGATCACCCATTGCTCGCGAAAAAACGCCAACAGCCGAAGCGATCGCCCGGTCGTCTCGCCGGCAGGCCTCATGAAGCCGGTCGTGAACAGCACGCCGACCGCGACGAAGCTGAGCCAGAAGCCCGCCTGCCTCAGCGCCCAAGGGTCGATAGCCACCACCACCGCCGCGATCAGCAGCCACACATGCGGCCATGGCCAACGCCGCCCGGTAAGCCGCAGCAGCGCCGCTGTGGCCAGCATCCAGACTGTGCGCTGCGAGGGAACGCCCCAGCCGCTGAAGAGCGCATACAGCCCGGCCAACAGCACGCCGCCGACGAGTGCGGCCTGCGGCGCGGGAAAGCGCAGCATGAGCCATACGCTGCGCCGCCACGCCGCCCCCACCGCGTGCGCGGCGAGCCAAGCGAACATGGTGATGTGCAGGCCCGAGATCGACATCAGGTGCGCAACCCCGGTGGCGCGGAAGATGTCCCAGTCACCGCGGTCGATAGCGCCCTGGTCGCCAGTGACAAGGGCGGCAATCACGCCTGCCTGCCGTGCGTCGGTCACGCGTTCGAACACTGCATCGCGCACTGCTTCGCGCGCACGTTCGAGCGGGTGCAGCCATGTGGCTTGAAGGCGCATCGGTGCGGCATCGCGAGCGCCCGTTCGCACATAGCCGCTGGCGCGCACACCCTGCTCCCACATCCACAGCTCGTTGTCGAAACCATGCGGATTGAGGTTGCCGTGCGGCGCCTTCAGCCGCACCGTGAGGCGCCAGCGTTCACCCGCATGCAGCGGGGCCGCCGCGTCGACCGTTGCGCCGGCACGCCCCTCCGGCGCGCGCCCCCACAAGCTGGTGTCGTCGCGATACCAGCCGAGCGAAATGCGCGTCGGCACACGGACGGGAGAGTCAACGCGCTCATCGGCCCAGCGTGCCGATTCGACATCGAGCCGGAAGCGCGTGCCGCCCTCGTTGTGCTGGGGCATTTGCGCCACCACGCCGGTCACCTGGAGATCGCGCCCTTCGAGGACCGGGTCCAGCGCGCCGTTCGCGTAGGCTACCGCCCGCCATCCCGCAAGGCCACCCCCGGCGGATGCGCCGCAGGCCAGGGCAACGAGCATCGGCAAATAAGACGTTCGCCGCCTGGAGAGCACAACCAATCCCGCAAGGCCAGCGAAGAACAAAGCCGCATAGAACGCCGCGCTCCATAGCCGCGCCTGATGCAGCTGCAACGCCGCACCAACCAAGGTCCCGCCCAGCGCAGCAAAGGCCCACGATCCGGCCGCGGCGCCGCCCGACGCCCGTGCGCGCGTCAACGGCAAACTCCAGAACACACGATGCAAGCCCTCCCCGGACCCACGCTCAATGGCGCGTTAATTGCTTGGTATCTGGGCTAGTATGCGTCTCACAAGAGACATCTTTTCGATGCAATCTCGCAGTACTGCACACAAACGCATGTCCATTCACGCCGCACTCCACCACGTCACCCACTACAAATACGACCGCCTGGTGCAGTTGGGCCCGCAGGTCGTGCGCTTGCGTCCCGCGCCGCATTGCCGCAGCAACGTCATCTCGTATTCGCT
This sequence comes from Variovorax sp. CCNWLW225, assembly GCF_037204045.1. Taxonomy (NCBI): domain Bacteria; kingdom Pseudomonadati; phylum Pseudomonadota; class Betaproteobacteria; order Burkholderiales; family Comamonadaceae; genus Variovorax; species Variovorax sp. CCNWLW225. Next base: position 135,751 of record NZ_JBBCBV010000003.1, on the reverse strand, counting down.
CAAGGTCGAGCCGGCCGAGCACTTCGTCAACTGGATGCAGGACCCGTTCGCCAACTACCAGGCGCGGCTCGTGTTTCCCGAGAAGACGCGCGAGTTCAAGGTCACGGTCGACCTGGTGGTCGAGATGGCGGTCTACAACCCGTTCGACTTCTTCCTCGAGCCGCAGGCCGAGAACTTTCCGTTCAAGTACACCGCTTCGCAGGCCGAGGAACTCGCGCCCTACCTGGTCACCGAAGAAGCCACGCCTCTCGTTTCGGCCTACCTCGACAAGATCGACCGCAAGGAACAGCGCACCATCGACTTCCTGGTCGGCCTGAACCAGCAGGTCCAGAAAGACGTCAACTACCTGATCCGCATGGAGCCCGGCGTGCAGACGCCGGAAGAAACGCTCACCAACGGCAGCGGCTCGTGCCGCGACTCAGGCTGGTTGCTGGTGCAGCTGCTGCGCCATTGCGGCCTGGCGGCGCGTTTTGTTTCGGGCTACCTGATCCAGCTGACCCCCGACGTGAAGGCGCTCGACGGCCCGAGCGGCACCACGGTCGACTTCACCGACCTGCACGCCTGGTGCGAAGTGTTCCTGCCCGGCGCGGGCTGGGTCGGCTTGGATGCCACCTCGGGCCTCATGGCCGGCGAAGGCCACATTCCGCTCGCCTGCACGCCCACGCCTTCGAGCGCGGCGCCCATCGAAGGCGGCGTCGACGAGTCGGAGGTCGAGTTCGGCCACGAGATGAAGGTCACGCGCATCTACGAATCGCCGCGCGTCACCAAGCCCTATACCGAAGAGCAATGGGCCGAAGTGCTCGCGCTCGGCGACGCGGTCGATGCGCGCCTGAAGGCCGGCGACGTGCGGCTCACCATGGGCGGCGAGCCCACTTATGTGGCCACCAGCGACCGCGACGCGCCCGAATGGAACACCGATGCGCTCGGCCCCACGAAGCGCGGCTATGCCACCGAGCTCGTCCACAGGCTGCGCGCGGAATACGGTCAGGGCGGCTTTCTCCACTTCGGCCAGGGCAAGTGGTACCCCGGCGAGCAGTTGCCGCGCTGGGCGCTGTCGATCTTCTGGCGCGCCGACGGCCAGACGCTCTGGCACAACCCCGAGCTCTTTGCCGACGAGCGCGTGCCCACGCACTACACGAGCGAAGACGCACGCCGCTTCACCACCGTGCTGGCGCACAAGCTCGGCATTACCGAGCGCTATGTGCAGCCCGGCTATGAAGACGTCTACTACTACCTGTGGCGCGAACGCAGGTTGCCGGTGAACGTCGACCCCTTCGAGTCGAAGCTGGACGACGAGCTCGAGCGCGTTCGCCTGCGCCGCGTGTTCACGCAAAAGCTCGACGCGGTCATCGGCTACATGCTGCCGCTCGAACCCGGCAACGCCGATGCCGATGCGCCCGCACTCGCAGGCCCGGGCTGGAAAACCGGCCCCTGGTTCCTGCGCGACGACCGGCTCTACCTGATCCCGGGCGATTCGCCCATGGGCTACCGACTGCCGCTCGACTCGCAGCCCTGGGCCAGCAAGGGCGACTATCCCTACCTGGTCGAGCGCGACCCGACCGCACCGCGCGCCGCGTTGCCTACTTCAGCCGACTACCGCGCGCGTTACGCGGTACCTGCGGGCGGTGCCACGGGCGCCGACCTTGGCGCCGTGCCCTACGACTTCGGTGCCCCGCCCGCGGTGCCCGCCGCCTTGCGCATGCAGTCGCCCGGCGGCAGCGCAGCCACCACCGGCGATGCAGCGAAGGGCGATGCGGCGGCCGAAACCGCAGACCGCTCCGCGAACCCGGCCACCCGCCAGCCCTTGCGCGGCGAATCGGCCCATTGGGTCACGCGCACCGCGCTGTGCGTCGAAGTGCGCGACCCGCGCCGCGCCAACGGCCCGGCGGCCGAGAAAAAGGGCAGCGCCTCGGGCGTGCTGTACGTCTTCATGCCGCCGCTCGCGCGCCTGGAGGACTACCTCGACCTGGTCGCGGCCGTCGAAGCCACGGCCGAGCAGCTCGGCATGCGCATCGTGATGGAAGGCTATCCGCCGCCGCGCGATCCGCGCCTGAAAATGCTGGCCGTCACCCCGGACCCGGGCGTGATCGAAGTCAACATCCATCCGGCGCACAGCTGGAAGGAACTGGTCGACCACACCGAGTTTCTCTACAACGCCGCCTTCGAAACCCGCCTGTCGGCCGAGAAGTTCATGACCGACGGCCGCCACACCGGCACCGGCGGCGGCAACCACTTTGTGATGGGCGGCGCCACGCCGGCCGACAGCCCCTTCCTGCGGCGGCCCGAGCTGCTGGCCAGCCTGCTGCTCTACTGGCACAACCATCCGTCGCTGAGCTATCTGTTCTCGGGCATGTTCATCGGCCCGACCAGCCAGGCGCCGCGCGTGGACGAAGCGCGCAACGACCAGGTCTACGAGCTCGAAATCGCCCTGAAGGAAATCGCGCGGAACCGCGAGATCCATGGCCAGAACATGCCGGCGTGGCTGGTCGACCGCACACTGCGCAACATCCTGATCGACGTGTCGGGCAACACGCACCGCAGCGAGTTCTGCATCGACAAGCTCTACTCGCCCGATTCGAGCACCGGCCGCCTCGGCCTGCTCGAACTGCGCGCCTTCGAAATGCCGCCGCATGCGCGCATGAGCATTGCGCAGCAGTTGCTGATCCGCGCCCTGGTGGCGCGCTTCTGGGACGCCCCGTACAAGGCGCCCGTTACGCGCTGGGGCACCGAGCTGCACGACCGCTTCCTGCTGCCGACCTTCGTCAAGATGGATTTCGACGACGTGATCAGCGAAATGCGCCAGGCCGGTTTCGCGTTCGATGTCGACTGGTTCGCGCCGCATTTCGAGTTCCGCTTCCCGCTGGTGGGCCAGGTGCAGGCCATGGGCGTGGAGCTTTCGCTGCGCAACGCGCTGGAGCCCTGGCACGTGATGGGCGAAGAAGGCTCGGCCGGCGGCACGGTGCGCTATGTCGATTCGTCGCTCGAACGCATCGAGGTGCGCGTGACCGGCCTGAACGAAAGCCGCCACGTGATCACCGTCAACGGCAAGGTGCTGCCGCTGCAGCCCACCGGCACCGTGGGCGAGTTCGTCGCGGGCGTGCGCTACAAGGCCTGGAACCCGCCCTCGGCGCTGCATCCGAGCATTGGCGCGCATGCGCCGCTCACCTTCGACATTGTCGACACCTGGATGAAGCGCTCGCTGGGCGGCTGCCAGTACTACGTCGCCCACCCGGGCGGACGCAACTACGACACCCTGCCTGTGAACGCCTATGAGGCGGAAAGCCGCCGCATGTCGCGCTTTGCGCGCATGGGCCATACGCCCGGCCTGATGCGCACGCCGCCGGCCACCATCGAGCTCGCGGGCAGCCGCGAATTCCCGTTCACCCTCGATTTGCGGCGGTGAAAGGCCTTAAAGGGACGCAAGGGGACATTTAGCACATCGCCCGCCATCTCACCCGGTGACGGCAATGTGACAATCCATCCCCTGTGGAACCTTTGAACGAATCCCTGTTCGACGCCCAGGCGCTGGAATTTCCAGCCGCCCTGGCGTCGGCGCTCGCCCCGGCCGCCCTGCCCGGCCACTTCGACGAACTGCGCGGAGAAGCCATGCCCGCAGTGCCGCCGCGCCAGGTCACCGGCGCAGCGCCGGCCGTGGCCGCGCCGCCGGCGCTCTACGACGCGGCGGCCGAGCGCTCCGCGCCTCTGCAGAACCCGTCGCAGGCCCAATCCCAGACGCAGACACAGACCCAGGTTCTCCAGCAGCCGCAGCCCTCCAACGAGAAGCCGCCCCTCACGCCGGCCTGGAACGCATTCTTCGAGCAGCTCGGCCCGGGCGGGTTCGGCGACCTACCGCGGCGGGCGGTCAACCTGGAGCGGCAGATCCGCGACAACGGCGTTACCTACAACGTCTACGCCGACGCCAACGGGCCGCAGCGCCCGTGGTCGCTCGACCTCTTCCCGCTGATCGTCTCGCCCGAAAGCTGGAACCAGATCGAAACCGGCGTGCTGCAGCGCGTGCGCGTGCTCGACCGCGTCATGGCCGATGTCTACGGCCCGCAGCAACTGCTGAGCGAAGGCCTTCTGCCGCCGGCGCTGGTGCGCGGGCACCCCGGTTACCTGCGCGCGCTGCACGGCGTGAAGCCGCCGGGCGACACCTGGCTGCACATTGCGGCTTTCGACCTCGCCCGTGGACCCGATGGCAACTGGTGGGTGGTGTCGCAGCGCACGCAGGCGCCTTCGGGCCTGGGCTATCTGCTCGAAAACCGCCTCGCCATCACGCGCCAGTTTCCGCAGGCCTTCGAGGCGCTGCATGTGCAGCGCCTGGCCGCCACCTACAGCGCCATGATGGACGGGCTGCAGCGCATGTGCCCGGCCGGCGTGCCGCCGCACATTGCGCTGCTCACGCCGGGCCCCTACAACGAGACCTACTTCGAGCACGCATACCTTGCGCGCTATCTCGGCGTGACGCTGGTCGAGGGCAGCGACCTCACGGTGCGCGACCAGCGGCTCTACCTCAAGACACTGCAGGGCCTGCGCCCGGTGCACGGACTCATCAAGCGGCTGGACGACCAGTTCCTCGATCCGCTCGAACTGCGGCCGGATTCCACGCTGGGCGTGCCCGGCCTGCTGCAGGCCATTCGGGCCGGCAACGTGCTGGTGGCCAACATGCCGGGTTCGGCGTTTCTCGAATCCCCCGCGCTCCTGGGCTTCTTGCCAGGCCTCGCGCGTCGCCTCATCGGCGAAAAGCTCAAGCTGCCGGCGCTGCCGACCTGGTGGTGCGGCGAGCGTGCCGCGCTCGAGGCCGTGCTGCCGCAGCTGGGCGAATGCGCCATCAAGCCGACCTACCCCGGGTTCGACGGGCAGACCAGCTTCGACGCGGTGCTCGGCAGCGAACTGAGCCGGCGCCAGCTCGACGAATGGGCCGGCCGCATCGTGCGCGACGGCGAAGCCCACACCATCCAGAGCTACCTGCCGCTGTCGCAGATGCCCACCTGGGCCAATGACCTGGGGCCGGGCCACATTGCGCCGCGCGCGGTGCTGCTGCGCGTCTTCGCGGTGAGCGACGGCGCGCAGTCGTGGCGCGTGCTGCCCGGCGGGCTGGCGCGGCTTGCCGGCCGCGATGCGCAGATCGCCTCCATGCAGCGCGGCGGCAGCAGTGCCGACGTATGGGTGCAAACGCACGGCGAAGTCGACCGCACCACGCTGCTGCAGCCGCATGCCACGCCGGCTTCGCTCGCGCGGCACCGGGCGCCGGTTACCAGCCGCGCGGCCGAGAACATGTTCTGGCTCGGCCGCTACACCGAGCGGGCGGAAAACGCGGTGCGGCTCGCGCGCCTCACGCTCAACCTGCTGGGCAGCGAAGACCAGTCGTCGCGCCCGCTGCTCGAGTGGCTGCATCGCATGGCCCTGCGCAATGCGCTGGTGCCGGCGGGCGTGCCCAGCGCACCGCAATCGCGCCGGGTGTTCGAGCGCGCACTGATTGCCGAGCTCGGCGACGTGGAGCGCGGCGGCAGCGTCGGCTTCAGCCTGCGCTGCATCCGACAGGCCGCCGCCGCCGTGCGCGAACGGCTCTCGCAGGACAACTGGAACCAGATCGTGCGCACCGAAGCCGAGTTTCTGCGGCGCGCGGCCGAGCAGGCCGGCGAAGGCAGCTTTGCCACCGGCGCAGCGCTGCGCGCGCTCGAATCCGCCAGCACCGCATTGGCCGCCATGACCGGCGCACAAACCGACCGCATGACGCGCGACGACGCCTGGCGCCTGCTGTCGATCGGCCGTCACATCGAGCGGCTGGGCTTTTTGTCGAACGCACTGGAGGCCGGCTTCGAGAACGGCGCCGTGCACGAGGTGAGCGGCTTCGAAGCCATGGTGGCGCTGTTCGACAGCACCATCACCTTCCACGCGCGCTACCAGCAGCGGCGCGACGTGGCCACGCTGGTCGATTTGCTGGTGCTCGACGCCGAGAACCCGCGCTCGCTGGCGTGGGTCACGCAAACGCTGCGCGGACGCATTGCGCGCCTTGCGGGCAGCGCGCCCGGCAAGCTCACCGCCCTGTCTTACGAGCTGCCCGACCCCGCAACCTGGACGCTCGAGCATCTGTGCGCCACCGGCGCCGATGCCGACTACCCCGCACTGGTCCAGCTTCTCGCCAGCTGCGAGACGGCGGCCTACCATGTGTCCGACGCCATCGGCACGCGCTATTTCACGCTCACGTCGGAATCGCTGCGTTCGGTCGGCGCCTGAACACGCCCTTTTTGAAGGAGGACGCAACATGCTTGCCAACCGCCGCATCACGTTCACTGCCGCCCTTACCGCCTTTGCGGCACTTGCACTGGCCGGTTGCGGCAAGCAGGAGCCCACCACCGCCACTACGGCCACGCCTGCGCCCGCGGCGGCCCGGGTGCTGGTGGTCGGCACCGATGCCGCCTACACCCCCTTCGAGTCGCAGAACGAAAAGGGCGAGATCGTGGGTTTCGACATCGAGGTGGTCAAGGCGATCGCGGGCAAGGCCGGCTTCGAAGTGAAGTTCGTCAACACGCCTTGGGAAGGCATCTTCAACGCGCTCGACCAAGGCGACCGCGACCTGCTGGTGTCGGCCATCACCATCACCGGCGAGCGCCGCCAGGCCATGGACTTTTCGAAGCCCTACTTCGAAGCCAGGCAACTCATCGCGGTCAGGCGCGATGCACAGGTGGCCAGTTTCGAAGACATCAAGGCCATGAAGGTCGGCGTGCAGAACGGCACCACGGGCGACGAAGTGGTGGGCAAGCTGCAGGGCAAGTCGAGCGGCAACATCAAGCGCTTCGAGTCCACGCCGCTCGCGCTCAAGGAGCTCGAAGCCGGCGGCGTGCAGGCCGTGGTGGCCGACAACGGCGTGGTGGAGCACTACCTTGCCAACAACCCCGGCGGCGGCTTCAAGACGGTGAGCGATGCGGCCTTTCCGGTCGAGCAATACGGCATTGCGGTCAAGAAAGGCAATGCGGAACTCCTGGCCAGGATCAACAAGGGCCTCGACGACATCAAGGCCGACGGCAGCTACGACAAGATCTACGCGGCGCATTTCGGCGGCACGCCGAAGTAGCTCCCCAGCAGGAACCCCATGCTTCTTCACGTCACGCACGAAACCCGCTACGAGTATTCGCCCCCGGTCGAAACGGCGCAGCACCTGGCCCACCTGAAGCCGCTGGCCACCGGGTCGCAGCGGCTGGTGAGCCACAAGCTCGCCATAGAACCCCAGCCCGCGCAGCGCAACGAACTGCCCGACGTGTACGGCAACACCCGCGCCTTCTTTGCACTCGAGGCCACGCACGACAGCCTCGTGGTCACCGCCGAAAGCGTGGTCGAGACCTCCGAGCCTGTGCTTTCGCCGGCCGTGGCGCGCGAGCTGCCCTGGGAGGCCGTTCGCGAGCGCTTCCGGTACCGAAAGGACGCCACCTTCGATCCGGCCTCGGAGTTCGTTTTTCCGTCGCCCTACGTACCCCGCCACGACGACTTCGCGGCCTACGCACGCGCAAGCTTCGCGCCCGAGCGGCCGACCTTCGACGTGGCGATGGACCTCACCGAGCGCATGTACCGCGACTTTGCCTACGAGGCCGACAGCACCGAGATCAGCACGCCCGCGGTCGAAGCGCTCGCGCAGCGCAAGGGCGTGTGCCAGGACTTCGCCCACATCATGATTGCCTGCTTTCGCATGATGGGCCTGCCCGCGCGCTACGTGAGCGGCTACCTGCTCACGCAGCCGCCGCCCGGCCAGCCGCGGCTGGTGGGTGCCGATGCCTCGCACGCCTGGGTGTCGGTGTACCTGCCCGGCAATGGCGACGGCCCCGAGAGCGCCGGCGGCTGGGCCGAGTTCGACCCCACCAACGGCCGCCAACCAGGCGAAGACTATGTCGCGCTCGCCATCGGCCGCGACTATTCCGACGTGTCGCCCATGCGCGGCGTGCTGCACGGCGGCGCGCGCCACACGCTCAAGGTGGGCGTGACGGTGCAACCCATCGAAGAGCTGCGCACGCAGGCTGCGCAAGCGGCGCAGTCACAATCACAGACGCAATCCCAAACTCAATCGCAACCCTCGGACAAGGATCTCCAATGAGCGTTTACGACAAGCTTTCCAGCCTCGGCATCACCCTGCCCCCGGTCGCCGCCCCCGCCGCGGCCTATGTGCCCTTCGTGCGCACCGGCAACCTGGTTTTTCTGTCGGGCCATATCGCCAAGAAAGACGGCAAGGTCTGGACCGGCCAGCTCGGCGCCAGCATCAGCACCGAGGAAGGCAAGCAGGCCGCGCGCGCCATTGCCATCGACCTGCTGGGCACGCTGCATGCCGCCGTGGGCGACCTGAACAAGATCACGCGCATCGTCAAGGTCATGAGCCTGGTCAACTCCGTCGGCACCTTCACCGAGCAGCACCTGGTGACCAATGGCGCCAGCGAGCTGTTTGCCGAAGTGTTCGGCGCCGAAAAGGGCTCGCACGCGCGCAGCGCATTCGGCGTGGCACAGGTGCCGATGGGTGCCTGCGTCGAGATCGACCTGGTTGCCGAAGTCGGCTGACCGGCTCCAGCGCGGGCAGCCACAGCCATGAGCGTGCAGGCCCTGCGCTCTTCCTTCGGCAACAACTGCCACTGGTGCGGCTTGCCGATGGATTTTGCGGAGCCTCGCAGCGCCCCTGACTCGGCCACCATCGAGCACCTGAACGATTCGACGCTGGGCGGCGTTCGCAAGCAGAAGCACCGGCGCCTTGCCCACGCCATCTGCAATCACACGCGCAACGAGTTCAAGCTGCAGGCCGAACGAAATTTCCAGCGCTGGATTGCCGAGCGGGTCGAACTCAGCCGCCTCGTTCGCGTCGCGGACCTGGCCGCTGCTGAGCCGGTTGCTATGCCGGCTGAGATGAGCCCCGCACCACCAGCTGCCCCGGCAGCAGCAACTGGCGTGCTGCCACATCCAGCCCGTGCAGCCGTTCGATCAGGCACGTAGCGGCGCAGCGGCCGATGGCGTCGGTGGGCTGTGCCACGGTGCTCAGGCCGGGGCCGATCAGCGAAGCCCACTCCGGGTCGTCGAAGCCGACGAAGCCCAGCTCCTGCCCGAACTGCCACCCCAGGCGCGCCATGGCCTGTGCGACGCGCAGCGTGACCACCGCATTGCCCGCGACCACTGCCGCACGGCGCCCGCGCTTTGCGCGCCGATGCAAGGCGCGCAAGGCTTCGTCCAGCGCATCGCTCTCTCCCTCGACGCTTTCGAACACCTCGCCCGCCACGCGTGGCTCGTGCGCGGCCACGCAGGCACCGAAAGCGGCGGTGCGTTCGCGCCGCGAGCTCACGCCCTTCTGCGGCTCGGTCACGTAGAGCAGTTCGCGGTAGCCGCCTTCGACCAGATGGCCGCAGGTGTCGCGCATGGCCGAATGGTTGTCGAGCGAGACGAAATCGGTGTGCATGCCGGCGTGCCGGCGGTCGACCAGCACGGCGGGCTTGCCGTGCAGCGTGACCGCATCGACCACGTTGCTGCCGCGCCCCAGCGTGTTGAGAATGAAGCCGTCGACCTGGTAGCCCGCAAGCGCATCGATGGCCTCGCGTTCGCGTTCGCTCTCGTTGCCCAGGTTGAACAGCATCACCAGGTAGCCCGCGTCCTGGCAGGCCTTCTCGGCACCGCGCAGCACGGCTACCGAATACGGGTTGGTGATGTCCGCCACGATCAGGCCGATGAGGCGCGAGCGACCGTGGCTCAGCGCCTGTGCCATGGGGCTGGGCGTGTAGGCCAGCTTGGCGATGGCTGCCTCAACCCGCGCCGCGATGTCGCGGCTCAAGAGGCGCTCGCGGTGGTTGAGAAAGCGCGAGACGGTGGCTTTGGAGACGCCTGCGGCTTCGGCGACGTCGGCAATGGTGGCGCGCCCGCTCGGATTCATGGATTTGCTCCTTCCCCCGCTGGGGGAAGGTTGGGATGGGGGCAGGCAGAGCGCGAAATGGATTCGCCGCTTGCCCCCACCCCTACCCTCCCCCAGCGGGGGAGGGAGAAAATCCTCGAGGGCTTCATGCGCCCGCCGTGTCGTACGGCGCGGTCGGTTTCTCGCCGGCCAAGACCTGTAGAAGATTGGTCGTTGCCAGCTCAGCCATCGCATGCCGCGTCTCATGCGTCGCCGAACCGATGTGCGGCAGCGGCGTCACGCGCGAATGCGTGCGCAGCGGCGAATCGGCCGGCAGCGGCTCTTTCGCGAACACGTCCAGGCCCGCGGCGCGCAACGTGCCGTGGTCGAGCGCGTGCAGCAATGCGGTTTCGTTCACCGTAGCGCCACGGCCGCCATTGATGAAAGACGCCCCTGGCTTCATGCGCGCGAAGAAGCCGGCATCGATCATGCCGCGCGTCGCGTCGGTGAGCGGCAGCATCGCCAGCACGATGTCCGAACGTGCGAGCAGTTCATCGAGCGGTGTATGCGCGGCCCGGCCCTGCAGCTCGGGCGCCTGCGCGGCCAGGTCGACCGGCCGGCGCGAGTGATAGAGCACCGGCATGCCGAAGCCCAGTGCCGCGCGCCGTGCCACGGCCTGGCCGATGCGGCCGAAGCCAAGAATGCCCAGCGTCTTGCCGTGCACATCGGTGCCGAAGAGCTCTTCGCCGATGTTCTTCGTCCAGCGGCCTTCGCGCACGAGATTCGACAGCTCGACCACGCGCCGTTGCGTGGCCATCAGGATGGCGAACACCGTGTCGGCCACCGTCTCGGTCAGCACGTCGGGCGTGTGGCACAGCACGATGCCGCGCTTGTGCAGCTCGGCCAGTGGATAGTTGTCGACGCCGACCGACACGCTCGAGATGACCTTGAGCTGGGGCGCCGCATCGAGCAGCGCGGCGTCGACGTTGTAGCTCGAACCGATCAGCCCGTTCGCGGTGCCGAGCGCGGCGCCAAAGGCCTCCGGCTTCTTCCGCGGATCGGCAACGGTCACATGGTGTGCGGCCTGCAGGCGCGCGAGTTGGTCTTCGGGCAGCGCCCTGAAGACAAGCACGTTCTTCTTGTCGGTCATTATCAGAGTCCTGCTTCTTCGAGTTCGGCGCGCGTTGGCAAGCCTTCGGTATCGCCCAGCACCTGCACCGCGCGTGCGCCAATCCAGGCGCCGCGGCGCACGGCCTCGGGCACGCTCTTGCCTTCGAGCAATGCACTCACCACGCCGGCCGCAAAGCCGTCGCCCGCGCCCACGGTGTCGATCACTTCCTTCACCGGAAAGCCTTCGATGCGTCCGGTGCCCGCCACGTCGCTGTCGTAGTACGCGCCTTCGGAACCGAGCTTGACGACCACCAGCTTAGCGCCGCGCTCGCGGTAGAAGCGCGCCACGTCTTCGGGCTGGGTATGGCCGGTGAGCAGCAGGCCCTCCTCGATGCCGGGCAGCACCCAGTCGGCGCGCGAGGCCAGCTCGTTGATCCAGTGGCGCATGGTGTCGGTCGACGGCCACAGCGTAGGCCGCAGGTTGGTGTCGAACGAAATGGTGCGACCGGCCGAGCGCATCACGTCCATCGTCTTGAGGGCGGCCTGCAGGCTGGTGTCGGAGATGGCCGGGAACACGCCCGTGGCATGCAGGTGGCGCGCCGAACGCAGCCAGGCTTCATCGACATCTGCCGGGCCCATGTGGCTTGCGGCCGAGCCCTTGCGGTGGTATTCGACCGGCGGATCGCTGCCGTCTGTGACGCGTCCCTTGAACTGGAAGCCGGTGCGCTGCGCGGGGTCGCAGATCACGTGCGAGCAGTCGATGCCCTCGGCCTTCATCGTTGCAATCAGATAGCGCCCCATCGAGTCGGTGCCGAGCCGGCTGGCCCAGCCCACCTTGAGGCCCAGGCGCGAAAGGCCGATGGCCACGTTGGTCTCGGCGCCCGCAGTGCGCTTGTGGAACGCCTCTGCGTTTTCCAGCGGACCGGGGCGGTCGGCCACGAGCAGCAGCATGGCCTCGCCGAACAGGGCAACGTCGAAAGCGGTCGGTTCTGTCATGTTTTCTACGCTCGCACGGAGCGGATGAAGTCGATTTGCGTGCGTGTGACGGCCAACAGGTCGTCCCCCACGAGAGGGTATTCGATGGCATGCGGCACATCGGCCGGCAGCGCGCGCAGCACCGCGCGCCATGGCGCGGCCGAGTCGCCCAGCGGCACTGCCACCCACTTGTGCGGCAGGCGCTGCGCGCCCTTGCAATGCACATAGCGCACGCGGCGGGCCAGTACCTCTGCGGCCTGCAGCGGGCATTCGCCGAGCCAGTGCCAGTTGCCCATGTCGAAGGTCATGCCGAGTTCGACGCCGGCCTTGTCGGCCACGTCGAAGAAGCTCTGCAGTGCCGGCAGCGCGCCAGCGCGCACGGTCTGATCGTTTTCGATCAGCAGCTCGACACGCGTTTCCGCGAGCTGCACCTTCAGGCCCCACAGCGATCCGTGCGACGACGGGCGAAAGTCGCCGATCGACATCTTGAGCCGCTTGGCGCCCAGCTTCGTTGCGGCGGCGATGCCGCGCGCAAGCGCGGCGCTGTCGAGCCAGCCGCCTTCGGCCCAGAGCCCTTCAGGGCTGGAATACACGGAGGCAAGCCCCGCCAGCGAAGGCAGTTCCGCATCGGGGTTGCGCAGCATCTCGCCGCGCACTTCGACCGAATCGGCGCCCGCCTCCAGCGCCATCTGCGAGCACCAGAGCTGGCCATGCCGCCCCACCTCGGCCGCACCGAAGGACGACAGAGAAATCAGTACCTGGAAAGACATCAGTGAGCCTGGTGCGAGCTCAGGATCTGTCCAAGGAACTGGCGCGTTTTTTCGTTCTGCGGATTGCTGAAGAATTCTTGCGGCGGCGCCTGCTCGACGATCTTGCCATCGGCCATGAAGATCACCCGGTCGGCCACGCTGCGGGCAAAGCCCATTTCGTGCGTCACGCACAGCATGGTCATACCGTCTTCGGCCAGGCCGATCATGGTGTCGAGCACTTCCTTGACCATCTCGGGATCGAGCGCCGAGGTGGGCTCGTCGAACAGCATGATCTTGGGCGTCATGCACAGCGCGCGCGCAATGGCCACGCGCTGCTGCTGTCCGCCCGAGAGCTGGCTCGGATACTTGCCGGCCTGCTCTGGAATGCGCACGCGCGTAAGGTACTTCATGGCCACCTCTTCCGCCTGGGCCTTCGTCATGCCGCGCGAGCGCATCGGCGCGAGCGTGCAGTTTTCCAGAATGGTGAGGTGCGGAAACAGGTTGAACTGCTGAAACACCATGCCCACTTCGGCACGCACCGCGTCCACATTCTTGCCGCCGGCCGTCAGGTCGATGCCATCGACCACGATGCGGCCCTTCTGCACCGTTTCGAGCCGGTTGATGCAGCGAATGAGCGTCGATTTTCCGGAGCCCGAAGGCCCGCAGATCACGATGCGCTCGCCCTGGCGCACCGACAGGTCGATGCCGGTCAACACCTGGAATTCACCGTACCACTTGTTGACCGCTTCCATGCGGATGATCGATTCCGTCGTCATGCCAGGATTCCCTTTTCTTCTTCAGCCCTTGCGGTTCACTGCATCTTCGGCAGGTCGGCCTGCAGCCACTTTTGGTAGAGCTTGTTGAGCTCGCCATTGGCGGTGTTCTTGGCAACGAACTCGTTGACCGCCTTGTGCAGCTCTTCCTGGCCTGGACGCATCGCGATGCCCATCGATTGCTGCACCAGCGTGAACTTGTTTTCGTAGCTGCCGGCGGGCACGCGCTTGGCGATTTGCGCGGCCACGGTCACCGAGCAGCCGATGGCATCGACCTGGCCCGAGATCAGCGCTTGCATGGCCGATGCGTCGTCGTCGAAGCGGCGGATTTCCGTGCCTTCGGGCGCGGCCTTGGTCACGGCCACGTCTTGCGTCGAAGCGCGAGCCACGCCTACGCGCAGGCCCTTCAGGTCGCCTGCCGCCTTGATGGGCGTCTTGGTGGCGCCGTACAGCACGATGGTGGCGGCCGCGTAGGGCTGCGAGAACTGCACCTGCTTGGCGCGCTCGGGCGTGATGGCCAGCGAGGCGACCAGCACGTCGACCTTGTTGGTCAGCAGGAAGGGAATGCGGTTGGGGCCCGTCACCGGCACGATGTTGGCCTTGACGCCCCAGTCCTTGGCGAGCAGCTTGGCCACGTCGGCGTCGTAACCGTCGGGCTGGTTCTGAGCATTGGTGGTGCCGTAAGGCGGAAAGTCGACCAGCATGCCGATGGTGATCTCGCCCTTCTTCTTGATGTCAGCCACGGATTGGGCCGATGCGAAGGGTGCGAACACGGTGAGCGCGGCGCCAAGGCCAAGGGCTGCCAGCGCAACGCGGCGGGTGGTGGTACGGGTCATTGGATGTGTCTCCTGAAAATAAGAAGGAAGCGACGAGAAGAGAGAAAACGAAAAACGATCAGCGTGCGAGCGCCTGTGCGCGCTTGCGCTCCATGCGCCCGGCCAGCAATGAAAGCGGCCAGCAGATCGCAAAGTAGATGGCGGCCACCACCGAGAACACGATGAGCGGCTGGAAGGTGGCGTTGTTGACAATTTGCCCGGCGCGCGTCACTTCCACGAAGCCGATGATGGCTGCAAGCGAGGTGCCCTTGATGATCTGCACCAGGTAGCCCACGGTGGGCGCGAGCGCAATCTTGAAAGCCTGCGGCAACACCACGTCGCGCATGCGCGCGCTGTACTTGAGGCTCAGCGCCTCGGCGGCTTCCCATTGGCCGCGCGGAACCGCCTCGATGCAGCCGCGCCAGATTTCACCGAGGAAGGCCGCGCTGTTGAGGATGAGCGCCACGCCCGCGGCAACCCATGGGTTGATGTCGAGCCCCAGCACCGGCGCGCCGAAGAACACCAGGAACAGCTGCAGCAGCAGCGGCGTGCCTTGGAAAATCTGGATGAAGGTGGTCGATACGCCGCGTGCCCATGCCGATTCGGACGTGCGCATGAGCGCGATGATCAACCCCAGGATCGCGCCGCCCACGAATGCGATGGCCGAGAGCGCCAGCGTCCACTTGGCCGCTTCGAGAATGAACAGGAATTCGGGAAAACCGAAGGTACGCATGATGGTTCTGGCTCCGTCCGGGGCTTGTTACCGGCGGTCCGGATAGTTGAGCGTGCGCTTGTAGATCAGCTTGAACATGGCCGAGAAGGCCAGTGCCAGCGCGAGGTAGATGGCAGCCACGACGATGTAGATCTCGAAGCTGCGGAAGGTTTGCGACTGCAGGTTGGCGGCCACCGAGGTCAGGTCGTCGGCCGAGATGACCGACACCACGGCCGAGCTCAGCATCAACAGGATGAACTGGCTCGTGAGCGCCGGGTAGATGGCCTTGAGCGCCGGCTTGATGATCACGAAGCGGAAGATCTCCCAGGGCTTGAGGTTGAGCGCCCTGCCCGCCTCGATCTGCCCCTTGGGAATCGACTCGATGCCTGCACGGATGATCTCGGTCGCATACGCGCCGAGGTTCACCACCATGGCCACCAGCGCGGCCGTTTGCGGCGACCAGCGCAGGCCGATGGCCGGCAGCGCGAAGAAGAAAAAGAAGAGCTGCACCAGGAAAGGCGTGTTGCGGATGACCTCGATGTACGCGTTGATGACAAAGCGCAGCCAGCCCGGTCCCGAGGTCTTGCCCCAGGCGCAGAAGATGGCGACCACCAGGCCGATCAGTGTGGCGGAAAGCGAAAGCTGAATCGTGATCCAGGTGCCCTTGAGCAGCAGCGGCCAGGCAGCGAAGACGGCGTCGAATTGAAACTGGTAGTTCATGGTTGCGAGCACGGGCGTTGCCGTGCGCATGCCTCGAAAGCAATGCTTGCAGCTTATATGAAACCGGTTTCAGAACGGCTTAGGGATTCCCCTAGGTAGGCACCTCCTGCCTACACTGGAGCGATGTCCAATACACCCACAGCGCCCGCCGTGCAGCATTTCAGGCAAGCCCTGCTCTGGCCCTTGCGGCTGATGCCGGCGCCCGATGCCAAGCCGGCGCACCACGGTCCGTGGCACCTGCTGCGCGAGATGGGCGATGCATCGCCCTGGCGCGAGGAGATCGACGAATACACCGGCGACAGCAGCCGCTTTCACGAGCGGCACTACAACGAGTTCGTGAGCTTCCTGCCGTATGTGCAGCGCTTCCTGTACGGCGAGGGCCGCTCCAAGGGCAAGAGCGGCGAAGAAGGCGGCAACGACGGCGACTCGCCGATGCGCATCTTTAGGCGGCGCGACGTTGCGGCCGTGCGGATGGTGCCGCAGGCCGGCGACGCGCCCATCACGCTCGACGTGGTGCATTGCGACCTGTACTTTTTCTTCGACATCGACGTGGTGCTGCTCAACCTGGAAGTCGGCGCGGACAACCTGAGCCTTGCGCAGGCGCAAGACCTGCTCTACCGCTTCGGCCGCGCCTACCCTGCCGGCTGGAGTGCCGACGGCAACGCGCTGCATTGCATGGCCAGCGTCGAGTGGCTGGCCGCCGACGGCAGCGTGCTCGCACGATCGGATGCGCAGCAGCGCGACGCATTTCTCTCGCACGTGGCCGAGCATCGCGCGCCGCGCATTTCGGCCCACTGGGCCTACCTGATGCAGCCGCTGGTGAGCGACCATTCCGACGACCCGGGCGTGCTGCGCTACCGGCAGATCGAGTACTACCGCATGCCCGTGATGGCCTACCTTTCGCTCGATGACCCGAAGCGCCTCTCGCGCAACGACTTCATCCGGCTTGGCCTGGTCACCGGCGCCGCCGAGGCCGATGCGGCGCGCGATGCCCACCTGCCCTATGCGGAGCAGCACCTTGCAGACTTCGAACACAAGTACTGCTACGACCGCTTCTGGGTCGACGCCGGCGCTGCGCCGAACACGCGCTACCTGTGCAACGGCCACGCGCTGATCGTGGTCGGCGATGCGCGCTCCGAATTCTTCTGCTGCCGCGACCGCGGCGTGCTCGCGCAGTTCAGGCACCAGCACTTCCTGCTGTTTCTCATCGCGCATTTCCAGAAGGCATCGCTGCTGATGTTCTCGGACCAGCTGGTGGAGGCGCTCAAGCGGCTCGACATTCGCAGCACCCCGAGCGTGAAGCAGTTCAAGCGCGCCATCCGTTCGAGCTTCGAGCGTTTTCTGCGCTTTACCCACCGCTACTGGTTCCACGAGATTTCCGAGCAGGCGCAGGTGCGGGCGCTCTCCCACATGTGCACCACGCACCTCGGCCTCGATCCGCTCTACGACGAGGTCAAGTCGCGCATCGCCGACATGAACACCTACCTCGATGCGGACAGCCTGCGCCGGCAGGCAAGCACCGTGGTGCGGCTCACGGTGGTCACGCTGTTCGGCCTGATCGGCACTGTCACCACGGGCTTTCTCGGCATGAACCTGCTGGCCGAGGCCGACGCACCGCTGTGGCGCAAGGCGATCTGGTTCGGCGTGGTGTTCGTCTTCACGACCTGGCTCACGATCTACACAATGGTGAAGTCTCAGCGCCTGTCTGACTTCATCGATGCGCTGTCTAATGATCGGCTGGGGTTTCGCGGGAAACTCGGTGCGCTGGCGCGGGTTTGGCGGTCGGGGGCTGATTGATCTTCGCGTGTGCGTTGTTCAGGGCGGCGCACCCGCCGACGGGGTACCTTACTCCGCGAATGTCCCCCGGCCTGCGGCCTCCTCCTTTATTTCGCTGCGCAAGGCACCCCGCCAGCGGGCGCGTGATCCAGAGCCGTGGTTGATCAGCGGAACACCAGCAGCGTGCCCCGGTGCACAGGGCATCGGGTGCTCCCCGCAGCGAAATAAAGGAGGGGGCGAAGCCGGGGGACATTCGCGGAGGGGAGTACCCGGTGGCCTTTGCACACGCCCAGAAAAACCCCAAACCACACCTCAGAACTAAGATCTCCCCGCCCCCGAAAAAGCCCTACCAAATGCGCATAGCCCTAGTCTCCGACATCCACGGAAACCTCCCCGCACTCGAAGCCGTGGTCGAAGACATTGCCCGCCGCGGCGCGGATGTCATCGTGAACCTGGGCGACAGTCTCTCCGGTCCGCTGATGCCGCTGGAGACCGCACAGTTCCTGATGGCGCAGGACTGGGTTCATCTCGCGGGCAACCATGAACGCCAGTTGCTCACAACGCCTGCGGAAAAGCGCGGCCCCTCCGATGCGTTCGCGCATGCCCGGCTTGGCGCGAAGGAGTTCGAGTGGATGGCGTCGCTCGGGCACAGCCTGCGCTTCAGTCCGGAAGTCCTGCTCTGCCACGGCACGCCTTCCAGCGATCTCGAATACTTTCTGGAGACCGTGGAGCCCACGGTGTTCCGCGCTGCAACGCAGGCGGAAATCGATGCACGCCTCGGCCAGGTCGATGCGCAGTTGATTGCCTGCGGTCATACGCATGTACCGCGCGTGGCGCATGCATCCGGTGGGCAGCTGATCGTCAATCCGGGAAGCGTGGGCCTGCCGGCCTACGACGACATTCATCCGTATCCGCACGCCGTGGAAACCGGCTCGCCGAACGCGCGCTATGCCATCGTGGAACGGCACGAAAGCGGCTGGGCCTCCCGGCTGATTGCGGTGCCTTACGACCACACGGCCATGGCGGCACTGGCGCTGAAAAACGGGCGGCCGGACTGGGCCCATGCGCTCGCAACCGGGCGCATGCCCTAGGCTTTCAGTTCAATCGCCGAACGCGATCTGAGCGCTGTCCACGGCGCTGATGCGCACACCGAAGCTGGTGATGTCAGCCAGCGTGGCATTGTGGTGCGCACGAATGAAGGCGCCCGTGGCGTGCGGCTTGTCGTGCGAAGTGTGCGCGTCGGCCGCAAGCATCACCTCATAGCCCAGCGCGGCGGCGCGGCGCACGGCGGTGTCCACGCAGAACTCCGACGAATAGCCGCAGATCACCAGGCGCCGCACAGCATGCCCCGTCAGCCACGCCTCGAGCGGCGTGCGCAAGAAAGAATCGGGCGTGGTCTTGCGGATCTTCGTGTCGCCTGCATCCACGTACAGCGCATCGGCAAGTTGCCAGCGTTCGGAGTCGAACTCCAGGTCGATCTCGTTCTCGTGCTGGATGAAAGCCACCGGCACACCGGACGCGCGTGCGCGCTCGGTCAGCGCATTGATGCGCTGGATCACCTGTTCTGCTTCGTAGGGGCGCGGCGGGTCGTCGCACAGGCCGCGTTGCATGTCGATGACGAGAACGGCAGTTTTCATGGGAGTGGAAAGCAAGCAGGCAAGGACTCGGGGCCGCCCCGAGTATGCCCCCGCCACCCGCCCAGCCGCCTCAGTTCCAGGCGCTGACTTCGAGCCGCACCTTGCCGCTGATGCCCGGTGCCGCCGCTGCCGCGCCCAGGCTCGAAAGCGGCACGATGCACTGCTGCTTGCCATTGGCCAGTTGCGTCGAGCTCATCGGCAGCGAGGCCTTGCCCGCGGTGTCGGTCTGCCAGCCGTATTTGATGTTCCAGTTCTGCGCCGGGTCGTCCGCCTGGGGCGGGGAAAGCTCGATGACCAGCGTGTCGCGGAACAGCGAACTGCCCTCGTAGTGCCCGTCGAGCCAGAACTTCTTGTTGACCTGGTAATCGGGCACGCGCACGCCGAGCGTCATGGCATAGGCCAGCGTCGGCCGGTCCTGCTTCACGCGCGCCTTGTTGGCCAGGAACACGGTCGACAGATAGATCGACCGGCGCTCGGGCTTGCCCGGGTCGGTGAGTTCCTTGTGCGTGCGGCAGGCGGGCGAATCTTCTTCGGCCACGCGCCGGCTCAGGTACCAGCGCTTGCCGCGCGGGGCGGCGAGCAGCTCGATTTGGTAGAGCGCATCGACATCGGCGTCCTTGGGCAGGTCGGGCGGGAGAGTCACGCCTTCCACGTCGAACCAGAGATCGACGCGCACGTCGCCGAACAGAAAGCGCACCAGGTTCTGGTACGCCTCCTCGGAATTGACGATGCCGAAGTACCCCGAGTGCGACCGAAAGGCGTAGGCGGTGGCCACGGGCTTGCTGCGCTTTGCCTCGTCGATAGACCAGAGCGAGGCGTTCTCGATGCGCACCAGCCCGTCGCTGCCGTGACCTGCGAACATGCGCGACAGGCCCTTGGCCGCTTCGTAGTCACCGCGGTTGGAGCCCACCATGCAGAAGAAGCGCTCGGCCGGAAAGGCCGCCGCGGGTAGAAAGTCCATGCGGCCGTCGACCGGTGCCGTGTCGAGGAACTCCGACATCTTCTCGCGGTTGAAGGTGTTCATCTCGTTTGCCGTGAGCCAGCTCGGCACGTTGACGCCGCCCAGGTCGATGCCGTTGTGCGGCGTGGCATAAGTGAACACCTTGTCGACGCAGGCGCGCGCGGCCGCGTCGCCGAGCGTGGGGTTCTGCAGAAAGGCCCGCACGACCAGCCCGCCCATCGAATGCGCCACCAGGTAGCAGCGAAAGTCCGCCGGCGAAAAAGCGGCGCCCTCGCGCAGCGCGACCAGGTCGCGCACGCGCAGGATCAGCTTGCTCAGACCCTGCGCATAGATCTTCACGTCGCGCGACTTGCCGTCGCCGAGCAGTTCGGAGCCGCTGTCGTAGTAGCGATAGATCACGACGGATGCGGCCGGAATGCCGTCCACGTCCTTGCCGGTTTCGTCGGGCGAGGGCTTCCAGTCGTTGTCCAGGATGTCCAGGCCGTTCTGGTAGACGCTCTGGTATTGAAAGTCCGCCAGGAGCCGCACCACCGGAGATTCGAAGACGAACTTCTGCGCCGGTGCGTCCTTCTTGACGGTAGCGCGGTATACGGTCGAGCCCACATTGAAGCCGCAGAACGGGTCGGCCGCCGTGTCGTCGCGTTCGGCCTCCGTCATGGCGTAGCCGCGCACATAGATGATGGGATAGCGGTTGCTGCTCATGGTGTGTGTCGCCTTTTCAACGGCCGCGAGGTTCGGCGCTTTTCAGTGTGCCGCGCGCCGCCGCTGCCGGCCATAGAACGCACGGCATACGACAACCGGCGCGGCAATGCCCCTTTGCGCCGAATGTTTCTGCCGTTGAAACCATTGGCAACGAAGCCGCGGCTAAGCTCGCGCCGCAAACACCTCGAACATCCGCATCCATGAATGACGCTGCCCGCCCCGTGTTCTCTCCGAAGCACCTCTTGAGCCGCTTTCGCAGCTACGGCACCTCGCTCTTCGCCGCAAGCTGCGCATTGGTCGCCGGCTGCGTGAGCAGCAGCGGGTGCGAGGCACGGTACGACGCATCGCCGCAGTTCAAGGGCTGCGGCTTCCAGAATCTGCCGAACCCGGAAGTCCTGCCTTCCGCCAGCGCCTGGCGAATCTGGTCGCGCTTCATCGTGGGGAGCAAGGTCGACACCGTGCCGGTCGATCCCATTCCCGTGCAGATGCTGAGCACCGCCGACCTGGATGCGCTCGACCCCAAGGCCAACCACGTGGTGCGGCTCGGGCATTCGTCGCACCTGCTCAAGCTGCAGGGTAAATATTGGTTGATCGACCCCGTGTTCAGCGAACGGGCATCGCCGTTCAGCTTCGCCGGGCCCAAGCGCTTCCACAAGCCGCCTCTCACGCTCGAGCAGTTGCCGCCCATCGAAGGGCTGATTCTTTCGCACGACCACTACGACCATCTCGACGTGGCGACCATTGAATATCTTGCGCAGCGTGTGCAGCGCTACTTCGTGCCGCTGGGCGTGCGCGCGCGCCTGCTGGCCATGGGCGTGCCGGCCGACCGTGTGACGGAGCTCGATTGGTGGCAAGGCGGCGAACACAACGGCGTGAAGCTCACCGCCACGCCCGCGCAGCACTTCTCGGGCCGCACGCTGACCGACAGGGACCGCACGCTGTGGGCCTCATGGGTAGTGCAAAGCGGCGACCAGCGCATCTTCTACAGCGGCGACTCCGGCTACTTTCCGGGCTTCAAGCAGATCGGCGAGCGCTTCGGCGGCTTCGACCTGGCACTGATGGAAAACGGCGCCTACGACGCCTACTGGCCCGCAGTGCACATGACGCCCGAGCAGAGCGTGCAAGCCTTCGAAGACCTGCGCGGCAAGGTGCTCTATTCGGTGCACAACACCACCTTCGACCTTGCCTTCCACACCTGGCACGACCCGCTGGACCGCATCGCCAACCTGTCGCAGGCCAGGAAGATCGAACTCGCGACGCCAGTGATCGGCGAAGTGCTCACGGTGGGCAAAGCCCGCACCAACGTGCGTTGGTGGGAAGGTCTGAAGTAAGGCGCTGCGGCAGGCCTAGCCGCGTTCCTTGCGTTCGCGCGCCCGGCGCTGCTGCCGGGTTTCATTGGCCTGCGCCGCAATGCGCTCTTTCTCGCGCTTCTTGGCCCCGCGCTTCAGGCGCATGTGGCGGCCGAACCAGAAGCTGCCAAGCCCCGTGACCACTGCGATCACAAGGCCGATGACGCTGATGTCGATGCCGCCCATCACAAAACCCGCACGATGCTCGTCGGCTTGAAGCCGAGGTCGGCCGCCTTGCCCTTGCGCGCGCGGCTGCCGCGCGCGTTGTTGAGCGTGCGGATCTCCAGGGTTTCGTCGCGCTCCTTGCCGCCGCGGCCAATGCCTTCGATCTTCACGCTGCGCGTGTAGGCCGCGGCGCCAGCGAGCGTGTCCTTCGCGTCGAGGTCGATCAGCGTAAGCCCGCGGCCGCCCTTCGGCAGGCTCTTGAGCTCGGCGATGTCGAAGGTCAGGATGCGGCCGCCGGTGGAGGCGCAGGCCACATGCGTGGCGGCGGGCATCGGCTCGGCGCCGCTCGCGCCGCCCACCAGCGAGGGACGGCAGAGCTGCTCGCCCTCGCCCACATCGATGAAGGCCTTGCCGCCGCGCTGGCGCGACATCATGTTTTCAACCGTGGCGATGAAGCCGTAGCCGCCGGTGTTGGCCAGCAGCACGCTCGCGCCCACCGGGCCGGCAAAGAAGTGCGTGACGTGCGTGCCGGCGTCCAGCTCGATGAGCGTGGTCACCGGCTGGCCGTCGCCGCGAGCGCCGGGCAGCGAGGCCACGGGCACGGTGTACACGCGCACGGTCTTGTCCTTGGCGCTGCCGAACACCAGCAGCGTGTCGACACTGCGGCACTCGAAGGCGCCGTAGAGTGCGTCGCCGGACTTGAAGCTGTATTCGGGCGTGGCCGAACCGTTGCCCGCCGCCTTCTCGCTGGCCCAGCCCTTCTGTGCGCGGACCCAGCCCTTTTGCGAAACGATGACCGTGACGGGTTCGTCGACCACCTTGACTTCGGCCACGGCGCGTTTCTCGGCCTGGATCAGCGTACGGCGCGGGTCCTCGAAGGTCTTGGCATCGGCTTCGATTTCCTTCACCAGCAGGCGGCGCAGGGCCGCGGGGCTGCCCAGGATGTCTTCGAGCTTTTTCTGCTCGTCGCGCAGGCCCTTGAGCTCCTGCTCGATCTTGATGGCTTCGAGCCGTGCGAGTTGGCGCAGGCGAATTTCAAGAATGTCTTCGGCCTGGCGCTCGCTGAGATTGAAGCGCGCAATGAGTGCGGCCTTCGGATCTTCCGCCGCGCGGATGATGGCGATCACCTCATCGATGTTCAGCAGCACCAGCTGCCGGCCTTCGAGGATGTGAATGCGCTCGAGCACCTTGTTCAGCCGATGCCGCGAGCGCTTCTCGACGGTGATCTCGCGGAACGCGATCCACTCGTTGAGCATCTGGCGCAGCGACTTCTGCGTCGGCTTGCCGTCGATGCCCACCATCGTGAGGTTGATTGGCGAC
The DNA here is from genome assembly GCF_037204045.1 of Variovorax sp. CCNWLW225. Classification (NCBI taxonomy): domain Bacteria; kingdom Pseudomonadati; phylum Pseudomonadota; class Betaproteobacteria; order Burkholderiales; family Comamonadaceae; genus Variovorax; species Variovorax sp. CCNWLW225. The sequence goes on along the minus strand of NZ_JBBCBV010000003.1, from coordinate 112,134 downwards.
GAGGTTTCGAGCGAGGTCTGCGCAAGCAGCGTGGTGATGAACTCTTCCTGGCTGATGCGCGAGGTCTTGGGCTCGAACACCAGGCGCACGGCGGCGTCCTTGCTCGATTCGTCGCGCACCACGTCGAGCACCGACAGCATCGCGGCCTTGAGCTGCGTCTGCTCGGCGCTCAGGGCCTTCTTGCCGGCCTTGACCTTCGGATTGGTGATTTCCTCGATCTCCTCGAGCACCTTCTGCGTGCTGACGCCTGGCGGCAGCTCATTGACCACCAACTGCCACTGGCCGCGTGCGAGGTCTTCGATCTTCCAGCGCGCGCGCACCTTGAGCGAGCCGCGGCCGGTGCGGTAGGCATCGGCAATGTCGGCCGGGCCGCTGATGATCTGTGCGCCGCCCGGATAGTCGGGGCCGGGCACGATCTGCAGCAGCTCTTCTTCGCTGAGCTTGCCGTTCGACTTGATCAGCGCCACGCAGGCGTCTGCAATCTCGCGCAGGTTGTGGCTCGGGATTTCGGTGGCCAGGCCCACCGCGATGCCGCTGGCACCGTTGAGCAGCGTGAACGGCAGCCGCGCGGGCAGCAGGCGCGGCTCTTCGGTGCTGCCGTCGTAGTTGGGAATGAAGTCGACCGTGCCTTCGTCGATCTCGTCGAGCAGCAGGCTGGTGATGCGGGCCAGGCGCGCTTCGGTGTAGCGCATGGCCGCGGCGCCGTCGCCGTCGCGGCTGCCGAAGTTGCCCTGCCCGTCAACCAGCGGATAGCGCTGCGAAAAGTCTTGCGCCATGCGCACCAGCGCGTCGTACGCCGCCTGGTCGCTGTGCGGGTGGAAGCGGCCCAGCACGTCGCCAACCACGCGCGCACTCTTGACGGGCTTGGCACCCACGGTGCCGCTGGTGCCGCCAAAGCCCAGACCCATGCGCGACATCGAATAGAGAATGCGCCGCTGTACTGGCTTCTGGCCGTCGGACACATCGGGCAGCGCGCGGCCCTTGACCACGCTGAGCGCGTATTCGAGATAGGCGGTTTGCGCGTAGTCGGCAAGGGTAAGGGTGGTGTCGCCGTCGGTGGGACCCTGGAGATCGAGCGGAGGTTGGGAGTCGTCCATGGAGAAGAGAGAAAGAGAAACAGTTGCTGGCTGTGCGCTTGCGCGCTCAGCCTAGTGTGAAAGCCTCATGCACAGCGGACTGCACGGAGCCGCCGAGCACCGCGCCGCCGCCGGCCACATAGATCCAGTCGCCGATCACCGCGGCGCCGACGGCGTGGCGCGGGGTGGTCATCGGCGCATGGCGCTGCCAGGTGTCGGCCGCGGGGTCGTAGCTTTCCATCTGGCCGAACACCTTGGCTTGGCGCGGCACCCCGCCCACGAGGAACCCGCCCTCTCCGCCCATGGCGAAAAGGCGGCCCCGGTAGACCACGAGGCCGTGTCCAGAGCGCGCGGTGGGCAGCGGTGCGCGCGGCTCCCACGTGTCGCGCGCGGGCAGGTAGACGTGGTGCAGGTCGGTGTTGTATTCGAAGGTGTTGAAGCGCCCGCCAATCACGTGGATCTGGCCCCCATGCGCCACGCAGCCGACATGGTCGCGTGCGCCGGGCAGCGGCTTGCGGGCGCTCCAGCGGTCGGCTTTCGGGTCGTACACCTCGTGCCAGCCGACGCTCGCGCGCTCGGCCGCGGGCTCGGAGGCGCCGCCAATCAGGTGCAGTTGACCGTCCAGCATCACGGCGGCGGCCGCCCCGCGCGGGCGCGGCAACGGCGCGATGGCGGTCCAGCGGTTGGCCGCTATGTCGTAGACGTAGGCGTTGGTGTCGGAGCGGCGGTTCTGCTCGACGAAGCCGCCCAGTGCATAGACGCGGCCCTCGTCGGCCGCCACCGCTACATGGTTGGCGCCGCGCGGCAACGGTGTGCCATCGAGCCATCGGTCGGCCTTCGGGTCGTAGATGTGGTGGTAGTCGCGGTTCACGGCGCCTTCGCCATAGCCGCCGACCACGTGCATGCGGCCCTGCGCCGCGGTGGCCCAGGCCATCTCGCTGCGCGGAATCGGCAAGGCGGCGCGCGTCACCCACCGTCCGGCGGGTCCGGCCGGTGCGGGGCTGTCCGTCACGCGTTGCGCCTCCTGCTCGGGCGTCATGTGATGCGGCACGCCGCCTTGCAGCCGCGCATACGGCTCTTTCGACGAAGGCACCACCGGCAGCGTGTCGTGCGAGGCCGCATGCTGCGCGCGCGCAGCGCCGCTCACCGCGCAAGCGGCGGTCGCAAGAACGAAGCGTCGGCGTTGCATGACGGACTCCTCCATCGACGAATAAAGGCGGGAACTCGGCATCAGGACACCGGCATTTCCGCTGCGCCGTCCGGCACCGCCGGCTGCTCGGAAGCCTCGGGCATGGCCGGCATGCTGCTTGGCGAGTCGGACGGCATGTTGCCACGGCCCATCGCCCCGCCCTTTGGAACCACCAGTTCCATGCGGATGCGGCCCGGCGCCTTGCCGCCGCGCACGCCGCTCGCGCTGCCGCCGCCATCCGCCGCCAACGCTGCCGATGGCTTCAGGTACGCATAGAGCCGCAGCACCGTCTGCACGTAGTTCTGCGTTTCCTTGTAGTTCGGGATCTTGTTGCCCGCGCGCTGCACGGCGCCCTCGCCGGCGTTGTAGGCGGCAAGCGCCAGCTCGATCTGGCCCGGGAACATCGCGATCAGGTCGCGCAGGTAGCGGGAGCCGGCGGCAATGTTGATGCGCGGATCGAACAGCTTCTTCTCGATGGTGCCGCGCTTGTCCGCCGCAACACCGTAGCGCTGCGCGGTGGCCGGCATGAGCTGCATGAGTCCCATCGCGCCCTTGGGCGAAACGGCCTGCGCGTCGAAGCCCGATTCGGTGGCGATGAGCGCCTGCAGCAACTCGTAGTCGATCGAATGCTTGTTTGACGCATCGCGAAGCGCGGCCTTCGCGGTCTTGTAGCTTGGCGAGGCTTCGAAGAGCGCAAGCAAGGTCTGCGAAGCCGGCGGCACCTTGCCGTCGAGCTTGCGCCCACCGCGGCCGAGCGGCGAAATTCCCTTGGCCGTGTCGAAGCTCTGCCCGCCGCGAAAGAAGAGCTGGTAGCGCTCGTCGATCTTCTCGGAAGCGAAGTGCGCAACGCCCTTGCTGTCGATGTAGCCGTAGATGTCAGCGGCGTGCGCAAGCCCCTGCTGCGTGCACAGCAGCAAGGCCAGGAGCAACGGACGCATGAAATCTGAAATTTTCACGAGGATGGTCAAACATCGATATCGACATCGTCGGCGCGCAGTTCCATGAGTTCGCGCCGCGCGGCTGCCTCGCCCTTGCCCATGAGCTTGGTGATCTCCCCTTGGGTGGACGTGAAGTCGAAGCGCCCCAGCTGTACCTTCATGAGGCGCCGGGTATCCGGATTGAGCGTGGTTTCCCACAATTGTTCCGCGCTCATTTCGCCCAGGCCCTTGAAGCGGCTGATGCTCCAGGCGCCTTCGCGCACGCCGTCCTTGCGCAATTTGTCGAGTGTGGCGGTCAGTTCGCCTTCGTCAAGCGCATAGACCTTGGAAGCCGGCTTCTTGCCGCGCGCCGGGGCATCGACACGGAAAAGTGGCGGCTTTGCGACATACACGTGGCCGGCTTCGATGAGTTTCGGAAAGTGCCGGAAAAACAGCGTGAGCAGCAGCACCTGGATGTGCGAGCCGTCCACGTCGGCATCGGAAAGGATGCAGATCTTTCCGTAGCGCAGGCCGCTCATGTCGGGCGTGTCGTTGGGGCCGTGCGGGTCGACGCCCACGGCCACCGAGATGTCGTGGATTTCGGTGTTGGCAAAGAGCCGGTCGCGCTCCACTTCCCAGGTGTTGAGCACCTTGCCGCGCAAGGGCAGGATGGCCTGGCTTTCCTTGTCGCGGCCCATCTTGGCGCTGCCGCCGGCGGAGTCGCCCTCGACCAGGAAGACTTCGTTGTGGCTCGTGTCCTTGCTTTCGCAGTCGGTCAGCTTGCCGGGCAGCACAGCCACGCCGGAGCCCTTGCGCTTTTCGACCTTCTGGCCAGCGCGCTGGCGCGTTTGCGCGGCCTTGATGGCGAGCTCGGCGAGCTTCTTGCCGTAGTCGACGTGCTGGTTGAGCCACAGCTCGAGCGCGGGGCGCACGAAGCTCGACACCAGCCGCACCGCGTCGCGCGAGTTGAGGCGTTCCTTGATCTGGCCCTGGAACTGCGGATCGAGCACCTTGGCGCTCAGCACATACGAAGCGCGTGCGAACACGTCTTCGGGCAAGAGCTTTACGCCCTTGGGCAGCAGCGAATGCAGTTCGATGAAGCCCTTCACCGCGGTGAAGAGGCCGTCGCGCAGGCCGCTTTCATGCGTGCCGCCGGCGCTGGTGGGAATGAGGTTGACGTAGCTCTCGCGTACCGGCTGGCCGTCTTCGGTGAAGGCGACGCACCAGTCGGCGCCCTCGCCTTCGGCGAAGTTGTCGGCGTTCTTGTCGGCATGGCCGCTGCCTTCGAACAGCGGAATCACCGGGTCGCCGTTGAGCGTCTGCATCAGGTAGTCGCTCAGGCCGCCCTTGTAGAGCCACTGCTGCGTTTCCTTGGTCTTCTCGATCGTGAGCGTGACGCTCACGCCGGGCATGAGCACGGCCTTGCTGCGCAGCAGGTGGGTGAGCTCGCCCATCGGCAAGGCCGCGGTTTCGAAGTACTTGGCATCGGGCCAGGCGCGCACGGTGGTGCCCTGCTTGCGTTCGCCGGCTTCGAGCTTGCGGATTTCGAGCGCCTCGATCACATCGCCGGCGCTGAAGGCCAGCCTGGCCACGGAGCCTTCGCGGTGCGAAGTGACTTCGAGCCGCTTCGACAGCGCATTGGTGACCGACACACCCACGCCGTGCAGGCCGCCCGAGAAGCTGTAGGCGCCGCCGGAGCCTTTGTCGAACTTGCCGCCCGCATGCAGCCGGGTGTAGACCAGCTCGATCACGGGCGCCTTTTCTTCGGGATGCAAGCCAAAGGGAATGCCGCGGCCGTCGTCCTCGACGCTGACCGAGTTGTCGGCGTGCAGGGTGACCTTGATCTTCTTGCCGTGGCCGGCCAACGCCTCGTCGGCAGCGTTGTCCAGCACTTCCTGGATGATGTGCAGCGGGTTGTCAGTCCGGGTGTACATGCCCGGGCGCTGCTTCACGGGCTCGAGGCCCTTGAGCACGCGGATGGAACCTTCCGAGTACCCGGAGGACGCGGACGATGAACTGGGGGGAGTCTTGGGGGGAGTCGCCATGGGGGCGGATTGTAGTCAGTCGATGCGAAATGACTGGATACCCATACAGGAACACCGCCCCGGCCCGGTCGACGGCCCACCCGCCCGGACTTACTTGTCGACGATGACCTGGCCCGCGTAGGCGAGCCAGCCCATTTCGGATCGGGCCTTCTCGGGCGCTTCGAGATTGAGAACGATGCTCCCGACCGCCAGCCCGAACGAGGGCGACATGCGCACGTACTTCGTCTCTCCGTCTGCCAGCGGCACTTCGAGCGTCTTGCGCAGGTCGCTGGTCGTGGCGGCCTGGTAGGTGCCCGCGGGACGGTCCACGAAGAAGAAGCTGCCGGGCTTCGAGGAGCCGACGCCGAATTTGTCGATGCGGACGCCAGGCTGCAGCGCTGCGCCGAAAGGACCCGCGGCACGGAAGAAATAGATGCGGCCGTTGCCCGGCTTGAGCTTGGGGATGACGTTGCCCATCTCCTGGAACTTGGGGCCGCTCGGGGTGCTGGCGCAGCCGGCAACCGCAAGCGCCAGCACCGAGAGGGCGGCGAACTTCAGGATGGTTCTTCTCATGAATCGGAATCCTTGCAGGCAGTGGCGTGGAGGAAGCGCAAATGTAACCAATTACAAGCAAAATCCGGCAGGAGACGCGTCGCTGCCTTGATGCGTACGGCGCATCGATCTGGCCCCAACAAATCATCAATGGCCTTTGCCCCCGCACCGCCTGCCCAAGTAGCAAATCAGTACATTCAAAGACATGCAAGCCTCTTCCCCCACTCTCTCGGTCAAGCAGGTGCTGATCTGCGGCGCCATGATCGTCACGCTCTCGATGGGCATCCGCCACGGCTTCGGGCTCTGGCTGCAGCCCATTACTCAGGCGCAGGACTGGAGCCGCCAGACCTTCTCGTTCGCGCTTGCGGTGCAGAACCTCTCGTGGGGCATCTTCGGCGTGTTCGCGGGCATGGTGGCCGACCGCTTCGGGGCATTCCGGGTCCTTGTGGCGGGCACGGTGTTCTATGCACTGGGCCTGCTGGGCATGGCGTATTCGCCCACGCCGCTGCTGTTCACCCTGAGCGCCGGCGTGCTGATCGGCGCGGCGCAGGCGGGCACGACCTATGCCGTCGTCTATGGCGTGATCGGGCGCCAGATTCCGGCCGAGCGGCGCTCGTGGGCCATGGGCGTGGCAGCGGCCGCGGGCTCGTTTGGGCAGTTCCTGATGGCGCCGATCGAAGGCCGCTTGATCGGCCACCTGGGCTGGCAAACCGCGCTGGCGGTGGTGGCCGTGCTGGTGCTGGTGATCGTGCCGCTAGCCTTCGGCCTGCGTGAGCCGCGGCAAGGGGCCTTGGCCGGACACCGCGAGCAATCGGTGCTGCAGGCGGTCGGCGAGGCATTCCGCTACCCCAGCTTCGGCCTGCTGATGGCGGGTTATTTCGTATGCGGCTTCCAGCTGGCATTCATCGGCATCCACATGCCGACCTACCTGCGCGACCAGAAGCTGCCGGTCGAGGTGGCGGGCTACGCACTGGCGCTGATCGGGCTCTTCAACGTATTCGGCACCTATACCGTGGGACTGCTGGGCCAGAAGCTGGCCAAGCGCAAGATCCTGGCGGCCATCTACTTTGCGCGGGCGGTCTCGATCGTGCTGTTTTTGCTGGTGCCGATCTCGCCGCTCAGCGTGTATGTTTTTTCGGCGGCCATGGGCTTTCTGTGGCTTTCGACGGTGCCCGCAACCAACGCGATCATCGCGGGCATCTTCGGCGTGGCGCACCTGTCGATGCTCAGCGGCTTCGTGTTCCTGAGCCACCAGGTCGGCTCGTTCATCGGCGTGTGGCTTGGCGGCTACCTGTACGACACCACGGGCAGCTACGACATCGTCTGGTACATCGCGATTGCCCTTGGCGTGTTCGCAGCGCTGATCAACCTGCCGGTCAAGGAAGGCGCCATTGCGCGGGCGGCGCGCCCGGCCGTTGTGCCGGGCTGATCCAACGGCGGACAATCGCTCCATGACTCCGCAAATGCGCCATCACCTTTCGCACGCCGGCTGGCTCGCTGCCGCAGTGGCGGTGCTGGGCGGCGTTTTCGCGCTTTACGTCCATCCGGACTTCCTGGTGACGCTGGTCGACCAGGTTTGGTCGTGCTTCTGACTGCTATGAAAGACATAGCAGCCTTGCACGGCGGACTTGCTCCGTCGGAATGGATCGTGCGGTGGTCGCACCTGCTCGTGCCCGGCAGTACCGTGCTCGACGTGGCCTGCGGCCAGGGGCGCCACATGCAGTGGTTTGCCAGGCGCGGGCATGCAGTGATGGGCGTCGACCGCTCCACCGAAGCGACTGAAGCCGCAAGCGCCTTCGGCCGCACCCTTACCGCCGACATCGAAACGGGCCCCTGGCCTTTCGCGGGCCAGTCTTTCGGCGCGGTGGTCGTCACCAACTACCTGTGGCGGCCGCGCATGGCCGACATCGTGGCCGCGGTCGCGCCGGGTGGCGTGCTGCTCTACGAAACCTTTGCCGCCGGCAACGAAACGGTGGGCAAGCCCTCGCGCCCGGACTTCCTGCTGCAGCCGGGCGAGCTGCTGGACGCCTGCCAGGAGCTGCGCGTGGTGGCCTACGAAGACGGTTTTCTTGCGGAGCCGGATCGCTTCGTGCAGCGCATTGCCGCGGTTCGTGCCGGCAGCGCCGCCTCGGGTGCGCCCGAACGCCGCCTGCTGCGGGCAAACTGACCCCGCCGGCGCGGCTGTTTCCGGGGGCGCCGGAGTAAGTAGAATCGGCGCTTTCGTCCACCGACAGAGAGATTCCCCCTTGGAGCAACTGACAGGCAGCATCGTCGCTCTCGTCACGCCGATGCACGACGACGGCAGTGTCGACTATCCCGCCCTGCGCCGGCTGATCGACTGGCACATCGACGAAGGCACCGACTGCCTTGGCGTGGTCGGCACCACCGGCGAATCGCCCACGGTCGACGTGGAAGAGCACTGCGAAATCATCCGCGTGTCGGTCGAGCAGGCCAAGGGCCGCGTGCCCGTGATGGCCGGCTGCGGCGCCAATTCGACCAAGGAAGCCATCGAGCTTGCCAAGTTCGCCAAGGGCGTGGGCGCCGATTGCCAGCTTCAGGTGGTGCCCTACTACAACAAGCCGACGCAAGAAGGCCAGTACCAGCATTTCAAGGCCATTGCCGAAGCCGTGGGCGACCTGCCTACCGTGCTTTACAACGTGCCCGGCCGCACCGTGGCCGATATGGCGCACGACACCGTTCTGCGCCTGGCCCAGGTGCCCGGCATCATCGGCATCAAGGAAGCGACCGGCAACATCGAGCGTGCCCAGTGGCTCATTCGCGACCTGCCCAAGCACTTTGCCGTGTATTCCGGCGACGACCCGACGGCGGTGGCGCTCATGCTCTGCGGCGGGCAAGGCAACATCAGCGTCACGGCCAACATTGCCCCGCGCAAGATGCACGAGCTGTGCGTTGCGGCCATTGCGGGCGACGTGCGCAAGGCGATGCAGATCCAGTTCGAGCTGATGCCGCTGCACCGCAACCTGTTCGTCGAACCCAACCCGATTCCTCTCAAGTGGGCCATGTCCAGGCTCGGCCTTTGCGGCGGCACCCTGCGCCTGCCGCTCACCGAACTGGCTGAAACGAACCAACCCGTGGTCGAGGCCGCCCTGCGCGCCTGCGGCCTGCTCAAGGGCTGAGCCCGCTTCCTCCTCCCCAATACTCCCATCTCTTTTCTCCCTGCCGCATCGAGGTTACGCAACCTTTTGCCTGAACCGTGCTCAGAGAGTGCGGGCAATGCGGCCCCATAGATTGATCGAACCCATTCCAACAAGGAAGACGACGTTGAAGAACCTTTCGCACATCTCGCGATTCGCACTGCTGGCCCTCGTTGTCAGCCTCGCCGCCTGCTCCGTTCTCGAGGGCGACAAGATCGACTACAAGAGCGCCGGCAAGGCCCCCACGCTCGAAGTCCCGCCCGACCTGTCTCAGCTTTCGCGCGAGAACCGCTATGCGGTTCCGGGCGGCGCGGTCACCGCCAACGCCTACCAGGCCGGCGCAACCAATGCACCGGGCATTCCGACGGCGGTGGCCAACATCGGCGACGTGCGCATGGAACGTTCGGGCACGCAGCGCTGGATCGTCATCAACCGTACGCCCGACCAGCTCTGGGATCCGGTGAAGGACTTCTGGCAAGAGAGCGGCTTCCTGCTGACCACCGAGCAGCGCAACCTCGGCATCATGGAAACCGACTGGGCCGAAAACCGCGCCAAGCTGCCGCAGGACATCATCCGCGGCACGCTGGGCAAGTTGGTCGACTCGGTCTATTCGACCGGCGAGCTCGACCGCTTCCGCACCCGCCTGGAGCGCACGCCCAATGGCACCGAGATCTTCGTGAGCCACCGCGGCATGCAAGAGGTCTACAACAACAGCCGCCAGGACCAGACCGTGTGGCAACCCCGCCCAAGCGACCCTGAACTCGAAACCGAGTTCCTGCGCCGCCTGATGGTCAAGCTCGGCGTTTCGCAAGAACAGTCGAAGATCCTGGCCGCCACCAGCGCACCGACCAAGACCGCCACGGTTTCCAACGCCGGCGGCCAGCCAGTGGTGCAGATCAGCGAGGGCTTCGACCGCGCATGGCGCCGCGTGGGCCTGGCGCTCGACCGCACCGGCTTCACCGTGGAAGACCGCGATCGCAGCGCCGGCATCTACTACGTGCGCTACGTGACGCCCAACGCGGACAAGAAGGAACCCGGCTTCTTCGGCAAGCTGTTCGGCAGCAGCTCCAGCAAGAACGAAGCACCCATCAAGTTCCGCATCCTCGTGAAGGGCCAGGGCGAATCGACCACCGTCTCGGTGCTGAACGAATCCGGCGCACCCGAAACCTCGGCCAATGCGCAGCGCATCGTCCAGGTCATTGCAGACGACCTGAAGTAATCCGCATGCTCCGCTTCCGAAGCCTCGGCAGCGGCAGCACGGGCAACGCCGCGCTGGTCGAAGCGACCAGCGGCGGCCGCACCTCCCGGCTCCTGATCGACTGCGGCTTCGGCCTGCGGCAACTCGATCTGCGGCTTGCCAGGGCAGGCCTCGCAGCCACCGATATCGACGCGATCTTCGTCACGCACGAGCACGGCGATCACATCGGCTGTGCCCATTCGCTGTCGCGGCGCAACCGCATTCCCGTGTGGATGAGCGAAGGCACCTGGCTTGCCACCGGCGGGCGCGACTTCGAAGGCCGGCTCAACCTGGCACGCGACGACGCCGAGTTTGCGGTCGGCGACATTGCGGTGCAGCCCTTTACCGTGCCGCACGACGCGCGCGAGCCGCTGCAGCTGCGCTGCTCCGACGGCGCGCGAACGCTGGGCGTGCTCACCGACCTCGGCCATGCCACAGCCCATGTGCTCTCAAGGCTCAGCGGCGTGCACGCGCTGCTGCTCGAGTTCAACCACGACAGCGAACTGCTCGCCAATTCGGCCTATCCGGCCTTTCTGAAGCTGCGCGTCGGCGGCAAGCACGGCCACCTGTCGAATGAAGCCGCTGCGGACATTGCGCGCGCGGTTCGGCACGAGGGCCTGCGCCACGTGGTTGCGGCGCACCTGAGCGAGCAGAACAACCGGCCCGACATCGTGCGGCGCCTCATGGCCGAGGCCCTCGGGGGCCACGAGGCCGAGATGCTCACGGCCAGTGCATCGGAAGGTTCGCCCTGGCTGGACGTCTGATCGTTCGCCTCTTGCCCGCTGTGGGGCACCATGCAAAAAACCGCCGTGAGGCGGCTTTTTTGCTGGGTGAATGAAAGCCCGCTGGGCGTTCGTCCTTACTGCTTCGGCGCTTCGTTCTTCTTGGCAGCCTCGGTGGCGGCATTGGCCGCATCGAGGGCAGAGGAAGCACCCGGCGAAGGCGTTGTTGCAGCCGACGGATCGGTGGTCGTCGAGGGTGCCGGAGCAGCCGCGGGCGGTGCGGGAGCCGGTTCGGTCACCGGTGCGGGCGGCGGGGTCACAACCGCCGGCGCAGCATCCTCTTTCTTTCCGCAAGCCACGAGTGCGGCAGCGGCGATCAACGAGGCCAGCAGGACGGATGACGGCTTCTTCATGGAAACTCCTTTGCAATGAATGTCTGGACGAAAAAATTCTAGACCCGCATCACTGCCCGTTTGTGTCTCGCGCCCTCATTCGCGGCATTGGCTTACAAGCCCAGTGTCGATGCCGGAAAGGCGGGCCGCCCCGCTCGCCATGACTCATCGATGGCTTCCCGCAACTCGCGCCGCGCACGCGGGTCGAAGCCGCTCACGCCGCGGCTGCGCTCGGGGTCGGTGCGGTGGGCGCACCACTCGGGCGTCCATATGGCACTGGGCACCGCATTACTGCCTTCCGCGCGCACCGCGCGGCACTCGATGATGTGATCCCACATGCGGCGCCAGGGAACGAAGCGCGCATGAATACGTTCGACTACATCGAAGCGCTGTGCCAGCAGAACGAAGCGGCGGCCGGAGGCCGACCAGGCCTGAAGCGCCTCGATGCTCGCGCGCTCGCCCAGGGGCCAATCGGCGAAGTCGGGGTCGCTCAAGACCAGTTCCCTCCAGCCTTGCCGGGCTGCGGCGGAAAGCGCTGTCCGCACAAGCCCTTCGAAGGCTTCGCGGCCATCGAACCGGCCTTCGGGCAAGAGCGGCTCCCCCGTCGTAGGTTCAATCGGCATGCAGCCACCCTGCCTCGCACCACTCGGCCAACAGCGCGAGCGCGCCGCTGCTTGCGCGCGCCAGTTCGCGCGGGCCGAGCGCGCGCTGGTCCGCCAACCTGCGCATCAGCGTTGCATCGGCGCCGCCGGCGCGAAAGCTCTCACCGTTGATGTAGAGATGCCGCGCGTCGTAAAGCATGCGCGTGCGGCGGTCGAGCGCCACGCTGCGCAGCACGTTCGGCGCTTCAGTGCCTTCATCGAACCAGACATTGGCCTTGGGCTCGGTGAGCGATTCACCCAGTGCACGGTCGATGGCGTCGGGGTCGCGCAGCGCGGCATCGACCGCCTTGCGCGCAAAGGCCTGCAGCGCGGCGGGCATGGCGGCCGGCGCATCGACGGCGGGCTGCGTCGGATCGCGGTAGCGCGCCAGCTCGGCGGGGCCGGCGTCTTCCAGGGCTTCCGAGTAGGCCTGCGCCATGCGCGCCAGCAGGTCGGCGCCAAGCTCGCCCGCGGCGGACGACCGCAAGCCGATGGAGCAGGTCATGCAGTCGTCGCCGACGGCCACGCCGTCATGCGCATAGCGCGGCGGCAGATAGAGCATGTCGCCCGGCTCGAGCACAAAGCTCTGCTCGGGCTCGAATTGCTCGAGGATCTTGAGCGGCACGCCCTGCTGCAGGCGCAAGTCGCTCTGCTTGCCGATCGACCATCGCCGCGTGCCCTGCGCCTGCAGCAGAAACACGTCGTAGCTGTCGAAATGCGCGCCCACGCCGCCCTTGTCGCTGGCGTAGCTGATCATCAGGTCGTCGAGCCGCGCATCGGGCAGAAAGCGAAACTGCTGCAGCAGCGCATGCACGCCGTCGTGATGCAGGTCGACACCCTGCACCAGCAGCGTCCATTCGGGCTGCTTGAGCGGCGGCAGCGCGCGGCGTGCGAGCGGGCCGTGCTTGAGTGTCCAGCCGGTCTTGCCATGGCGGATGAGGCGCGATTCCACGTCCTCGCGCTCGGCCAGGGCAAAGAGCGCGCTGCGCTCGATCGGTGGCACCATGCCGGGTATGGCCTGGCGCACGAGCAAGGGCTTTTTCTGCCAATACCGCCGCATGAACTGCGCGGCGCTCAGGCCGCCGAGCAACGGCAGCGGTTGTGTAATCTCCATGGGAGAATTCTGCAATGGAAATCTCTGAACAATGCGTGGTCGGCCTGACCTGGACGATGAAAGACACTTTGGGCGAAGTGCTCGACGTGCTCGATGAGCCCGTGGAATTCATGGTGGGTGGCGACGACCTCTTCGACGTGATCGAAGCCGCCCTGCAGGGCCATGAGCCCGGCGCCCGGGTGCAACTGCAGCTGGAGCCCGAGCAGGGCTTTGGCGACTTCAACGACCAGTTGCTCTTTCTCGAGCCCCGTTCGCTGTTTCCTGAAGGCACCGAAGAAGGCATGACCTTCGACGGCGCCGCTCTGCCCAAGGGCGTGAGCGAAGACATGCCCAAGGACGTGATCTACACCGTGGCCGAGATCTACCCCGACCACTTGGTGCTCGACGGCAACCATCCGCTCGCGGGCATTGCGATCCGGCTCGACATCACGGTGCGTTCGGTGCGCGAAGCCACCGAAGAAGAAGTTGGCAGCGGAACGGCAGGCACGGCCTTTTTCAAGGTGCCGCCGACCGCCCCCGGCAACGATCTGCTGCACTGAAACCGGCGAACGGGAAAACCGCTGCAGCCAACAAAAAGCCGGGCACTGCCCGGCTTTTTGCTGCTCGCGAAAGCGCCCTGAAAAACGGCCTACATGCGCGAGAGCTGGCCGTTGTCGATACGCACGCGGTCGCCGATGCGCAGGTCGCCCGGATGCTGCACGTCGAACGCACGGTAGCCGCCGCGGTCGGTTTGCACCGAGATGCGATAGCTCTCGTAGGCGCGAGGCCCGTTGTTCTGGGCTTCGATGGTGTTGCCCAGGAGCGCACCGCCCACAATGCCCAGGGCGGTGGCTGCGGCGCGGCCACTGCCATGGCCAAACTGATTGCCCACCACACCGCCGACGACACCGCCTGCCACCGCGCCACCGCCGGTGGTGCCGGTGCCCCGGGTTTCGCTGCGCAGCACTTCGATGTTGGCCACATGGCCGTATTCGACGTACGCCGCTTCCTGGTACGGAACGGCCTGCGGCGGTGCCTGGTAGGGATAGCGCGTCGTGTGATAGACCGGCGCGGGAGCGACGCAGGCCGTGAGCGTGGCAAGTGCCAGCACGGAAGCGCCGATGGAAACGAAGCGCGTTGAGATTTTCATGTTGATGGCTCCTCGGAAATAGCCGGTGCATCCGAATGCACCCAGCCTAAGCTTGTGTTTAACGCCTTTCCCGCAAGCGGGATGACGCCCGACACACACCGGCATGTAGGAGCGCGCCGCGAGCTGGTGGGTTCCGATCTTTACTGGCCCGATACGATCCGGGCTACGAGGGAGTGGCCAGCAAGGCTGTCAGTGCTTGCCGGTCGACCCATAGCCGCCTTCGCCGCGTTGCGAGGCTGCAAATTCTGTGACCACGCGAAACTGCGCCTGTACCACCGGCACGATCACGAGCTGCGCGAGCCGCTCCATCGGCTGCAGCACAAACGGCGTGTCGCTGCGGTTCCAGGCGCTGATCTTCAGCTCGCCCTGGTAGTCGCTGTCGATCAGGCCCACGAGGTTGCCCAGCACGATGCCGTGCTTGTGGCCGAGGCCCGAGCGCGGAAGGATCAGCGCGGCATAGGCTGGGTCGGCCAGGTGGATCGCGATGCCCGTGCCCACGAGCTGCCAGGCGTTGGGCTCCAGCGTGATCGGCGCATCGAGGCAGGCCCTGAGATCGAGCCCTGCGCTGCCGGGCGTGGCATAGGCGGGCAATTGATCCACCATGCGTGGATCGAGGATACGAACGTCTACTTTCACTTCTACTTGCCTTGCTTTTGTTGCTGTTCTCTTTGCTTGCGGGCGGCTTCCTCGAGCACCTGCTGCCACTTGGCCACCCCGGGCGTGAGCTTCAGGCCCTTGAACTTGCTGAAGAGCCAGAACGCAGCCCCTGCCAGCAAGACCAGCGCGAAAAACGGCACGCCGGCCGACCACAGCACCAGCAGCACCAGTCCGCCCACCGCGGCCATCACCTTGAGCGCCCCGGGCGTGAACGCGCCGGCCGGCGCGGCGGTGTCTTCGTTCGAAGCCGACCGCCGCTGCGCCGCCGCGGTGCCCTGCGCGCCCGGCGCGGGCGTGATGCCGACGTCCAGCCCATGGTCGCCGTCGTGCGCGGCCCGCTTGGGCAATGCGGCCTGGGCCGACAGCCGTTCCACGTAGCTGGCGAAATCGCCGTTCGGCGGCGTGTTCCATTGGGGATTCATCAGACTCTCCAGTCGGGCAGGCGTGCGGCAATCTCGGTCATGAGTTCGCGCGCCAGGGTGAGCTTGGGTGCGCGCGGCAACTCGCGGGTGCCGTTGGCATCCACCAGCAGCAGCGCATTGTCGTCCTGGCCGAAGGTCAGCGGGCCGATGTTGCCGACCAGGAGCGGAATCCCCTTGCGCTGGCGCTTGGCCTTGGCGTGCTCGGCCAGGTTTTCGCTTTCGGCCGCGAATCCCACGCAGAACAGCTTGCGCGACTGGGCCCGCTCGCTCTTGGCCACGGCAAGCAGGATGTCGGCGTTCTCGACGAAATTCAGCACCGGCGTCTTGCCGCTGCCGTCCTTCTTGATCTTGTGTTCGCTGTGCGTGGCAGGGCGCCAGTCGGCCACAGCGGCCGTCGCTACAAAAATGCTAGCAGACTGCGCCGCGCGCAGGGTCGCGTCGAGCATGTCCTGCGCCGAGAGCACGTCGATGCGGCTCACGCCGCGCGGGGTCGGCAGATGCACCGGGCCGGCCACCAGCGTGACTTGGGCGCCGGCCTCATGCGCGGCGCGCGCAATGGCAAAACCCATCTTGCCGGACGAATGGTTGGTAATGCCGCGTATCGGATCGAGCGGCTCGAAAGTGGGCCCGGCTGTGACGAGCAGCTTGTGCCCCGCAAGAAGCTTGGGCGCGAAGAAAGCGGTGATGTCTTCGAGCAGCTGCGCCGGCTCCAGCATGCGGCCGTCGCCCGTCTCGCCGCAGGCCTGCCAGCCGCTGCCCACGCCCAGCACTGTGGCACCGTCGGCCGCCACCTGCATCAGGTTGCGCTGGGTGGCGGGGTGCGCCCACATTTCGCGGTTCATGGCCGGCGCAATCAGAAGCGGCACGCGGTCCATCGGGCGAGCCAGGCACATCAGGCTCAGCAGGTCGTCGGCCCTGCCCTGCACCAGCCGCGCGATGAAGTCGGCGCTGCAGGGCGCGAGCACGATGGCATCGGCCTCGCGGCTCAGGTTGATGTGCGGCATGTTGTTGGGCTCGCGCGTGTCCCACTGCGAGGTGTAGACCGTGCGCCCCGAGAGCGCCTGCATCGTGACCGGCGTGATGAACTGCTCGGCCGCCTCGGTCATCACGACCTGGACGGTGGCGCCCGCCTTCACGAACAGGCGGCACAGCTCCGCCGACTTGTAGCAGGCGATACCACCGGTAAGGCCCAGGACGATGTGTTTGCCGGCGAGATCTTGCATGAGTCATATTGTTGCTCACATACCGACAAGATCAGGAATGGGATGGCCCTGCTCTGAAGGGACGCAAAGGGGACACCTATAATCGGAATTTCCCACTGCCCGGATCTATGGTCCGGAACTGGCATGACCAAATTTGTCTTCGTCACCGGTGGTGTCGTATCTTCCCTTGGCAAGGGAATCGCCTCCGCCTCCCTCGCCGCGATCCTCGAATCGCGCGGCCTCAAGGTCACCCTCATCAAGCTCGATCCGTACATCAATGTCGACCCCGGCACGATGTCACCGTTCCAGCATGGCGAAGTGTTCGTTACCGACGACGGCGCCGAAACCGACCTCGACCTCGGCCACTACGAGCGCTTCATCACCACGCGGATGCGCAAGGCCAACAACTTCACGACCGGCCAGATCTACAAGACCGTGCTCGAAAAAGAGCGCCGCGGCGACTACCTCGGCAAGACGGTGCAGGTGATCCCGCACATCACCAACGAGATCCAGGAATACATCAAACGCGGCGCCGGCCTCGGCACCCCGCATGAGGTCGACGTGGCCATCGTCGAAATCGGCGGCACCGTGGGCGACATCGAATCGCTGCCCTTCCTGGAGGCTGTGCGCCAGATGAGCCTGCGCATGGGCCCGAACAACTCGGCCTTCGTGCACCTGAGCTACGTGCCCTGGATTGCCGCCGCCGGCGAGCTCAAGACCAAGCCCACGCAGCACACCGCCAAGGAACTGCGCGCCATCGGCATCCAGGCCGACGCGCTGCTGTGCCGCGCCGACCGCCCGATTCCCGACGACGAGCGCGCCAAGATCTCGCTGTTCTCGAACGTGCCCGAATGGGGCGTCATCTCGATGTGGGACGTGGACACTATCTACAAGGTGCCGCGCATGCTGCACGAGCAGGGCCTGGACGGCCTCATCTGCGACAAGCTGCGCATCAACACGCCGCCGGCCAAGCTCAACCGCTGGGACGAGCTGGTCTACGAGGTCGAGCATCCGCAGCAGGAAGTGAGCATTGCCATGGTCGGCAAGTACGTCGACCTGTCGGACAGCTACAAGTCGCTGAACGAAGCGCTGCGCCACGCCGGCATGAAGAACCATGCGCGCGTGAAGATCGACTACATCGACTCCGAAACCATTTCGCCGCAAGACGTTTCGCGCCTTGCCAAGTACGACGCCATCCTGGTGCCCGGCGGTTTCGGCCAGCGCGGTGTCGAGGGCAAGATCTCGGCCGCCCGCTTTGCGCGCGAAGGCAAGGTGCCCTACCTCGGCATCTGCCTGGGCATGCAGGTGGCCACCATCGAGTACGCGCGCCACGTGGCAGGCCTGAAGAACGCCAACAGCACCGAGTTCGACCCCGAGACGCCCTGCCCCGTGATCGCGCTGATCACCGAGTGGAAGGACGCCGACGGCACCGTGAAGACGCGCAACGAAAAGTCCGACCTCGGCGGCACCATGCGCCTGGGCGCGCAAAGCTCCGACGTTTCGGCCGGCACACTGGCCCACAGCATCTACGGCGACGTGGTGACCGAGCGCCACCGCCACCGCTACGAAGCCAACGTCAACTACCTGGACGAACTGCGCGCCGCAGGCCTGGTGATTTCCGCACTCACGCAGCGCGAGCACCTGACCGAAATCGTCGAGCTGCCGCAGGACGTGCATCCCTGGTACATGGGCGTGCAGTTCCACCCCGAATTCAAGTCGACCCCGTGGAGCGGCCATCCGCTCTTCAACGCCTTCATCAAGGCGGCGCTCGACCACAAGGCCCGCAGCGCGGGCGGTACCAAAAACCTGAAGGCAGTGGCATGAAACTCTGCGGATTCGACATCGGGCTGGACCAGCCCTTCTTCCTGATCGCCGGCCCCTGCGTGGTCGAATCCGAGCAACTGCAGATGGACACGGCCGGCACGCTGAAGGAAATCACTTCCTCGCTCGGGATTCCGTTCATCTTCAAGAGCAGCTTCGACAAGGCCAATCGCTCTTCGGGCACCAGCTTTCGCGGCCCAGGCCGCGAAAAGGGCCTCGAAATCCTGGCCAAGGTGAAGCGCGAACTCGGCCTGCCGGTGCTGACCGACGTGCACACCGAAGACGACATCACCGAGGCCGCCAAGGTGGTCGACGTGCTGCAGACGCCCGCCTTCCTGTGCCGCCAGACCGACTTCATTCGCGCGGTGGCGCAGTCGGGCAAGCCGGTGAACATCAAGAAGGGCCAGTTCCTTGCGCCGCACGACATGAAGAACGTGATCGACAAGGCGCGCGCGGCCGCCAAGGAAGCGGGCCTGCCCGAAGACAGCTTCATGGCCTGCGAGCGCGGCGCGAGCTTTGGTTACAACAACCTGGTGTCGGATATGCGTTCCCTCGCCATCATGCGCGAGACTGGCGCCCCCGTGGTGTTCGACGCCACGCACTCGGTGCAATTGCCGGGCGGCCAGGGCACGAGCTCGGGCGGCCAGCGCGAAATGGTGCCGGTGCTGTCGCGCGCGGCGGTGGCCGTGGGCGTGGCCGGCCTCTTCATGGAGACGCACCCCGATCCGGCCAAGGCACTGAGCGACGGCCCCAACGCCGTGCCGCTCAAGCACATGAAGGCCCTGCTCGAAACCCTGCTGGCGCTCGACCGGGTCACCAAGAAAAACGCATTTCTAGAGGATGTCTTTCAATCATGAGCAGTGGTTATGTCATCGCCCACGTCGAGGTCACCAACCCGGCGCAGTACGAGGAATACAAGAAATGGTCGAGTGCCGCCATGCAGGCGCACGGTGCCGAAGTGTGCGTGCGCGGCGGCCAGGTCGAAGTGCTCGAGGGCGACTGGTCGCCTTCGCGCATCGTCATCCTCAAGTTCCCCAGCTTCGAGAAGGCCAAGGCTTTCTATGAGACACCCGAATACCTGAAGGCCCGCGAAGCGCGCGCCGGTGCCGCCGTCATGCGCATGGTCGCGGTCGAAGGCGTTTGATCATCTGAATTCGAGACTGCAAAGAAAGAGAAACGCATGAGTGCAATCGTAGACATCGTCGGCCGCGAAATCCTCGACAGCCGAGGCAACCCCACAGTCGAGTGCGACGTGCTGCTCGAATCCGGCACCATGGGCCGCGCAGCCGTGCCCTCGGGCGCATCGACCGGCTCGCGCGAAGCCATCGAGCTGCGCGACGGCGACAAGAAGCGCTATCTCGGCAAGGGCGTGCTCAAGGCGGTGGAGAACATCAACACCGAGATCTCGGAATCCGTGCTCGGCCTCGACGCGAGCGAACAGGCATTCCTCGACCGCACGATGATCGACCTGGACGGCACCGACAACAAGGGCCGCCTGGGCGCCAATGCGACGCTCGCCGTTTCGATGGCCGTGGCACGCGCCGCGGCCGAAGAGTCGGGCCTGCCGCTGTACCGCTACTTCGGCGGCATGGGCGGCATGCAGCTGCCGGTGCCGATGATGAACGTCATCAACGGCGGCGCGCACGCCAACAACAGCCTCGACCTGCAAGAGTTCATGATCATCCCCGTGGGCGCCCCGAGCTTCCGCGAAGCCGTGCGCTACGGCGCCGAGGTGTTCCATGCGCTCAAGAAGATCCTGGGCGACCGCGGCATCAGCACGGCGGTCGGCGACGAAGGCGGTTTCGCGCCCAGCGTCGAAAGCCATGAAGCGGCCATCCAGCTGATTCTCGAAGCCATCGACAAGGCCGGCTTCGTGGCGGGCGAGCAGATTGCGCTCGGCCTCGACTGCGCCGCCAGCGAGTTCTACAAGGACGGCAACTACGTGCTCTCCGGCGAGAACCTCACGCTGTCGGCCGGCAACTGGGCCGACATGCTGGCCACCTGGGTCGACAAGTACCCGATCATCAGCATCGAAGACGGCATGCACGAAGGCGACTGGGACGGCTGGAAGCTGCTCACCGAACGCCTCGGCAAGCGCGTGCAGCTGGTGGGCGACGACCTGTTCGTCACCAATACCAAGATCCTGCAGGAAGGCATCGACAAGGGCATTGCCAACTCGATCCTGATCAAGATCAACCAGATCGGCACGCTGACCGAAACCTTCGCCGCCATCGAGATGGCCAAGCGCGCCGGCTACACGGCCGTCATTTCGCACCGCTCGGGCGAAACCGAAGACAGCACCATTGCGGACATTGCGGTGGGCACCAACGCCGGCCAGATCAAGACCGGTTCGCTCTCGCGCTCCGACCGCATCGCCAAGTACAACCAGCTGCTGCGCATCGAGGAAGACCTGGGCGACATCGCCAGCTACCCTGGCCGCGGCGCGTTCTACAACCTGAAGTAGCGCCCGGCTCCGCGGCATGCGCTCGCGCCTCGTTCCACCCATCGTGCTGTTGCTGCTGCTGGTCGTCCTGCAGTGGCAGCTGTGGAACGGGCGCGGCAGCGTGCGCGATGTGTCGCAGCTGCAGACCAAGCTGGCTGCGCAGAAAGAGGCCAATGCCAAGGCCGCCGTCACCAACGAGCGGCTGGCCTCCGAGGTCAACGACCTCAAGGTCGGGCTCGAAATGGTCGAGGAGCGTGCCCGGCAGGAACTGGGCATGGTCAAGCCCAACGAAGTGTTCGTTCAAGTCACACACTGATCGAAACGGCACTCTCGATGCCCGAGTTCTTCTCGGCCCCCGCCTTCGCGCTCTGGGGCTCTCCGGTCAGCTGGCTCGAACTCGTGGCTGCCGTCCTGGCGCTGGCCATGGTCGGCTGCAACATGCGCGAAATCCATTGGGGCTGGCCGCTCGCCATCGTCAGCTCGCTGCTTTACGTGGCGGTGTTTGCAGAGGCGCGAATCTATGGCGACGCCTCGCTTCAGGTGTTCTTCGCGGTCGTCGCGTTCTGGGGCTGGTTTCAATGGCTGCGGGGCCATCGCGCCGACGGCAGCGCATTGCGCGTCAGCCGGCTGTCGCCGCGCGGCATTGCTTTTGCGCTGATGGCCTGCGCGGTGGCGTGGCCGGCGGTCGCCCTCTTCCTGCACCGTTTCACCGACAGCGACGTGCCCTGGTGGGACGGCTTCGCCACCGGGCTCAGCCTGGTCGGCCAGTTCCTGCTCGGGCGCAAGTTCATCGAGAACTGGCTGGTGTGGCTGGCGGTGAACATCGTGAGCGTGGGCCTGTTCGTCCACAAGGGCCTGTGGCTCACCGTCGGGCTCTACGCGGTGTTCGCGGTGCTCAGCGTGGCGGGTTTTCTTGCATGGCGCTCGCGCATGCACGATGAGGCCGCGCGCGCATGACGCCCATGCTGCCGGTTGGCTGCGTCATTGCACTGCTGGGCGCCGAGAGCACGGGCAAGACCGAGCTCGCCCGCGCGCTCGTGCAGCGCCTGCAAGAGCGCGGCATTGCAGCCACGCTGGTGGCGGAATACCTGCGCGAGTGGTGCGAACGCGAAGGCCGCACGCCTCGCCCCGATGAGCAACGCGCCATCGCCAACGAGCAAACGCGCCGCATCGACGCCGCGGCCGCCTCGGGCGTGGTGGTGGCCGACACCACGGCGCTCATGACCGCGGTGTACAGCGAGCAGCTGTTCGGCGACACATCCCTTTACGCCGATGCGCTCGCTGCCCAGCGGCGCTATGCCATCACGCTGCTCACCGCGCTCGACATCCCCTGGGTTGCCGATGCGATGCGCGACGGCGACCACGCGCGCGAGCCGACGGACACGCTGGTGCGCGCGGCGTTGTCGGGCGCCGGGCTTTCATTCGCCGTGGTGCATGGCAGCGGCGGTGAAAGGCTCTCCAATGCCTGGAACGCCATCAACTCCATCGCCGGCAACGAAGGCCAGGCCCGGGCACGAGGAAGCCGCGGCGACGCGAAACCCACCTCCTGGTCATGGCCTTGCGAGAAATGCTCCGACCCGGAATGCGAACATCGTCTGTTCAGCGACCTCCTTGGCCGCCGCGATAACCCGTCAAAACCCAACTCGGAGATCTGATGTTCCCGCTTGGTATCTCTCGTCTTGCCCGTCTTCTTTGTCTCGTCGGCCCGGCCCTGCTGGCAGCCGGAACCGCTACGGCGGCGCCGGTTGCCGCCACCGTGGAAAACGCCACCACGACCACCGCTTGTGCCGAAGAAGACAACGTCTCGCTGGTGCTGAGCGGCGAAGGCATCCGGCGCATGCGCATCGAGGCGCTGCAGCCGGCATACCTGGACAGCATCGGCAAGGACATCACCGCGCCCGACTTTTCGGGCTGCAACTTCGACGGCGGTGCGCACCCCACCGATCCCGCGCACAAGTTCAAGCCGCGCCGCGTGGTACTGCTCGACGACGCGCAGTGGCGCATCGTCGGCATGACGCTGCCCAGCTTCTGGCGCCCGCAGCAGGTGCCGGTGCGCGTGGGCGCGCGCACCGACCGCGGATTTCACCTGCTGCAGATCTTCCGCAAGGAAGAAGGCAAGGTGCTCGAGGCGCTGGTGCTCTATCCCGCGGACGGCTACTGGCGCATCAAGCCGCTGCCGGAAGAACGCTTCGGCGACGGCGTTTATGGCTCGTCGTTCCTGCTCGGCCCGGTCGAACAAGGCAGCCGGCCGGTGGTCGATATTGCATCGATCCGCATCGTGCCCAAGCCGCTGGCCATTCACCTGCGCTTTGCCAGGGGCGGCAGCGCCGTGGCCAAGGTGTCCGAAATCAGCCGCACGCGCACCGCGCTCGATGTCAGGCTCTCGACGCCGACCGGCGATGCACGGCCCTTCGCAGTGCTGCGCTCGATGTACGTTGCGGCGGACAACGCCGACGTGAGCGAAGTGCAGTGGCGGGAATCCTCCGATGCCGCAGAGCAGGTGCTGCCCCTGCCTGAAGTGAAGACGCTGAGCGGCACGCAGATGCGCTTCGGGCGCAGCCTGCCTTCGCGCCACAACACGAGTGCACCCGATATCTCGTTCAGCGATTTCGACGACGCGGTTCCACGCTGATCGACGCGCCCGCTGGGCGCCTATGACTGGCAGCGCGGCCTAGCCGGCGCGCCGAACCTCGCTGGGCGTGGCACCAAGCACGCGGCGCATGCAGCGCGCCATGTGGCTCTGGTGCGCAAAGCCGCTTTCCAGCGCCACCTGGCTCGCAGCCATGCCGCTGCGCAACAGCAGGCCGCGCGCTCGGTCGACACGCCGGTGAACCACGTACTCGTGCACCGGCAGGCCCGTGGAGCGCTTGAACTGCGTCTTCAGGTGCGATGCGCTGAGGCCCGCCACCTCGGCCAGCCTGGCCAGCGAAAGATCGCCCTCCAGATGGGTTTCGATGTAGTCGGTCACGCGGCGCAGCTGCGGCCGTGTGAGCCCCTGCACCGGCGCCGTTTCATGAAGCCGGTGCCCGCCGAGCAGGTGCGCCGCCAGCGCGGTGCCCAGGCTGTCGGCGTAGAGCGTGCCGTTGGGAAAGCCAGCACGCCGCTCGGCATCAAGCGCCCATGCAATGTGTTCGATATGCGCATCGCGCAGCTGATGGCGCTCCGCCAGGCTCGCGCGGTCGGCCGGCAGCCCCATTTCCTCGGCCGTGCGCCGCAGCAGCGAAGGCGGCATGTGCACCACCAGCGAAGTGCTCGCGGCTTCCTCGTGCCAGACGTCGGAGCTGCCGGCGGGCAGGATGTCGATGTCGCCGCGCGTGTAGCGGAACTTGTGCAGCTTGCAGGCGCCGTTGACGGGCGCCCCGGCATGCACCTTGATGCGGTGGTCGGGCACGGCCTCGAAGCCGACCACGCCGCCGGGCGTGTGGCGCACGTGCACGTTCAGATGGGTGTCGGAGGGGGCGCGATCGCTCATCGGGCAATTATCCGGCGTGCCGGCAAAGCATGCTCGCGCGCCTTCGTCCGTTCGTGCTGCACCGCGGCCGAATGTGCGCGACCGGGTCGGCCGCTTTCCGGATCATCCGATGCCATGAATACAACCACTCAAGAACCCCGATCCATGGACGCCCCTGCGAACAACAAATACGCTGGCAAGAAGGCCGTCATTACCGGCGGCACCATCGGCATGGGCCTGGCCACCGCCCAGGCGCTGCTCGAAGGCGGTGCCGAAGTGCTCGTGACCGGCCTGAACCCGAAGAACCTCGAAGCCGCGCGCCGCACCCTGGGGCCCCGCGCCCATGTCGTGGCGTCGGACACCGGCTCGCTAGCCGACATCGACGCACTCGCGGCGCTCGCCCGCGAAAAGCTCGGCCACATCGACCTGCTGCACATCAACGCGGGCATCTCGACGCTGGAGCCCTTCGAGCAGGTGACCGAAGCCGGCTACGACCGCGCTTTCGCGATCAACACCAAGGGCCCGTTCTTCACCGTGCAGCGCCTCGTGCCGCTGATGCGCGCGGGCGGCGCGATCGTCGTCACCTCGTCCATCGCGGACAAGGGCGGCATGCATGGCCTGAGCGTCTACAGCGCGACCAAGGCCGCACTGCGTTCCTTCGCCTCGGTCTTTGCGGCAGAGCTCGTGGGACGCGGCATTCGGGTCAACGTGGTGAGCCCCGGCTTCATCGACACGCCCACGCTCGGCATCGCCGATGCGACGGCAGAGGAGCGCGCCGAGTTCATCCGCCTGGGCGACCAGATCACGCCGATGCGGCGCCACGGCACGGCCGAAGAGGTGGCCCGCGCGGTGCTCTTCTTCGCCTTCGAGGCGACCTTCACGACCGGTGCGCGGCTCACGGTCGATGGCGGGCTGGGCCAGAACCTCACGCCGGCCGCGGCCTGAACTTGAATTGCAATCAAAAAGAAAGAACGAACGAACACATGACCGACGTTTCTCTCATCGGCCTCGGCCCCATGGGCATTGCGCTCGCGCGAGCGCTTCAACCCGGGCACACGCTCACGGTGTGGAACCGCACCGCCGAGCGCGCCAACCCCATCCTCAACCAAGGCACCGTGCTCGCGCCCAGCGCCCTTGCGGCTGTCCAGGCCAGCCCCGTGGTGCTGGTCTGCGTGGCCGACTATGCGGCGTCCCGGTCGATCCTGGCCACGCCCGGCGTCGCCGATGCGCTGCGCGGCAAGGTGCTGGTGCAGTTGAGCACCGGCACGCCGCAGGATGCACGCGACGACTGGGCCGCCCTGAGCGGCGTGGCCTACCTCGACGGAGCCCTGCTCGCCACGCCCGGCCAGATCGGCCGGCCCGACACGCCGCTTTTCATCTCCGGCGAAGAGCGCGCGCTGGCGAGTTGCCGGCCGGTGCTCCAAGCCATCGCAGGAAACATCCTGTACATGGGCGAGCCCATCGGCAACGCGGCGGCCTGGGACCTGGCCACGCTCTCGTGCATGTTCGGCGCCATGAGCGGGTTTTTCCACGGCGTGCGCATCTGCGAATCCGAAGGACTGAAGGTGAACGAGTTCTCGCAGATGATCGGCGCGATTTCTCCGGTGCTCGGCGAAATGATCGATGCCGAGGGACAAGCCATCCACGCCGGCCGCTACGGCGAGCCCGAAAGCTCGATGGCCACCTGCGCGGGCTCCGGCCGGCTCTTCGTGAAGCAGGCGCGCGAGGCAAAGCTCGACGCGAGCTTTCCGGATTTCATGATGGGCTTGTTCGACCGCGCGCTGGGCGCAGGCTTTGCAAACGAGCGCCTGGCCGCAATGATCAAGGTGCTGCGGCAGCCCGCCTGAGCGAGCGCGACGAGCGCGAGGAAGGCCCCGCGACCTATTGCACCACGGGGCTCGCGGGCACCTGGTCGCCCGGCGGCGTGAATATCTGCGCCGTGTCGACCGCATCGAAGCGGTACTGCTTGCCGCAGAAGTCGCAGCCCACCTCGATGTCGCCGCGCTCGGCCAGAATTTCCTCGGCCTCCTGCACGCCCAAACCGCGGATCATCTGCGCCACGCGGTCGCGTCCGCAGGTGCAGGCAAAGTGCGGGCCGAGCAAGCCCATCTGCGGTTCGAAGCGCAGCAGTTTTTCTTCCCAGAACAGGCGGCGAAGAATGGTCTCGACGTCGAGCGTCAGCAGCTCGTCGCGCGTCAGGGTCGACGCCAGAATCGAGATGCGGTTGTAGTCCTCGTTGCGGCCGATCTGGTCTTCGTTGGCCTGATCGTGGTCCTTGTCGGAAGTACCACCTGACGAACCTTCGAGATTGCCCTCGCCTTTGACCGGCAGGCGCTGGATCAAGAGGCCCGCGGCCACCTTGTCGTCGGCCGCGAGCACCAGCGTGGTGTCGAGTTGCTCGCTCTGCAGCATGTAGTGCTGCAGCACGTCGCTCAGCTTGCCGAGCTTCTCGCCGTCGTCGTCGAAGAGCGGCACCACGCCCTGGTAGGGCGTCGTGCCCGGCAGCTTGTCCTTGGGGTCGAGCGTGATCGCGCAGCGGCCCTTGTTGTTCTCGTTAACCATGTCGGGCAGGCGCGCATCGGCCGGCAGCTCGCCGATGACCTTGGCGGTGGCACGCAGGCTCAGGTCGGGCTTGGCCTCGGCCACGGCCACCTTGACCGGGCCGTCGCCGAAGATCTGCAGGATCAACGAACCGTTGAACTTGATGTTGGCCTGCATCAGCGTGGCCGCGGCGGTCATTTCGCCGAGCAGCTCGGCCACGGGCGGCGGATAGGCGCCGGTGGTGGTGTTGGAGGCGCGCCGCGCCAGGATTTCCTGCCACGCATCTGTCAGGCGCACGATCACGCCGCGCACCGGCAGGCCATCGAACAGGAATTTGTGCAGCTCGCTCAAAACGGATTTCTTTCGGTTGTGCCTGAATGGGGTCAGGCGATTTTTTTCAAGCCCTTCGCATAACGAACGGCGTTTGCTACGTAATGGTCGGAGCCGTGGCGCAAGCGGGCGGCGTCTTCGTCGCTGATCGTGCGCATGACCTTGGCGGGCGAACCGAAGATCAGCGAGTTGTCCGGAAACTCCTTGCCTTCGGTCACGACGCTGCCGGCGCCGACAATCGAGTTGCGGCCGATCTTCGCGTTATTCAAGACCACGGCCTGGATGCCGATCAGCGAGTTGTCGCCGATGGTGCAGCCGTGCAGCATGACCTGGTGGCCGATGGTGACGTTCTCGCCGATGGTCAGGGGGCTGCCCGGGTCCGAATGCAGCATCGACATGTCTTGCACGTTGCTGTTGCGGCCGATGGTCATCGTCTCGTTGTCTCCGCGCAGCACCGCGCCAAACCAGATGCTCGCGTTTTCACCCAACTTCACGTTGCCGATCACTTCCGCGCTGTCGGCCACCCATGCGCCGGTGCCGAGTTGCGGCGCAACGCCGTCGAGTTCATAAAGGGCCATCGTGAAGGTCTCCGAACGGGGCAAAAACTAGAATTGTAGGGATGCACCCCCGATTGAGCGCGTTGGCCGCGCTGCGACTGACCGACCCTGAAGCCAAGGTGGCTGCGACGCGCGCCACGGCTGCACTGGCAGCTACCGAATCCATAGCACTTGAACCCCTGCGGACCGAAGGGGACGATGTCGGCGTGCCGGGCCGCCCCGAACGGCCGGTGCGCGTGGCCGCCACCGCCGTGCAAAAGCGCTCGCCCTTCACGCCCGAAGGCCGCGCCGCGCTGATCCATTCGATCTGCCACATCGAGTTCAACGCCATCAACCTGGCGCTCGACGCGGTGTGGCGCTACGACGGCATGCCCGAGGCCTACTACCGCGACTGGCTCCGCGTGGCCGACGAGGAGGCCCAGCACTTCACGCTGCTGCATGCGCACCTGCAGGGCATGGGATACCGCTACGGCGACTTTCCGGGCCACGACGGGCTCTGGAGCATGTGCGAGAAGACCAAGGACGACGTGCTCGCGCGCATGGCGCTGGTGCCGCGCACGCTCGAGGCCCGCGGACTCGACGCCACGCCGCTCATCCAGGCGAAGCTCAAGCGCGTCAACACGCCCGATGCGCTGCGCGCGGTCGAGATCCTCGACATCATCCTGCGCGACGAGGTGGGCCATGTTGCGATCGGCAACCGTTGGTACCGTTGGCTTTGCGATCGCGCTGGCCGCGACCCCGAGCAGACCTACCCGGAGCTCGTGGCGCACTACGAAGCGCCTCGCCTGAAGCCGCCTTTCAACTTCGAGGCACGCGAACGCGCCGGCTTCAGCGCCGAAGAGATGCGCGCGCTGTCGGCCGGCAGCAAGACCGAATAGAAGAAGAGACAGGCCTACGCAGGCCTGGCGTGCACCACCAGCTTGGGCGCGAAGTTCTGCAGCACATCGCCGTTCTGGTTGAGGGTGCGGCAGCGCATCGTCACCATCGCGCGGCCGGGCTTGGAACGCGACGGAACGATTTCGACCACCTCGCCCTCCACATGCAGCACGTCGCCTGGCCGCGTGGGCTTGGGCCATTGCAGTTCGCCGCCTGAACCGATGATGCCGTCGGCCAATGGAATGCCGCTCTCCACCAGCAGCTTCATGGTAAGCGCCGCCGTGTGCCAGCCGCTTGCCGCGAGACCGCCGAAGAAGGTGTTCTTCGCGGCCTCTTCGTCGGTGTGGAAAGGCTGCGGATCGAACTGGAGCGCAAAGGCCTTGATCTGCGCCGCGTCCAGCGTGTGCTCGCCGCTGCGGAAACGGTCGCCGACCGACAGGTCTTCGAGGTACAGCGCGCGCTTGGCGCCGGGGTCGTCAGGGAGTGCCGCCATGAGGGTTCCTTGTAGTGCCTGCGCGCATTCTCCAACCTTCAGACGCGTTCGAGGATGGTGGCAATGCCCTGCCCACCGCCGACGCATTGCGTGGCCAGCGCGTAGCGGCCCTTCTCGCGCGCCAGCAGGGCCGCGGCCTTGCCGGTGATGCGCGCACCCGTCGCGCCCAGCGGATGGCCGATGGCAAGCCCTCCGCCGTCGAGATTGACCTTGGCCGGATCGAGCCCCAGGTCGCGAATGCAGGCCAGCGCCTGCGACGAGAAGGCTTCATTGAGTTCGATCACGTCGAGATCGGCGGCGCTCAGGCCCGCGCGTGCCAGCGCCTTGCGCGTCGCGGGAATCGGGCCGATGCCCATGATTGCCGGGTCTACGCCCACGGTTGCGAAGGACCTGATGCGGGCCAGCGGCTGCAGGTTGTGCTTTGCGGCAAAGGCATCGCTGGTCACGAGAACGACCGCAGCGCCGTCGGTGAGCGGCGACGAGGTGCCGGCCGTTACCACGCCATCGGGGCGGAACGCCGGCTTCAGGCCCGCCAGCGCCTCGGGCGAGGTGCTCGGTCGAATGCAGCCGTCCGCATCGATCACGTCGCCGGATGCCAGCCGCACCGGCACGATCTCTCCTGCCAGGCGGCCCTCAGCGCGCGCGGCCGCGGCCTTGCGGTGCGACTCGACCGCAAAGGCCTCCTGGTCGGCGCGGCTCACGTTCCAGCGCTGCGCAACGTTCTCGGCCGTCTCGCCCATCGAGATGTAGGCGTCGGTGCTTTCCTTCAGCTCGGCGTTGGGAGAGAAGTTGAAGCCGCCCTGCGGCACCATCGTCATCGACTCCACCCCCACGCACAAAAAGGCCTCGCCCATGCCCGCCTCGATCTGCGCCGCGGCAATGTGCACGGCCTGCATCGACGAGCCGCAGAAGCGGTTCACCGTCATGCCGCCCACCTCTTGCGGCAGCCCCGCCAGCAACCCGACGATGCGCGCAAGGTTGTTGCCCTGCGAGGCTTCAGGGTAGGCGCATCCGAGAACGATGTCTTCGAGCAGCGCCGGGTCGAGATCGGTGCGCTGCAGCAGGCCGCTCACCACACCCGCGGCCAGCGTGTCGGGGCGAACCTCCGCAAGTGCGCCCTTCTTCGCGAAGTGGAACGGCGAGCGGGCGTAGGCGGAAATGACGGCTTTCATGAAGATGCTCCTTGTGGCAAGCCTACCATCCAATCGGTAGGCAAGAGGGTCAAAAAATAAGCACGTCGATGCGTGCCTGCGATCCGCCCGGCGTCAACCGGGCAATGAACTCCTGAGCTGCGCGATGGCTTCGTCGAAGTCTTCGGCGCGGCCCGTCATGCGCGACGCGAGCAGCGCGCCCTGGCACACCGAAAAGACATATGCCGCCAGCGAGGCCGCCGATGCGCCCTTCTTGTGCCCGGCCGGCGCCAGCGCGCCGAGCACGCCGGTGAGCCACAGCACCTGCGTGTTGCGCAACTCCTGCACGGCCTGGCGCAGTTCGTCGTTGATGCAGTCCCAGCCGGGCGTCAATGCCCCTGCCGGGCACATGCCCGAGCCCGCCTTGAGCGTGTTGCGGTACATGCGGAAATAGGATTCGAGTGCGTCCTTCGGCGCTCGCACTCGTGCGGCTTCCCAGTTCTTGAAGAGCTGGGTGGCCTCGCGTATCACCGCGATGCCCAGCGCTTCCTTGGTGGGAAAGTGGTGATACAGGCTCGCCTTGCGTATGCCGACCGCATCGGCCACGTCCTGGAAGCTGAAGCCCAGATAGGAGCGCGTTTCGATCAATGAGCGCGCCACTGCGAGGATCTGCTCGCGGGTGCTGCCGGTGGCAAGGGCTGTGGCGCTGGACATCTACCTACTATAAGGTAGGGAGCCGCCAGCCTGCAAGCGGCAGGGTCAATCGGCCTTGATGTTCGCCGCCTTGATGATCCGCGCGTTGCTCTCGAACTCCGAGGCGATCTCCTTCGCAAAGGCGGCCGGGGCGCCGCCGGTGGGCACGTTGTCGGTGGCCGTGAGCTTGGCGCGCAGCTCGGGGCTGGCCAGTGCCTTGTTGATCTCGGCGTTGTATTTCGCAATCAAAGCGGGCGGCGTTGCGGCGGGCGCGAACACGCCGAACAGGGAGTTGATGTTTGCGGCGTTGTAGCCCAGTTCGCCCAGCGTGGGCACCTGCGGCTGGCTCTCGAGTCGCGCGGGTGCGCCCACCGCCAGCGGACGCAGCTTGCCCGACTGGATGTGCGACGAAAGCGTGGGGCTCGCGTTGGTCGAAAGAATTTCGAACTGCCCGCCCAGCGCATCGTTGAGCTGCTGGCCGCCGCCCTTGTAGGGCACGTGCGTGATGTCCACGCCCGCGGTTGCCCTCACCTGCTCCAGCACGATGTGGCCGAGCGACGCCGGGCCCGAAGTGGCCCAGCGCACGGCGCCCGGCTGTGCCTTGGCATCGGCGATGAGCGCACGGAAATCCTTCGACTTGCTGGCGGGCGTGGCAATCAGCAGCACCGGCGAATACATGACGCTCGAAACGGGCGCGATGTCTTTCAGTGGATCGAACGGCAGCTTGCCCAGGTGCGGGCTCAGCACCAGCGGGCTGATGGCCGAGAAGCCGAGCGTGGCGCCGTCGGGCGCGGCCTTGGCCACGGCGTCCATGCCGATGGCACCGCTGGCGCCGGCGCGGTTTTCCACCACCACCGTGGTGCCCAGTTGGGCAGCAAGCTTGTCGCCGAGCGCGCGCGCCACCACGTCGCTGACGCCGCCCGCGGGGTACGCCACGATGAGGCGGATGGTCTTGGGAACGGTTTGGGCCTGCGCGCCCGCGGCGGCTGCGCAACAAAGCGCCAAGGTGGCAAATAGCCGCGACGGCTTGAACGAAAAATGCATATCGGGTCCGGAAAAAGTCATGGCTGACGGTCTGAAGAGACCGCCGATTCTGAATCAATGCGCAGCAGCGTGAGCGCGTTGCCCACGGCCTCGCCGCCTGCCGTGTTGTCGAAAATGCACCAGCATGCCGCGCCGTCTTCACGCGCCTGCCTCAGCCGCTTTGCAAGCCGCACAAGGAGCGCGTTGTCGTAAGCCGACCAATACCGCCGTGGCGAGCCGTGCAGCCGCAGGTACGCCAGCGCCGGCCACCCGCCCGGAGCCGCCGCCTCGTCGAACAGGACCGGATCGGCCAGCACACGGCCCACCTGGAACTGCGACAGCAACGCGTCCACCTGCGGCGTGAACCAGCTGCGATGCCGCGGCTCGAGCGCAACCGCGCCCCGGTGCCGCCGCCGCAGCGCCGAAAGAAAACGCTTCACCGCGCCGGCATCGAAAGGCAGGCTGGGCGGAAGCTGCACGACGAGGCAGCCGAGCTTGGCACCCAATCCACCGGCCTGTTCGAGAAAAGCATCGAACTCCGGCATGGCATCGAGCAGCCGTTTCTCGTGCGTGATGGATTGCGGCAGCTTGACCGCAAAGCGAAAGCCCTCGGGAGTGCTCGCGGCCCAGCGCTCGTAGGTTTCGCGCCGGTGCGGCCGGTAGAACGAGGTGTCGATTTCCACCGCATCGAAGCGTTGGGCATAGCGCTCCAGGTGCGAGCCGGCGGCTGGAAACTCCGGCCACAACGCACGCGGCAGGCTCCAGCCGGCGCAACCGATGTGCAGTGGCGGCAGCGGCATTGCGCGGTCCATTCGCCCGGCCCTCAGCCCCGCGGATGATGCTGGGAATGCAGCTGCTTGAGCCGCTCGCGCGCCACGTGCGTGTAGATGGTCGTCGTCGAAATATCGGCATGGCCCAGCAGCAGCTGCACCGCGCGCAGGTCGGCGCCATGGTTCAGCAGGTGGGTGGCAAACGCATGGCGCAAGGTGTGCGGCGACAGCGGCACGTGAATGCCCGCGGCCGCGGCCTGCTTCTTCACGATGACCCAGAACATCACGCGCGTCATGCCCGCGCCGCGCGAGGTCACGAACAGGTCGGGCGTCTGCTGCCCATCGAGGATGACGGGCCGCGACTCCTCCAGGTAGCGCTCGATCCAGCGCCGCGCCTCGCCGCCGAACGGCACCAGGCGTTCCTTGTTGCCCTTGCCCAGCACGCGCAGCACGCCGTCGTTCAGGCTCATGTCGATGGCCTTGAGCGAAACGAGTTCGCTCACGCGCAGCCCGCTCGCATACATCAGCTCGAGCATGGCGCGGTCGCGCAACCCGAGCGGTGTTTCCACATCGGGCGCGGCCAGCAGGTCGTCCACCTGCTTTTCCGACAGGGTCTTGATGGCACGTGGCATCTGCCGTGCCGGCGCGAGCCGCAGGCTGGGGTCGGCCGAAATGCGCCGCTCGCGCAATGCCCAGCGGTAATAGCGCTTGAACACGGTCAGCCGCCGGTTGGCCGACGTGGCCTTGCCCTTGGTGGAAAGACGCACGCCCATGTAGGCCTGCAGGTCGTTTTCCTTCGCGGTGTCGAGCGCCGCGCCGCTGCGCTCCTTGCGAAGCCACTGCGCGAACAATGCCAGGTCGCGGCGATAGGCGGCGAGCGTGTTCTTCGACAGCCCGTCCTCCAGCCAGAGGGCATCGATGAAGTCGTCGATTTCAGGGGTTTGTACGGCGGCCGCCTCGGTCATGCTCGCAAGATATCAAAAAGAAGATCTGCCAAAGAAAAAGGCCGCCCGTGGCGCGGGCGGCCTGTTCGCAAGAAGCAGGATCAGTCGAGCTTCAGCTTCTGCTTGGCGACCACCTGCTTGTAGACGTCGTATTCGGCCTTGATCTGCGCGGCAAACTGCTCAGGCGTGTTGGCCACGATCAGCGAGCCGGTGTCTTCGATGCGCTTCTTCACGGCCGGGTCTTCCACCGACTTCTTCACGCCGGCGTTGATCTTGTCGACCACTTCCTTCGGCAGGCCCTTGGGGCCGAGGATGCCGTAGTAGGCCATGCGATTGACCGGCTCGAGCCCCACTTCCTTGAAGGTCGGCACGTTGGGCAGCGCGGCAAGGCGCTGCGGCGCCGACACCACGATGGGGATCAGGCGGCCGCTCTGGATGAAGGGCATGGCCGACGGAATGTTGTCGAACATGATCGGCACCTGGCCCGCCACCACGTCGTTGAGCGCAGGGCCCGCGCCGCGGTAGGGAATGTGCGTGACGAAGGTGTTGGTAAGGCTCTTGTAGAGCTCCATCAGCAGGTGGCCGATGCCGCCCGTGCCCGACGAGGCGTACGAATACTTGCCGGGGTTCTTCTTGAGCTCGGCCACGAACTCGGCGTAGTTCTTGGCCGGGAAGCTCGGGTTCACCGCAATGATGTTCGGCGTGGCCGCAATGTTGATGATCGGCGTGAAATCGTTGACCGGGTCGTACGGCACCTTGGGGTTGATGGCCGGGTTGGCCGCCGTGCTCGAGACCGTGGCAACGCCGAGCTTGTAGCCGTCGGGCGTGGCGCGCGCCGTTTCGGCCGCGCCCACAATGCCGCCGCCACCGGCGCGGTTGATCACCACCACCGGCTGGCCCAGCACCTTGCCCAGGGGGTCGGAAATCACGCGCGCCACGATGTCCGTGGTGCCGCCCGGTGCAAAGGGCACGCTCAGTTCGACCGGCTTGTTCGGATAGCCCTGCGCGAAGCTCTGGCCCGCGGCCGCGACCAGCGCGGCGGCACCCACCATGGCGCCCCATTGACGACGTTGCATCTATAACTCCTTGATTGACTGATGTCGAAAAAGCAAAGCCCCGGATGCTAGCCGCTTCGCGCCTGGGCGGTGCTGTGGATTACCCATGGCCGCCGACGGTTTATGCTCGAAGCGGTGAACTTCGCCCAGCTGCTCTTTCCGGATTTTTCGCTCATTGCCATCGGTTGGCTGCTCTGCCGCTACACCGCGCTCGACCGCCGCGTGTGGGACCAGGTCGAGAGCCTGGTGTACTACTTTCTTTTCCCGGTGCTGCTGTTCCATTCGATCGTGCGCAGCCCGCTCGATTTTGGCGCCACCTCGAGCCTGCTCACGGCGGGCGTCGGCGTGGGGCTCAGCGGCATTGCGCTGGCCTATGCCCTGCCCTACGTGCCGGGCCTGCGCTCGCACATCGACCGGCGCGACCATGCGGCGAGCGCGCAGATCGCGTTCCGCTTCAACTCCTTCATCTGCCTTGCGCTTGCCGAACGGCTGGCCGGGCCGCAGGGCCTGTTGCTGATTGCGGTGCTGATCGGCGTGTGCGTGCCGATGTTCAACATTGCGGCGGTGTGGCCCATGGCGCGGCATGCGCAGAGCGGCTTTGCGCGGCAGCTGGTGCGCAACCCGCTGATCGTCGCCACGCTGGCGGGCCTGCTGGCCAACCTGCTGGGCTTCACCGTTCCGAACTGGGCCACGCCGACGCTCACGCGAATCGGCGCCGCCTCACTCGCGCTCGGCCTGCTGGCTGCGGGCGCGGGCATGCAGTTCGCCACGCTGGGGCGCGGCAAGGTGCTGGCGGTTTCGGTGTTGTCGATCCGGCACCTGTTGCTGCCGCTGGTTGCCTGGGGCCTGTCTCGTGCGCTGGGGCTCGATGCAACCCAGGCTTCCGTGCTGATGGCATTCTCCGCGGTGCCTACGGCCTCGAGCGCCTATGTGCTCGCGGCGCGCATGGGCTACAACGGACCGTATGTGGCTGGACTCGTGACCCTGTCCACGCTGCTGGGCGTGGTGAGCCTGCCGTTCGCGCTGGCCTTGCCGCGCTAGGGCTGCTCGGCGTTCGGGCGCTGCGCCAGCGCCCACGCCACGTGCTCCCGCACCAGCTCGCTCGCATCCGATACCCGCGTGGCCAAGGCTTCCGCGGCGCCGCTCTCCCCCGCGCGCAGTGCGTTGCCCAGCGCCACGGCGATGTTGCGCAGCCAGCGCTCATGCCCGATGCGCCGGATGGGGCTGCCTTCGGTGAAGCGCAAGAAATCTGCCTCCGTCCAGGCGAAAAGCGAAGCCAGCGCCTGGCCCGTGAGCCCTTCGCGTGCGTCGAAATCGGGCAGCGCGCTCTTCTTCGCAAACTTGTTCCAGGGGCAGATCAGCTGGCAATCGTCGCAGCCGTAGATGCGGTTGGCCATCAGCGGCCGAAGCTCCAGCGGAATCGGCCCGCTGTGCTCGATGGTGAGGTACGAAATGCAGCGCCGTGCGTCGAGCCGGTGCGGCGCGATGATGGCCTTTGTCGGGCACACGTCGATGCAGGCGCTGCAGCTGCCGCAATGCGCGGTGACCGGCTCGCTCTCGGGCAGCGCCATGTCGACATAGATCTCGCCAAGAAAAAACATCGAGCCCGCGCTGCGGTCCAGCACCAGCGTGTGCTTGCCGCGCCAGCCCTGGCCGCTGCGCGATGCCAGCTCGGCTTCGAGCACGGGCGCCGAATCGGTGAAGGCACGGTGGCCGAAGGGGCCTACCTCCTCGGCGATGCGTTCAGCCAACTTTGCCAGCCGCGCACGCAGCACCTTGTGATAGTCGCGGCCGCGCGCATAGACGGAGACGATGGCTTCGCCGGGACGCGTGAGACGATCGAATTCAACGGTCTGCCAATTGTCCAGGCGCGTGTCCCGCGGCAGGTAGTCCATGCGCGCGGTGATCACGCTCACCGTGCCCGGCACCAGTTCGGCGGGCCGCGCGCGGCGCGTGCCGTGCGTTGCCATGTATTTCATCTCGCCATGGAACCCATGGGCCAGCCATTGCATCAGACCTTCCTCGGCGCTCGATAAATCGACGCCCGCGATTCCGATTTGGGAGAATCCGAGTTCCCGGGCCAATGCCTGAATACGAGCAACGAGTGGATGGCTGACGATCACTTGCCGATTGTAGAAACGCCGAAGAACGCCGGCCGCACACTACGCTGGCGCAGCGAGGAGGACACCGACGCCTTTGCGCGCGCGCTTGCGGCTGCACCCGCGTTGCGCGATGCCTTCATTGCGCTGCACGGCGACCTCGGCGCCGGCAAGACCACCTTCGTGCGCCACTTGCTGCGCGCGCTCGGCATCCAGGGCCGCATCAAGAGCCCGACCTATGCCGTGGTGGAGCCGCACGAGGCACCCGACGGCCTAGCCATCTTCCATTTCGATTTCTATCGATTCAACGATCCGCGCGAGTGGGACGACGCCGGCTTCCGTGACATTTTTGCCGGACCGGGGCTCAAGCTCGCAGAATGGCCAGAAAACGCTGCGGGCCGCACACCAATTGCGGACCTCGCTATTAAAATAGAAGCAATGACAGACGACACACGCAGCGTGACCCTTCTTGCGAACACTCCCCGCGGCAGCGACCTGCTGACGCACATCGCCGCATGAAGGCGGGCGGCCTCAAGCGGCGTGTGCTGCTGCAGGGCGGCAGCATTGCGCTGATGCTCGGCGTGCACCAGATTGCGCGCGGCGCCACCATCCTTGCCGTGCGCGTGTGGCCCGCGGCCGACTACACGCGCGTCACCATCGAGTCCGATGCGCGGCTGCATTCGCAGCAGCTGGTGGTCGGCAGTCCGCCGCGGCTGGCGGTGGACATCGAAGGCATCGACCTCAACCCCGAGCTGCGCGAACTGGTCGGCAAGATCAAGCCCGGCGACCCGTACATCAACGGTCTGCGCGTGGGCCAGAACGCGCCGAAGGTCGTGCGCATCGTGTTCGACCTGAAGCAGGCCGTGGTGCCGCAGGTCTTCTCGCTTGCGCCCATTGCGGCGTACAAGCACCGGCTGGTGCTCGACCTCTACCCGGAAAAAGCCATCGACCCGATGGAAGCGCTGATCACCGAGCGCCTGCGCGAGGCACCGCGCAGCAATGGGAGCAGCAGCAACGACACCGCCGTGGCCACCGCGCCCTCGGTGCCGCCGCCCGCAGCACCTTCTTCGCGCCTGGCACCCGACGGCGGCCCGCCGATCCTCGTGCGGCCCTCGCCCAACGTGCCCGCGCCGCGCCCCACGCCCGGCAGCATCGCACCTCCCGCACCACCCGCCCGGCCGCCCGCCGTGGCCATGCCGCCGTCCGCGCCGGCGCCCGATCCGCTGGGCGAGCTGATGGCGCAGCAGGCCACGCGGCCTGGCCCCGCCGCGCCGCCGGCGCCTGTCGTACCTCCCGCAGCACCGCCCGCGGCACCTTCCGTGGCGGCGGCGCCGCCTCCCGCGCCCGGCCCGGCCTCGCGCAGCGGCGCCACCGCAAGCCGCACCGACCGCATCATCATCGTGGCGCTCGACCCCGGCCACGGCGGCGAAGACCCCGGCGCCATCGGCCCGAACGGCACGCGCGAGAAAGACATCGTGCTGCAAATCGCGCATCGCCTGCGCGACCGCATCAATTCCAGCAGCGTCGGCGGCAATCCGATGCGCGCATTTCTCACGCGCGACGCCGACTTCTTCGTGCCGCTTGGCGTGCGCGTGCAAAAAGCGCGGCGCGTGCAGGCCGACCTTTTCGTGAGCATCCACGCCGATGCGTTCACCACGCCCGCCGCGCGCGGCGCGAGCGTTTTTGCGCTGAGCCAGAGCGGCGCCTCGAGCAGCGCCGCGCGCTGGCTCGCCAACAAGGAAAACGAAGCCGACAAGGTCGGCGGCGTGAACGTGGGCAACCACGAAGCGCAGGTGCAGCGCGCGCTGCTCGACATGAGCACCACGGCGCAGATCAACGACAGCCTCAAGCTCGGCGGTGCCATGCTCGGCGAAATTCGCGGCATTGGCGCGCGGCTGCACAAGCCGCAGGTCGAGCAGGCGGGTTTTGCCGTGCTCAAGGCCCCCGATATTCCGAGCGTGCTGGTCGAGACCGCGTTCATCAGCAACCCCGAGGAAGAAGCCAACCTGCGCAGCGTGAGCTACCAGGAAAGCCTTGCCGATGCGCTGATGCGCGGCATCCAGCGCTACTTTGCGCAGAACCCGCCGCTCGCGCGCAGCCGTCAGCTTTAAACCCTTGCGCGCCGCCCTGCTGTCCCACGCGGGGCGGCCCGTGGCACCGCACAGTCAGGCGCGGCAGGCTCCTACACGGGAGCCGGGCCGCTTTTGCCCATCATGAGGCATCACTTTAGAAAGGTGGACATCATGAAAGCACGCATCTGGATTACCGCTGCAGCAGCGACTTCGGTCATGGCGCTCGCAGGTTGCGCTTCCGGTCCCAACCAGAACCTGGGCACGGGCGTTGGCGCACTCGGCGGCGCAGCGGTCGGCCACGCCATCGGTGGCAACACGGCCAGTACCCTGGGCGGTGCAGCCGTGGGCGGCGTGATCGGCAACCAAGTGGGCCGCAGTGTCGACGAACGCAACCAGCGCAACTACTACGAGAGCCAGCGCGCCTACCCGCCGGGCACCTACTACCCGCGCAACGGCCCGACCTACTGACCCTCTGGCAACCCATGTTGAAGCGCGCCATCACTGGCGCGCTTTTTTCATGGGCGCGGTGTTCAGGCCTTCGAAGGCAATTGCTCACGCGCCTTCTCTGCGCGCGACGCGCGCCATGCGCCGAAGATTGCAAGCAACCCGGGCACGATGATCAGCGCCCAGATGATCTTGTCGAGATGCTCGCGAACGAAAGGCAGGTTGCCGAAGAAGTAACCCGCCGTTGCAATGCCAAGCACCCAGAGCAGCGCGCCGCCCACATTGAACATCGTGAACTTGGCCCGGTTCATTTCGGCCACCCCGGCCACGAAGGGCGCGAAGGTGCGAATGAACGGCATGAAGCGCGCAAGCACGATCGTGATGCCGCCGTAGCGCTCGTAGAACGCATGCGCCTGGTCGAAGGCCTTGCGGTTGAAGAAGCGCGAGTTCTCCCACTTGAACACCTTGGGCCCGAAGTAGCGGCCGATGCTGTAGTTGCACTGGTCGCCCAGAATGGCCGCGACGATGAGCACCGCGCACGCGATCGGATAGCTCATGAGCCCCACGCCGCACAGCGCCCCCACGATGAAGAGCAGCGAGTCCCCGGGCAGGAACGGCATCACCACCGCGCCTGTCTCCACGAACACGATCAGGAAGAGCAGCGCATAGACCCAGGGGCCATAAGCGACGACGAAGGCCTCGAGGTGTTTGTCGACGTGCAGGATGAAGTCGACGAGAAAGCTGATGATTTCCATGGTGGCGGATTATCCGTGCTGCACGCCGACCGATGTCCCGTGACGGATTCGGACACGCTCCATGACAGGTCGATACATCGCGGCAGGGCTTCTAGAATGCTCGCGTGAGCGCCCTTCCCTCCTCCATACCCGCCCTCGAACGCCGGCCGATCCGCGAACTCCCCGACGAGCTGATCAGCCAGATTGCCGCCGGCGAAGTGGTCGAGCGGCCGGCCTCGGTGGTGCGCGAGTTGCTCGACAACGCACTCGATGCCGGCGCAAGCCAGGTCACGGTGCGGCTGGCTTCGGGCGGCGTGCGGCTGATTTCGGTCGAAGACGACGGCCTGGGCATTCCGCGCGAAGAGCTCACGGTGGCTTTGCGCCGCCACGCCACCAGCAAGATCGCGAGCCTGAACGACCTGGAAACGGTCGGCACCATGGGCTTTCGCGGCGAGGCGCTCGCGGCAATCAACGCGATTGCCGAGCTCAGCATTCTTTCGCGCTTTACCGGCGCCGACAGCGCCTTTGCGCTCGACGGGCGCACCGGCGAACTGCGCCCGGTGGCACGCGCCGTCGGCACCACGGTGGAAGTGCGCGAACTGTTCTTTGCAACGCCGGCGCGCCGCAAGTTCCTGAAGACCGACGCCACCGAGCTGGCCCACTGCATCGAGGCCGTGCGCCGGCATGCGCTGGCACGGCCCGAGGTTGGCTTTTCGGTCTGGCACGACGGCAAGCTGATGGAGCAATGGCGCGCCGCCGACAAGCGCGAGCAGCGGCTGGCCGATGCGCTGAGCGACGACTTCGTGGCGCAGAGCGTGGCGGTCGATCACATCGGCGGCGCGGTGCGCGTGGTCGGCCGGGCGGGCATTCCCGATGCGGCGCGGTCGCGCGGCGACCAGCAGTTCTTCTACGTCAACGGCCGCTTCGTGCGCGACAAGGTGCTTTCGCACGCGGTGCGCAGCGCCTACGAAGACGTGCTGCACGGCCAGCGCCAGCCCGTGTATGCGCTCTACCTCGAAATCGATCCGTCACGAGTCGATGTGAACGTGCACCCGACCAAGATCGAGGTGCGTTTTCGCGACGGACGCGAGGTGCACCAAGCGGTGCGTCACGCCATCGAGAACGCCTTGGCCGCGCCGCGTGCGGGCGATGCAGTCGTGCCGGCAGCGGCGCAGCAGCCTTTCTTCAAGCCCAATGTGCCTGCCTCGGGAGCCACCTGGGCGCAGCCGGCCATCAACTTTGTGGCGGCAGAACGCGGCGTGGGCGATTTCGACGCCATGTGGCCGCGGCGGGCCGATGAATCGGTAATGGAGCGCTCCGGCGCCGAAACCTCCCACTGGCCCGTGATCGGCACCCCGCCCATGTCGTTCCGGGCGCCTGTCGGCTTGGCGGCGAGCCCCGCCCCCGCCGAGCCGCTGGCCACCAACGAAGAGGCGTGGCCGCTCGGCCGCGCCGTGGCCCAGCTGCACGGCATCTACATCCTGGCCGAAAACAGCCAGGGCCTGATCGTGGTCGACATGCACGCGGCGCACGAGCGCATCGTGTACGAGCGCCTTAAGACGCAGCTCGACGGCGCCGCCATCACCAGCCAGCCGCTGCTGATTCCGGCCACTTTTGCGGCCACCCCGCAAGAAGTTGCCACGGCCGAGGCCTGCGCCGCGGTGCTGCCCACGCTGGGCCTCGAAATCACGCCGTTTTCGCCGCGCACCCTTGCGGTGCGCGCAGTGCCGGGCACGCTGGCCGACGGCGACCCGGTGGAGCTCGCCCGCAGCGTGCTGGCCGAACTGGCGCAGCACGACGCCAGCACTGTGGTGCAGCGGGCACAGAACGAGCTGCTTTCAACCATGGCCTGCCACGGCGCCGTGCGGGCCAACCGCAAGCTCACCATCGACGAAATGAACGCTTTATTACGCCAGATGGAGGCAACCGAGCGTTCCGACCAGTGCAACCATGGCCGCCCGACGTGGCGGCAGCTGTCGATTCGCGAGTTGGACGCGCTTTTTATGCGCGGCAGGTAGCAAATCCGGGCGTTTTGAGGGTTTTTACGGAGTTTTTGGAAGTCATCCGTGAAGCGGGCACGGGCGTTGCATGTGTAGAACAAAGTGCCACCTGAGGCACTACGAGGAGGTTCTGGAACGCAGTGTCGGCGCGTTTCAGTCGAAAGCGTATGAACTTTCTGCCGGCTTCGCTGTCCCTCTAGCCCATGAAACGCTGGTCTCTGCTTGCCTCCGTTATTTCGCTGTGCGCCCTTCTGGCCGCCGGCTGCTCCACATTCGACGAACAGCAGCGCGAATGGATTTTTCAGCCCAGCGACCGCAGCTGGGGCAACACCGCCACCATGACCGAGGGCATGCAGGACGTCTGGATCGACTTCCAGTCGTCCATCACCGGCGAATCCGCGCGCCTGCACGGCCTGTGGCTCGGCGGCGAACCCGAGACGACCGACCGGCCCGTGATGCTGTACCTGCATGGCGCCCGCTACAACGTGGCCGGCTCGGCCCCGCGCATCCA
The DNA here is from genome assembly GCF_037204045.1 of Variovorax sp. CCNWLW225. Lineage (NCBI taxonomy): Bacteria > Pseudomonadati > Pseudomonadota > Betaproteobacteria > Burkholderiales > Comamonadaceae > Variovorax > Variovorax sp. CCNWLW225. The sequence continues at coordinate 69,718 of NZ_JBBCBV010000003.1, read as the reverse complement.
GCGCATGCACGAACTGGGCTTTTCGGTGCTGGCCATCGACTACCGGGGTTTCGGCAAGAGCTCCAAGGGCCTGCCCTCGGAAGAATCCGCGCGTGAAGACGCCCGCGCCGCCTGGATGTGGCTGGCCGCGCGCCACCCGCGCCAGCACCGCTACATCTTCGGCCACTCGCTGGGCGGTGCCATCGGCATCGACCTGGCGGCCAACGTCAAGGACGAGAGCGGCACCATCGTCGAAAGCACCTTCACCTCCATTGCGGACGTGGTGAGCGGCTTCAAGTGGGGCTGGCTGCCGTTCGGTCCGCTCATCACGCAGCGTTTCGAGGCCATCAACCGGGTCAAGGACATCGGCGCGCCGCTCCTGGTGGTGCATGGCACCGCCGACAGCCTGATCAACCCCACGCTGGGCCGCAAGCTCTACGACGCGGCCACGGTGCCCAAGCTCTTTGTGCTGGTCGAGGGCGGGTCGCACCACAACACCAATTCGGTCGGCGAAGCGCAGTACCGTTCGGCGCTCTCGCAGCTGTTCCGCATGAAGCCCGAGACCACCCTTGCTTCCCGGCAGGCGGAGGGCGCGCCCGTCGTGCGCGGCGCGCAGCCGGTGCCTGTGCTGCCGGCGGCGCCTCGCCCGGATTCGGCCGTGCTGCCGCAAGAAGCGCGCGGCAAGGCCACGGCGAGCGCGCAGGCCATCTGAGCGAAAGTCCCGGCTTCGGTTTTGTTGTTACCCTCGGGCGCTTATGCCGCCCTCCGTTGCCGCTTCCGGCCTTCCTGAAAAACTGAAATACATCGCGCTCGCGGGACCGACGGCCTCCGGCAAGACTGCCGTGGCGCTCGCGGTGGCGCAACTGCGGCCTGTCGAAATCGTCAGCGTCGATTCCGCGCTGATCTACCGCGGCATGGACATCGGCACGGCCAAGCCGAGCAAGGCCGAACAAGCCAGCGTGCCGCACCACCTCATCGATATCCGCGACCCGGCCGAAAGCTACAGCGCGGCGGCTTTCGTGGCCGACGCGACGCGGCTCATCGAAGAGATCCGCGGACGCGGCGCGCTGCCGCTCCTGGTGGGCGGCACCATGCTGTACTTCAAGGCCTTGTTCGACGGCATCGACGCCATGCCCGCCGCAGACCCTGCAGCGCGGTCGCGCATCGACGCCGAAGCCGCGGCGCTCGGCTGGCCCGCCATGCACGCGCGGCTCGCCCAGGTCGATCCCGTCACGGCTGCGCGCCTAGCGCCGCAAGACAGCCAGCGCATCCAGCGCGCGCTCGAAGTGTGGGAAAGCAGCGGGCAGCCGTTGTCCAGTTTTCACGCGGGTGAAAACAAGGCCGCAAAAGGGCTGGCGGGCGGCGCACTCTTCTCGCTCGAACCCGCCGACCGCGCCTGGCTGCATGCGCGCATTGCCGATCGCTTCGACGCCATGCTCGCCGCCGGCTTTCTCGACGAGGTCGAGGCGCTGCGCGCGCGCGGCGATTTGTCAACCGAGCTTCCTTCGATGCGCTGCGTGGGCTACCGGCAAGCGTGGGAAATGCTCGACGCCTGCGGCAACGAGAGACCGGGCCCCAAGGCCATGGCCGAGCTGCGCGAGCGCGGCGTTGCCGCCACGCGCCAGTTGGCCAAGCGGCAGATCACCTGGCTGCGCAGCATGCCTGAGCGCACCGTCATTGCCTGCGACGCACCCGACGCAGTGCGCACCGCCGTTCAACGCATTGCAACCGCCGCATGACACTGTGCATTTCCAACCTTGCCAAGCACTACGGCGACGTGCCCGTCTTCGAGAACGTGACGCTCACTGTCGAGCCCGGCGAGTTCGTCGCCATCGTGGGCGAATCGGGCGTGGGCAAGTCGACGCTGCTCAACTGCATGGCCGGGCTCGACAGCTGGGACGCGGGCACCGTCACGCAGGGCGGCACCGACATCGGCGCGCTCGACGGCGAGGCCTGCGCGCTCTGGCGCCGCCGCCATGTGGGCTTCGTGTTCCAGGCCTTCCACGTGCTGCCGCACCTGGACGTGGCGCAGAACGTGTCGCTGCCGCTGATGCTGCTCGGCCAGCAGCGCGATGAAGGCCGTGTCGCGCACATGCTCGATGCGGTGGGCCTGCCCGGCATGGGCGCGCGGCTGCCGCAAACGCTTTCAGGCGGGCAGCTGCAGCGCGTGGCCATTGCGCGCGCACTGGTGCACCGCCCCGCCCTGCTGCTGGCCGACGAGCCCACGGGCAATCTCGATCCGACCACCGCGGCCAAGGTGATGGAGCTGCTCATCGTCCAGACGCGTGAACACGGCGCCTCGCTGGTGCTGGTCACGCACTCCGAAAGCGCCGCGGCCCGCGCAGACCGGCTGCTGCACCTGACCGCCGAAGGAATCCGCGCCTGAGCGAGCGAGCTAGGCGAGCAAGGCCGCGTAGCGCGACAGGTCGACGTTGCCGCCGCTGATCACGATGCCGACGCGCTGCCCCGCGATGGCCTCGCGCGCCGCAATGGCGCCCGCAAACGCAAGGCAACCCGTCGGCTCCACCACCATCTTCATGCGCTCCGCAAAGAAGCGCATCGCTTCGACGAGCTGGTCGTCCGTCACGGTGAAGATATCGTCCACGTCGCGCTTGATGATGCCGAACGTGTATTCGCCCAGGTGCTGCGTCTGCGCGCCGTCGGCGATGGTCTTGGGCGTTTCGATGTGCACGATCTTTCCCGCGCGGAACGACTGCTGGCCGTCATTGCCCGCCTCGGGCTCGACACCGTAGACCTTGCAATCGGGTGACAGCGCGCGCGCCGACAACGCCGAGCCCGACAACAACCCGCCGCCGCCCAGGCACACGAACAAGTGGTCGAGCGGACCGGTTTCTTCGATCAACTCCTTCACCGCCGTGCCCTGCCCGGTGAGCACGTCGGGATGGTCGTAGGGCGGAATCATCGTCATGCCGCGTTCCTGCGCGAGCCGCCTGGTCAGCGCCTCGCGGTCTTCGGTGAAACGGTCGTACATCACCACCTCGGCGCCATAGCCCTTCGTGGCCGCCACCTTGGCGGTGGGCGCGTCCTTGGGCATGACGATGACCGCGGGCATCGACAGCAGCCGCGCCGACAGCGCGATGGCCTGCGCGTGGTTGCCCGACGAGAACGCGATGACGCCGCCCTTGCGCTGCGTAGCGTCGAATTTCGCGAGCGCATTGAAGGCGCCGCGAAACTTGAACGCGCCCATGCGCTGGAAGTTCTCGCACTTGAAGAAGAACCGGGCACCCCAGCGCTCGTCGGCAGTGGTCGAGCGCAGCACGGGCGTGCGGTGGGCGTGGCCTTGGAGCCGCGCGGCCGCGGCAATGACGTCGTCGTAGGTGGGTAGTTGCATGCGCCGAGCTTAGCGGCGCCTTACGTTTTCTTGCAGGGCCGATGGGTAAAAACCCGGGATACGCCGAGCCCGCATCTTTGTATTCTGTATACAGAGTTCAGAGAAAGCCAGCCATGCCAGCCCACCTCGTCAGCATCGAAGCCACGCCCGACCTCGTCGACCAGGTCTACCGCGCCCTGCTCGGCGCCATCAGCAGCGGCTCGCTCGCGCCCGGTGAACGCATCACGCAGGAAGACATCGCGCAGCGCCTCTCGGTGTCGCGCCAGCCGGTGCTGCAGGCGCTGCGTTTGCTCAAGAAAGACGGCTTCGTGCTCGATGCGCCGGGCCGCGGCGTGCTGGTGGCGCCGCTCGATGCCGAGTGGATGCGCAAGGTCTACCAGGTGCGCGGCGCGCTCGACGTGCTGGCCGCGCGGCTGGCGGCAGGCCAGCGTTTTTGCATCGACCCCAAGCTGATGGAGCGTGGCCGCCGCGCGGCGCGAGGGCGCAATGTCGAAGCCATGATCGACGCCGACATGGCTTTTCATGAAGCCATCTACGAGGCGTCCGGCAATCCGCTCATCGGCCAGAGCGCCGGCCAGCATTGGCGCCACCTGCGCCGCGCAATGGGCGCCGTGCTGCAGGCCGAGCCGCAGCGCGAATCGCTGTGGGACGAGCACCAAGACATTGCCGACGCCATTGCCGCAGGCAACGAGCAACGTGCCGCGAAACTGAGCGAAGAACATGTTGCGCAGGCGAGCGAAGCGTTGAGCCGGCGGCTCGCGCAGCAGCTGGCGCGCACCGCATCGATCACCCATCACACCCCCCACCGCAAAGGAGACAAGGCATGAAGTTGAGCCCCGACCAGCGCGCGCAATTCGAGCGCGACGGCTACCTGTTCTTCCCCGGCCATTTTTCACCAGAAGAGACGAAGGTGCTGACCGATGCGGTGCCCGAGCTCTACGGCCGGCGCGAGGCCTTCAACGTGCGCGAGAAGGGCTCTGACGCGGTGCGCACCAACTTTGCCGCGCACCTGATCAGCGAACCCTTCGCGCGGCTGGCGCGCCATCCGCGCATGGTGGAGCCGGTGATGGATCTGTTCGAAGAACAGGTCTACATGCACCAGTTCAAGATCAACGGCAAGATGGCTTTCGAGGGCGACGTGTGGCAATGGCACCAGGATTACGGCACCTGGCTCAACGACGACCTGATGCCCACCGAGCGCGCGATGAACGTCGCCATTTTTTTGGACGATGTGAACGAGCACAACGGCCCGCTGATGTTCATTCCGGGCAGCCACCGCAAGGGCGTGGTCGATGCGAAGCACGACCTCACGACCACCAGCTACCCGCTCTGGACGGTCGACAACGACCTGATCCGCCAGCTGGTGGACCGTGCCGGCGGCAAGCAGGGCGGCATCGTTTCGCCCAAGGGGCCCGCCGGTTCGATGATCCTGTTCCACAGCTGCCTCGTGCATGCATCGGGCAGCAACCTCTCGCCTTTCAACCGCGTGGCGGTGTACCTGAGCCTGTGCGCCGTCAGCAACCATATCCGGCGCCACAAGCGGCCCGGGTACATCGCGCACCGGGACTTCACGCCCATCGAGATGCTGCCCGACGATTGCCTGCTGAAGCCCTACCCGGTCGAGGTGCCGTGGAAGAACGGCCTGCCCGAAAGCGCGCTGCAGACCTCGCTCGAAACCCTCGACACCGTGGAGGCCTGATCTCATGAGCCTCTACACCCGCCTGCAGCAGCGCGCCGCCGAAGGCCGCCCCGTCCGCATCGGCCTGATCGGCGCCGGCAAGTTCGGCTCGATGTATCTTGCGCAGATTCCGCGCACGCCCGGGGTGCAGCTGGTGGCCATTGCCGACCTCTCGCCCGCCGCCGCACGCGTCAACCTCGAACGCGTCGGCTGGCAGGCCGAGCGCACCGCCGCGGGCTCGGTACAGCAAGCGCTGAAGACCGGAAGCACCTGGATCACAGACGACTGGCAGGCCGTGACGCGCGAGCCTTCCATCGACATCGTGGTCGAATGCACCGGCAATCCGGTCGCGGCGGTCGATCATTGCCTGGATGCCTTTGCGCATGGCAAGCACGTGGTGAACGTGACGGTTGAAGCCGACGCCTTCTGCGGCCCGCTGCTCGCGCGCAAGGCGCAGCAGGCGGGTGTGATCTATTCGCTGGCCTTCGGCGACCAGCCCGCGCTCATCTGCGACCTGGTCGACTGGGCGCGCACCTGCGGCTTTCCGGTGGTGGCCGCCGGTCGCGGCCACAAGTGGCTGCCGCACTTCACCGAATCGACGCCGGAAACGGTGTGGGGCAACTACGGTCTCACGCCCGAACAGGCGCTGCGCGGCGGGCTCAACCCGAAAATGTTCAACAGTTTTCTCGACGGCTCCAAGCCTTCGATAGAAAGCTCGGCCGTCGCCAACGCCACCGGCCTCACCGTGCCTTCGGACGGCCTGCTCTACCCGCCCGCGAGCGTGGAAGACATTCCCTTCGTCACGCGCCCACAAAGCGAGGGCGGCGTGCTGGAGCGCAAGGGCATGGTCGAAGTGATTTCATCGCTCGAAGCCAATGGCCGGAAGATTCCCTACGACATCCGCATGGGCGTGTGGGTCACGGTCGAGGCCGAGACCGACTACATCAAGAACTGCTTCGAGGAATACAACGCCCACACCGACCCGAGCGGCCGCTACTTCACGCTCTACAAGCGCTGGCATCTCATCGGCCTGGAAGTCGGCATGTCGGTGGCCAGCGTGGCCTTGCGCGGCGAGCCCACCGGCGTGGCCACCTGCTGGAACGCCGACGTGGTTGCCACCGCCAAGCGCGATCTCGCACCCGGCGAAATGCTCGACGGCGAAGGCGGCTACACCGTCTGGGGCAAGCTGCTGCCAGCCGAGCGCTCCATGCGGCTGGGCGGCCTGCCGCTCGGGCTGGCGCACAACGTCAAGCTGGTGCGCGCGGTGAAGAAAGGCCAGAGCCTGTGCTGGGTCGACGTGGCCATGGACACATCGACCCACGCCTACCAACTGCGCGCCGAGCTGGAGGCCATGTTTGCGCCCACCGCACAAGCTAGGGCTGCCTAGCCGGTCTGCGGACTTCATCGGCGCGCGGCCCTTGGCTTTTGCCATTGCGCCGGCGCATTTTTAGGGAAAGAATTAATCGTTCGGCATGCCATACGCATGTCGAAATGACGGGCTGCGAGCCGTCATTGTGGTGAGCAATCTTGCTCGGCGAGCTTGTCCTCGACGGAGAACACCATGCAATTCAGCTTCTGTGCAACTGGAACTCCGGGCGCACCGTGAACGAACCGGCGGCTCCCCGAGCCGCCGAGCGGGCGGCGCGTGAATCGTATGGGCGGCTGCTCGCGATTCTTTCAGCGCGCACGCACGACATTGCCGCATCGGAAAACGCACTCGCCCAAGCCTTTGCAAGGGCTCTCGAACGCTGGCCCGTCGACGGCATTCCCGAGCAGCCGGACGCCTGGCTGCTGAGCGTGGCGCGGCACCGCAAGCTCGACGCCTGGCGCCACAGCCGCATCCAGGATGCGGCCACCCAAGCCCTGTTGCTGCTGGCCGGCGAGGTCGATGTGGGCACGGTCGACGGCGCTGCGGTGCCGGACGAGCGCTTGCGGCTGCTCTTCGTTTGCGCGCATCCGGCCATCGACGCCGCCGCCCGCGCGCCGCTCATGCTCCAGGTTGTGCTCGGGCTCGATGCCGCCCGCATGGCGGGGGCGTTCCTCACCTCGCCTTCCACGCTCGGCCAGCGGCTGGTACGGGCCAAGGCGCGCATCCGCAGCGCCGGCGTTTCTTTCGAATATCCCGAAGTACGCGAACTCCCGCAGCGCTTGCAGGACGTGCTCCAAGGCATCCATGCCGCCTACGGCAACGGCTGGGACGACGTGGATGGCGCGGACATCCGGCCCCGCGGCCTTGCCGCCGAAGCCATCGAGCTCGGCCGCATCCTGTGCGCACTGATGCCGAACGAGCCCGAGCCACTGGGCCTGCTCGCGCTGATGCTGTTCTGCCAGAGCCGGGCCGGGGCACGGCTCAACGACGCCGGAGCCTATGTGCCGCTCGACCAGCAGGACATGGCGCGCTGGGACCCGGACCTGCTCGCTCAGGCCGAGCAGTATCTGCGGCAGGCAACGAGCATGAACAGCCCCGGCGCATGCCAGTTGGAGGCCGCCATCCAGTCGGCCCATTGCGAACGCCGGGTCGGCGCGCCGGTGGCGCCCGAAACGATGGTTGCGCTGTACGACAACCTGCTGGCGCTGCGCCCCAGCCTCGGCGCCCAGGTGAGCCGCGCCTGCGCCCTCGCGAAAGCGCGCGGGCATGATGTCGGCCTGCAGGCGCTCGATGCCATTGCGGCCGGCGGGGTGGCGAACTACCAACCCTTCTGGGCGGCACGTGGGCATCTGCTCGCGGCCGGCGGCGCACGTGCAGCCGCGCGCCAGGCTTTCGATCGCGCGATCGGCCTGAGCGCGAGCGCGGCCGTGCGCGCATATCTCAACGGGATGTCGGAGCGGCTCTGAACGAGCCGTCATTTCGCGTTGAAGGTCCGCGGAAACAGTGCCGCCTGCGAACGGTCGCGCAGCCGGTAGCTCATGGCCGGCCGGCCGAGACTGCCGGTGAGCATGCCCGCCTCTTCCATGAACCCGCCATCAAGCATGCGCTTGCGAAAGGCGCTCTTGTCCACGCCCCGGCCGAGCACCACCTCATAGGTGTGCTGCAGCGCCGGCAGCGTGAACGGCTCTTCGAGCAGGAAGGCCGGCAGCGACGTGTACTCGACCTTGCTGCGCAGCCGCGCGATGGCGGCGTCAAGCAGTTCGCCGTGGTCGAAAGCCAGCCGCTTGCGCGATGCGGCCTCCACTTCGAACCATGCCACGTCCGCGGCGTTGGCGCCGCTGCGCAGTTGCATCGCCTGCACCGGAATCAGCGCATAGAAACAGTGCGTAGCCGACCACCCGCGGGGATCGCGCCCTGCGCCGCCCCAACTGCCGAGCTGTTCGAGATAGGGCGCCACTACGCCGGTCTTCTCGCGCAGCTTGCGCAGCGCGCAGTCGAGCAGGCTCGCATCGTCGTCGACATTCACGAAGCCGCCAGGCAGCGCCCACTTTCCCGGAAACGGCTCGGCCGTGTTGACGGGCCGACGCACTAGCAAGACCTGCAGCGCATCGTCAAGCACGGTGAACATCACCACGTCGACCGTGACCAACGGACGGGGAAAGTCCAGCGAGGGAAAGTTCGGCTTGGCTGTATTCACAACGGTGGCTTGACTCCGAATTTATTAGTTGTATTATACAACCCTTAATTAGTTGCACAAAGCAACAAATAAAGTTCAAGAACAACTACAACCAGAGGACCAAGAACAATGAACAACACCACCCCACCCTTGCCCACCGAGCGGCACGTGGTCCAGCGCGAGCGCTGGCCGCAGAACGGCAGGCACATCCTGGCGCATTGCGATGCGCAGTCAGTCATCGTCTACCAGGCCTACCGCCCTGCCATCGGTGAGTACGCGATCCGGCACGGCCGCCTGGACGGACCGGACTTCAGTCTTTCGCGCATGAGCTGGATCAAGCCCAACTTCCTCTGGATGATGTATCGCTCCGGCTGGGGCACCAAGGAAGGCCAGCAAGTCACGCTCGGCCTGCGGCTGCGCCGCGCATTCTTCGAGCGGGTGGTGCGGGAGGCCGTGCCTTCGACCTTCGACTCCGCGCACTACCCGAGCCGCGAGGCGTGGCAGGCGGCGGTCGAGCGATCCGAGGTGCGCCTGCAATGGGACCCTGACCATGCGCCGAGCGGCAACAAGCTGGAACGCCGTGCGATCCAGCTCGGCCTGCGCGGCCGTACGCTTGCGGCGTTCGCAAAAGAAGAGCTGCTCGAAGTGATCGACATGCGCGCCTTTGTGGAGGCACAGCGCCCGATGGCGCAAGACGACAACTCCGAACTGCAATTGCCAGTGGAGCATCCGCTCGACATCGAGCCATGAGGAAAAGAAAATGACAACAAATCCATCCATGACGCCGCGTAGCGCTAAGGACCTGCCAGCGTACTTCGCGCACGGCTATCGCCCGGAGTACCTGCTGTTCTGGGGCCACCAGGCGCCGAAGAGCGGCGTGAACAGAAGCTGCTTCAGCCAGTGGTTCGAGGCTGGGTTCACGGTCGACGGCGTGAGGTATCGCACGGCGGAGCATTTCATGATGGCCGGCAAGGCACGCCTGTTCGGCGACACCGCAACCTGTGAACAAATCGTCGCGGCGCGCACACCTGGCGAAGCCAAGAAGCTTGGCCGCGAGATCCACAACTTCGACGAAGCGGCTTGGGTCGAAGCACGTTTCGATATCGTCACGCGCGGCAATGTCGAGAAGTTCTCGCAGAACGCCGCGCTCGGCGCCTTCCTGCTGGGCACCGGCCATCAGGTGCTGGTGGAAGCCAGTCCGGTCGACGCCATTTGGGGCATCGGTCGCGCCGCCACCGATCCCGCGGCCCAAAACCCTCCCGAATGGCGCGGCCTCAACCTGCTGGGCTTCGCACTCATGGCGGCGCGCGATGTTCTGAGGACCATACGGTGAGCGCCGCACGCTACCAGGGCTGCCTGCTCGGCTTGGCCTGCGGCGATGCCGTGGGCACCAGTGTCGAGTTCAGCCCACGCGGCAGCTTCGCGCCGGTGACCGGCATGCATGGCGGCGGCCCCTTCGATCTGGAGCCCGGTGAATGGACCGACGACACCTCGATGGCGTTGTGCCTCGCAGCCAGCCTGATCTACCGTCGCGGCTTCAATGCCGTCGATCAGATGAACCGCTATTGCAACTGGCGCAACGTAGGCTACATGAGCAGCAACGGGCGGTGCTTCGACATCGGAATTACAGTGTCGAATGCCCTCACCCGCTACCTCGTGTCGGGCGAACCGTTCGCGGGTGACCCCGACCCACGCACAGCCGGCAACGGCGCGTTGATGCGGCTTGCCCCTGTGCCAATGTTCTTCAGGTCGAGCGCCGAGGCCACATGGCAGCAGGCCGGGGAGAGCACACGAACCACGCACGGTGCACTGGAAGCAATCGAATGCTCTCGCCTCTTTGCCTTGCAATTGCGCGCAGCGCTGCTTGGACAAGAGAAGGACCTTATTCTTGCAACCACTCCCTTGGAGCCATTGAGCGCCAAGGTTTCGGCTTTGGCGCGCGGCGAATACGTGGCGAAGTCTCCCGAGCACATAAAGGGGTCGGGCTACTGCATCGAGTCGCTCGAGGCGGCGCTCTGGTGCTTCGCGCACACGAATTCATTCGAGGAAGCCGTGCTCACAGCGGCCAACCTCGGGGATGATGCCGACACGACCGCTGCTATCTGCGGACAACTCGCAGGCGCCTTCTACGGCATCCAAGGCATTCCGATGAACTGGCTTGAACAACTCGCGATGCGCGATGAGATCCGCGAGATGGCACAGCAGCTTTTCGAACTAACGCACTGATCGCAAAGCCTGGCTCTTGTGCGCAGGACGTCGGCGACAAACATCCTCTTTCGGTGCAGAGCGCCGGTGGCGATGGCATTGAATCGACTATTGCGGCAAAGGCCACAATGGCGGCATGCGTGCCTTGCTCACCACCTTCTCTTGGCAGGAACTGCGTCACCACCCCTGGCGCAACGCCGCGGCGGTATTGGCCGTGATGCTGGGCGTGGCGCTGGCGTTCTCGGTGCAACTCATCAACGCCTCGGCCCTCGACGAGTTCTCCAGCGCCGTGAGATCGGTCAACGGCCAGCCGGACCTCGAAGTGCGCGCCGTGCAAGGCAGCTTCGATGAAGCGGTGTTCGGGCGCCTCGCGCAGCATCCGCAGGTAACGCTGGCGAGCCCGGTGCTCGAGTTCCAGGGCCTCGCATCGGCCGGCGAGCGGCAAGTGCCGATGCGCGTGATCGGTGTCGACGCGCTGGCGCTGCCGACCATCGCACCGGCGCTGATGCCGCAGCTCGGCAAGGACGCCGACCGCTTCGCGATGTTGGCGCAGGGCCATGTGTTTCTCAATGCATCGGCGCGCAACGTGCTGGGCCTGGCGACCGAAGCCGTGGAAGGTGATGCCGAAACCGTTCAGTTGCGCAGCAGTGGTTCCTGGCAGCGGCTCGAAGTCGCGGGCCACGTCGCCGCCACCGGCACGGCGCTCGCGGTGATGGATATCGGCGCCGCGCAAGACCTGTTCGACAAGGTCGGCCAGCTCAGCCGCGTCGACTTGAGGCTTGCTCCCGGCACCGACCGAGCGACTTTTATCGCGTCGCTGCAGCGGTCGCCGGGCTGGCCCGCAGCCTTGCAATTTGCCGAACCGGGTGATGCAGCCGAACGCGTAAGCAATCTCTCGCGTGCCTACCGTGTCAACCTGACGGTGCTGGCGCTGGTGGCACTCTTCACCGGCGCTTTTCTGGTGTTCTCGGTGCTGGCGCTCAGCGTGGCCAAGCGCGCGCAGCAATTCGCCCTGCTCGGCGTGCTGGGCCTGACGCCGCGCGAGCGGCTGCGCCTGGTGCTGGCGGAGTCGTTCGTGCTCGGCCTGATAGGAAGCGCCGCCGGGCTGGCGCTGGGCACGGCACTCGCGGCTTTCGCGTTGCGCGTGCTCGGCGGTGACCTGGGCGGAGGCTATTTCCAGGGCGTGGCGCCCACGCTGCACTGGAGCACCGGCTCGGCCTTGCTGTACGGCGGGCTCGGCGTGCTTGCGGCGCTGGTGGGCGGCTGGTGGCCCGCGCGCGCGGCACAGGCGCTGCCCGAGGCGCAAACGCTCAAGGGCCTGGGCGCCGCACCGGTGCAAAGCAGAAGCCATTGGCTGGCGCTCGGCCTCATTGCGGCAAGCGCAGCCCTGGCCAACATGCCCGCTGTGGGCGGCATTCCGGTGGCGGCATATCTTTCGGTGGGTTGTCTGCTGGTGGGCGGCATCACGGCGTTGCCCTGGCTGATTGCGCTGCTGTACGACCGCATTGCACCCGCGTTTGCGCAGCGCGTGCTGCCGATGCTGGCCATCGAGCGTGCAAGGCGCATGCGCGGCACCGCAGCCGTGGCGGTCAGCGGTGTGGTCGCCAGCCTGAGCCTCGCGGTAGCACTCACGGTCATGGTTGCGAGCTTTCGCGATTCGGTCACGCATTGGCTCGACGTGGTGCTGCCAGCCGATCTCTATCTTCGCGCCACGTCGAGCGGCCGCTCCGGCAATTCGGGCACGCAGAGCAGCAGCGACACGGCCACCTTCTCGCCCGCCTTCGTGCAGGCCTTGGCGCAACTGCCCGGCGTGGAACGCACCGGCACGCTGCGAACCCGGTCGCTGCAACTCGACCCCGCGCAGCCTGCCGTCACGCTGATTGCGCGAAGCCTCGAAGACGGCGCGGCGCAGGCGTTGCCGCTGGTGGGCCCCGCGCTACCGGTGCCTGCGGGGCAGATCGGCATCTACGTGAGCGAACCGATGGTGGAGCTGTATGGCGCGAAACCGGGCGCCCTCTTCGCGCCGCTTTCGTCTGCATTGGGCACCGCAGGTTCCGGGCCAGCGGGGTTCTTCGTGGCGGGCGTGTGGCGCGACTACGCGCGGCAGTTCGGCGCCATCACCATGGACGCGCGCGATTTCGAACGCCTTACAGGCGAGCGCGAAGTCAGCGATGTGTCGCTGTGGCTTGCGCCGGGCGCGTCCGAAAGCACCGTGCAGGCCGCGATCCGCGAGCTGGCGGCACGCCGCGGAAGCGCCGGGTCCGATTCGAGCATCGAGATTTCATCGGTCGGGCAGATCCGCGCGACCTCGCTGCGCATCTTCGACCGCAGCTTTGCGGTGACCTACTGGCTTCAGGCCGTGGCGATTGCGATCGGGCTCTTCGGTATTGCGGCGAGCTTCAGCGCGCAGGTGCTGGCAAGACGCAAGGAGTTCGGGCTGCTCGCGCACCTGGGTTTCACGCGGCGGCAGGTGCTGGCCGTGGTGGCGGGTGAAGGTGCCGCATGGACAGCCATCGGTGCCGTGGCGGGGCTCGTGCTCGGGCTGGCGGTTTCAGTGGTACTGGTGAAGGTGGTCAATCCGCAGAGCTTTCACTGGACCATGGATTTGCTGGTGCCTTGGGGGAGGCTGGTGGTGCTGTGCGGCGCGGTGGTGGTGGCCGGCACCGTCACCGCCTGGCTGGCGGGACGGGCCGCGGCGGGCAAGGACGTGGTGCTCGCGGTGAAGGAAGACTGGTAAGGCGTCTATCTACCGCGCCGGCGTCAGTTGAATGCGCTCGACTGTCTCCTTTTCCACAGCCCCGCGGCTATAGACCAGCGGCACGTACTTGCCCTCGAGCCACAGCGGCGCAAGGTCCCGATAGTTCGGACTGTCCGGATTCCCCGATTGCCCCGGCGTATTGATCACCCGCGAGGCATCCCAGTTGCCCACGTCCAGCACCATGCGGAACGAAGCGCCCGATGTCAGCTTGTAGTCGCTGGCACGGTAGCTCGCAGCCATCGGCGTGAATGCGGAACCGGACATCGGCCAGTCGCCGACCTCCAGCTTCTTGCGCGTGGCCGCATCGACCACGCCGCCCAGCGGATGCCGGAATTCCGCACGATGCAGCGCGCCCCACTTCCAGGCCGCCATGTCGGGCCCGAGCTTGGCGGTGAGCTCCTGCATCGCCGGCGGCAAGGTCTGCAGCAGCAAGGCGTTGCGCTGCGCATCGCTGACCCAGCCGGACGGGTTCTCGAGCAGCAGCACCATGCGCGTGTTGTCGCCGGGCGCGGCGAGCGATGCACCGGCATCTCCGGCGCCGGCCTTGAGCACGGCGGCACGCAGGGTCTTGCTGCTCCAAACTTCGTACAACGCAGCGGCTGCGCTGTCGCGGTGCATGGTGCCGTCCCACCCCTGCAGCAGGCGCAGGCCGGCCGCGGTCTGCGCATCGTCGCTGCGCAAGCCGGCCAGGAGCTTCAGCAGCCGCTGCGCGGGCGTCGCAACGATGTCGTTCTGCATGCGTTCCGAGTCCTCGATGGTGAAGCGCGAGCCCGCGGCCGCCTTTGCCGCGAACAGCTCCTTGAGGCGGCGCGCGCGGGCCGCATCGCTCCATTCGTAGCCGATGCCTTTCCTTGCGGCCGGATGATCGGGCGGAATGTTGTTCTCGTTCGCTGTCACCACGTAGCCGCGCGCGGGGTTGAATTCCGAAGGCAGTTCGTCGCCGTTGCGAAAGCCCGACCACTCGTAGCGGCCATCGCCCGGCACGGGCATCAGGCCGTCCCAGTTGGGTCGGATGGGCGTCAGGCCGCCCGGCATCCAGCCGACGTTGCCATGGCGGTCGGCATAGACCTGGTTCTCGCCCGGGGCGCCCCAGCGGTTCATCGCGGCGCGGAACTGGTCCCAGTTCTGCGCGCGCATGTAGTCCATGGAACCGAAGTACGGTGCCATGCCGGGCTCGAGCCACGCGGCCCGCAGCGCGAAGGCGCGCTGCTTGCCGGGCTCGGCAAGCAGCACCGGCCCGTGGCGGGTGAAGGTGTTAACCACTTCGCGCGGGGCGCTCTCCCCGCGCACCGCAATGCGCTCGGTCACGCTCGTCATCGGCTCCCATCGGCCCTGGTAGCGGTACTCGTTCGGGTTCTGCGGGTTCAGCTGGTACATGTACAGGTCTTCCTGGTCCATGTAGAAGCGCGTGAGGCCGAATGCGATGGTGCCGTTGTGGCCGATCGAAAGACCGGGCAGGAAGGGCTCGCCCGCGCCGATGGCGTCCATGCCGGGCGCGCTCAGATGCGTCATGTAGCGCAGGCTCGGCGCGCCATGGGCCCGGTGCGGGTCGTTGGCGAGGATGGGCCTTCCGGTGGATGTGAGCTGTGGCGCGATGACCCAGTTGTTGCTGCCATAGGCGGCCGTGGGGTCGCCTTGCATGGCCTGCTGCTCATCTTCTTCATCGGTCTTTGCGGCCACCGAAGCTGCGGCCGCACCGGCCAGCCGAGTGTTCTCCTTCGTGAAGCGCGGCGACTCGGTGGCACGCAGGTAGGCAGCGCGCAACTCGGCTGCCGGAATGGTGCAGGGATCGAAGCCAGGCGGCACCTGCGGCGTGACCGGTGGATCGAGTTCGCGGCGCAGCCAATCGGCCTTGATGCCTTCGCTGCCAGCGCAGAAAGCGCGGGCGCGGTCGATCTCGGATGTGAAGTTGAGCGTGAGGCCGTGGTGCCGGATGCGCACCACGTCTTCAGGCGACCATACCGCCGGCTGGTAGCCCAGCAATGCAAATTCGGTCGGCAGCAGCGCAGGCTGCGCGCGCACCTGGGCAACGTAGGCGTTGACGCCGGCGGTAAAGGCCTCGGCCACGCGCTTGGCATCGGAGCCGTAGGCCAGCCACTCGCGGTACATATCGCCGCGATACAGCACGGCACGCGCGGCACGGTCGCTCTCGACCCATGCGGGGCCGAAGTCCTTGGCCATTTCGCCGAGGCCGCGCTTGCGCCACAGGTCCATCTGCCAGAGCCGGTCGCGCGCGGCCATGAAACCCTGCGCAACGAAGGCGTCGTACAGCGTGCCGGCATACAGATGCGGCACGCCCCATCGATCGACCAGCACCTCGGCCGGTTTCTCGAGGCCGGGCACGGCGAAGGACGACGGCGCGCGCGGTGGCGTCTGCACGCCCGGAGGGCCCGATGCACAGCCCGCAAGCGCGAAGGCTGCGATGGCCGCGAGCGCTGCTGTGCCAATGGAATGCCTTTGACCTAACGAGCGCCGCGATGCCGGGCGCAGGTGTCTTGTTCTCATGCGTCTTGTCTCCTGCCGGGTGGAATTTGGCAGCGCACAGTATCCCGATTTGCATATCCGCTGGGTACTGCGAGGGATGACTTGTAGACTTCTTCCTACATGCAGCAAACACCCTCTTCCATCTCATGCGGCGGCTGGCTCGGCTCTGCCATACGCCGCATCGAAGCCGACTACCAGCGCAGCGCCGACACGCACCTGATCCCGTTGCCGCTGCCTTCGCTTGCCGCGGCCGGCATCGACCTGTACCTGAAGGACGAGTCGACCCACCCCACGGGCAGCCTCAAGCACAGGCTCGCACGTTCGCTCTTTCTCTATGCGCTGTGCAACGGATGGGTGCGCGAAGGCACGACCATCGTCGAGGCATCGAGCGGATCCACCGCGGTGAGCGAAGCCTACTTCGCACGCCTGCTCGGCCTGCCCTTCCTCGCGGTGATGCCGCGGAGCACCTCGCCTGAAAAGGTGGCGCAGATCGCCTTCTACGGCGCGCGTTGCCACTTTGTCGACCATGCGGCGCAAGTGTATGAAGAAGCGCGCGCGCTCGCCGAGCAAACCGGCGGCCACTACATGGACCAGTTCACGTACGCCGAGCGCGCGACCGACTGGCGCGGCAACAACAACATTGCCGAGAGCATGTTCCAGCAGATGGCGCGCGAGCGGCATCCGGTGCCGGCGTGGATCGTGGTGGGCGCGGGCACGGGCGGCACCAGCGCCACCATCGGGCGCTATGTGCGGTACCGCTGTCACGACACGCAGGTGTGCGTGCCCGACCCGGAGGGATCGGTGTTCTCGGCCTATCACCGCACGGGAGATGCAACGCTGACGGCGGCGGGCTCGCGCATCGAAGGCATCGGCCGCCCGCGGGTGGAGCCGAGCTTCATCCGCACGCTGGTCGACCGCATGATCGAAGTGCCCAACCTCGACTCGGTGGCGGCCATGCATGCGCTTTCGGCACTGCTGGGGCGCAAGGTCGGGCCATCGACCGGCACCAACTTTGTCGGCATGCTGGCCATTGCACGCGAGATGCGCGCGGCCGGCCAGCAAGGCTCCATTCTTTCGCTGCTGTGCGATGCGGGCGAGCGCTACCTGCCGAGCTATCACGATGCGGCGTGGGTGCAGAGCGCCTTTGGTGACGTGGGCCCGGCACAGCAGCGCATCGACGCGCTGGTTGCACAGTGATGCCTGCGCCGGCCTTCTGCAAGCTCTCGCGCCGCAGCCTGCTGCTGGCGGCGCTGGCCGCAGCGCCCGCAAGCTGGGCGCTGCCCGAGCGCACGCTGCAGTTTCCGCGCGACTTCGGCAGCCACCCCGACCTGCGCACCGAATGGTGGTACATCACGGGCCATGCAAGAACTTCGGCGGGACGCGAGTTCGGTTTTCAGGTGACGTTCTTTCGTTCGCGCGTCGACGCCGCGCAGGGCATGCGCTCGGCGTTCGCGGCCAAGAACCTCGTGTTTGCGCATGCCGCGGTTACCGACCTTGAAGGCCGTGTGCTGCTGCATGACCAGCGCATTGCGCGCGCGGGCTTCGGCGTTGCGTCGGCCAGCGAAGCCGACACCGACGTGCGCCTGCGCGATTGGTCCCTCGTGCGCAAGGACGGCAGCTATTCGGCCCGCGTGCCGGCGGGCGAGTTCACGCTCGACCTGCGCTTTGCGCCCACGCAGCCAGTGCTGCTGCAAGGCAAGGCCGGACTCTCGCGCAAAGGCCCCGAAGACGCGCAGGCGAGCTACTACTACAGCGAACCCCAGCTCAAGACGCAGGGCCGTCTCACGCTCAAAGGCCAGGCCTTCGATGTCGACGGGACGGCCTGGCTCGACCACGAATGGAGCGAGGCGCTGATGCATCCCGAGGCGGTGGGCTGGGACTGGATCGGCATGAATCTGGACGACGGCAGCGCCCTCACGGCCTTTCGCCTGCGCCGCCGCGACGGCAGTGCGCTATGGGCCGGCGGTTCGTTTCGCGCACGCGACGGCGCGCTGCGTGTTTTCAGCAACGACGAGGTGCGCTTCGACGGCGCGAACGCGTGGACCAGCCCGCGCACGCAGGCCAGGTACCCGACCCAGTGGCGCGTGCAGACCCCGTCGGGAAGCTTCGAGGTGCGCGCGCTTCTCGACGACCAGGAACTCGACAGCCGCGGCTCCACCGGCGGGGTGTACTGGGAAGGCGTGAGCGACATGCTCGATGCGCAAGGCCGCCGCGTTGGGCGGGGCTACCTGGAGATGACCGGCTACGCCGCACCGCTGCGGCTCTGAGATCGCCCAGCGCGCGTCTGTCATCAAGCCGTCATGCCGAGGCCCTGAACTCGGCCTCCGACACCGCACGATTGAACGTGCGCCAAGGCTTGAATGAACAGAAGACTCCGGCTCATCGCGCTGCTGATGGTTGTAGCGGCTGCCGTGGGCGCCGCGTGGGTGTTTGCGGCCATGCGGCCCGAATCACCGGCAACCAACGCACTGCTTGAAATCCGCTGGCACGGCAACGGCATCATCCTCCAGGGCGCGGTGAGGGACGCGGCCACGCAGCAAGTGCTGGTGGAAGGCGCGACCGCACGGCTCGGCGGAGAAGCCAACCAGGTGGTGGACTGGCTCGACATCGCGCCCGCGGCGCTGCCCGTGGCCGATGCCGCATCGCTCGCCAGCCTCATCCGCCTTGGACAAGAGGGCTGGCACCTGCAGCGGCACGCGACAGAGGCATGGCTGGCCGTGCAATCGCCGGATGACGATCACAGCACCCAGGCCAGGCAGCTGCTGCAACGCGCCTTCGGCCCCGGCGTAACCATCCGCGTCATTCCCCTGTCCTGAGCCCGCGATGTGCGACGCGATGCGCTAGCGGTCATGGCGACGTCATCTGCCTTGTCCAGCATGCGCTGCATTCCATCAAAAAGAGGAGAGGCTCATGCCTGCATCGCTGAAACATCTCGCCATGGCGGGGGTTGTCCTGGCCACGTTGTCCGCCTGTGGCGGAAGCAACGATTCGAACGGCTTCATTCCGTTTCTCCCGCCGCCGGCACCGGCGCCCGCTCCTCCGGCGCCGCCGCCTGCTCCGGCAACGCCAGGCAGCGTGGACGTGAAGCTCATCGCCTTCAACGACCTGCACGGCAATCTCGAGCCGCCCAGGCTTTCCATCACCGCGCCGGCCAGCGGCGGCGGCACGGTGCCGGTGCCCGCAGGCGGCGCCGCGTACATGGCTTCGGCCATTGCGTCTCTCAAGGCAAAAAACGAGAACAACGCGGTGGTCTCTGCCGGCGACATGATCGGCGCCTCGCCGCTGGTGTCGGCGCTGTTCCTCGACGAACCGACCATCGAAGCCGTCAACGCAATGAAGATCGACTTCAACGCGGTCGGCAATCATGAGTTCGACAAGGGTCAGACCGAACTCCTGCGCATGAAGAACGGCGGCTGCGCCAAGAACACGCCGCTGGAGCCGTGCCGGGTCAACAAGGCCTTTCCGGGCGCCAACTTCGGGTTCCTGGCGGCAAACACCGTGAAGACCGACGGCAACACGCTCTTCCCCGCCACGGGCATGAAGACCTTCACCAAGGACGGCGCCACGGTGAAGGTGGCGTTCATCGGCATGACGCTCAAGGGCACGCCGAGCATCGTGACGCCGGCCGGCGTTGCGGGCCTGAGCTTCAAGGACGAGGCGGACACCGCCAACGCGCTGATTCCGCAGCTGAAGGCGGAGGGCGCCGACGCCATCGTCGTCGTGGTGCACGAAGGCGCCACGACCACCGTCGGCTACAACGACAAGAGCTGCGCGGGGCTGAGCGGCGACATCCTGCCAATTCTCAACAAGCTCGATGCGGCCGTCGACGTGGTGATCTCGGGCCACACGCACCGCTCGTACATCTGCGACTACAGCAAGACCAACCCGGCCAAGCCCTTCCTGCTGACGAGCGCCGGCCAGTACGGCACCTTGCTGACCGACATCAACCTGACGATCGACACGCGCACGCGCAAGGTCACGGCCAAGTCGGCCGACAACGTGATCGTCCAGGGCGAGGCCTACACCAGCGGCGCCAACACGGTGGCGGTGACCGACCAGTACCCCGTGTTCGGCAAGAACCAGGAAGTGGCCGCGCTCATCAGCCAGTACCTTTCCGTTGCGGCCCCGCTGGTGCAGCGTGTGGTGGGCACCCTCTCGGGCCCGGCCACGCGCACGCAGTCGACGTCGCGCGAAAGCGTGCTCGGCAACCTGATTGCGGATGCGCAGCTCGATGCCACCAGCCCTAGCAACAAGGGCGGCGCGCAAATCGCCTTCATGAACCCGGGCGGCGTGCGGGCCGACCTCGTGCCGGCCAACGACGGCAGCGTGACCTATGGCCAGCTCTTCAGCGTGCAGCCCTTCGGCAACAGCCTGGTAGTGAAGACGATGACCGGCGCGCAGATCAAGGCGCTGCTGGAGCAGCAGTTCAACAGCGGCACCAACACGGTCGCATCGCCAAGGGTGCTGCTGCCTTCGCGCAGCCTGAGCTACAGCTACAGCCTCTCGGCACCCGCGGGCTCGCGCATCAGCAACATGGCACTCAACGGCACCGCGATGACGGACGGCGCGAGCTACCGCGTGACGATGAACAGCTTTCTGGCGACCGGCGGAGACAACTTCACGGTCTTCAACCAGGGCACGGACACGCTGGGCGGCGACCAGGACGTGGATGCGCTGGAGGCCTACATCAAGGCGAACAGCCCGTTGTCGCCGCCAGCGACCAACCGCATTACCGTGCTGCCCTGAGCGGGCTTCCTGTCCCA
The DNA here is from genome assembly GCF_037204045.1 of Variovorax sp. CCNWLW225. NCBI lineage: Bacteria > Pseudomonadati > Pseudomonadota > Betaproteobacteria > Burkholderiales > Comamonadaceae > Variovorax > Variovorax sp. CCNWLW225. The sequence continues at coordinate 48,954 of NZ_JBBCBV010000003.1, read as the reverse complement.
GAAGCAAGAAAGGCGGACAGGGTCCGCCTTTTTCGTTTCATCGCGCCTTGCCTTTTCGGCGGTCGATGAAGGCGATGACTTCGCCCATGATGCCCTTGCGGAACGCCAGCACGCAGATCACGAAGATCAGTCCGGTGACCATGGTCACCGATTCGCCGAGCGTGTTGAACCAGTCGACCCCGGTGACGCGCGCCATGAAGGTGCCGAAGTCGCCGACCTTGTTCTCCAGCAGCACCACAACGGCCGAACCCACCAGCGGGCCCGAAAGCGTGCCGAGGCCGCCCACCAGCGTCATCAAGATGACGTGACCCGATGCGGTCCAGTGCACGTCGCTCAGCGATGCGAAGCCCAGCACCAGCGTCTTGAGCGAACCGGCAAGGCCCGACAGCGCGGCCGAGATCACGAAGGCCAGCAGCTTGAAGCGGTTGACGTCGTAGCCGAGCGAAATGGCGCGCGGCTCGTTCTCCTTGATGCCCTTGAGCACCTGTCCGAAAGGCGAATGCACCGTGCGCGCAATGAGCAGGAAAGCCGCGACGACGATGACCAGCGCGACGTAATACATCGTCAGGTCATCGCGCAAATCGACCAGGCCGAAGAGCTTGCCGCGCGGCACGCTCTGCAGGCCGTCTTCGCCGCCGGTGAACTTGGCCTGCAGCGCGACGAAATACATCATCTGCGCCAGCGCCAGCGTGATCATCGAAAAGTAGATGCCCTGGCGGCGAATGGCCAGCCAGCCGAACACCAGGCCCAGCAGCGCACCGGCGAGCGTGCCCAGGATGAGGCCGAGCTCGGGCGTGAGATGCCAGACCTTGAGCGCCTGGCCCGTAAGGTAAGCCGAGCCGCCCAGAAACGCGGCATGGCCGAAAGACAGCATGCCGGTGTAGCCCAGCAGCAGGTTGAAGGCGCAGGCGAACAGTGCGAAGCACAGCACCTTCATCACGAACACGGGATAGAAGCCGATGAAGGGTGCGGCAATGAGCGCCAGCAGCAGCACCCCGTAGACGACGAGCGATATTTTCTTCATGGACTTTTACTTCTCGCTGCCGAAGAGGCCGGCCGGACGGATCAGCAGCACCACGACCATGATCACGAACACCACGGTGGCCGAGGCCTCCGGATAGAACACCTTGGTCAGCCCCTCTATGACGCCGAGCCCCAGGCCCGTGAGGATGGCCCCCATGATCGAGCCCATGCCGCCGATGACGACCACCGCGAACACGATGATGATGAGGTTCTGCCCCATCAGCGGAGAAATCTGGATCACCGGCGCGGCAAGCACGCCCGCGAATGCGGCAAGCGCCACGCCGAAGCCGTAGGTCAGCGTGACCATCAGCGGCACGTTGACACCGAAGGCCTCGACCAGCCGCGGGTTCTCGGTGCCCGCGCGAAGGTAGGCGCCGAGCCGCGTCTTCTCGATGGCATACCAGGTGGCAAAGCACACCACCAGAGACGCCACCACCACCCAGGCGCGATAGTTGGGCAGGAACATGAAGCCCAGGTTGGTGCCGCCGCTCAGTGCCTCCGGCGTGTTGTAGGCCAGGCCCGAGACGCCGTACACCGAACGGAAGCCGCCTTCGATCAGCAGCGTGAGGCCCAGCGTGAGCAACAGGCCGTAGAGGTGGTCGAGCTTGTAGATCCAGCGCAGCAGCAGCCGCTCGATCAGCACGCCAAACACACCGACGATGAGCGGCGCCACCGCCAGCATGACCCAGTAGTTGACGTTGAAGTAATTCATCGCCATCCACGACAGCACCGCCCCCATCATGAACAGCGCGCCATGCGCGAAGTTGATGACGTTGAGCAGCCCGAAGATCACCGCCAGCCCCAGGCTCAGGATCGCGTAGAACGACCCGTTGACCAGCCCCAGAAGGAGCTGGCTCAACAGGGCAGGCATAGAGATGTTCATCGTTTCGACGAGGTTCAGAAAAATAGCAATGACTTCACGTGGGGGCCGCCGCGCACGGCCGCCCGAAGCGGCCGGACCGCCCCCCGGTCAGGGGGTTGGCGCAGCGATACGCAGTGCGCGAAGACTGGGGGGCGAGCAACATTTACTTCCAGAGGGCGCAGGTGCTTTCTTCCTTGGTCGTGTAGACCTGGTCGCCCGGCACCTTCTTGACGATCTTCAGCAGGTCCCAAGGGCCCTTGGATTCCGAAGGCTTCTTGACTTCGGCCAGCAGCATGTCGTGCACCATGCGGCCGTCGGGACGGATCACGCCCTTGGCGTAGAAGTCGTTGATCGGCGTCTTCTTGAGGTGCGCCATGACCTTGTCGGCGTCGGTGCTCTTCACGGCTTCCACGGCCTTGAGGTAGGCCATGGTGGCCGAGTAGTCGGCGGCCTGGATGTCGGTCGGCTTGTTCTTGGTCTTGGCTTCGTAGCGGGCGGCCCACTTGCGCGACTCGTCGTCGGCGTCCCAGTACCAGCTGGTGGTGTGCAGCAGGCCCTGCGTGGCCGGCAGGCCCAGGCTCTTCACGTCGGTAAGGAACACCAGCAGGCCCGCGACCTTCATCGACTTGTCGATGCCGAATTCCTTCGAGGCCTTCATCGAGTTGATGAAGTCGCCGCCGGCGTTGGCCAGGCCGAGCACCTGGGCCTTGGAGTTCTGCGCCTGCAGCAGGAACGACGAGAAGTCGGACGCGTTGAGCGGCGCTCGCACCGTGCCCACCACCGAGCCGCCCTTGGCCTTGACGACCTTGGCGGTGTCGGCCTCGAGCGCATGGCCGAAGGCGTAGTCGGCCGTCAGGAAGAACCAGCTCTTGCCGCCCGTGTCGACCACGGCGCCGCCGGTGCTCTTGGCGAGCGCGACGGTGTCGTAGGCGTAGTGCACGGTGTAGGGGCTGCACTGCGCGTTGGTGAGCGCCGAGGTGGCCGCGCCGTTGGTGAAGAACACGCGCTTTTTTTCTTGCGCCACCTTGGCCGTGGCCAGCGCCACGCCCGAATTGGTGCCCGCGAAAATCATCGTGGCGCCGGCGGTGTCGATCCACTCGCGGGCCTTGGAGGCGGCGATATCGGGCTTGTTCTGGTGGTCGACGCTCAGCACTTCCACCGGCTGGCCGAGCACCTTGCCACCCATGTCGTCGATGGCCATCTGGATGGCGGTTGCGCCGCCCTTGCCTTCCAGGTCGGCATACAGGCCCGAGAGGTCGCTGATGTAGCCGATGACGACCTTCTCTTGCGCCTGCACGGCATGGCTCGCAAGACCCGCGGCTCCGAGCATGAGAGCAATGATTTTGAGCTTGGTTTGCATGGTGTCTCCTGGATGATTTGAGAGAGTCAACGGAAAAACGATTGGCTAGTGCTCGGCTACACGCCCAGCAGTTCGCTGAGCACGGGCATCTTGGCGTCGAGCTCCTTGGCGCCGAAGGCCTCGACCATGCGGCCGTGCTCCATTACGTAGAAGCGGTCGGCCAGCGGCGCGGCAAAACGGAAGTTCTGCTCCACCATCACGATGGTGTAGCCCTTGCCGCGCAGGGTGTGGATCATTCGCGCAAGGGCCTGCACGATCACCGGCGCCAGGCCTTCGGAAATCTCGTCGAGCAGCAGCAGCTTGGCGCCGGTGCGCAGGATGCGCGCCACAGCGAGCATCTGCTGCTCGCCGCCCGAAAGCCGCGTGCCCGGGCTGTTGCGGCGCTCGGCCAGGTTGGGAAACATCTCGTAGATCTCGGCCACAGACATGCCCTGCCCGGCACCCTTGAGCGCCGGCGGCAACAGCAGGTTTTCTTCGGCCGAAAGACTCGCGAAGATGCCGCGCTCTTCGGGGCAATAGCCGATGCCCAGGTGCGCGATGCGGTGCGTGGCCATGCCGATGGTCTGCACGCCGTTCACCTCGATGCTGCCCTTGCGGGAGCCGGTCAGGCCCATGATGGCGCGCAGCGTGCTGGTGCGCCCTGCACCGTTGCGCCCCAGCAGCGTGACCACCTCGCCGGGCTGCACCACCATGTTGACGCCGTGCAGCACGTGCGATTCGCCGTACCAGGCGTGGAGGTCCTTGATTTCAAGCGCGGCGGTCATGTCAATGAGCCCCTTGCAGCTGTCCTTCGGTGGTGCCCATGTAGGCCTCCATCACCTGCGGATTCTTCGAGACTTCCGCGTACGGGCCTTCGGCCAGAACCGCGCCGCGCTGAAGCACGGTGATGGTGTCTGCAATGGTGGAGACCACGCTCATGTTGTGCTCGACCATGAGGATGGTGCGGCCGGCCGACACGCGCTTGATGAGCTCGGCCACGCGGTGCACGTCTTCATGGCCCATGCCCTGCGTGGGTTCGTCGAGCAGCATCAGCTCGGGGTCCATGGCCAGCGTGGTGGCAATTTCGAGCGCGCGCTTGTGACCATAAGGCAGGTTCACGGTCAGCTCGTCCGCCTGGTCCTCCAGACCGACCTCGGCCAGCAGTTCGCGGGCGCGCGCATCGAGCGGCGTGAGCGTCTTCTCGCTCTTCCAGAAATGGTACGAAGTGCCGAGCGCGCGCTGCAGGCCGAGGCGCACGTTCTCCAGCAGCGTGAGGTGCGGAAACACCGCCGAAATCTGGAACGAGCGGATGATGCCGCGCCGGGCAATTTGCGCGGGCTGCTCGCCCGTGATGTCTTGCCCGTTGAAAAGAATCGTGCCGCTGGTCGGCTCGAGAAACTTGGTGAGCAGGTTGAAGCAGGTGGTCTTGCCGGCCCCATTGGGACCGATGAGCGCATGAATGGAGCCGCGCACCACCGACAGGTTGACCTTGCTGACCGCGGTGAACCCTTTGAATTCCTTGGTGAGCTGGCGTGTTTCCAGAATGACGTCGCTCATCTCGCGAAGTCGCCCGGGTTCAGGAAAGATATGTCGGTCATGCGGTCCATCTCATGCGCCACTACCGAGCGCGGCCTGATTGTTGGTGGGCGCCTCGCACTTGCATACTGGGGCAAATGCCTATGCTGCAGTGCAACCTGCCCGCGCCGGCGGTTCCGGCATCGGGCGACTGTCGTCACAATGACAATGACCTATCGGTTCGAACCCTTACTCGTGTACCTCCCGTTCCTCCCATGCAGAACTTCCGCTCACCCGACTTTCTTGCCGGCCACATCCTGAACACGCTGGCGTTCTATGCGCCTGTCAGCCGCGATCCCTCAGGCGGCTTCTTTCATTTCTTCAAGGACGACGGCGCGGTGTACGACCGGCGCACGCGGCACCTGGTAAGCAGCACGCGCTTCGTCTTCAACCACGCCATGGCGTACCGGCGCTTCGGCAAACCACAGGATCTGGAGGCCGCACGCCACGGCCTTGCGTTCGTGCAGCATGCGCATGCGCAGCCGGGAGGCGGCTATGCATGGCAGATCGACTGGCACGATGCGCGCGCAACCGTGCAAGACAGCACGCACCACTGCTACGGCCTGGCCTTCGTGCTGCTTGCACACGCGCACGCGCTGATGGCGGGCATCGGCGAAGCACGCGCGGGGCTCGAGCAAACCTGGCAGTTGATGGAACAGCGTTTCTGGGAGCCGCACCATGCGCTGTATGCCGACGAGGCCACTCCTGATTGGCAGGTGGGGCCCTATCGGGGCCAGAACGCCAACATGCACGCCTGCGAGGCGATGCTTGCCGCATACGAAGCCACGAAGGAGGCGCGCTATCTCGATCGCGCGCTGGCGCTTGCGGAATCGGTAACGGGCAAGCTTGCCGCGCTGGCCGGCGGGCTCGTGTGGGAGCACTACCGCGAAGACTGGTCGATCGACTGGGACTACAACCGCGGCGACAAGACCAACATCTTCCGGCCCTGGGGTTTTCAGACCGGCCATCTCACCGAGTGGACCAAGCTGCTGCTGCAGCTCGATCGCGCGCTTGTTGCGGCGGGCCGTGAAGCGGACTGGATCGTGCCACGTGCCAGGCATTTCTTCGACACCGCCATGCAACGGGGGTGGGATGCGGAGCATGGCGGCCTCGTCTACGGGTTCGGCCCCGACGGCGAGGTGTGCGACGGCGACAAGTACTTCTGGGTGCAGGCCGAAAGCTTCGCCGCCGCGGCGCTGCTGGCCGTGCGCACCGGCGACGAGGGCTACTGGAGCTGGTACGACCGCATCTGGGCCTACAGCTGGGAGCACTTTGTCGACCACCGGTACGGGGCGTGGTACCGCATTCTCACGCCGGACAACCGCAAGATCAGCGACGAGAAGAGCCCCGCCGGCAAGACCGACTATCACACCATGGGCGCGTGCTACGACGTGCTGCGCGCGCTGGGTGCGTGACCAGCGCGCCCCTTCGCGACTTTGCCTGAAGGCCTAGTGCGCGCCTGCCGCGGCATCGCCGCCCGCACCGCCCTTTTGCGGCCGTGCCAGCCACACCAGCGGGATCAGCAGCAGAAACAAAATGGCCGACGCATAGAAGATGTCGTTCGCAGCCAGCATGAACGACTGCTGGTCGACCAGCCTGTTGATCTGGCCCAGCACCTGTTCGCTGTTCAAGCCGCTGCTTGCCAAGCCGTTCATCGCGCTGGTCGCAGCGCCATTGCCCAGGTTCACCGATTCGGCCAGTTGCGAGTGATGCAGCGCCGCGCGGTTCTCCCACAGCGTGGTGGTGATCGAAGTGCCCATGGCGCCCGCGGTAATGCGCAGGAAGTTCGACAACCCCGATGCCGCCGGAATGCGGTCGGGCGTAAGGCCCGAGAGCGTGATGGTCACCAGCGGAATGAAGAAGAACGCCATCGCAATGCCCTGGATGATGGTCGGGATGATGATCGTCACGAAGTCGGCCTGCGTGTTGAAGTTCGACCGCATCCACAGCACCAGCGCAAACACCAGGAACGAGAAGGTCGCGTAGCGGCGCGGATCGATCTTGGACACCGTGAGCCCCACCACCGGCGAGAAGAAGATGGCCAATAGCCCCACGGGCGCCATGATCATGCCGGCCTGCGTGGCGGTGTAGCCCATCCACTGCTGAAGCCATAGCGGCAGCAGCACCACATTGCCGAAGAACAGCCCGTAGGCCACCGCGGTGGCTACCGCACCCGACCAGAAGTTGCGCCGCTTGAACAGCGAAAGGTCGACCACCGGGTGCTTGTCGGTCAGCTCCCAGATCAGGAAGAACGCGAAGCCGACCACGGCCACGACGGCCATCGTGATGATCTCGGGCGAATGGAACCAGTCGAGCTCCTTGCCCTTGTCGAGCATGAGCTGCATCGCGCCGACCCACAGCACCAGCAGCGCGAGGCCGATGGCGTCGATGGGTACCTTGCGCGTGGTGCTTTCACGGTCGCGGTAAAGCGCCCACGTGATGGCCGCCGCAACAATGCCCACGGGAATGTTGATGTAGAAGATCCACGGCCATGAGATGTTGTCGGTGATCCAGCCGCCAAGGAGCGGCCCCATCACAGGCGCCACCAGCGTGGTCATCGACCACATGGCCATGGCCAGGCCGGCCTTGGCGCGCGGATAGCTCGACAGCAGCAGCGTCTGCGACAACGGGATCATCGGGCCCGCGACGAAACCCTGCAGCGCGCGGAACGCGATCAGCATGGTCATGTTGGGCGCCAACCCGCAGAGCAGCGAGCTGATCATGAAGAGGATCACGCTCGCCATGAACAGGCGCACCTGGCCGAAGCGCTGGGTCATGAAACCCGTGAGCGGCACCGCAATGGCGTTGGCCACAGCGAAGCTTGTGATGACCCAGGTGCCCTGGGTGGTGCTCACCCCCAGGTCGCCCGAGATGGCCGGCAGCGACACGTTCGCGATCGACGAATCGAGCACGTTCATGAACGTTGCCGCAGAGAGCGCGATGGTCCCCCACACGCGGGCGGAGCCCTCGAGCGGCGGCGGCGCTACGTAAGCGGGAGCGGCAGCAGTGGCCATTGGCTTTGCCTTGAAGACCGGCGCCGATCAGCCGGGGTGCGACTGCGATGCCGTGTGGCCCGCGTTGCCTGCGGTTGCGGACGTTGCTGCGGCACGGCCCGCGGGCTGCGCGGCGGCGGCGGGAGCGCTGCGGCCGAGGTTGGCGGCCACGATGCGATCGACCTCTGCATTGGCACCGTCGTCGAGCTTGCTGTAGACCTGGGTCTGCGAAATGGCCGTGGCGCGCGGTGCATCGGCCAGCATCTTGCCGCCCTTTTGCGTGATGTCGATCTCCGCGTCCATCGAAAGGCCGATGCGCAGCGGGTTGGCCTTGAGTTGCTCGGGGTCGAGCGCAATGCGCACGGGCACGCGCTGCACCACCTTGATCCAGTTGCCGGTGGCGTTTTGCGCGGGCAGCAGCGCGAATGCACTGCCAGTGCCCACGCCCAGGCCCGCGACCTTGCCGGTGTACTCGACCTTCTTGCCGTACACGTCGGCGGTGAGCTTCACGGGCTGGTCGATGCGGATGTTGCGCAGCTGCACTTCCTTGAAGTTGGCGTCGACCCACAGCTGGTTGAGCGGCACGATCGACATCATCGGCGTGCCGGCCGCCACGCGTTGGCCGAGCTGCACCGTGCGCTTGGCAACGTAGCCGTCCACGGGCGCGGGCATGGCCACGCGCTGCGTGGCGAGGTAGGCCTCGCGCACCTTGGCGGCGGCGGCCTGCACGCTCGGGTGCTGGGCCACGCTGGTGCCTTCGGTCAGCGACTGGTTGCTTGCAAGCTGTTCGCGCGCGGCCACCACGCCGGCCTGCGCCGCCGCGAGTTGGCTCTTGGCGTTGTCGAGCGCGGTTTCGGCGTGGTTGAGTTCTTCCTTCGAGACCGCGCCGTTGCCCGACAGCGCCCGGCGGCGCTGCAGGTCGTCCTGCGCCTTGGCGATGTCGCTCTGCGCCTTGACGATGTCGGCCTGGCGCAAGCTGACCTGCGCCGCGAGCGAGCCGTTGTTGGCGTACAGCGTGCGCACCTGGCGCACCGCTTGCGCGAGCGCGGCCTCGGCCTGTTCAAGCGCCACCTTCGCATCGGCGGGGTCCAGCTGCACCAGCGGCTGGCCGGCCTTCACGAAGTCGGTGTCGTCGGCGTTGATGGCCATGACGGTGCCGCCGATCTGCGGCGTGATCTGGATCACGTTGCCCTGCACGTAGGCGTTGTCGGTGTTCTCGTAGTGGCTGGCAACCAGCCATTCGTAGAGGCCCCAGCCGCCGCCGGCGACGATGACCACCGCGGCAAGCGCGGTGAGTGCGCGGCGGCGCTTGCCGTTGCCGGCGGGGGCTTCAGGCGTTGCGGATGCTGCAGTGGCAGCGGGCGTCGGAGTGTTGTTATCGCTCATGATGAAGTTCTTTCCGAAGACGAGAAAAGTCGGTTCAGTTCAGTGCGGCGGATGAAGCCGGCGCATTGGCCGTGGTCGTGGCTGGTGCTTGCCAGCCGCCGCCGAGGGCGCGCGCCAGGCCCACCTGCGTGTCGAGTGCACGCGCGGCAAGGTCGACGGCGAGCCGGCGTTGTGCGAGCACGGCGGTTTCCGCGGTCAGCACGTTGAGGTAGTTGCCAAGGCCGGCGCGATAGCGCTGCACGGCAATGTCGTAGGCACCTTCGGCCGCGGTCTGCGCGTCGCGCTGTTCGGCCTGCTGGCGCGCGATCGACTGTGCGCTCGATACCTGGTCGGCTGCATCGCGCACCGCGTCGATCACGGTGGCGTTGTAGCTCTCGATGGCCGCATCGAGATCGGCCGCCTTGCCGCGCAGGTTGGCACGCAGCTGGCCGCCTTCGAAGATCGGCAGGTGGATGGCGGGGCCCACGCCCCACTGCTCGCTGCCCGACTTGAGCAGCTTGCCGAAGCCCAGGCTCTGGAAGCCCACGAAGGCCGTGAGGTTCACGTTGGGATAGAACTGCGTCTTTGCATTGGCCACGTCGCTCGTGGCAGCCTCGACGCGCCAACGCGCGGCCGCAATGTCGGCGCGGCGGCCGAGCAGGTCGGCCGGAATGTTGGCCTGCAGCGCGATGGGCTTGACCGCTTCGAGCATCGGCGGCTTGAGCGACGCGGACAGGTTGGGCTGGCCCACGAGTGCGTCGAGCGCGTGCTGCTGCAGCGCAATCTGCTCCTTGAGCGCTTCGATCTGCTGGCGTGCCTCGGGCAGGCCGCCTTCGCTTTGGCGCAACTCGAGGCGAGTGTCGAGGCCGGCGGACACGCGGTCGCGCACGAGCTTGAGCGTTTCATCGCGCTGGGCCAGCGTGCGCTGGGCCACGCCGAGCTGCTCGTTCAATCGGGCCCATTGAAAGTAGCTGCGCGCCACGTTGCTGGCCAGCAGCACGCGGGCTGCGTCGGCATCGGCCGCGGCTGCATTGGCGGCGCCGATGGCGGCATCGAGCGCAGTGCGGTTCTTGCCGAAGAAGTCGAGCTCCCAGCTCGCGCCGAGTTGCAGCAGGCCGATGTTCTGGGTCGAGCCGCCGAGCGGTGCGGGATAGATGTAGTTGCTGTTGAACTTCTGGCGGTTCAGGTCGAGCTCACCGTTCACCTTGGGCTTCAGGGCCGACTCGGCAATGTCCGCGGAGGCCTGCGCGCGCGCAAGGCGTGCACGTGCCACCTGGAGGTTGGGATTGCCGGCCACCGCCTGGTCGACCAGCGTGTTGAGTTGCGCGTCGCCGAATGCCCGCCACCATTGGCTGTCGACACTGGGCACAACCGCGGCGCTGGTGTCCGGGGCAATGCCGAGCGACGACGTGTCGCGCAGCTTGGCATGCGAACCGATGCCGGCCATGTCGGCACAGCCGGCCAGTGCGACCACCAGCAGTGCGGCGGCCATGACGGGGGTGCGCCGCACGGTGCGGGCGGCGAAAGAATCAGTCATTTTTTTCTCCACGGGCTGCAAGGGCCTGCGCGTTGTCGAGAATGCGGCGCAGATAGCCCTTGAGTTGCTCCCATTCCTCTTTGGTGAAACCCGCCAGGTGTTCGTTCTGCACGCGGCTGAGCACGTATGGCACTTCCTTGGCGGCGGCGCGGCCTTCTTCGGTGAGTTCGATGTTCACCACGCGCCGGTCTTCGAGCGACCGCACGCGGCGGCACAGGCCCTTGGCCTCGAGCCGGTCGAGCAGGCGCGTCATGGCGCCGGTGTCGAGCTCGCAGGCGCGGGCAAGTTCGGCCACCGTGGTCGCGGCACCGATGTGCAGCTTGTACAGCGGCAGCCATTGCGGAAAAGTCGGGCTGCCGGGCTCGCACATGCGGGTTTCGACCGCCTGCGCCACCGCACTCAGGATGCGGCGCATGAGGTAGCCGATGCTCTCTTCCGCCTGGTAGGTCTCGGCGCGATAGAAGTCGGCGGGCCGGCGCTCGGCGCCGCCAGAAGCCGGCGGGACTTGCGGAGTGTCTGTATCGCTCATGGCCTGAATATTAGTTGCCTCGGCAATTATTGTCAAGACTGCTTTTGTGAAGGCAAGGGTCGGTAGAATCCGCGCCATGGCTTCTTCCCCCCTGTCCTCACCGGCCAAGGGCTCGCCCCGATCGCTGTCGGGCCTGAGCCCTTTTCTTCGGCCCTACCGCGTGCAGATCGTCCTGGCGGGCATTTTTCTGGTGATGGCTGCCGTCACCACCCTGGTGTTTCCGCTGGCGCTAAGAAGCCTGATCGACGGCGGACTGGTCAGCTCCGACAAGGGTGCGCAGACCATGGCGCTGCGCGAACATTTCGGCGCCCTCTTCGCCGTGGCCGTGGCGCTGGGCCTGTTCTCGGCGGCACGCTTCTATACGGTGAGCTGGCTCGGCGAGCGCGTGACGGCCGATTTGCGCAACGCGGTGTACGGCCACGTGCTGCGCCAGAGCCCGGCATTCTTCGAGACGACGCAGACCGGCGAAGTGCTGTCGCGCCTCACGGCCGACACCACACTGGTACAGACGGTGGTGGGCTCGTCGCTGAGCATGGGACTGCGCAACGCCGTGATGGGCGTGGGCGCGCTGGCGGTGCTGATCTGGACCAACCCTTATGTGATGGTGCAGGTGCTGGGCATTTTGGTTTTGGTGGTGCTGCCGAGCATGTGGTTCGGCCGGCGGGTGCGCAAGCTCTCGCGCGCCAGCCAGGACCGCGTGGCCGATTCGAGCGCCATTGCGGCGGAGGTGCTCAATGCGATTCCGGTGGTGCAAAGCTACACCGCCGAAGCGCGCGAAGCCGGCCGCTTCAATGCGTCGACCGAGAACGCCTTCAGAACCGCCGTGCGGCGCACCAAGGCACGCTCGGTGCTGGTGGCCTTCATCATCATCGCCACATCGGCGGCGCTGCTCTGGGGCCTGTACCAGGGTACGCAAGCCGTGCTGCGCGGCGACATCACGGCCGGGCACCTCGGCCAGACGGTCGTCTACGTCGCCATTCTTGCAAGCGCGACCGCCGTGCTCGGCGAGGTCTACGGCGACCTGCTGCGGGCGGCGGGCGCCACCGAGCGCCTGATGGAACTGCTGCACGCGCCGGCGGCCATCGTCTCGCCGGCGAATCCCGCGGCCGCGCCGGTTCCGGTGGCGGGCAGCGCCGTCAAGTTCGAGGCGGTCACTTTCCACTACCCGTCGAGGCCCGGCACGCCGGCCCTGAAAGATTTCAGCCTGGACATTGCTCCGGGCGAAACGGTGGCCCTGGTGGGTTCGAGCGGCGCAGGCAAGAGCACGGTGTTCCAGCTGCTGCTGCGCTACTACGATCCGCAGTCGGGCCGGCTGCTGCTCGACGGCGCGCCGCTCGCTTCATTGGCCTTGCCGGACCTGCGCACACGCATTGGCCTGGTGCCGCAAGACGCGGTGATCTTCTCGGCCAGTGCGTTCGAGAACATTCGCTATGGCCGCCCGGAAGCGACGGCTGACGAGGTGCATGCGGCCGCGCGTGCGGCCTTTGCACACGACTTTTTGCAAGCGCTGCCCGAGGGGTACGACACTTTCCTGGGCGAACGCGGGGTTCGCCTGTCGGGCGGACAGCGACAGCGCATTGCGATTGCGCGCGCCATTCTCAAGAACCCGCCGCTCCTGTTGCTAGACGAAGCCACGAGTGCGCTCGACGCGGAGAGCGAGCGCATGGTGCAGGCCGCACTCGAATCGGCCATGGAAGGCCGCACCACGCTGGTCATTGCGCACAGGCTCGCCACGGTGCAAAAGGCCGATCGCATCATCGTTCTCGATCATGGCGGCATCGTGGAACAAGGGACGCATGCCACGCTGGTGGCGCAAGGCGGGGTGTATGCCCGCCTGGCTGCGCTTCAGTTCACTGCTTGACCTGGTGTTGCTGCGGCAAGTCCGCAGCAGAGACGCGGCAGAGACGCGGCCTATTGCAGCGTTTCCTTGAGCGCCGCGGGAATCGGCAGCGGCATGACGGGAATGCCCTCGTCGAGCAGCGCTTCGGTCTGCTCGCGCGTTGCCTGGCCGCGGATACCCCGCTCTTCGGTTTCGCCGTAGTGCATCTTGCGCGCCTCGTCGGCGAAGCGGTCGCCGACGTCCTCGGTCTTTGCGAGAACCTCGCGGACGGCGCGCATCCAGCGCGCTTCGGGAGACGATTCGGCGGGCACCTGGGCTGACGATGCTGCTGGTGCCGGCGATGCGGCGGCCTCTGCGGGCGCCTTGGCATTGCCCAGGTTGAGGCGCGGTGCGCTCAACAGCTTGACGATGCGCGTGTCGGCACAGACCGGGCATTCCACCAGGCCTCCGGCGAGTTGACTTTCAAAAGCTTCGTTGGACGCAAACCAGCCTTCGAAGCCGTGGCCGTGCGAGCAGCGGAGATCGAGAACCTTCATGCGCGGATTATCCCGCGCCGCCTTGCGAAGCGGTACCCTGCCAATCGAGTGCCCATGTGCCCGAAAGGACGTTCTGCAGCCAGAGCGTGCAAGTGAGCGACTTGGCGTCGGTGATCTTGCCTTCGCGGCACCACTCGGCCACTTCTTGCGGCGTGGCCGTGAACACGTCGAGGAATTCGCCGTGGTCGAGCTGGCGTGTGCCGAGCGAAAGGCCGCGCGCAAAGTAGATGTGGATGATCTCGGTGGAATACGCCACCGCCAGGTGCATGGCGCCGGCATAGGCCCACTCACGAGCGGTGTAGCCGGTTTCCTCGAGCAGTTCGCGCTGGCCGCAAACGAGCGGATCTTCGCCCGCGTCGAGCTTGCCGGCCGGAAACTCGACCATCACGTGCCCGACCGGATAGCGGTATTGCCGCTCCAGCACCACACGGCCGTCGTCCAGAAGAGGAACCACCACCACCGCGCCCGGATGAATCACGTATTCGCGCGTGGCGGTGTGGCCGTCGGGCAGCCGCACGGTGTCGCGGCAGACCTGGAGGAAATTGCCCTTGAGCAGAACCTCGCTGGCCGTGCGTTCTTCCTTCAGGTGCGAATCGATGGCGGGATCGGTCATGTCAGTGCCTATGTTTCATCAGGTAGCGCCAGGTGAAACCGGGAAAGGCCAGCACGATGAAGAGAGCACCGGTCACGGCGTAGAACTCCCAGCCCTGCGGGGCAATCTGCCCTGCCCGGCTCTCGAACAGCAGGCCGACGCCGCCGGCCACGAAGTACAGCACCACCAGTTCGGCGAGCCGCACCGCGAGCGGCTTGGGTTGCGTGGCCAGCGGCACGAAGCCGAACAACCGCTCATTGAGGAACGGCAAGTTGGCCGCCACCAGCGCCACCAGCAGAACGACCCAGACCGACGCGGTTTGCGACACCGTGGGCAACCGCGATCAGTTGGCCAGCGTGGCCACGATCGCCTTGGCGCACAGCGTCATGAGGCCGCCGGGAACGATGCCCAGCACGAGAATGAGCAAGCCATTGACGGAGAGCACGGCACGCACGTCGCGCGGCGCAGACACGGTGCTGGCGGTTACCGGCGCATCGAAGTACATGACCTTGACCACGCGCAGGTAGTAGAAGGCGCCGATCAGCGACATGATCACCGCGAACACCGCAAGACCGATGTAGATCGCCTGGCCCGACGCGATCAGCGCCTGGAGCACCGCAAGCTTGGCGTAGAACCCGACCAGCGGCGGCAGGCCCGCGAGCGAGAACATCGCAATGGCCATCACGCCGGCATACAGCGGGCTGCGCTGGTTCAGGCCGGCCAGGTCGGTGATCTCTTCGCTTTCGAAGCCTTCGCGTGCCAGCAGCAGAATGATGCCGAAGCTAGCCAGCGTGGTCAGCACGTAGGTCACGATGTAGAACATCGACGCGCTGTATGCGAACTGCGCGTTGTAGGTGTTGCCGTTGACCACGCCCGCCACCAGGCCCAGCAGCATGAAGCCCATTTGCGCAATGGTCGAGTAGGCCAGCATGCGCTTGAGGTTGGTCTGCGCAATGGCGGCCAGGTTGCCCACCAGCAGCGAGGCAATGGCCAGCAGGGCCAGCATCTGCTGCCAGTCGATGGCCAGCGGCAGCAGCCCTTCCACCAGCAGGCGGATGATGATGGCGAAGGCAGCCAGCTCGGGCGCCGCGCCAATCAGCAGAGTGACCGCCGTCGGAGCGCCCTGGTACACGTCGGGCACCCACATGTGGAAAGGCGCCGCGCCCACCTTGAAGGCCAGGCCCGCCACGATGAACACCAGGCCGAACACCAGCACCTGATGGTTCACCTTGCCGCTGGCGATGATCTTGAACACCTCGTTCACGTCGAGCGAGCCGGTGGCGCCGTAGAGCATCGAAAGGCCGTAGAGCAAAAAGCCGCTGGCCATGGCGCCGAGCACGAAGTACTTCATGGCGGCTTCGCTGGCGACCGCGTTGTCGCGGCGCAGCGCCACCAGCGCGTAGCTGGACAAGGTGAGCAGCTCGAGACCCAGGTAGATCAGGAGGAAGTTGCTGCCCGAGATCATCACGAACATGCCCAGCAGCGCGAACATGCTGATGGTGAACAGTTCGCCGCCGCGCAGCATGTCGCGGTCTGCCGCGTAAGGGCGGCCGTAGACCAGCGTGACCATCAGCGCAACCGTGGCAAAGCACTTGAGCCAGTTGCCCATGGGGTCGCTCACGACCATGCCGCCAAAGCCGTAGATCGTCTTGCCGTCGTTGGCGGCCATGCCGGTCAGCACGGCCACCACGGCCAGCGTGAGCAGCGTCAGGATGTAGGTGCGCGTGCGGCGGGGGCTGGTGGTCGACAGGTCGACCAGCGCAATGATGCAGGCCATGACCAGCAGCACGATTTCGGGGTAGATCGCGACCCAGCTGAGTTTGTCAATCATCTCGTTCTCTTCTTCAGCGTGGAATCAAGGCAGTTTCGACGTTGCCACATGGCGCAGGAGCTCCGTCACGGAAACATCCATCACATCGGTGAACGGCTTCGGATAGATGCCCATCCACAGCACGGCAATGGCCAGCAGCGAGAGCATCAGGAACTCGCGGGCATTGATGTCGGCAAGCTCCTTGACATGGTCGTTGCCGACCGGGCCGAGGTACACCCGCTTGTACATCCAGAGGGTGTAGGCAGCGCCGAAGATCAACGCCGTTGCGGAACCCAGGCCGATCCAGAAGTTGTACTTGACCGCACCCAGGATGACCATCCACTCGCCCACGAAACCGGCGGTGCCCGGCAGGCCGCAATTGGCCATCGCGAACAGCAATGCGAACGCGGCAAACTTGGGCATGGTGTTCACCACGCCGCCGTAGTCGGCAATCTGGCGCGAATGCACGCGGTCGTAGAGCACGCCGATGCCCAGGAACATGGCGCCCGAGACGAAACCGTGCGCAATCATCTGCACGATGCCGCCGGACACGCCCAGCTCGTTGAAGATGAAGAAGCCGAGCGTCACGAAGCCCATGTGCGCGACCGACGAATAAGCCACGAGCTTCTTCATGTCTTCCTGCACCAGCGCCACCAGGCCGACGTAGATCACCGCGATGAGCGACAGCGCGATCATGAGCCAGGCCCATTCGTGCGAGGCGTCGGGAGCAATCGGCATCGAGAAGCGCAGGAAGCCATAGGCGCCGAGCTTCAGCATGATGGCCGCCAGCACGGCCGAGCCGCCGGTCGGCGCCTCGACGTGCACGTCGGGCAGCCAGGTGTGAACCGGCCACATCGGCACCTTGACGGCAAAGGCGGCGAAGAACGCGAAGAACAGGAAGGTCTGCGCCTTCGAGTCCAGCGGCAGCTTGTGCCAGCTCAGGATGTCGAAGCTGCCGCCCGACTTGTTGTACAGGTAGATCAACGCCACCAGCATCAGCAGCGAGCCGAGCAAGGTGTAGATGAAGAACTTGAACGCCGCGTAGATCTTGTTCGGACCGCCCCAGATGCCGATGATCAGGTACATCGGGATCAGCGTGGCTTCGAAGAACACGTAGAAAAGCACGCCGTCGAGCGCGGCGAACACGCCGATCATGAAGCCCGAAAGAATCAGGAACGCGCCCATGTACTGGTTGACGCGCTCGGTAATCACTTCCCAGGCTGAGATCACGACCACCACGGTGATGAACGAGGTCAGCAGCACCAGCCAGAGCGACAAGCCGTCGACACCGAGGTGATAGTTGACGTTGAAGCGCGCAATCCAGCTCGTCTTCTCGACGAACTGCATTGCGGCAGTGCCGTTCTGGAAGCCCGTGTAAAGCGGCACCGTGACCAGGAAGCTGACGATCGCGCCGACCAGTGCGACCCAGCGCACGCCCCTGGCGTTCTCGTCACGCCCAAACGCCAGCAGCGCGGTACCGAATGCGATCGGCACCCAGATGGCAAGGCTCAACAAACCCATTTTTCTTTTTCTCCAGCGTTCGGGCTCAGCGTTTGAACCAGACGAAGTACGTCATCAGGATGAAGATGCCGAGCAGCATCGCAAAGGCGTAGTGATAGATGTAGCCCGACTGCAGCCACCGCACCACACCGGAGATGCGGCCGACGACCTTCCACGAACCATTGACCACGGCACCGTCGATCAGCGCCTGGTCGCCACCCTTCCACAGGCCGGTGCCAAGGGCACGCGCACCGCGGGCGATGACGTTCTCGTTGATCCAGTCGAGGTAGTACTTGTTGTCGAGCAGGCGATAGACCGGGCCGAAGGCGCGCTTGATCGCAGTCGGCACCGCCGGGAACTGCATGTACATGAGGTACGAAACAACCACGCCTGCCAGAGCCAGCCAGAACGGCGCCGTCTGCAAGCCGTGGATAGCCATGGCCACCGGGCCGTGGAACGCTTCGCCGAGTTCCTTCATGGCATGGTGCTTGGCGGCGTCCACGAAGATTGCGTCCTTGAAGAACTCGCCGAAAAGCATCGGCTGGATCGTCATGAAGCCGATCACCACGGACGGAATGGCCAGCAGCACCAGTGGCAGCCACACCACCATCGGAGACTCGTGCGGCTTGTGGTCGTCGTGGTGGCCATGGCCGTGATCGTCGCCATGCGCGGCATGGTCGTCGTGGTGTGCGTCAGGGTTCTGGTCGTAGCGCTCCTTGCCGTGGAACACCAGGAAGTACATGCGGAACGAGTAGAACGCCGTGACGAACACGCCGGCCAGCACGGCGTAGTAGGCAAACTGCGCCCCCCACAGGTGGCTTTCGTGCACCGCCTCGATGATGCTGTCCTTCGAGTAGAAGCCCGAGAAGAACGGCGTGCCGATCAGTGCAAGCGACCCCAGCAGCGAGGTGATCCAGGTGATGGGCATGTACTTGCGCACGCCGCCCATCCAGCGGATGTCCTGGTTGTGGTGCATGCCGATGATCACCGAGCCCGCGCCCAGGAACAGCAGCGCCTTGAAGAAGGCGTGCGTCATCAGGTGGAACACCGCGACCGAATAGGCCGACGCGCCGAGCGCCACCGTCATGTAGCCGAGCTGCGAGAGCGTCGAGTACGCGACCACGCGCTTGATGTCGTTCTGGATGATGCCCAGGAAACCCATGAACAGCGCCGTGATGGCACCGATCACCAGGATGAACGAGAGCGCCGTGTCGCTGAGTTCGAACAGCGGCGACATGCGAGCCACCATGAAGATGCCGGCGGTCACCATGGTTGCCGCGTGGATCAGCGCCGAGATGGGCGTCGGGCCTTCCATCGAGTCGGGCAGCCACACGTGCAGCGGGAACTGCGCGCTCTTGCCCATGGCGCCGATGAACAGGCAGATGCAGATCACCGTCACCAGCATCCATTCGGTGCCGGGGAAGGTGATGCCGGCCAGCGTGTTGGCCTTGGCAAAGGCTTCGCCGTAGTTCAGCGTGCCGGCATAGGCTGCAATCAGGCCGATGCCGAGGATGAAGCCGAAGTCGCCCACGCGGTTGACCAGGAAGGCCTTCATGTTCGCGAAGATGGCCGTGGGCTTGTTGAACCAGAAGCCGATCAGCAGGTACGACACCAGGCCCACCGCTTCCCAGCCGAAGAACAGCTGGAGCATGTTGTTGCTCATGACGAGCATCAGCATCGAGAAGGTGAAGAGCGAGATGTAGGCGAAGAAGCGGTTGTAGCCTTCGTCTTCTTCCATGTAGCCGATGGTGTAGATGTGCACCATCAGCGAGACGAAGGTCACCACGCACATCATCATGGCCGTGAGGCCGTCGACCAGGAAGCCGACTTCCATCTTCAGCCCGCCGACCACCATCCATTCGTAGATGGTCGCGTTGAAGCGGGCGCCGTCGACGACGACCGACTTCAGCGTCATGGCCGAGATGATGAAGGCGACCAGCACGCCGAGGATGGTCAGCGAATGCGTGACTTTGCGGCCGATGTGGTTGCCGCCGAACTTCGTGCCGAACAGGCCGGCAACGGCGGCGCCGACCAGGGGTGCCAGCGGCACGGCCAGCAGGGTGGATGCGGAAAGGGTTGCGCTCATACTGCTTTCAACCCTTGAGCGAGTTGAGTTCGTCTACGTTGATGTTGGATTTGTTGCGGAACAACAAGACCAGCAGCGCGAGACCGATTGCCGACTCGGCCGCAGCCACCGTCAGGATGAAGAACACGAAGATCTGGCCGTGCATGTCGCCCAGGTAGTACGAGAACGCCACGAAGTTCATGTTCACCGCAAGCAGCATCAGCTCGATCGCCATCAGCAGCACGATGAGGTTCTTGCGGTTCAGGAAAATGCCGATCACCGAAAGCGCAAAGAGCATTGCGCCGAGCGAAAGAAAGTGTCCGAGCGTGAGCGTCATGCCTTGTTTTCCTTTGCCGCCGCTGCTGCGCCTGCATCGGCGGGTGCTTCGACCACCGGCTCGGCGGCGCGCGTGACCGGCATCTGCACGATGCGCACGCGGTCGCGCGCCTTCACGCGCACCTGGTCGGACGGGTTGACGTACTTGCTGTCCTTGCGCGTACGCAGCGTGAGTGCGATGGCGGCCACGATGGCCACGAGCAAAATGACGGCCGCAATTTCGAGCGGGTACAGGTACTCGGAGTACAGGAGCTTGCCGAGCTCGAGCGTGTTGGAGCTGTTGGCTGCAGCGGCAGCCCCGGCGCGCGGCGGCTCTGCCAGGCGGAAGCCGCCCATCAGCACGGCAGCCATTTCAAGCGCAATGAGCGCACCCACGCCGGCGGCCAGCGGAAAGTGCCTCCAGAACCCCTGCCGCAGACCGTCCACGTTGATGTCCAGCATCATCACGACAAACAGGAACAGCACCATCACCGCGCCCACGTAGACGAGCACAAGCGAAATCGCCAGGAACTCGGCGCGCAGCAGCAGCCAGATAGCGGACGCCTGGAAGAAGGCGAGCACCAGGTACAGCGCCGCGTACACGGGATTGCGGGCGGTGATGACGCGGAAGGCCGCGAACAGCAGCACCGCGGCAAACAGATAGAACAGACCGGTCTTGACGTCCATTGGAATTCGAATTGGTACGGGGTTCGGGCTGGCCGGGATCAGCGGTACTTGGCGTCGGCCGCCTTGTTCGCTGCAATTTCTTTTTCGTAGCGGTCGCCCACGGCCAGGAGCATGTCCTTGGTGAAGTACAGGTCGCCGCGCTTTTCGCCGTGGTATTCGAAGATGTGGGTCTCGACGATCGAATCGACCGGGCAGCTTTCTTCGCAGAAGCCGCAGAAGATGCACTTGGTCAGGTCGATGTCGTAGCGCGTGGTGCGGCGCGAGCCGTCGTCGCGCACATCGGATTCGATGGTGATGGCGAGTGCGGGGCACACGGCCTCGCAGAGCTTGCAGGCAATGCAGCGCTCTTCGCCGTTTTCATAGCGGCGCAGCGCATGCAGGCCGCGAAAACGCGGCGACAGCGGCGTCTTCTCTTCCGGGAACTGCACCGTGATCTTGCGGGCGAAAGCGTACTTGCCGGTGATGGCCAGGCCCTTGAACAGTTCGAACAGCATGAAGCTGCCCAGGAAGTCCTTGAGCGAGAACGGAGCGGACGTTGTTGCGGTATGCGCAGCAGACATGATGTTGGCGCTTCCAGTTATTTCCAGATATTGAACGGGGTCTGCATCCAGGCGCCGACCACGACCAGCCACACGAGCGTGACCGGAATGAAGATCTTCCAGCCCAGACGCATGATCTGGTCATAGCGGAAGCGCGGGAACGTCGAGCGAACCCACAGGAACATGGTGACCACGCAGAAGGTCTTGGCGCCGAGCCAGATCCAGCCGGGAATGAAGCTCAGGAACTCGAACGGCGGCAGCCATCCACCGAGGAACAGCACCACGCACAGGATCGAGACGAGCCACATGTTGGCGTACTCGGCCAGGAAGAACATCGCGAAGCTCATGCCCGAGTACTCGATCATGTGGCCCGCCACGATTTCGGACTCGCCTTCGACCACGTCGAAGGGGTGGCGGTTGGTTTCAGCCAGGCCCGAGATGAAGTAGACGACGAAGATCGGCAACAGCGGCAGCCAGTTCCACGACAGGAAGCCGACGCCCATTTCGGCGAAGGTGCCCTTGCCCTGCACGTTCACGATCTCGCTCATGTTCAGGCTGCCAGAAACCATCAGCACCACGACAAAGCAGAAGCCCATCGCGATTTCGTAGCTCACCATTTGCGCCGAGGCGCGCAGCGCGCCCAGGAAGGCGTACTTCGAGTTGGAAGCCCAGCCCGCGATGATCACGCCGTAGACCTCGAGCGAGGTGATGGCCATCACGAACAGCAGGCCGGCATTGATGTTGGCCAGCGCCATTTCGGGGCCGAACGGAATCACGGCCCATGCGACGAGTGCCGGCATGATGGTCATGATCGGGCCCAGCAGGAACAGGCCCTTGTTGGCGACCGTCGGAAGAATGATTTCCTTGGTCATCAGCTTGAGCGCGTCGGCAATGGGCTGCAGCAGGCCCAGCGGTCCGATGCGGTTCGGGCCCACGCGGATCTGCGTGAAGCCGATGGCCTTGCGTTCCCACAGCGTGAGGTAGGCCACGGCGCCCATCAGCGGAAGCACGACCACGATGATCTTGATCAGCGTCCAGATCACGGGCCAACCCGCCGAGGTCCACCAGCCGGCGTTGATCAGCCCCTGGCCGAAAGCGTGCACTGCGTCGATCATGCCAATGCCTCCTCGGCACGGGCCGGTGCGGCCGCCATTGCGTTGCGCGCGTCGGCGGTGAGTTGCAGCGACGGTGCGCGGCGCACGATGGAGTCGAGCTGATAGATGCTCGCCACCGCGGGTGCGGGAACCGCGCCGCTGGCAGCCACTGCCTTGGCGGCGGTGGCGTTGCGGAGCGCATCCGCGGGCACGGCGCCGTTGTCGCCGATGGTGCGGAGCACTTCAGCGGTCGATTCGAAAGCAAAGCCGGGCAGGCCGAGCAGGTTGGCCAGCACGCGCAGCACCTTCCAGGCCGGGCGCGTCTCGCCTTGCGGCTTGACGACGGCATGGAAGCTTTGCACACGGCCTTCGGCATTGACGAAGGTACCGGGCGTTTCGGTGAACGGCGCGATGGGCAGCAGCACATCGCTGAACTCGAGGTTGGCCTTGAAGGGGCTCAACGTGACGACCATCTGCGCATTGCCGATGACATCGGCGGCTGCGGCACCCGCGGCGGAGTCGAACACCGGTTCGGTGTTGAGCAGCACCACGGCCTTGAGGCCGGAACCGGCTGTCAGCATGCGGCCGGCATCGAGGCCGCCGTTCTTCGGGAATGCGCCGACGAGTTGCGCGCCCACGGTATTGGCGGCTTCGGTCAGGTAGCCGACGGTGGCGCCAGTTTGCGCGCCGATCCAGTTTGCAAGCGCCAGCAGGCTGCTGGCTTGCGCATGGTGGGCGGCGGCGTTGCCGAGCAGGATGGCCTTGCGCTCGCCGCTCAGCAGCGAAGCCGCAATGCCTTGCGCCGCGGCGTCGGGTGCGTTTGCCGGTGCGAGCGGCGCGGCCTGGCCGGTGGTCTGGCCCACGGCGGCGGCAATGCCGGCGAGCACTTCGACCCACTGGCCGGCATCGACGATCGACGCCTGCGCCACGCTCATGGCCCACGCTTCGCGGTCGGCCATCAGGTCGGACGAGGTCAGCACCGACAGCGCGGCGCCCTTGCGCACGGCCTGGCGGATGCGCTGCGCGAACAGCGGGTGGTCCTTGCGCAGGTTCGAGCCGATCACGAATGCACGCTGCAGCTGCGTGAGCGATGCGATCGAGGTGCCGAGCCAGCGCACGCCTTCGAACGCCGTGAATTCGGCATTGCGCAGGCGGTAGTCGATGTTGTCGCTGCCGAGCTCACGCGTGAGCATGGCGGCAAGCTGCAGTTCTTCGAGCGTGCTGTGCGGGCTGACCAGCGTGCCGATGCTCTGCGCGCCGTGGTCGGCCTTGATCTGCTTGAGGCCGTTGGCCACGTATTCAAGCGCGGTCTGCCAGTCGACCTGCTGCCATTGGCCGCCCTGCTTGAGCATGGGCTGCGTGAGGCGTTCAGGGCCGTTGAGCCCTTCGTACGAAAAGCGGTCGCGGTCGGCAATCCAGCATTCGTTGACGTCTTCGTTCTCGAGCGGCACCACGCGCATCACGCGGTTGTTCTTGACCTGGACGATCAGGTTGGCACCGGTGGAGTCATGCGGGCTCACCGACTTGCGGCGCGACAGCTCCCAGGTGCGGGCGCTATAGCGGAACGGCTTGCTCGTGAGCGCGCCGACCGGGCAGATGTCGATCATGTTGCCCGAGAGTTCCGAGTCGACCGAGTCGCCGAGGAAGGTTTCGATTTCGGAGTGCTCGCCGCGCTGGGTCATGCCGAGCTCCATCACGCCGGCCACTTCCTGGCCGAAGCGGACGCAGCGCGTGCAATGGATGCAGCGGCTCATCTCTTCCATGCTGATCAGCGGGCCGACGTCCTTGTGGAACACGACGCGCTTTTCTTCTTCGTAGCGCGAAGAAGAACCACCGTAGCCCACCGCCAGGTCTTGCAGTTGGCACTCGCCGCCCTGGTCGCAAATGGGGCAATCCAGCGGGTGGTTGATCAGGAGGAACTCCATGACCGACTGCTGCGCCTTGATGGCCTTTTCGCTCTTGGTGCGAACGATCATGCCCTGCGTGACGGGCGTGGCGCAGGCCGGCATCGGCTTGGGCGCCTTTTCCACGTCGACCAGGCACATGCGGCAGTTGGCCGCAATGCTGAGCTTCTTGTGATAGCAGAAGTGCGGAATGTACGTGCCCGCCTTGTCGGCCGCATGCATCACCATGCTGCCTTCGGTCACTTCGACCTTCTTGCCGTCGAGTTCGATTTCAACCATATATGTGTTTCTCGCGCTCAGGCCTGGACAGGCGCTTTCGGGACGTAGCCCGGAATCAAGGCCTCGAACTCGTGACGGTAGTGCTTGATCATGGCGCGCACCGGCATGGCCGCCGCGTCGCCGAGCGCGCAGATCGTGCGGCCCTGAATGTTGTCTGCCACGGAGTTGAGCAGGTCCATGTCGGACGCCCTGCCCTGCCCGTTGTGGATGCGGTCCACCACGCGATACAGCCAGCCCGTGCCTTCGCGGCAAGGCGTGCACTGGCCGCAGGATTCGTGCATATAGAAATACGAGAGGCGCCGCAGCGACTCGACCATCGAACGGCTGTCGTCCATGACGATGACCGCGCCCGAACCCAGCATGGAGCCGGCCTTGGCGATGGAGTCGTAGTCCATCGTGCATTCCATCATGATCGACGCCGGCAGCACCGGCGACGACGATCCACCGGGAATCACGGCCTTGAGCGTGCGGCCCTTGCGAACACCGCCGGCCAGTTCAAGCAGCTTGGAGAACGGCGTGCCCATGGGCACTTCGTAGTTGCCGGGCAGCTCGACGTCGCCGCTCACCGAATAGATCTTGGTGCCGCCGTTGTTCGGCTTGCCGCACTCGAGGTAGGCCTGGCCGCCGTTGCGGATGATCCAGGGCACCGCCGCGAAGGTCTCGGTGTTGTTGATGGTGGTCGGCTTGCCGTACAGGCCAAAGCTGGCCGGGAACGGCGGCTTGAAGCGCGGCTGGCCCTTCTTGCCTTCGAGCGACTCGAGCAGTGCGGTTTCTTCGCCGCAGATATAGGCGCCAAAACCGTGGGCCGCGTGCAACTGGAAGTTGTACGTGCTGCCCATGATGCCGTCGCCAAGGTAGCCGGCGGCGCGCGCTTCCTCGAGGGCTTCCTCGAAGCGGTCGTAGCTCTGGAAGATCTCGCCGTGGATGTAGTTGTAGCCCACGCTGATGCCCATTGCATACGCGGCGATGGCCATGCCTTCGATCACGATGTGCGGGTTGAACTGCAGGATGTCGCGGTCCTTGCACGTGCCCGGCTCGCCTTCGTCGGAATTGCAGACCAGGTATTTCTGGCCCGGGAACTGGCGGGGCATGAAGCTCCACTTCAGGCCCGTGGGAAAGCCCGCGCCGCCGCGGCCGCGCAGGCCCGAGGCCTTGACTTCGGCAATCACCTGGTCGGGCGTGAGGCCCTCGGTGAGGATCTTGCGCAGCGCCTGGTAGCCGCCGCGCGCTTCGTAGTCGGCCAGGCGCCAGTTGGTGCCGTCGAGGCCGGCATAGATCTGCGGCTCGATGTGGCGGTCATGGAAGCAGGTCTGGACGCCCGTGGCCTGGAACTGCTGGAGCACTTGTTCGGGCGACATCATGCGGCCTCCCCTTTGGTCGAACCACGCAGCCCGTCGATGAGCTGGTCGAGCTTCTCGTTGCTCATGAAGCTGCACATGGTGCGGTCGTTGACCAGCATCACGGGCGAATCGGCGCAGGCGCCCAGGCATTCGCTCTGTTGCAGCGTGAACAGGCCGTCGGCCGTGGTCTCGCCCATCTTGATGCCGAGCTTCTTCTCGAGGTGAACGAGCGCTGTGACGCCGTCACGCAGCTGGCAAGGCAGGTTGGTGCACACGTTGAGCTTGAACTTGCCCACCGGGTGCTGGTTGTACATGTTGTAGAAGGTCGTGACCTCATGCACGGCGATGGGCGCCATGCCGAGGTATTCGGCGATCTCGCGCTCGCGCTGCATGCTCACGTAGCCTTCGTCCTGCTGCACGATGGCCAGGCAGGCCATCACGGCCGATTGCTTGCCCGCTTCAGGGTACTTGGCAACCTCGCGCGCAAAGCGCTCGATAATCGCGGGCCTCAGAGGAGCAGAAGGCGCCGTAGGCGCCGTGTCATGGTGGGTCGAGGAAGTCGTCATTCGCTCTTTCTCACCTGTCGATTTCGCCGAACACGATGTCCATCGTGCCGATCACCGCGACAGCGTCGGCGATCATGTGGCCGCGCGACATTTCGTCGAGGGCGGCGAGGTGCGGGAAACCGGGCGCGCGGATCTTCAGGCGGTACGGCTTGTTGGCGCCGTCGCTCACCAGGTAGATGCCGAACTCGCCCTTCGGGTGCTCGACGGCGGCATAGGCCTCGCCTTCGGGCACGTGGAAGCCTTCGGTGAAGAGCTTGAAATGGTGGATCAGCTCCTCCATGTTCGCCTTCATCGATTCGCGCGCAGGCGCGGCGACCTTGTGGTTGTCGGTAATGACCGGACCGGGGTTGGCGCGCAACCATGCCGAGCACTGCTGGATGATCCGGTTGGCCTGGCGCATTTCTTCCACGCGCACCAGGTAGCGGTCGTAGCAGTCGCCGGTCTTGCCGACCGGCACGTCGAACTGCATCTGGTCGTAGACGTCGTAGGGCTGCTTCTTGCGCAGGTCCCACTCCACGCCCGAGCCACGCAGCATGGGGCCGGTGAAGCCGAGATTCAGCGCGCGCTCCGGCGTGACCACGCCGATGCCCACCGTGCGCTGCTTCCAGATGCGGTTGTCGGTGAGCAGCGTTTCATACTCGTCGACCATCTTGGGGAAGCGCTTGCAGAAGTCGTCGATGAAGTCGAGCAGCGAGCCCTGGCGGTTCTCGTTGAGCTTCTCGATGGCCTTCGCATTCTTGATCTTGCTGACCTTGTACTGCGGCATTGCATCCGGCAGGTCGCGGTACACGCCGCCTGGACGGAAGTACGCCGCGTGCATGCGCGCGCCCGACACGGCTTCGTACATGTCGAACAGGTCTTCACGCTCACGGAAGCAATAGATGAGCATGTTCATCGCGCCGCAGTCGAGACCGTGCGCGCCGAGCCACAAGAGGTGGTTCAGCAGGCGGGTGATCTCGGCGAACATCACGCGGATGTACTGCGCGCGGATCGGCACTTCGAGGCCCATCATCCGCTCGATGGCCAGGCAGTAGGCATGCTCGTTGGACATCATCGACACGTAGTCGAGGCGGTCCATGTAGGGCAGCGACTGAATGAAGGTGCGCGATTCGGCGAGCTTTTCGGTCGCGCGGTGCAGCAGGCCGATGTGCGGATCGGCGCGCTGGATCACTTCGCCGTCGAGCTCGAGCACCAGGCGCAGCACGCCGTGCGCTGCGGGATGCTGGGGACCGAAGTTGAGTGTGTAGTTCTTGATTTCGGCCATATCAGTGCAAACCGCTGCCGTAGTTGTCTTCGCGAATCACGCGCGGCGTGATTTCCCGCGGCTCGATGGAGACCGGCTGGTAGATGACGCGCTTCTGCTCTTCGTCGTAGCGCATTTCGACGTGCCCCGACACTGGGAAGTCCTTGCGGAACGGATGGCCGATGAAACCGTAGTCGGTAAGGATGCGGCGCAGGTCGTCATGCCCCTCGAACACGATGCCGTAGAGGTCGAAGGCTTCGCGCTCGAACCACGTGGCGGCATTCCACACAGGCTGGAGCGAATCGACCACGGGCAGGTCTTCGTTCGGCGCAAACACCTTGAGGCGAACGCGCTGGTTGAGGCTCACCGAAAGCAGGTGCGTGACGACGCAATAGCGCTCGCCTTGCCACTCGCCTTCGCGGTAGTCGGAATAGTCCATGCCGCAGAGGTCGATCAGCTGCTCGAAGCGGCAGCCGGGCGCATCGCGCAGCAGCGTGGCGGCCTCGATGTAGTCGGCAGCGCCGACTACCACGGTCACCTCGCCCAGCGCGATCGTCACGCTCTTGGCCTTGGCGCCGAGGGTCTCGGCGATGGTGGCGCGCAGCACCTCCGGCGATATTGCAAAGTCGGTCATCGTCGGCAGTCTCTCAGGCGCGGGCAATGGTGTTGGTGCGGCGAATCTTCTGCTGCAGCTGGATCACACCGTAGAGCAAGGCCTCGGCGGTGGGCGGGCAACCCGGCACATAGACGTCCACCGGCACGATGCGGTCGCAGCCGCGCACCACCGAATAGCTGTAGTGGTAGTAGCCGCCGCCGTTGGCGCAGGAGCCCATGGAAAGAACCCAGCGCGGCTCGGGCATCTGGTCGTAGACCTTGCGCAGAGCGGGCGCCATCTTGTTGCACAGCGTGCCGGCCACGATCATCAGATCGGACTGCCGGGGGCTGGGCCGGAACAGCATGCCGAAACGATCGATGTCGTAGCGGGCCGCGCCTGCGTGCATCATTTCGACGGCACAGCAAGCCAGACCGAAAGTCATCGGCCAGAGTGATCCGGTCTTCGCCCAGTTCACCACCGAGTCGTAGGTGGTGGTGACGAAGCCTTCCTTCATGACGCCTTCAATGGCCATTTTGATGATTCCTTGTCATTCCCAGTCGAGCGCGCCTTTTTTCCACTCGTAGGCAAAGCCCACGACGAGGATGGCGAGAAAGATCATCATGGCCCAGAAGCCGACGGCGCCGATTTCCTTGAGCGCAATGGCCCACGGAAAGAGAAAGGCAATCTCGAGATCGAACAGGATGAAGAGAATGGCGACGAGGTAATAGCGCACGTCGAATTTCATGCGCGCATCCTCGAAGGCCTCGAAGCCACACTCGTAGGGAGCGTTCTTCGCTGCGTCGGGCCGGTTGGGACCCAGGATGTAGCCGATGACTTGCGGTGCGACACCTACACCGACACCGACCAAAATAAACAAAAGGACGGGGAGATAGGAATCGAGGTTCATCGGGAGATTTTCACCGCTTGCCACCGGCAGAAACGCTCTGGATGAGTTTTCTGCCGGTGAGATTTGGTGCGGTCGGCGAGACTCGAACTCGCACAGCTTTCGCCACTACCCCCTCAAGATAGCGTGTCTACCAATTTCACCACGACCGCGGTTTTTTGTTCGGATGGCATGAGGTACCTGTGAAGGTGTTTGGCTTTCCGAACAGCTTTAGAGTTTACCCTGAAATGGAGCCGTTTCTCACTGGCGACTCCATGAAAACAACTTGATTATTTGTTCGGGATCTGGCCCGGGCCCGAAACAGGCGCGGCAGGAGCCGAGGCAGGCGCGTTGGCCGGCGCAGCGCCCGAGGTACCCGAAGGAATCTGGCCGGGAATTTGCCCTGCGGGAGCGGAAGCAGGCGTGGCAGGTGCCCCGACGGCTGCGCGCTCCAGCAGGCTGCCGCCGCCGGCGGGCCGTGCGTGGCTGAAGTAGGCCAGCAGCAACGTGCACACAAAGAACACCGCCGCCAGCACTGCCGTGGTGCGCGAAAGGAAATTCGCGCTGCCGCTCGCGCCGAACAGGCTGCCGGCGCTGCCGCTGCCGAAGGCCGCGCCCATGTCGGCGCCCTTGCCGTGCTGGATCAGGATCAGCCCGATCATTGCAAGGGCCGACAGCATCTGCACGCCGACCAAGAGATTGAGGACCACATTCATTCGTTCTTACTCCTAATTGATGTCAGCCGCCCCTCGCGTTCAGCGAGCGGCAGCGGAAATGATCTGCAAAAAGTCTGCTGCCTTGAGCGAAGCGCCGCCGATGAGGCCGCCATCGATGTCGGGCTGCGCCAGCAACTGGGCGGCGTTGGCCGCGTTCATGCTGCCGCCGTAGAGGATGCAGATGCCGGCCGCATGTTCGCTGGCCGCATGATGCAGCTGTGCGCGCAGCACGGCGTGCACGGCCTGCGCCTGCTCGGGCGTTGCCGTCTTGCCGGTTCCGATGGCCCAGACGGGCTCATAGGCAACGACGATCTCGCTGATGCAGTGGCCATTGACGTGGATCACCGCGGCCAGTTGGCGCTTGACGACTTCTTCGGTATGCCCTGCTTCGCGCTCGGCCAGCGTCTCGCCCACGCAGACGATGGGCGTGATGCCGTTCGCGAGCGCAGCCGCGGTCTTGGCCGCCACCGCTTCATCGGTTTCGCCGTGGTACTGGCGACGTTCCGAATGGCCGACGATGGCATAGCGCACGCCGAATTCCTTCAGCATGGCCGCCGATTGCTCGCCGGTGAACGCACCTTGCGGATGCGCCGAAATGTCCTGTGCACCAAGTGCAATGGCCTTCGAACCCGCCAGCAGCGATTGCAGCTGCGCGAAATACGGAGCCGGCGCGCAAAGCGCGACCTCGCAACTGGCCGGCGCAGCGGCCAAGCCCTGCAACAGGGCCTTCACCAGCGCCTCGTTGGCAGCCAGGCTGCCGTTCATCTTCCAATTGCCGGCGATCAGCTTCTTCTTGGTTGTCATCGTGTTGTTGCCCGTCACCATGTCAGCACGATCTTGCCGATGTGCTGGTTGGATTCCATGAGTGCATGCGCCTGCGCTGCGCCGCTGGGTTCGCCGCCCGCCGCAAAGGTGCTGTGGATCACGGACTTGACCGCGCCGCCTTCGAGCAGCGGCCAGACCTTCTCGCGCAACGCCTTGGCAATGGCGCCCTTGAACGCCACAGGCCGGGGACGCAGCGTCGAGCCGGTGATCACCAGCCGCTTGCGCAGCACCAGGCCCGCATTGAAGTCGCTCTTGACGCCGCCCTGCACCGCGATGATCACGAGCCGGCCGTCTTCGGCCATGCATTCGATCTCGCGCGCCACGTAGTCGCCAGCGACCATGTCGAGGATCACGTCCACGCCCTTGCCGCCGGTGAGCTTCTTCGCCTCTTCGGCGAAGTCGCTCGTGCGGTAGTTGATGGCGTGGTCCGCGCCCAGCTGCTTGCAGGCTTCGCACTTGTCGTCGCTGCCGGCCGTGACGATCACGGTGGCACCCAGCGCCTTGGCGATCTGAATCGCCGTCACGCCGATGCCGCTCGAGCCGCCCTGGATCAGCAGGGTTTCGCCCTTTTGCAGGCGCCCCCGCTCGAACACGTTGCTCCAGACGGTGAAGAAGGTCTCGGGCAGCGAAGCTGCCTCGGTATCGCTCCACCCCTTGGGCACCGGAAGACATTGCGCCACGGGGGCCACGCACAGCTCGGCATAGCCGCCGCCGGCGATCAGCGCGCAGACGCGGTCGCCGACCTTGAAGCCCGCCTCGGCCAGGGCCGCGGCGTCGCCCGACACGATCTCGCCGGCCACCTCGAGGCCCGGCAGGTCGGAGGCGCCCGGCGGAACCGGGTAGTGTCCCTTGCGCTGCAACACGTCCGGACGGTTCACGCCGCTGGCTGCGACGCGAATCAACAGTTCGCCCACGCCGGCCACCGGATCGGGACGCTCCACGGCGCGCAGCACCTCAGGGGCGCCGTACGAAGTGATTTCAATGGCTTTCATGGTCTTTGGCCTGCAACGCCCGTGTTCCGGGCGTGGTTAGCTGTTTAAAAAGTTGGCAACGGCGGCAAAGCTGCCGTTGCGCCCTTCTTACTCTTGCGATTCGCGCGGTGCGTACGGCTGCTCGCCGGCGGGGGCCTGCGGCTGCTCGTT
The DNA here is from genome assembly GCF_037204045.1 of Variovorax sp. CCNWLW225. Classification (NCBI taxonomy): domain Bacteria; kingdom Pseudomonadati; phylum Pseudomonadota; class Betaproteobacteria; order Burkholderiales; family Comamonadaceae; genus Variovorax; species Variovorax sp. CCNWLW225. The sequence goes on along the minus strand of NZ_JBBCBV010000003.1, from coordinate 17,260 downwards.
GCGCGGCTGTTGCTGCTCGTTGTTGAAACGAGGAGCACGTTCGCCGCCGCGGTCACCACCACGGTCACCGCGGTCCGAACGCTCGCGACGCTCGCCGCCGCGATCACCGCGGTCGCCACGATCTTCACGCGGTGCACGTTCCTGGAATTCCATGCCGGCCGGACGCTCGGTCAGGGCCTTCATGGACAGCTTGACGCGGCCCTTTTCGTCGGTCTCGAGAACCTTGACCTTGACGATCTGGCCTTCGCTCAGATAGTCGGTCACCTTCTCGACGCGCTCGTGCGCGATCTGGCTGATGTGCAGCAGGCCGTCCTTGCCGGGCAGCAGGTTGATGAGCGCGCCGAAGTCCAGGATCTTGGTGACCGGACCTTCGTAGACCTTGCCGATTTCGACTTCAGCGGTGATCTGCTCGATGCGGCGCTTGGCGAACTCCGCCTTTTCCGGATCGGTCGAGGCAATGGTGATGGTGCCGTCTTCGTCGATGTTGATCGTCGTGCCGGTTTCTTCCTGCAGGCCGCGAATGACCGCGCCACCCTTGCCGATCACGTCGCGGATCTTCTCGGGATTGATCTTGAGCGTGGTCAGGCGCGGTGCGAATTGCGACACCTCGGTCTTGGCTTCGCCCATGGCTTCCTGCATCTTGCCCAGGATGTGCATGCGCGCTTCCTTGGCCTGCGCCAGCGCGACCTGCATGATTTCCTTGGTGATGCCCTGGATCTTGATGTCCATCTGCAGCGCGGTGATGCCGTTGGTCGTGCCGGCCACCTTGAAGTCCATGTCGCCCAGATGATCTTCGTCGCCCAGGATGTCGGTCAGCACCGCAAAGCGGTTGTCTTCCTTGATCAGGCCCATGGCAATGCCGGCCACGTGCGCCTTCATCGGCACGCCGGCGTCCATCATCGAGAGGCAGCCGCCACAGACCGAAGCCATCGACGAGGAGCCGTTCGATTCGGTGATTTCCGACACCACGCGAATGGTGTACGGGAACTCTTCCTTGGTCGGCAGCACCGCGACGAGCGCGCGCTTGGCCAGGCGGCCATGGCCGATTTCGCGGCGCTTGGTCGAGCCCATGCGGCCCACTTCACCGGTGGCAAAGGGAGGCATGTTGTAGTGGAACAGGAAGCGGTCTTCGTACTCGCCGGCCAGCGCATCGATGCGCTGTGCGTCGCGCTCGGTGCCGAGCGTGGTCACGACCAGGCCCTGCGTCTCGCCACGCGTGAACAGCGCCGAGCCGTGGGTGCGCGGCAGCACGGAGTTGCGGATCTCGATGGGGCGCACGGTGCGCGTGTCGCGGCCGTCGATGCGGGGTTCGCCCGAAAGAATCTGGCTGCGGACGATCTTCGATTCGATCGAGAACAGCAGGTCGTTGACCTTGCCGGCGTCGAAGGGCTCGCCGCTTTCCTTCAGCGTGTTCATCACGCTGGCATTGGCTTCGCGCAGGGCTTGCGTGCGGGCTTGCTTGCTGCGGATTTGATAGACGGCGCGCAGCTTTTCTTCGGCCAGGCTCTTGACCTTGGCGACGAAGGCTTCGTCTTCGGCCGGCGGCTGCCAGTCCCACACCGGCTTGCCGGCGTCGCGCACGAGTTCATGAATCGCGTTGATCGCGATGTTGGCTTGTTCGTGGCCGAACACCACGCCGCCCAGCATGATTTCTTCGCTGAGTTGCTGCGCTTCGGATTCGACCATCAGCACGGCGGCTTCGGTGCCTGCCACGACGAGGTCCATCTGCGAATCCTTGCGGGCGGTCTGGCCCGGATTCAGCACGTACTGGCCGTTGATGTAGCCCACGCGCGCAGCGCCGATCGGGCCGCTGAACGGAATGCCGGAAATCGACAGCGCGGCGCTCACGCCGATCATGGCGGCGATGTCGGCGTCGACTTCGGGGTTGAGCGACAGCGTGTGGATGACCACGTGCACTTCGTTCAGGAAGCCTTCGGGGAACAGCGGGCGGATCGGACGGTCGATCAGGCGGCTGGTCAGCGTTTCGTGTTCGCTGGGCTTGGCTTCGCGCTTGAAGAAGCTGCCGGGGATCTTGCCCGCGGCATAGGTCTTCTCGATGTAATCGACGGTCAGCGGGAAGAAGTCCTGTCCGGGCTTTGCCGACTTGGAGGCCACCACGGTCGCCAGGACCACGGTTCCGTCGATGTCGACCACCACGGCGCCGCTGGCCTGGCGGGCGATTTCACCGGTTTCCATGACGACAGTCTTGTCGCCCCATTGGAAGGACTTGGTGACTTTGTTGAAGAGGCTCATGTTTGCTCCTGTTTTGATAGCGATGGACCTGTATTCATCACAGGTTTCGCAGGGACGGAGGCTTCTCAGAACACGATGCCATTCCAGCGAAGCTCGGCGGGAACTTCGTTGGAATGACACAGCTTCGCTCTGTTTTGGCACTCCGAAAGTGGATCGCGAAGTAAAAAACGCCTGAGCTAGCGGACTAACCCAGGCGTTTTTTCATGCGATTCGGTTTACTTGCGCAGACCCAGCTTGGCGATCAGCGCGGTGTAACGATCGGCGTCCTTGGACTTGAGGTAGTCCAGGAGCTTGCGGCGACGGCTCACCATGCGCAGCAGGCCGCGACGGCCGTGGTGGTCCTTGGCGTGCGTCTTGAAGTGGGGGGTGAGCTCGTTGATACGGGCGGTCAGCAGTGCGACTTGCACTTCGGGGCTACCGGTATCGTTGGCGGCGCGGGCGTTGTCTTTGACGACTTCGGCCTTGATGGAGGCTGCGATCATGTTGAATTTCCTTGTTCCGGGATGTTTGACTTGCGGTGAGCGCTGGAACTGCCCTCACCGTGCGCCTTGCGGCATGCAAAGCCTCGGGATTATAGCTCGCCCGGGATTTGCGCGTTTACTGTCTGGATAGCCAGGTTTTCAGGCGCTCCACCCCCTGCACAAGGCGCTGCGGGTCCTTCGAAGCGAAGCACCAGCGCAGCCACCCCTGGGCTTCCGGGGCAAAGGCATTGCCCGGGGCCAGGCCAAGGCCAGCCTCTACCACCAGGCGCTTGGCAAGCTCGAGGGAGTCGCCGAAGCCGTCAAGGCGGAAAAAGGCGTACATGCCGCCCTTGGCCGGGGCTACCTGCACACCGGGCAAGGCTTCCAGCAGCGGCACCAGGGTGTCCCGGCACTGTTTCAGGTGGGCGACCACGCGGGGCGTGATCTCCGCGGTGTGCTCGATGGCGGCCACGGCGGCGCGCTGGGTAAAGACGCTTGCGCAGGAGGTGTTGAACTCGATCAGCTTGCCGATGCCCTCGACCAGCGCGGGCGGCAGCACCAGCCACCCCAAGCGCCAGCCGGTCATGAGAAAGCTCTTCGAGAAGCTGTGTGTCACCACCAGCCGGTCGTCAGGCTTCGAAATGTCCAGGAAGCTCGGCGCGCAGCCGTTGGGCGTGGGCTCGAAATACAGCCGCTCATACACCTCGTCGGCCAGGATCCAGGTGCCGGTTTCGCGGCAGTGGTCGAGCACGGCCTGCTGCTCTTCGCGCGTCATGGTCCAGCCGGTCGGGTTGTTGGGCGCGTTGACGATCAGGAGCTTGGTCTTCGGCGTGACGGCCTTCCGCAAGGCTGCAAGGTCCAGGGTCCATTGGCCATCGGCAGGCAGCAGCGACACCGTGCGCACCACCGCGCCAAGAATCGCGGGTTGCGCCGTCAGGTTGGGCCACACCGGCGTGACCGCGACCACTTCGTCGCCTGCATCGACCAGCGCCTGCACCGCGAGCATCAGCGCGCTGACGCCGCCGGAGGTCACAGCGATGCGCGAAGCATCGACCTGGGGGTGCAGCTTGCTGGTGTAGCCGGCGATCGCCTCGCGCAGTTCCGGCAGGCCGAGGTTGTGCGCGTAGAAGGTTTCGCCGCGCTGCAGGGAGTCGATGGCCGCCTGGCGGATCACCTCGGGCGTGACCTCGTCGCTTTCGCCGAACCAGAACGCGAGCACGTCGTCGCGGCCCAGTCCGGCATTGGCAACCTCGCGGATCTTGGAGGCTTCGAGGTTGTGGATGGCTTCACGCATGAGTTGGTTTTCCTAGCTTCTCTTCATCTTGCAGGTGGTCGGCAGTTCGGCGCGTTCGGGTGCGATGGTCTTGATCACGCGGAAGCCGTAGCCGGAGCCTTCGACATCGAACTGCACGCCCGGCCTGCCCTGCCTGTCCATCACGCCGACCACGAGTTGCTGCTGGAACTGATGGTCCGCCGCGCGCATGCGTCCGCGCTGTCCGTAGAGGCTCACATCGGCCTGTTCGAGCGCCCGAGCCACGGCCGCCGCCTCGACGCTGCCGGCGCGCTCGATGGCCTGCGCCAGCGACTCCACCAGCAGTTGCATGCGCATGTGCACGTAGTCGTCGGCAGGCTTGGGAAAGCGCGCGCGGAACGCGCGATAGAACGCCTCGGACTGCGCGGTCTGCACGTTGGGCAGCCAGTCGGCCACCGCGATCACGCGGCCGATGCCTGCATCGCCGATGGCGGCCGGCGCACCGAGAGCGTTGCCGTAGAAGGTATAGAAGGTGCCATTGAAGCCACCCTCGCGCGCCGCCTTCACGAGCAGCGTGAGGTCGTTGCCCCAATTGCCGGTGAACACCGCCTGCGCGCCGCTTGCAATGATCTTGCCGGCATAAGGCGCGAAGTCCTTCACCCTTCCCATCGGGTGCAGCTCGTCCCCGACGATTTCCACATCGGGCCGCTGCACGCCGAGCTGGCGTTTCGTCTCGCGCAGCACCGCCTGGCCAAAGCTGTAGTCCTGACCGATGAGATAGGCGCGCTTGAGCGTTGCATCGTCCTTCACCACATCCATCAGCGCGGCCACGCGCATGTCGGCATGGGCATCGAAGCGAAAGTGCCAGAAGCTGCAGCGCTCGTTGGTGAGCACCGGATCGACCGCCGCGTAGTTGAGAAAGATCACGCGCCGCGACGGATCGCGTTCGTTGTTCTTTTCAATGGCATCGACCAACGCCGCGGCGGTGGCCGACGAGTTGCCCTGCAGCACGATGCGCGCACCGTCGTCCATGGCCGCGCGCAACGCCGACAGAGCTTCTTCGTTCTGCCCCTTGCTGTCGTAGCGGTCGAGCTGCAGCGGCCGCGCACCGCCGGGCACACCCGGCAGCTTGACGCCGCCGCGCGCATTCACGCGCTCCACGGCCCACAGCAGATTGCGAAACACCGCTTCTCCGGTGTTGGCGAAGGGACCGCTCATGCTTTCGATCAGCGCCAGGCGGATGGGCGCCGGCGGCGTTTGCGCCGCTGCGGCAAAGGGGGCCGCGCATAGCGCCAGCGCCGCAAATTTCAAGGCCTTGCGACGCCAAATAAAGGGGGGATTCATTGTCTTGAAACGGTTGCGGCCGCGCCTAGATGTGGTGGCAAGCGGCACTCAGCATTGAATGGCCGCGCAGTGTAAGGGACACACATTCTTGTCCCCATTGTGTTCATTCAGGAGTTCTTTCATGTTTTTCGCACCCGCCCTTCATACCGCCCGCTTCGCTCCGCGTTCGTACGACCGCGCCTTCGAGCGTTTCGTCAACGAAGCCTTTGCCGGCGCACGCAAGTCGCCGCTCGTCGAACAGGACGACAAGAGCTGGACGCTTTCCATCGATGTGCCCGGCCTTTCGCGCGAAGACCTCACCATCGGCATCGAGGGCACCGTGGTCCGCATCGACAGCAAGGCCGAAGCCAAGCGCCAGTTCAAGGCCGCGTACGAGCTGCCGCAAGACATCGACGTGAGCGCGAGCGAAGCCAAGCTCGAGAACGGCGTGCTCACGCTGAAGCTGGGCAAGCAAGTGCCGGTGAGCCGCGTTTCGGAGCTGCAGATCAACTGATCTTGCAATGCCCACGAGAGGAAAGTGTCGTTAACTATTGTTTTTGACTTTGAAGACGCTCCCTAATCACAATAGGGCAGTGAATAACGTCACATCATGTGACGTATTCACATTTTTCTTCTTTTCTTCTTCGTGGGCGTCTCGCAAACGCACCGAATCGCTGACGGTGCGGATTCGGGTGCCCCTTAAGGCACGCCATGATCACGCACCTCAAGTCAGCCAATGACAATGAACGGTCCGATACGCTCCTGGTATTCCTGCCCGGTGCCTATCTCAAACCCGACGAATTCGAACGCGAAGGTTTCATCAGCGCCGTGCGAGAGCGCCATCTGGCCGCCGACTCGCTGCTGGTGGACGCCGACGTTTCCTACTACTACGACCAGACGCTCAGCGACCGCCTGCATGCGGACGTCATCGAGCCGCAGCGCGCCAAGGGCTACAAGTCGATCTGGCTCGTGGGCATTTCCATCGGCGGCTTCGGCGCGCTGATCCACGAGTTGTCCAGGCCGGGCTCGGTCGACGGCATCGTCGCGCTGGCACCCTACCTGGGGCGGCGCGTTCTGGGCGCCGAAATCCACAAGGCCGGCGGCCTGCGCACCTGGCAGGCGCCCACCGGCCCCCAGCCCGACGAGGAAGTCGACCGCAAGCTGTGGCCCTGGTTCCAGCAATACCTGGAACCCCAAAGATCGAAGAACCTGCCGCAGCTCTACCTGGGGTTCGGCCTGAGCGACCGTTTTGCGAGCAACCACAAGCTGCTGGCGGATGCGCTGCCCGAAGGCCGCGTGTTCACCACCGAAGGCGGCCACGACTGGCCGCAGTGGCGCCAGCTGTGGCGCAACATGCTCGACGTGCTGCCGGTGCCGTCGCTTGGCCGGGCGCAGCGCCCCGCTGCTACGCGGGCACCTGCGGCGCCGCCTCGGATGCCATCAGCGAAGCCATGGGCCATCGCGGCTTGACGTCGAAGGCATAGCGCGCGCTGGCCTGCGCCAGGCCCGACTGCAGCCGCATGGCGGCCGCCATTGCGATCATTGCGCCGTTGTCGGTGCACAGGTGCAGCTCGGGGTAGTGCACCCGCACGCCGCGCCTGGCGCAGGCGGCGTTCAGTTGCTCCCGCAGGCTTCGATTGGCGCCCACGCCGCCTGCGACGACCAACCGCTTCAGGCCGGTCTGCCCGAGCGCGGCCAGCGACTTCTTCAGCAGCACCTCGACGATGGCCGCTTGCGTGGAAGCGGCCAGGTCGGCCTTGCTCGCCTCCAGCCCGGCGCCGAGCTTCTTGGCCTGCGTCAGCACCGCGGTCTTCAGCCCGGCGAATGAGAAATCCAGATCACCGCTGTGCAGGAGGGGCCGCGGCAGCTTGAACGCCTCGGCATTGCCCTCTTCCGCCAGCTTGGCCAGCCACGGGCCACCCGGATACGGCAGGCCCATGAGCTTGGCGCTCTTGTCGAAAGCCTCGCCCGCCGCGTCGTCGATGGTTTCGCCCAGCAGCTCGTAGCGCCCCACGCCGTCGACCCGCATCAGTTGCGTGTGCCCGCCCGAAACGAGCAGCGCCACGAACGGAAACTCCGGCGGATCCGCACTCAGGAAGGGTGACAGCAGGTGCCCCTCGAGGTGATGCACCCCGAGCACCGGCTTGCCCAGCGCCGCCCCCAGGGCGCACGCCACGCCCGCGCCCACCAGCAAGGCCCCCGCAAGGCCCGGGCCGCGCGTGTAGGCGACCACGTCGATTTCGGCCAGCGAGCGACCGGCCTCCGCCATGACGGCTTCGGTCAGCGGCAGCACGCGGCGGATGTGGTCTCGGCTGGCGAGTTCGGGCACCACGCCGCCGTAGGCCTGGTGCATGGCGATCTGGCTGTGCAGTGCGTGCGAGCGCAACAGCGGCAGCGCGTCGCCGTGCGATTCGACCAGCGCCACGCCGGTTTCGTCGCAGGAGGATTCGATTCCCAGAAGAAGCATCCGCAGGAGTGTAGGCGGCGCCGAATGCCCGTGCGGCACGGATGTTGCAGCACACCTTTTGCCTCCCCTCCCCGCCATGAAATCCGGACTGAATTTCCTGATCGCCGCCAGAAAGTGCGAAATCGACGAGCTCGACCAGCTCGCGCGCACCAGCGACCTGGTCGGGCTGATCGCCCGGCTGGTTCATGCGCTGCAGCGGGAGCGCGGCATGTCCAACGTGTTTCTCGCCTCGCGCGGGGTTCGCTTTGCCGACCAGCGCGACCCGCAGATCGCCGAATGCCTGGCGCTCGAACAGGAGGTGCGCGCCGGCTTCGACCAGCTCGAAACCGAAGGCCGCCCGGGCGCCACCGCGGGCAACAGCGCCCGCCTCTTCAGCCGCATTGCCTGGGTGCTTCCCGGCCTGGACGGCTTGCCCGCGCTGCGCCGCCGCGTCGCCGCGCTCGAACTGACGCCCGCGCAGGCCACCGCCGCTTTCGCCAAGCTCGTTGCCGGCCTGCTGGCGGTGGTGTTCGAGGCAGCCGACGGCGCCACCGACCCCGAGATTTCGCGCCTGCTCGTCGCGATGTTCAACTTCATGCAGGGCAAGGAGTTTGCCGGCCAGGAGCGCGCCTTCGGAGCCGCGTCACTGGCGGTGGGGCGTACCGACGAAGCGCAGCGCCAGCAATGGCTGCACCTCATCGAGCTGCAGGAGCGCTGCTTCCAGGTGTTCATCGACTTCTCGAGCAGCGGCGTGCTTGCGCTCTGGCACCAGAGCCAGTCCGACGCTGTCATGGCCGAGATCGAGCGCCTGCGCCGCATGAGCGTGGCCTCGGCCCAGGCGGCATCGGCGGCTGCGCCCGATCCCCGGCTGAGCCAGAACTGGTTCGACTGCTGCACCCTCCGCATCGACGCCATGAAGACCGTCGAACACCGGCTGGCGGAAGAACTGCGCGAACTCTGCGCCCGCAAGATCGCGCAGGCACGCGGCGAACTGCAGAAATACCAGAAGGTGCTCGGCACCCTCGCGCCGCAGGCCGAAGGCGCGGTCTTCTTCGACGACATTGGTGCGGAGGCCACGGCGCCGGCGCAGTACGGGCGGCACCTCGAACGCTCGGTGCTCGACATGGTGCAGGAGCAATCGCACCGGCTGCAGGCCATGAGCGAAGAGCTCGAAACCGTTCGCGCCTCCCTCAACGAGCGCAAGCTGGTCGAACGCGCCAAGGGCCTCCTGATGGCGCACCGCCGCATGAGCGAGAACGAAGCCCACAAGATGCTGCTGCAGACCGCCATGAACCAGAAGCGCCGCCTGGTGGACGTGGCCGAGTCGATGCTCGCCATGGCCGACTACCTGCCCCTGGATACGGCGTCGCGGCGCTGAACGGCCGCGTGCATTGCGTTCGAAATGGTGCGGCGCACAACAAGCGTGCATGGCGCCGACTTTCCGTCTCAGCTGCCCTGCGCACCCAGTGGCAGCCGCTCTTTTGCTGCCTATTCGATAGCAAGGCGATAGCAAAACACGGTCGATAAAGCTGGCACGCAGTTTGCTGAAGTAGTACATGGACCCCTGGGTCCGAGGCAGGCAGCACCCAACGGCGGGTGTTGCCCACCGAAATTGGACAAAGGCGTCCCCCATCCCGCAAGGGCTCGTTTTCGAGCAGCCCCTGCGCGGTGCGGGACGCCTTTTTTGTTTTCTGTCCTTCCTTTTGTTTGTTGTTGTTCTTCAACCGGAGCCCCGCCACATGACCGACCTGCTGAAAACCCGCCTCAGCCGCCGCCGCGTACTGCAAGCCGCCGCCATTGGCGCCGTGGGAATCGATCCCGCCCTGCGCGCCGCCGTCTGGGCCCAGGGCTCCGACAAGCCGGAAAAGGAAGAAGTGAAGATCGGCTTCATTCCCCTGACCGACTGCGCCAGCGTGGTGATGGCCTCGGTGCTGGGCATCGACAAGAAGTACGGCGTGAAGATCGTGCCCAGCAAGGAAGCCAGTTGGGCCGGCGTGCGCGACAAGCTCTCCAATGGCGACCTGGACATGGCGCACGTGCTCTACGGCCTGGTCTACGGCATGCACCTGGGCCTGAGCGGCCCCAAGAAGGACATGGCCGTGCTCATGACCCTCAACAACAACGGCCAGGCCATCACGCTGTCGAAGAAGCTGGCCGACAAGGGTGCGGTGGATGCCGCCTCGCTCGCCAAGCTCATCGCCACCGAAAAGCGCGAATACACCTTTGCGCAGACCTTTCCCACCGGCACCCACGCGATGTGGCTCTACTACTGGCTGGCCTCGGCCGGCATCGACCCGTTCAAGGACGTCAAGAACATCACCGTGCCGCCTCCGCAGATGGTGGCCAACATGCGCGTCGGCAACATGGACGGCTACTGCGTGGGCGAGCCCTGGGGCCAGCGCGCGATCATGGACGGCATCGGCGTGACAGCGATCACCACGCAGGACATCTGGAAGGACCATCCGGAGAAGGTGCTCGGCACCACGGGCGACTTCGTCAAGAAGTACCCCAACACCGCGCGCGCCGTGACCGCGGCCATCATCGAAGCGGGCAAGTGGATCGACACCGGCCTGCAGAACAAGAACAAGATGGCCGAGACCATTGCCGACAAGAGCTACGTCAACACCAGCGTCGATGCCATCAACCAGCGCATCCTGGGCCGCTATGTCAACGGCATGGGCAAGAGCTGGGACGATCCCAACCACATGAAGTTCTACAACGGCGGCGCCGTGAGCTTCCCCTACCTGTCGGACGGCATGTGGTTCCTCACGCAGCACAAGCGCTGGGGCTTGCTGAAGGAGCATCCGGACTACCTGAAGGTGGCCACCGAGATCAACCGCATCGACATCTACAAGCAGGCCGCCGCCGCCACGCAGACGCCGGTTCCCAAGGACGTGATGCGCACCAGCAAGCTGTTCGACGGCTCCGTGTGGGACGGCAAGGACCCGAAGAAATATGCCGACTCTTTCAAGATCCACGTCTGAGACGCCTGAGGAGAAACACACCATGGTCAGTGCTGTATTTCATTCGCCGATGGACGCATCTCTCTCTCCCCCGCGTGCGGCAGAGGGCCGGGGTGAAGGTGCGCCCCGCGCCGAGGCTGCCCCTCACCCCACCCCTCTCCCCAGAGGGGAGAGGGAGCAAAAACCACGCTTTTCCATCGACCTGCGCGCCTTCTGGATGCGCGTGCTGCCACCGCTCGCGGGCTTCGGCCTGCTGGTGCTGATCTGGGAGCTGGTCGCCATGAAGAGCACCACCGGCTTTCCTTCGCCGCTCGCCACCTGGCAGCAGGCGCTCACGGTGTTCAGCGATCCGTTCTACAGCAAGGGGCCGAACGACCAGGGCGTGGGCTGGAACGTGCTCTCGTCGCTGCAGCGCGTGGCATTGGGCTTCGGGCTCGCGGCTGCAGTCGGTATTCCGGCTGGCTTTGCCATCGGACGCTTCGAGTTTCTTTCGCGCATGTTCAATCCGCTGATCAGCCTGCTGCGCCCCGTGTCGCCGCTGGCCTGGCTGCCAATCGGCCTGCTGGTGTTCAAGGGCGCCAACCCCGCCGCCATCTGGACCATCTTCATCTGCTCGATCTGGCCGATGGTGATCAACACCGCCGTGGGTGTGCAGCGCGTGCCGAGCGACTACATGAACGTGGCCAAGGTGCTCAACCTCAGCGAATGGAAGATCTTCACGAAGATTCTCTTCCCCGCCGTGCTGCCCTACATGCTGACCGGCGTTCGCCTGGCCGTGGGCACCGCCTGGCTGGTGATCGTTGCGGCCGAAATGCTCACCGGCGGCGTCGGCATCGGCTTCTGGGTGTGGGACGAGTGGAACAACCTCAACGTCGCCAACATCATCATCGCGATCTTCGTCATCGGCATCGTCGGCCTGGTGCTGGAGTTCGCGCTCATCAAGCTTGCAACCGCGTTCACGTTTGAAGAGGTGAAGTCATGAATGATGATTCCAAGTACATCGAGATCCACAACGTCGAGCAGCGCTTCAAGACCGCCAAGGGCAGCTTCCTGGCGCTGCAGGGCATCAACCTGAACGTGGCCAAGGGCGAGTTCATCACGCTCATCGGCCATTCGGGCTGCGGCAAGTCGACGCTGCTGAACCTGATTGCCGGTCTGACGACGCCCACGCAAGGCGTGCTTCTGTGCGCCAACCGCGAAATCAAAGGCCCCGGCCCCGAGCGCGCGGTGGTCTTCCAGAACCACTCGCTGCTGCCCTGGCTCACCTGCTTCGAGAACGTGTACCTCGCCGTCGAGCGCGTCTTTGCCGCCACCGAGAACAAGGCGCAGTTGCGCGCACGCACCGATGCGGCGCTCGCAATGGTCGGCCTTACGCCTGCCGCGCAAAAGCGCCCCGGCGAAATCTCAGGCGGCATGAAGCAGCGCGTGGGCATTGCACGCGCTCTCTCGATGGAACCCAAGGTGCTGCTGATGGACGAACCCTTCGGCGCCCTGGACGCGCTCACGCGCGCCAAGCTGCAGGACGAACTGCTCGGCATCGTGCAGAAGACCCAGAGCACCGTCGTCATGGTCACGCACGACGTCGACGAAGCGGTGCTGCTGAGCGACCGCATCGTGATGCTCACCAACGGCCCGGCCGCCACCATCGGCGAAGTCCTGAAGGTCGACATCGCACGTCCGCGCAACCGCGTCGAACTGGCCGAAGACCCGACCTATGTGCACGCCCGCAAGGCGGTGATCGATTTTCTCTACACGCGCCAGGCGCACGTGGAGAAGGTTGCGGCCTGACACCGCCGGCACGGCACAACCGGAGTCAGGACATGATGACTTGCAGGCTGTGCTCGTACCAGGCGGTGAGCCGCTCGAAAGTGTCCACCAGCGCTTCGCTGGAACGCACCAGCGTGGCGCGGCCTTCAGGGCTTTCGAGTGCCTGCACGCCGCCGACCAGGCGCAGCCATTCGTCCCGCGCGGCCGCCAGTGCGGCGCGAATCTCGGGTGAACTGAGGGGCGCGCGCTCCAGCTCCAGCAGCGCCGCCTCGAACTCGTTCATGGTCGGCAGCAGCCGTTCGCGCGAAGGCCCTGCAGCGAGCGCCGAAGCCAGCAACGCGTCCTTGGCCAGGCGCTGTGCGCGCATGCGCTGCCGCCCGCAGATGTTGACGATGCGCAGCGCACGCCGCGCGCCGGAGGCTTCGAGCGCATCGGTCAGCGCCTCGGCCGCGGCCAGCAGCTCGTCGCCGAGCTTGTCGATGTCAGCCAGCGCCTGCGGCACCGCGCGCGCCGCCAGCGCGGCGGAAAGCCCGCTCCACGCCACCTGCACATCGCCCAGCGCGCCCGCGCCCGGGGCGCCCAGCTCAAGGGTGGCCAGGTGATCCAGGTTCTGCTGCACCCGCTCGACCGATTGCGTGCGCAACACGCGCGCACGCTGCACGTCGATGCCGGCAAGCATCTGAGCGGCAATCCGCACCAGCCGCTGCGACAGCATGCGCAGTTGCCCGGCGCGGTTGATCGCGTCGGCCCACTGCGCGGCCTCGATTACCGAGCGCGACACCTCGCCCAGCCGCAGGTTGGCATGCATGGCCGCGCCGCGGAGCAAGCCGAAGGCCTCGTCCTCCCCGATGCCGCGGGACGACATCAGCAGGCCCTTGGCGCGGTCGACCCATTTGCGTTCATCCATGCGCGTGCGCAAGCCGTCGAGTTCGGTGCGCAGCGCGGCCTCGCGTTCACGCCGGACCGGCGCGAGGGTCATCAGCGCGCGAAGCGAGGTGCCATCGAAAGCTTCGATCGGCAGCCACGCATGCACGCCCAGAGCAACCAGCGCTTCGTGCTGGGCGCTGTCCAGCGGTGCGCTGACGAGGCTCAGCCCGCAAGGAGGCGTGGCCTTCCATTCGCCGACAGCATCGAGCAGCGCCTGCAGCTGTTGCGCCGGTGCGGGCAGCCAGGCCATCACCTGTTGCGGTGCAAGCGCACCCACCTTCTGCACCAGCGTGTGGCAGGTGCTCCGCTCGACGGCAGCGACGCCGGTGCTCGCCAGCGCCTGCTGCAGAGGCTCCGGCAGCGGCGCGGATTCGGCGAAATCATTGGGCAGAACGACAAGAAGGGACATCATGGAAAAGCGGTTGGGGGCACGGCAAGCATAGGCCACGCCCGCGCATTTGCGCAGGCACGTCTCTTGCATCGACACGGGTGCGGTGTAACGAAGCACCGCTTTGGTGAGGCTGCAGGCTCCTGCATCCATCCTGGCTGCGCAATGGCCGGGAAGCACCCCCACGCCGACAGCGTTCGCTGCCGGCATTCCGCCCCAACCCCGTCTGTCGACTCGGCCCTCCAAAGGCTGCGCCGCGGCATTTCGCACGATTGAACGCCATGTCCAGTTTCAGGACCTTCTTGCACTCAGGCCACGGCCCGACGCTGTTCGCGGCCTTTCTGTACTTCTCGTTCTCCTGCTGCATCTGGGTGCTCAACGGCGCCATGGCGCCGTTCATCGGCGAAACCTTCGATCTTTCGCCTGCGCAAAAGGGGCTGATGCTGTCGGTGCCCATCATCGCGGGTGCGCTCATGCGCTTTCCGCTCGGCATCCTCTCGCAATACATCGGCCGCAAGAACGCCACGCTGGTCGAGATGGGCCTGATCGCGGTGGCGATGCTGTTCGGCTTCTTCTTCGTGAAGAGCTTCAACGACCTGCTGGCCATGGGCGTGCTGCTGGGCATTGCGGGCGCCAGTTTCGGCGTGGCGCTGTCGCTGGGTTCGGGCTGGTTCCCGCCGCAGCACAAGGGCCTGGCCATGGGCCTGGTGGGCGCCGGCAACGTGGGCACGGCGGTGTCGGTGCTGGTGGCGCCGCCGCTCGCGCAATGGCTCGGCTGGCAGGCGGTGTATGCCGTGGCGGCCGCCGCCATTCTGGTGCCGATGGTCGTGATGGTGCTGTTCGCCAAGGAGCCGCCCGATGTCGACAGCCACGCGAGCTTCCGCGAACACATCGCCTGCCTGTTCGAAAAAGACGGCTGGGTGTTCAGCCTGATCTACGGCGTGACCTTCGGCGGCTTCATCGGTCTCATCACCTTCCTGCCCTCTTACTACTACGACCAGTTCGGCGTGAGCAAGGTGCAGGCGGGGCAACTCACCATGCTGGCGGCCTTCATGGGCGCGGCGGTGCGCATCGTCGGCGGCTGGATCTCCGACCGCTGGGGCGGCGTGAACACGCTGACCGTAGTGCTGCTTGTGGTGGCCGTCGGTCTCGTGCTGGTGGGCATCTCGTCGGCATCGCTTGCGCTCACCACGCTGCTCCTGATCTTGTGCTTTGCCGCCCTGGGCGCGGGCAACGGCGCGCTGTTCCAGCTGGTGCCGCTGCGCTGGCCCACCAGCACCGCCGTGGCCGGTTCGATGATCGGCGAAATCGGCGCGCTGGGCGGCGGCCTGGTGCCCAACGCCATGGGCCTGTCGAAGCAATACCTCGGCAGCTACGTGTGGGGCTTCGTGTTCTTCGGCGTGCTGTCGCTCGTCATGCTGGGCGTGATGCGCGTGATGCAGATCCGCTGGACACGCACCTGGGCCGAAAAAGGCGGCCGTGCGCGCACCACGCCCTCACCGGCTCCGGCCAAGTACACCGCCCCGCCGAAGGCAACGCGGCCATGACCCTTGTCCGTTCGCCGTCAGCGTGGCAAGAACAGCAGCCACACCACGAGCAGTGCGTTGAACAGCAGCGACACGGCGAGCGCGATCTTGTAGAGCGCGGCCGGGTCGCGGCGGATCAGCGGCGTGGCGGGCGGCGCACCCACCGGGCGGGACGCGCCCCGCTCCAGGGCAAGCAGCATTTCCTCGGCGGTCTCGAAGCGCTCGCGCGGATCGCGTGCAACGGCCTTGCGCACCAGATGGTCGAGCCACACGGGCACGTCGGGCCGCAGGCGCGAGAGCGCGGCCGGGTCGCGCCGGTAGCGCGCCACCTGGTAGGGCTCGATCTCTCCGTAGGGCAAGTGTCCGCCAAGCCATTGGTACAGCGTGACGCCGAGCGCGAACAGGTCGCTGCCCGTGTCGGCGGGGGCGCCCTCCCATTGCTCGGGATTGATGTAGCTGGGCGTGCCCGCATGCAGCTCGCGCTGGGCCGCGCCTTCGCGGCCCGACAGCGCCACGCCCAGGTCGAGAATGCGCCAGCGGCCGTCATCGCCCAGGTGCAGGTTGCCGGGCTTGATGTCGCGGTGCACCACGCCGTGGCGGTGCAGCCGGCCCAGGGCCTTGGTCACGTCGATGGCCGCGGCGACCACCTCGGCCACCGCACCGCGCGCGCCGGATTTGCGCATCTGCTCCAGCGTGCGTCCGCCGTGCCAATCGAACACGATGTAGAGCGCGCTGGCGTTCTCGGCACGCTCGTGCACGCGCACGAATCCACCGCTTCCCACGCGCTGGCCCAGCCAGGCTTCGTGCGCGAGCATCGCGCGCTCCTGCGGATCGCTGGCGCGCGAGGGGTGCAGCGTCTTGAGCGCGACCAGTTCGCGCGTGGCGGCATTGCGTCCCTGGTAGAGCAGGTGCACGCCGGTGTCGGCCACCAGGGCGGTAACCACGTAGCCGTCGAGCACGTCGCCCACCTTCAGCAAGGGCGGCGGGGCCAGTCGGCGGCCGTCTCCGAGCTCGTCGTCCAGCTGCCGCGGGTCGAGGCCGACAACGCGAATGACCAAGGCGGTCGCGTTGTCGCGCGTACCGGCCTCGAGAGCCGCGTTCACCAGCGCCTCGCTCGCCTGCTCGGCGCTGCCCTGCAAGGCGATAGCGGCCAGGCGCTGCGGCTTGAGCACACCGTGCACGCCGTCGGACGTGAGCACGAAGCAGTCGCCCACGCGCACATCGCCCTGCGCGTAGTCGACGCGCACTTGGTCGTCCAGGCCGATGGCGCGCGTCAAGCGGCTGCGCATGTCGGGATGCTCGAAGGCATGGTCCTGCGTCAGCGGCATGGCCGGCTCGCCGTCGGCGCGCACGCGCCATGCGCGCGTGTCGCCCACATGCGCGAGCGTGTAGCTGTGGCCGTGCAGCACCAGCGCCGTGAGCGTGGTGAGCGCGGTCGCGCTGCCTTGGCGCCGGCGGTTGTGATCGGCAAGCCAGGCGTTCTGCGCCGCCACCAGGCGGTCGAGCGCGGCGGTCGGCTCCCAGGTGTCGGGCGTGGCGAAGTAGTCGGCCAGGAGGCCCATCACGGTGGTCTGCGCCGCTTCCAGGCCGCGTCCGCCGGTGGACACGCCATCGGCAATGGCGGCAATGAGCCCGCGCGACTCGTCTCCCGGCGGTGCGTTGACGGCACCGGCAAAGTCTTCGTTCACTTCGCGCGGTCCGCGCTGGCTGCTGTAGCCGATGTCCACTTCAAAGCTCATGGCGCCATTCTCCATGTGCTTTCCACGCACTTTGCACGCGCACCGCGTGCTTCCTTTGCTTGATTCGTTGAAAGGCCCCACCCCATGAAGAAACTCAAGCTCGTGATGGTCGGCAACGGCATGGCCGGCGTACGCACGCTGGAGGAGCTCCTGAAGCTCGCCCCGGACATGTACGACATCACCGTCTTCGGTGCCGAGCCGCACCCCAACTACAA